>MSTD01000012.1:127386-137664 GCA_001942045.1 Mycolicibacterium porcinum
CCGCGGCAGCGCTGCCGACGATCACCTGTCGCCGCGTCGCCGACATGCCCTGACGCGCGGGAGCCGCATCCTCCGGCTCCTCATGGGAAAACTGTTGGGCGATATGGCTCTTGAGCCCGTCCACGAACTCAGGCCGTGGCTCGTCGGCATCGCGTTGGGCGGCCCGCAGCTCGATCGCCGTACGGATCTGGGCAGCGTCGAAATCGTCGGCAGGAAAGGATTTCGGCCGTCGCCCGGCGAGTAGATCGTCGACGTATTTGCGTACCCCGCGCCTGGTCACCGTGACTCTCCCTCGTTGATCTGAGCGGCCAATCGCAATGCCCGGTGCTGCAACACCTTCGCATTCGCGACACTTACTCCCATCTCGGACGCCGACTCCCGCACCGAACACCCCTGCAGGAAACGAAGTTCCAGCACCCGACGGTACTGCGGCGGCAGTTGCGCCAGGACCGTCGCGACGCGCTGCGGGGCGGTGCCGGCCTCCTCGGCCGGGTCCGGATCGGGTGCGGCGACGTCGTCGTCGATCGCGGTGATCTCACGCCCCATCGTGGCCCGCCAATGCGCCGCCAGCACAGTGCGGGCGGTGGCGCGCAGATATGAGCGGACCTCGGCCACACTTGCCGAGAGCCGCAGCGGCCGCAGCGCGGCCAGGAACACCTCGGAGGTGAGGTCCTCGGCGTCCGAACGGCTGCCCAGCCGCGCATAGAGCAGCCGGTACACCCACGTCACGTTGTCGTCGTAGACGGCTTCCCAGCTCGGGTAACACGCCTCGGGCACAATGCGCAGCTCAGAACGCTCACGCGGGGGTGGCATCGAGGATTCCCGCGGACTCGGGCGAAGACTTCTGCACCATCACCCACCTAGATAGGGCCGGCGGTTACACGCGAACGTTGCCCGCATCTGATCAGCATCCACCTCTGTAACCCCCGGCGCTATCTCGTGATGACCGCTTTGCACCACTCCACAGCCCGACGGAGGTCCCGATGGTCCGAAGAATCCCGGCATCTGCTGTTGTCGTCGCCTTGGTGACGACGGCATCCGCGTGCTCGTACCCGCTGTCCGCCGCACCGGCGAGCACAGCTCTCGCCCCGGTCTCCGGCACCGCGGTGAACATCGACAACTTCGCGTTCGCACCGGCCACCCTGACGGTGCACCGCGGCGCCACGGTCACCTGGACCAATCACGACGAGGAACCTCACACCGTGGCCGCCGGAGACGGCTCGTTCCACTCCCCCGGCCTGGACGCCAACGCCACCTTCAGCTTCACTTTCACCAGGCCGGGCAGCTACGACTACATCTGCTCGATCCATCCGGTCATGCACGGCACCGTGGTGGTGACGCCATGACCGATCCACACACCATGTCGCGCCGCCAGCTCATCCGGCACGGCGCTTGGTTCGGTGCCGCGGTCGGTCTTGCCGTGGTCGGCGGCGAGGTCATCTCACATGCGGCCGGTTCACGCGGTTCTGATGTCGCACAACCGACTCTGCGTTTTGCGCAGGTCTCCGACAGCCACATCGGATTCAGCGGCGCCGCCAATCCCGATGTGGCCGGGTCGTTCGGCCGGGCGATCGACGAGATCAACTCTCTGGACTACACACCGGATTTCGTGATCCACACCGGTGATCTCACCCACCTGTCCACCCCCGCCCAGTTCGACCAGGTCAAGCAGATGATGCAGGGACTCAAAGCGCCGCACGTGTTCACCGTGCCCGGCGAACACGACTCCGTCGACGATGCGGGTCAGAAGTACCGGTCGGTGTTCGGTGCGGGGACCCGCGGCGACGGCTGGTACAGCTTCGATGTCTCCGGGGTGCATGTCATCGGGCTGGTCAACACGCTCAATCTCAAGAAACTTGGGCACCTCGGTGTCGATCAGCTCGACTTCGTCGAGAAGGACGTCGCCCCGTTGTCCTCGGACACCCCGATCGTGGTGTTCAGCCACATCCCGTTGTTCGCGATGTACCCGGACTGGGGCTGGGGCACTGACGATGCCGCCCGGGCGCTGAGCCAGCTACGCCGGTTCTCCTCGGTGACGTGCCTCAACGGGCATGTGCACCAGCTGTTCTCGAAGACCGAGGGAAATGTGACGTTCTACAGCGGCACCACCACGGCCTATCCCCTTCCCCATCCCGGCGACGGACCGGCGCCCAAACCGGTGACCCTTCCGGCGGGCCGCCTGCACGACGTCCTTGGGATCCGGGAAGTCAGTTACACCAAGGGCTCCACCGCACTGGCCCTCAAGGAGGATCGACTGTAAGCAGGAGGCATGCAGATTGAGAACACGGTCGCGGTCATCACCGGTGCCGGATCAGGTATCGGCCGCGCACTGGCCGAATCGTTCGCCGCGGAAGGCGCCCGGGTGGTGGCTGCCGACCTCGACGGGGCGTCCGCCGAGCAGACCGCCGAGCAGATCCGGTCCGACGGCGGACAGGCGCTCGGAATCCGGGCCGACGCGGGGGTCACGGCCGACATCGAAGCCCTGACCACCACTGCCTTCGGCCCGGTCGACATCTACGTCGCCAACGCCGGCATCATCGGCGCGCCGGGCCTCGGTACTGACGAGGACTGGGATTCGATCCTGGACGTCAACCTGCGCTCCCACATCAGGGCTGCGCAAGTGCTTGTCCCGCAATGGCTGTCGCGCGGTGGCGGGTACTTCGTCTCGGTGGCGTCGGCGGCGGGTCTGCTGTCCCAGATCGGGGCGGCCGGATACGCCGTCACCAAGCACGCGGCGGTCGGATTCGCCGAATGGCTGGCCATCACCTACGGCGACGACGGCGTCGGGGTCAGCTGCGTCTGCCCGTTGGGGGTGGCCACCCCGCTGCTCGATACGGTGCGCGCGTCGGCGGATCCGGATTCCGCGGCCGGTGCCGCGTCGATCGTGCAGTCCGGTGAGGTGATCAGTGCCCAGGATGTCGCGGCAGCCACGGTGGACGCGGTCAAGGCGGACCAGTTCCTCGTGCTCCCGCACCCGCAGGTCCTCGACATGTACCGCCACAAGGGCTCCGACTACGACCGCTGGATCGCGGGGATGCGCCGCTACCAGCGGTCATTGCGCGCCGGCAGATGAGCGCCCGGCCGATGGCAACGTCTGCGGCGGTACGTACACGCCCAGCGAGATCCGGTGCCACCAGACGTGATCGCGACGCAGTTCGGTCCAGGTGCTGAACTCGTAGCGGTAGAGCCGGGCGCGCACGTAGCGGGGCGGTTCATCCGGGAACGGATTGGACCGCAGCAGCTTCAGCGTGTCCCGGTCGTTCTCCAGGAGTCTGGTCAGCAGCATGCGCAGCCAGCCATGGGCGTACCCCGGCGATATGGCCGCGAACCACATCAGCCAGTCCAGCCGTAGATGGTAGGGCGCGAACTGGCGTGGCCACCGATGGACATCGCCTGGCTTGCCCTTGAATTCGTATTCCTTCCAGACGGTGTGATCGCTCAACTGCGGATCCGAGGTGCCCTCCAGAACCACCTCATCGCGGGTGCGGCCGACGGTGCCGAACGCCCCGTAGGAGTTCACCAGGTGATACTGGTTGTAGGAGGCGTTCATTCGCTGCCGCCTGGAGAAGAGGTTGCGCGCCGGCCAGTAACTCAGGCTCACCACCCCGACGGCGAATGCGACCACCACGACGACGAACCACGTTGGGGTCTGCCCGAATTGGTGTTCCGGAACCGGGAACAGCACGGCTGCAGTGGAATCCGAGAGCGCGCTGAAGGCGAGAACGATGGTGATCCAGTTGAGCCAGGCGAAGTTGCCCGATGCCACCAGCCACAGCTGCGTGATGATCACGACGATCGCCGCCCAGCTCGCCACTGGCTGCGGGGTGAACAAGGCGAACGGCACGACGAGTTGGGCAAAGTGGTTGCCGGCCACCTCCACTCGGTGCAGCGGCTTGGGCAGGTGGTGGAAGAACCAGCTCAGCGGGCCCGGCATGGGCTGTGTCTCGTGGTGGTAGTACAGGCAGGTCAGGTTGCGCCAGCACGGGTCGCCCCGCAGCTTGATCAGACCGGCGCCGAACTCGACGCGGAACAACAGCCAGCGGGCCAGCAGCAACACCAGCAGCGGAGGCCCGACATCGTCGTTGCCCAGGAACATCACCAGGAACCCGGCTTCGAGAAGCAGCGACTCCCAGCCGAACGAGTACCACGTTTGCCCGACGTTGACGATCGACAGGTACAGCACCCAGACCAGCAACCAGGTCGGCATCGCGGCCCACAACGGCACCAGGTCCCCGAAGCCCGCCAGCAGGGCTGCGGACAACACCGCCCCGGCGATGCAAACCGCGGCGAAGAAGCGGTCCGAGTAGTGGAATTGGAAAATGCTCGGAGCGCGCCGGAAGGAGGTGACGGCCAGGAACCGAGGTATCGGCAGTAGCCCCCGCTCACCGAGGAGCCCACGGAACTGCCTGGCCGCCACGATGAACGCGATCAGGTAGATCGCGGCGGTGCCCCGCTGCAATACCTGTCTGGCGAACCAATATTCGTCTGCGTTGAACCATTCCATACGCGGACCTGCCGACGTCGCGGGTCTGTCCAACGATGACGGTACCCCGATTCGGGGTGTTTCATGCCGGGTAACGACGAGCTAGCGTCGGCGCAGCGCCAGCCGGAACCCGGACGGCATCATCGTCAGGCGCTCCTGAACTTGCAGCGTGTAGTCCGGCTCGGCGGTCAGGTCATAGCGCCGGATCAGCACCGCCAACATCAACACCGCCTCGTGGAGGGCGAACTGTCTTCCGATGCAAGATCTTTCACCGGTGCCGAACGGCTTGTACAGGCCACTGGGCCGGGCCCGCACCTGTTCCGGGGTGAACCGGTCCGGGTCGAAGCGGTCCGGGTCGGCTCCCCACCGCGGGTCACGGTGCAGGGTCGAGGTCAGCGCCAGGGCCCAATCCCCCTTGCGCATCGGGTGAATTCCGGCGAGCACGGTGTCCTCGCGGGCGGCACGGTAGTACGCCGGCACCGTCGGCTGCAGTCGCAGCGACTCGTCGAGAACTCGCCGGATGTAGCGCAGTTTGGCGATCTTCTCGAATTCCGGACGCGCTTCGTCACCCCACACCTCGTCGATCTCGGCGCGGGCGCGGGCGAACACGTTCGGATGTTGGGACAGG
Source organism: Mycolicibacterium porcinum (assembly GCA_001942045.1). Taxonomy (GTDB): domain Bacteria; phylum Actinomycetota; class Actinomycetes; order Mycobacteriales; family Mycobacteriaceae; genus Mycobacterium; species Mycobacterium porcinum_A. Next base: position 132,498 of record MSTD01000012.1, read on the forward strand.
AAGTACAGCGCGAAGGACAGTGCACCGGATGTGGTTTCGTGACCGGCGATCAGAAAGTTGATCAGCTGGTAGCGGATGTTGGCGGAGTCGAGATCGGAGTCCAGCATGATCTGCAGCAGGTCGTCATGGCCGCCCGGTGGCTGCCCACGCCGCGCGGCGACGATGTCGTCGGCCAGGTCGTGGAGGTACTTCGCGTCACTGCGGACCCGGCGCTCGTAACGCCGGTACAGGAATGCGGGCAGGAAAGTTTCGCGCAGGACACCGAGCCGATCGGCACCCAGGAGCGCGGAGACCATGTGCGCGACGAACGGGTGCATGACGTCATCCTGAAAGCACCGGAACGAGTACCCGGCCGCGCACCGCCCGATGGTCTCCAGCGTCACCCGGGTGGTGTCGGCCGAGACGTCGACGGCTTCGTCGCGGTCGGCTCGCTGGTCCCAACGGTCCGTCAGCTCACCGGCGACGTCGAACATCACCCCGTGATAGCGGCGCATCGCGGCCTGGCTGAACGCCGGCATGAGCAGTTCGTGAGCCTTGCGCCAGTTCGGTTCGTCGTTGTATGCCGTGAACAGTCCGTCGCCGCCGACGATCCGCAGCGCCTCGATATCGGGTCCGACATGCTTGCAGAACCGGGCTTCGTCGTTGAGATCGGCGACCGCGTCGGCACCGGCGGCGACGACGTAGCGGGCGCCCAGGAACCGGAATTCGCAGATCGGCCCGAGCTCGGCCATGCCCATCGCGTTCTGCATCGACGAGTCGGGCTGCAAACTGAGGACGTCCCCGAGCAGCGGCACCCGCCGCGGCGGGTGGGGCAGTTTCGGGTACGGCTGGCCAGCTGAGGTCCGCGCGCCGACGACGGTCATGCCACCAGGATTCCGGCCTTGTTATACATGTGTCAAGTAAGGGTCTCACGTTAAGCTGCACACGTGGGTGCCGAGTCGAGACGCCGGCTGTCCCCTGCCGACAGACGCAACGAGCTGCTGGCGCTGGGAGCCGAGGTGTTCGGCCAGCGACCGTACGACGAGGTCCGCATCGACGAGATCGCCGAGCGCGCCGGGGTGTCCCGGGCCTTGATGTACCACTACTTCCCCGACAAACGGGCCTTCTTCGCGGCTGTGGTGCAGGCAGAGGGCGAGCGTCTGTTCGAGGCCACCAGCACGCCTCCCGAGCCCGGCCAGAGCCTGTTCGACCAGCTGCGGGTCGGCGTGCTGGCCTACCTGCACTATGACGAGGAGCATCCGCACGGCGCATGGGCGGCGTACATGGGCCTGGGCCGCACCGATCCGGTGCTGCGTGGCGTCGACGACGTCGACAACGACCGCCAGGCCGACCGGATCATGGGCCGGATCGCCGACGCGGTCTCCGAACCCCTGGACGCCAAGGTCGAGCGCGACCTGCGGGCCACCGTCTACGGCTGGCTGGCCCTGACCTTCGAGATGTGCCGGCAACGTCTCAAGGATCCGTCGATCGACGCGGGCTTCGTCGCCGACACCTGTGCGCACGCCCTGCTCGACGCGGTCAGCCGGGTACCCGGACTGCCTGCCGAGTTGGTCTGCGCCGCCGCTCCTGACCAGCGCTGACGCTTACTTGTCGGTGGTGCGCGGCAGTATGGCTAGGTGGCCACCCCGCCGGTCGATCCGTTGGCCCGGTTCAGTGCTCTGACCCGGGAGTGGTTCACGGCTGCCTTCCCCGCGCCGACGGCCGCCCAGTCGCAGGCCTGGTCCGCGATCGCGGAGGGGCACAACACCCTGGTCATCGCACCCACCGGCTCGGGTAAGACCCTCGCCGCGTTCCTGTGGGCCATCGATGAGCTGGCCCGGTCGCATGCCGAACCCAGGTCGGGCACGACGGTGCTCTACGTGTCGCCACTCAAGGCCTTGGCCGTCGATGTCGAACGCAACCTGCGCACCCCGCTGACCGGGATCACCCGGGTCGCCGAGCGGCACGGGGTGCCCGCGCCGTCGATCAGCGTCGGGGTCCGTTCCGGGGACACCACCCCCAGCCAGCGTCGCGCGATGCTGAGCAAGCCGCCCGACATCCTGATCACCACCCCGGAGTCGCTCTTCCTGATGCTGACCTCGGCGGCCCGCGAGACGCTGGCCTCGGTGCAGACGGTGATCATCGACGAGGTGCACGCCGTCGCCGCCACCAAACGCGGTGCGCACCTGGCCCTCTCACTCGAACGGCTGGATCAACTTCTCGACAAGCCCGCCCAGCGGATCGGCTTGTCCGCGACGGTGCGTCCTCCCGAGGAAGTGGCCCGGTTCCTGTCCGGTCAGGCGCCCACCACCATCGTGGCCCCGCCTGCGGCCAAGACTTTCGACCTCTCGGTCCAGGTTCCGGTGCCGGACATGGCCAATCTCGACAACAACAGCATCTGGCCCGACGTCGAGGAACGCATCGTGGACCTGATCGAGGCACACCAGTCCTCGATCGTGTTCGCCAATTCCCGCCGGCTGGCGGAGCGGCTGACGTCCCGGCTCAACGAGATCCACGCCGAACGGTCCGGCATCGAGCTGCCGTCCACGCACAATCCGCAGGTGGGCGGCGGCGCCCCGGCCCAGCTCATGGCCAGCGGTCAGGCCAACGGCGCGCTGCCGCTGCTGGCCCGCGCCCACCACGGTTCAGTCAGCAAGGAGCAGCGGGCCCAGGTCGAGGACGACCTCAAGAGCGGGCGGCTGCGCGCCGTCGTCGCCACCTCCAGCCTGGAACTCGGCATCGACATGGGCGCCGTCGATCTGGTGATCCAGGTCGAGTCACCGCCGTCGGTGGCCAGCGGGCTGCAGCGCATCGGACGGGCCGGGCATCAGGTCGGCGAGATCTCCCAGGGGGTGCTGTTCCCCAAGCACCGGACCGATCTGATCGGCTGTGCGGTGACGGTGCAGCGCATGCGCTCCGGGGACATCGAGACCATGCACGTCCCCGCCAACCCGCTCGACGTGCTGGCCCAGCACACGGTGGCCGTCGCCGCCCTGGAACCCGTCGACGCCGACGCCTGGTTCGACGCGGTGCGGCGCAGCGCACCGTTCGCCACGCTGCCGCGCAGCGCCTTCGAGGCCACGCTCGACCTGTTGTCCGGGAAGTATCCGTCCACCGAGTTCGCCGAACTGCGGCCGCGGCTGGTGTACGACCGTGACCACGGAACGCTGACCGCGCGTCCCGGCGCCCAGCGCCTGGCCGTCACCTCCGGCGGGGCCATCCCCGACCGCGGCCTGTTCACCGTCTACCTGGCCACCGATTCCGAAAAGCCCTCGCGGGTCGGTGAACTCGACGAAGAGATGGTCTACGAGTCGCGTCCGGGCGACGTCATCTCCCTCGGTGCCACCAGTTGGCGGATCACCGAGATCACCCACGACCGGGTGCTGGTGATCCCGGCTCCGGGCCAACCGGCGCGGCTGCCGTTCTGGCGCGGCGACAGCGTGGGCCGGCCCGCCGAATTGGGCGCGGCGGTCGGGGCGTTCACCGGCGAACTCGCCGCGCTCGGCCGGACCGAGTTCGACGAGCGCTGCCAGGCAATGGGTTTTGCCGGTTTCGCCACCGACAACCTGTACCAGCTGTTGCACGATCAGCGGGAGTCCACCGGGGTGGTCCCCAGCGACAGCACCTTTGTGGTGGAGCGCTTCCGGGACGAGCTCGGCGACTGGCGGGTGATCCTGCATTCACCGTACGGCCTGCGGGTTCACGGACCGCTTGCCCTTGCGGTGGGCCGCCGGCTGCGGGAACGGTACGGCATCGACGAGAAGCCCACCGCCTCCGACGACGGCATCATCGTGCGGTTACCCGACAGCGGCGAAAACCCGCCTGGTGCAGACCTGTTCGTGTTCGACGCCGACGAGGTCGAGCCGATCGTCACCGCGGAGGTGGGCGGCTCGGCGTTGTTCGCGTCCCGGTTCCGGGAATGCGCCGCGCGTGCCCTGCTGCTGCCGCGCAGGCACCCGGGCAAGCGTTCCCCGTTGTGGCACCAACGGCAGCGCGCGGCTCAATTGCTCGACATCGCCCGCAAGTACCCCGACTTCCCCATCGTGCTGGAAACGGTGCGGGAATGCCTGCAGGACGTCTACGACGTGCCCGCCCTGACCGAACTGATGCGGCGGGTGGAACAGCGCCGGCTGCGGGTGGTCGAGGTGGAAACCGCCACCCCGTCACCGTTCGCGGCCTCGCTGCTGTTCGGCTATGTGGGCGCCTTCATGTACGAGGGCGACAGTCCGTTGGCCGAGCGACGCGCCGCGGCGTTGGCCCTGGACACCGTGCTGCTGTCCGAATTGCTGGGCCGGGTCGAGCTGCGCGAGCTGCTGGACCCGGCCGTCGTCGCTTCGACGTCGGCCCAGCTGCAGCACCTGACTGAGGAGCGCGCAGCCCGCGATGCCGAGGCGGTCGCCGACCTGCTGCGGATGCTGGGACCGCTGACCGAGGCCGAGATCGCCGCACGTGCCACCACCGAGGCGATCGGCGGCTGGCTCGACGGGCTGCACGCCGCCAAACGGGCACTGCCGGTGACGTATGCCGGACAGACGTGGTGGGCCGCGGTGGAAGACATCGGTCTGCTGCGCGACGGGGTCGGCGCGCCAGTGCCCGTCGGGGTGCCCGCGGCGTTCACCGAATCCGTCGACGATCCGCTCGGAGATCTGATCGGCCGCTACGCCCGCACCCACGGGCCGTTCACCACCACCGAGGTCGCCGCCCGGTTCGGGCTGGGCCTACGGGTGACCGCAGATGTGTTGGGCCGCATGGCCGTCGACAACCGGCTGGTGCGTGGAGAATTCGTCGACGGGCTGCCCGGCGATCAGTGGTGCGATGCCGAGGTCCTGCGGATCCTGCGTCGCCGTTCCCTGGCCGCGCTACGTGCTCAGGTCGAACCGGTCAGCACCGCGGCCTACGGTCGTTTCCTGCCTTCCTGGCAACACGTCGGCTCCAGCCATAGCGCGGGTATCGACGGGCTGGCCGCGGTGATCGAGCAGCTCGCCGGCGTTCCCCTCCCCGCGTCGGCGGTGGAATCGCTCGTCTTCGGTCAACGAGTCCGCGATTATCAGCCGGCCATGCTCGACGAGCTGCTGGCCTCCGGTGAAGTGATGTGGTCGGGCGCCGGGCAGATCGGCGGCAGCGACGGCTGGGTCGCATTCCACCTGGCCGAGACCGCACCGCTGACGCTGCCCGTCCCCGCCGAGAT
>MSTD01000013.1 GCA_001942045.1 Mycolicibacterium porcinum
ACCCCCGGCAGCGCGTCGAGGACCTCGACGCGCTGCCGGGGGTCGGCCCGGTGACCGCCGAGGCGATATTGGCCTGGCGGACCGCGCACGGCCGGTTCGACAGCGTCGACCAGCTCGGCGACGTCGACGGGATCGGGCCGGCGCGGCTGGAGAAACTGCGTGAGCTGGTCCGGGCGTGACCGTCAGGACAGCGCCGGCGCCGACGGCTCGATCGGCGAGGCCTGGGCCGAGGGGCAGCCCCTGGATCTGCGGATCGTCCCTGCGGCCCTGACCGCGTGGTCGGTGTCGGCATCCGGCATCGTCTGGCATCCCGTTGCCGCGGTGATCGTGGGGCTCGGCGCCGTGGGGTTGACCTGGCTGGTCGCGCGACGGGGTGCCCTGCCTGACGCGGCGGACCGCCCGCCGATCGCGGCCGCGGTGCTGGCCGTCGCGGCCGTGGCCGCCGGGTTCGCGATGGCGGTCGCGCTGCGGGTACACCAGGTCGAGCATCATCCGATCGGTCGGCTCTACGGCGGCGCCGCGACGGTGGTGGTGGTTCCCGGGGAGACGCTGCGGCCGATCAAGGGCGGTCGGTTGATGTTCCGCGCCGCGTTGCGTGAGGTCGATCGGGTTCCGATGTCGGGTCGGGTCCTGGTGTTCGCCTCGTCGTCGTTCGGCCGGGCCGGTCCCGGGACACCGGTGCGCTTTCGTGCCACGGTGAACCGCCCGGACCGCAAGGACCTGAGTGCCGCCGTGCTGGCGGCATCGGGTCAGCCGTCGCTGGGGGAGGCCTCGGCGGTGCAACGGGTTGCGGCCCAGATCCGTTCGCGCTTCGCCGAATCGGCGCGCGCGGTGCTGCCCGCGGACCAGGCCGCGATGTTGCCTGCCCTGGTGCTCGGTGACACCTCGGCGGTCAGCGGTACCACCACCGCCCAGTTCCGTACCGCAGGTCTGACTCATCTCACCGCCGTGTCGGGGGCGAACGTGACGATCGTCTGTGGCGCGCTGTTGTTGACTGCCGTGCTGGTGGGGCCACGGGTGGCGGTGCTGCTGGCCGGCGCCGGGCTGGTCGGCTTCGTCATCGTGGTGCAGCCCTCGGCGAGCGTGCTGCGGGCCGCGCTGATGGGGGCGGTGACGCTGCTGGCGGTGTTGACCCACCGGCGGCGGCAGGCGGTGCCTGCACTGGCCGCCAGCGTGATCGCGTTGATGATCGCCGCGCCCGAACTCGCGGTCGATGTCGGGTTCGCGTTGTCGGTGTGCGCCACGGCGGGCATCGTCGTCCTCGCGCCGACGTGGGCGGGCCGGCTGCAGGACCGGGGTTGGCCGCGCCCGGTGGCGGCGGCGGTCAGCGTCGCGGTGGTGGCTCAGTTGGTCACCGCCCCGTTGGTGGCCGGGGTCTCGGGAACTGTCAGCCTGGTGGCGGTGGCCGCCAATCTCGCAGTGGCGGCCTTGATTCCACCGATCACGATCCTGGGCACGGCGGCCGCGGTGGGTGCGGCTATCTGGCCTGGCGGGGCGCAGCTGCTGATCCGGTTCACCGGTCCCGAGCTGTGGTGGCTGTTGTCGGTGGCACGGTGGGCTTCGACGCTGCCCGCGGCCGCGCTGCCGTCGCCCTCGGGGCTGGCCGGTGTGGTGTCGGTAGCCCTGGGCGGTGTGGCGTTGACAGTGCTGTGGCGGCTGCGCTGGGTGCGTCGCGGACTGGCCGTGTCGGTGTTCGGCCTGCTCGCCTGGGCGCTGGCGGGCCACGTGGTCGGAGCTGTCGGGTCGGCGTGACACGATCATCGGTGTGAGTGAACAGATCGACGGTCTGCACCTGGTTCTGGGCGATGAGGAACTGCTGGTCGAACGTGCGGTCGGGACGGTGTTGCGGGCGCTGCGCCGGCAGGCCGGGTCCGATGACGTCCCGGTGGACCGGATGCGGGCCGGCGAGGTCAGCACCAGCGAGCTCGCCGAGCTGCTGAGCCCGTCGCTGTTCGCCGAGGAACGCATGGTGGTCCTGGAGGCCGCCGCGGAAGCGGGCAAGGATGCCGTGGCCCTGATCGCCTCGGCCGCAGCCGATCTGCCGCCGGGCACCGTGCTGGTTGTCATCCATTCCGGTGGCGGGCGGGCCAAGGCGTTGGCCGATCAGCTGAAAAAGCTTGGCGCACACGTGCATCCGTGCGCCAAGATCACCAAGCCGGCCGAGCGTGCGGATTTCGTGCGGGCCGAGTTCCGCGCACTGCGAGTCAAGGTGTCCGACGACACCGTGACGGCGGTGCTCGACGCGGTCGGATCGAACATCCGCGAGCTCGCCGCGGTGTGTTCACAGTTGGTGGCCGACACCGCCGGGCAGGTCGACGCGGTCGCGGTACGCCGCTATCACAGCGGCAAGGCCGAGGTGAAGGGCTTCGACATCGCCGACAAGGCGGTCACCGGGGATGTCGCGGGGGCCGCCGAGGCGTTGCGGTGGGCGATGCTGGCCGGTGAGCCGCAGGTGGTGTTGGCCGATGCGCTGGCCGAGGCGGTGCACACGATCGCCCGGGTGGGCCCGCTGTCGGGAGATCCGTACCGGCTGGCCGGTGAGTTGGGGATGCCGCCGTGGCGGGTGCAGAAGGCACAGAAGCAGGCGCGTCGATGGTCGCGCGACTCGGTGGCCGAGGCGATGCGGGTGGTCGCGGCCCTCAACGCAGACGTAAAGGGCGCAGCGGCAGATGCCGACTACGCCCTTGAAACAGCGGTACGCCGGGTGGCGGAACTCGCCACCCGGTGAACCGGGAAAACTAGCGGAGGCTCAGAGCTTGTTGAGCGCCAGGGCCAGGGCCGACTTCTTGTTGGCGGCCTGGTTGGCGTGGATGACGCCCTTGCTGGCAGCCTTGTCGAGCTTGCGGCTGGTCGACACCAGCAACTCGGCGGCCTTGTCCTTCTCGCCCGCCTCGACGGCCTCGCGGAAGCTACGCACAGCCGTACGCAGCGACGACTTCACGGACTGGTTACGCAGCCGACGACGCTCGTTGGTGAGGATGCGCTTTTCCTGCGACTTGATGTTGGCCACGTAAAAATTCCTTCGTAGTTCTCTAGCTGGGGTTACCGAAGTCTGGGTGCGCACACCCGCACTGCGGGCAGCGACTGTTCAGGGTACCAGCGAGGCGTCTGAACTCCCAAAGTGGCGCAGCCCGAACGCCGGGTGCGCGGGCCCCGTCTCCCCACTCTAATACCACCTCAATCGCCCTTTGGCCTGCCGAAATGGGCTGGGTCATTGACCCGGCGAAACCCGGCCGGGTGCGGCAGCATGTGGAGGGTGAGCCTGCGAACTGTCCGTACCCAAGGAGCCGAGTCGAACGGGTCCAGGCCGGCCGGCCAGCGTGCCGCGTCGGCGCGACGCGTCAAACATCAGGGCATCTTCGACGGCTACAACCGGCTGGGCCGGTACTCGGCGGCGTTCGACGAGATGTTCGACGCCGCCGGCAACGTCCGCGGCCCGTACAAGGGCATCTTTGCCGAGCTTGCTCCGTCGGATGCCTCCGAGCTGCAGTCGCGCTCGGAGGCGCTGGGCCGGGCGTTCATCGATCAGGGCATCACGTTCTCGCTGTCCGGCCAGGAGCGGCCGTTCCCGCTCGACCTGGTGCCGCGGGTGATCTCGGCGGCCGAGTGGTCGCGGCTGGAACGCGGCATCACCCAGCGGGTCAAAGCGCTGGAGATGTACCTCGACGACATCTACGGCGAGCAGGAGATCCTGCGCGACGGTGTGATCCCGCGCCGGCTGGTCACCTCGTGCGAGCACTTCCACCGCGAGGCCGCGGGCATCGTGCCGCCCAACGGGGTGCGTATCCACGTCGCCGGCATCGACCTGATCCGCGACGACAAGGGTGACTTCCGGGTGCTGGAGGACAATCTGCGATCGCCGTCGGGAGTGTCCTATGTGATGGAGAACCGGCGCACCATGGCACGCGTCTTCCCCAACCTGTTCGCCACCCATCGCGTCCGCGCCGTCGGCGACTACTCGTCGCACCTGCTGCGTGCGCTGCGCAATGCCGCGCCCACCAACGTGGCCGATCCGACCGTCGTGGTGCTCACGCCAGGGGTCTACAACTCGGCCTACTTCGAGCACTCGCTGCTGGCCCGGCAGATGGGGGTCGAGCTGGTCGAGGGCCGCGACCTGTTCTGCCGCGACAACGCCGTCTACATGCGCACCACCGAAGGCGAACGTCAGGTCGACGTGATCTACCGCCGTATCGACGACACCTTCCTGGACCCGATGCAGTTCCGGCCGGACTCGGTGCTCGGAGTGGCCGGGCTGCTCAACGCCGCCCGCGCGGGCAACGTGGTGATCTCCAGTGCGGTGGGCAACGGAGTCGGTGACGACAAGCTGGTCTACACCTATGTGCCGACCATCATCGAGTACTACCTGGGCGAGAAGCCGATCCTGGCCAACGTGGACACCTTCCGCTGTTGGTTGGACGCCGAACGCGAGGAGGTGCTCGACCGGATCGACGAACTCGTCATCAAACCGGTCGAGGGGTCGGGCGGCTACGGCATCGTGTTCGGCCCGGACTCCTCGGAGAAGGAGTTGGCCGCGATCGCCAAGAAGATCCGGGCCGATCCGCGCGGGTGGATCGCCCAGCCGGTGATGCAGCTGTCCACGGTCCCCACCCAGATCGGCAACAAGCTGGCGCCCCGGCACGTCGATCTGCGCCCGTTCGCCGTCAACGACGGCAATGACGTCTGGGTGCTGCCCGGTGGGCTGACCCGGGTGGCGCTTCCGGAGGGGTCCCTGGTGGTCAACTCCAGCCAGGGTGGCGGTTCGAAGGACACCTGGGTGCTGGCGTCACGGACGTCGGCGGCCGACCGTGAGCTGGCCGCGGCCGAGGTGGTGCGGTCGCTGCCCAGGTCCGCCAAGGGGCCCAAAGGCAGTGGCGCCCCGGATGGTTCGTCGTCCCAACAACAGCAGTAGGGGGTGGGAGTAGATGCTGGCGCGCAATGCCGAGTCGTTGTACTGGATCGGACGTTATGTGGAACGGGCCGACGACACCGCACGCATTCTCGATGTCACGGTGCATCAGCTGTTGGAGGATTCCAGCGTCGACCCGGACGTCGCCTCCCGCACGCTGCTGCGGGTGCTCGGTATCGAACCGCCTGCGCAACCCCTGGACGTGTGGTCGTTGACCGACATCGTGGCGTTCAGCCGGGACAGCGGCGGCAATTCGATCGTCGACTCGATCTCGTCGGCGCGCGAGAACGCCCGCGGCGCCCGAGAGGTCACCTCGACGGAGATCTGGGAGTGCCTCAACACCACCTACAACGCGCTGGCCGAGCGTGAGCGTGCGGCCAAACGTCTCGGTCCCCACGAGTTTCTGTCGTATGTGGAGGGGCGCGCGGCGATGTTCGCCGGGCTGGCCGATTCGACGTTGAGCCGCGACGACGGCTACCGGTTCATGGTTCTGGGCCGCGCGATCGAGCGCGTCGACATGACGGTTCGCCTGCTGCTGTCGCGGGTGGGGGACAGCGGGTCGTCGCCGGCGTGGGTCACGCTGTTGCGCTCGGCCGGTGCCCATGACACCTATCTGCGCACCTATCGCGGTGTGCTCGACGCCGGCCGGGTGGTCGAGTTCATGTTGCTGGACCGATTGTTCCCGCGGTCGATCTTCTACTCGCTGCGGTTGGCCGAACACAGTCTCGACGAGTTGCTCAACCGGCCGCACAGCCGGCTGGGGGCCACCGCGGAGGCACAGCGGCTGCTGGGCCGGGCCCGCAGCGAGTTGGAGTTCCTGCAGCCCGGTGCGCTGCTCGAATCCCTGGACGGCCGCCTGGCCGGGTTGCAGAAGACCTGCCGTGATGTGGGAGAAGCGTTGGCGCTGCAGTACTTCCACTCCGCTCCGTGGGTGGCATGGACGGACGCTGGCCGTAGCGACGTGGTGGTGATCGAGGAGGGCGAGGTCTAGATGTGGCGACTACGGGTGGTGCACTCCACGGGATATGCCTACAAGTCGGCGGTGACCGCGTCCTTCAACGAGGCCCGGCTGACCCCGCGTTCCGATTCGCGTCAGAACGTGATCCTCAACCGGGTCGAGACCATTCCGGCCACCAGGTCCTATCGGTACGTCGACTACTGGGGCACGGCGGTGACGGCATTCGACCTGCACGCCCCGCACACCGAGTTGGAGGTCTCGGGGTCCTCGGTGGTCGAGACCGAGGTCGCCGAGAAACCCGAGGAGTTCGTGAATTGGGATGATCTGCGCTCGGAGGCCGTGATCGACCGGTTCGACGAGGTGCTCAGCCCGACGCACTACACCCCGCGCAGTAAGCGCATCGCGCGGGTGGGGCAGCGGATCGCCAAGGAACACGACCCGTTCGAAGCGGTGACGGCCGTGGCGCAGTGGGTGCGCAGCGAGCTGGACTACGTACCGGGGACCACCGGGGTCCACTCGTCCGGTCTGGACGCCCTGCGGGAAGGCAAGGGCGTGTGTCAGGATTTCGCCCACCTCTCGCTGATCATGTTGCGGTCCATGGGGATTCCGGCCCGGTACGTGTCGGGCTACCTGCATCCGTCGCGCGAGGCGGAGGTGGGGGACACGATCGACGGGCAGAGCCACGCCTGGATTCAGGCGTGGGCCGGTGGCTGGTGGCACTACGACCCGACCAACGACAGTGAGATCACGGAGCAGTACGTCAGCGTCGGTGTGGGCCGGGACTACTCAGATGTGGCCCCGCTCAAAGGAATCTACTCGGGCGAGGGGTCGACGGATCTCGACGTGGTCGTGGAGGTCACCCGATTGGCTTGACGCGGCGGCCTGCGGTGCGTCCCAGGTTGCGAAAGCCGGGGTGCACGTGCGGTGTCAGCCCCTGGTGGTCGGCGACCTTCTGCAGCAACGCGCGTAACTCGTCGCGTTGTCCGGCGTCGAGCCCGGCGGTCATGCCGTCATCGTGGCGGCGCGCGAGTTCTCCGATGCGGCGGAGCGCCTTCTTACCTGCCGTGCTGAGGAACAACGCGTGCAGGCGGCGGTCGTCGGGGTTGCGGCGGCGCTCGACGTAGCCGCGGTCCTCCAGGTCGTCGACATAACTGACGACGCGACTCGGCAGCAGGCCGAGCTGGGTGCTCAGGGACTGCTGGCTGAGCCCGGGCTGGGCACCGATGGCGCGCAGGATCCCGGCGTGCGGCGGGGTAAGCTCCAGCGTCGCCATCTGTTCGGCGAACTGCGTCGCGGCCCGGTGTCCGAGCTGTGCCAACAGGAATGCCACGGTGTCAGGCCGACCGTTCTCCACGGTCAAACCGTATCACGGCGAAATCATTCAAAAACCAAAACATTCAAGAGGTTGAGTTCGGTGGCGGCCGGGCATATCGTTCAAAGTATGAACGATTCATTGGGAGATCGAATTCTCACCGATCGGCCGACCGGAAGGCAGGGTGGGCCGCCGTTGGCCCCGGTGGCGGCGGTATCCCTGACGCTGCTTCTGGTCGGGCTCGCCGTCGCTGTTGCCCTCGGCGGGGTGATGCCGCTGCCATACGGCGACGCCGCCGCGGTGATCGCATACCTTCAGGACCGGCACTCCGCCGTACAGGCTGCCGCGGTGGGCACGTTCGCCGCATCGGTGCCGCTGGCGATCTACGCCGCGACCGTCAGCACCCGGCTGCGGCAGCTCGGGGTGACGGCGCCCGGCGCGACGATCGCCCTGGCCGGCGGCATTCTGGCAGCCGGATCACTGGCGCTGTCCGGGTTGATCTGCTGGACGATGTCTCGGGCCGAGGTGGTGGTCGACGACGGTCTGATCCGGGCGCTGTACTACCTGGTGTTCCTCACCGGCGGGGTCGGGCACATCGTCGCGCTCGGGTTGTTGCTCGCCGGGATCGCGGTGCCGGGCCTGATCCTCGGGCTGTTGCCGCGGTCGGTGGCGTGGGCCGGCCTGGCGATCGCCGCACTGGCCGAACTGGCCACGTTGGTGTTGATCTGGCCGGAATTGGCGGTGATCCTGCCGATCGCGCGATTCACCGGGCTCGTCTGGCTCATCGTCGCGGGCGCCCTCCTGCCGGCGCGCCGACACGCTCGGAACCGGTCATGAAGCTCAGCGTGAGCGTCACGAACTATTCGTGGCCGGAGCCGATTCACCAGCGGTTGGCCTCGCTGGCAAGCTTTCTCGACGGCACCGCCGTCGACACCCTGTGGGTGCCCGATCACCTGGTCCAGGCCGATCCGGCCAGCGCCCTCGATGAGCCGATGCTGGAGGCCTACACCGCGCTCGGGTACCTCGCCGCGGCGACGAGCCGAATTCGGTTGGGCACCTTGGTCACCGCGGCTACCTTCCGCGCACCCGCGTTGCTGGTCAAAGCCGTCACCACGCTCGACGTCCTCTCCGACGGCCGTGCCTGGCTCGGGCTCGGTGCGGGTTACAACGCGGCCGAGGCGAGCGCGATGGGCTTGTTCCTGCCCGGCACCGCGGAACGGTTCGAGCGGATGGCCGAGCTTCTGCAGCTGGCGCGCCACATGTGGCGAGGGGACGAATCCGCTTTCCTGGGGCGGCATTTGACCCTGCAGCAGCCCATCGGCAGTCCCCGCCCGGTCACCGCGCCGCATCCTCCGGTGTTGATCGGCGGCACCGGCGAGCGGCGCACGCTACGGCTCGTCGCGCAGTACGGCGACGCCTGCAACCTGTTCGACGTACCCGACGGCGGCGCCGCGATCCGCAGACAGCTCGACGTTCTCGAGCGACACTGCGCTGCGGTCGGACGGCCGGCCGACGAGATCGAACGCACCGTGACCACGGCGCTCCACGACGGGGAGTCGCCTGACGCGCTCGTGGGGCGGTGCCACACACTGGCCGATCTCGGCATCCATCATGTTGTGCTGATCGTCCGCGGCCGGCCTTGGGCCGCTTCGGATCTCGACATCGCCGCGGCGGCGGCCGATCAGCTGCGCGATCGAGTGCACACCCCGGGATGAACCTCGACCCGGTGCAGGTCGTCACCCAGCTCGATCTGGCGGTCGAACACCGAGGCGGCCAGTGCGCGCCAGTCGTCCTCGGTGCCGGCGGCGATCCCGGGCACGTAGTGGGTCAGGATCAGGATTCCGACGCCGGCGCGGGTGGCGGTGGCCGCCGCCTCCTGCACCGACGAGTGATAGTCGCAGATGTCGCGGATCCGTTGCTGCGGAAGTAGATCGATCAGATCCTTGCGAATCGCCGTGTGCACCAAGGCACCCGCTCCGTCGGCCAGCGCATCGAGGCTCGGGCACGGCACGGTGTCCCCGGCCGCCACCACCGAGGCCCCGCTGTGTTCGATCCGGAACGCGATCGTCGGTGTCACCGGCCGGTGATCGGTAGGGGCGACCCGGACCTGCACACCGCCGCGGTGCCACACCACGCCGTCGATGTATTCGTGAACCTCCACCTGCGGTGGGCCGGTGAGATCGCCGTGGTGGGCGATGCGGTAGCCGATGTCGTGTCCGAAGGCGCCCAGCGTCGCCTCGACCACGTCGGCGGTCCCTGGCGGACCGATGATCGGCAAGGGAGGCGCGTCCGGCGTGAACGTGCTCACCCAGCGGGTGATGATCACGTCACCCAGATCGGCGATGTGATCGCTGTGCAGGTGGGTCAGCAGGAGTGCACTGAGTTGGTTGGCACCCGAGCCGGCCGCGGCGAGGCGCTGCAGCACCCCGCGGCCACAGTCGATGAGAAACATCTGATCGCCCGCCCGCACCAGGGTGGACGGTCCGGCCCGCTCCGGGTCGGGGATCGGGCTACCGGTGCCGAGCAGCGTGACCTCGATCATGGCCCCATTCCTACTCCGTCCCCGCCCAACCAGGCGTGGCTTCTTTCGTACTGGCCGACACCGACCTAGATTGGTGTGTGAGGTGGATCACGATCGGAGGCTGCCGATGCGAATCGCGGACGTGCTGAAGAACAAGGGCACGGCGGTGGTGACGATTTCGCCGGAGACCACGGTGACCGAGCTGTTGGCCGGGCTGACCGAGCTGAACATCGGCGCCATGGTGGTGATGGGGCCCGGCGGTCTGGCCGGCATCGTCTCGGAGCGTGATGTGGTGCGCAAGCTGCATGAGCGGGGCAGCAGCCTGCTGGCGCAGCCGGTGTCGGAGATCATGACCACGGTGGTGGCGACCTGTACGCCGCGCGACACCGTGGATCACCTGAGCGCGCTGATGACCGAGAACCGGGTGCGGCACATCCCGGTGCTCGACGGCGGACGGCTGGCCGGCATCGTCAGCATCGGCGACATCGTCAAGACCCGGATGGAAGAACTCGAGGCCGAGCAGGAACAGCTGCAGGCCTACATCACCCAGAGCCGTTGATACGCCCGCATTCGTCGTTTGTGCCATGGTGGGCAGATGGCTGCCGTCGACGTTCGTGTGCCGAACAAGACTGACGTGAAGCGGCTCGCCGCGGTACTGGGCCGTGCCTTCCACAATGACCCGGTGATGTCGTGGCTCCTGGCCGACGACGCCCGTCGGTCCAAGGGCCTGCCCAGGCTGTTCGCGGCGATCACGCGCCACCACTTCCTCGCCGGCGGTGCTGCCGAGGTGGCCCTCCGGGACGGCGAGATCGGGGCGGCGGCATTGTGGGACGGGCCCGGCCGATGGAAGCAGACGCCCGGTGAGGAACTGCGGATGTTGCCGACGATGGTGCTGGCGTTCGGCCGCGACATGCGCCGCGGTCAACAGGTCGTCGAGCTCATGAAGCAACATCACCCCGAGGAGCCGCACTGGTATCTCGCGGTGATCGGCAGCGACCCCACGGTTCGCGGCGGCGGTTTCGGGCACGCCCTGATGCGATCGCGACTCGATCGCGTCGACGCCGAACACGCACCGGCGTACCTCGAGTCGAGCAACCCCGACAACATCCCGTACTACATGCGGTTCGGGTTCGAGGTCACCGGCGAGATCGCGCTGCCCGACGGGGGACCCACCCTCACGCCGATGTGGCGGGCGCCGCGCTGACGCCGGTCAGCTCCAGGAGTACTCGGCGCGCAGTCTGACCGCGACCGCCTCGAACCGGGTGCGATCCAGGATCGCGCCTTCGCGGCGGATGCCTTC
This sequence comes from Mycolicibacterium porcinum, assembly GCA_001942045.1. Classification (GTDB taxonomy): domain Bacteria; phylum Actinomycetota; class Actinomycetes; order Mycobacteriales; family Mycobacteriaceae; genus Mycobacterium; species Mycobacterium porcinum_A. The sequence goes on from MSTD01000013.1 coordinate 10,998, forward strand.
CTCCGGCACGTCGAGCACCCGGTCCAACCGGACCCAGCTCGGCCTGCCGTCGTAATCCCAGGTGCCGGTTCCGATGGCGATCCAGTCCGGATCGTCTCGGTGGTAATCCTGGCTGGACAGCATCAACCCGAGCAGGGTGTGCTGATCACGGCCGACCACCAGGACCGGGCGGTCCTTGCCCTGGGTCGGATCGTCCTCGTAGACCACCCAGGTCCAGACGATCTCGCCGGGATCGGCCTGTCCGTCCAGGTCGGGTGCGTAGACGACTTTGCGGGCCCGGTGTGCGGTGGGCACGCTGTGCTTCGATACCGGGCGGCCGGCGGTGATCGCCTGGGGCGGCGGGGCGGCGGCGCCGGCGAGTACGCCAAGGCCCAGCCTGAGGCCCTGTTGAAGACCTTGTTGGATGCCCTGCTGCACGGTCCGCGGCATGTTGTCCGTGGTCTGTAACTGGCGGACGAACTTCGGTGCCTCGTTGAACACCAGGTGCTCGGCGCCATCCACTACGCCCTTGAGAACCTGTTGGAACGTCTTCCACTGCGACGCCATGGTGTCGAGCATATGCGAGGCGACCCCTGGCGATTGTGTCGCGACGGTGGTTGCTCGATACCCTTAGGGAGCACAGCACGTGCTGGACACCCACGCTCACCAGGAGATTCCCATCAGCAGCTTCGCCGACAAGACGTTCACTGCGCCGGCGCAGATCAGGAACTTCTGCATCATCGCCCACATCGATCACGGCAAATCGACGCTGGCGGACCGGATGCTGCAGCTCACCGGCGTCGTCGACGACCGGTCGATGCGTGCGCAATACCTGGACCGGATGGACATCGAGCGCGAGCGCGGCATCACCATCAAGGCGCAGAACGTCCGCTTGCCCTGGAAAATTGGCGACGAAGAGTTTGTTCTGCACCTGATCGACACGCCCGGCCACGTCGACTTCACCTACGAGGTGTCGCGTGCGCTGGAGGCCTGTGAGGGTGCGGTGCTGCTGGTCGACGCCGCCCAGGGCATCGAGGCGCAGACGCTGGCCAACCTGTACCTGGCGCTCGACCGGGATCTGACGATCATCCCGGTGCTCAACAAGATCGACCTGCCGGCCGCGGATCCCGAGCGCTACGCCGGCGAGCTCGCGCACATCATCGGGTGTGAGCCGTCGGACGTGCTGCGGGTGTCCGGCAAGACCGGGGAGGGCGTGGCCGAGCTGCTCGACGAGGTGGTGCGGCAGGTGCCGGCACCCACCGGTGACGCCGACGCTCCCGCGCGGGCCATGATCTTCGACTCGGTCTACGACATCTACCGTGGCGTGGTCACCTACGTCCGCGTCGTCGACGGCAAGATCACCCCACGCGAACGCATCGCGATGATGTCCACCGGGGCCACGCACGAACTGCTCGAGGTCGGCATCGTCTCACCGGAACCGAAGGCCAGTGAGGGTCTGGGTGTCGGCGAGGTGGGCTACCTCATCACCGGCGTGAAGGACGTCCGGCAATCCAAGGTCGGCGACACCGTGACGACGGCCCGCAAGGGCGCCACCGAGGCACTGACCGGCTACCGCGAACCCAAGCCGATGGTGTACTCGGGTCTCTACCCGGTGGACGGCTCGGACTACCCCGACCTGCGTGACGCGCTGGACAAGCTGCAGCTCAACGACGCGGCGCTGACCTATGAGCCCGAGACGTCGGTGGCGCTGGGCTTCGGCTTCCGCTGCGGCTTCCTCGGGCTGCTGCACATGGAGATCACCCGGGAGCGGCTGGAGCGCGAGTTCAATCTCGACCTCATCTCGACCTCGCCCAACGTGGTCTACCGCGTGATCAAGGACGACGGATCCGAGATCGTCGTGACCAACCCGTCGGACTGGCCCGAGGGCAAGGTCCGCGAGGTCTACGAGCCCGTGGTGAAGACCACCGTGATCGCGCCGAGCGAGTTCATCGGCACCATCATGGAGCTGTGCCAGTCCCGGCGCGGTGAGCTGGGCGGCATGGACTACCTGTCGCCGGAACGCGTCGAGCTGCGCTACACGATGCCGCTGGGCGAGATCATCTTCGACTTTTTCGACTCGCTGAAATCCCGCACCCGTGGCTACGCCAGCCTCGACTACGAGGAGGCCGGCGAGCAGCAGGCCGATCTGGTCAAGGTCGACATCTTGCTGCAGGGCGAGGCGGTGGACGCGTTCAGCGCGATCGTGCACAAGGATTCGGCGTCGGCCTACGGCAACAAGATGACCACCAAGCTCAAGGAGCTCATCCCGCGCCAGCAGTTCGAGGTGCCGGTGCAGGCCGCGATCGGGTCGAAAATCATTGCCCGCGAGAATATCCGGGCGATCCGTAAGGACGTGTTGTCCAAGTGCTACGGCGGTGACATCACCCGTAAGCGCAAGCTGCTGGAGAAGCAGAAAGAGGGCAAGAAGCGCATGAAGACCATCGGTCGCGTGGATGTTCCTCAAGAAGCGTTCGTGGCGGCGCTGTCCACCGACGCGGCGGCGGACAAGCCCAAGAAGTAGCCCGCTCGGGATTGCTTCGCGCTGAGCGCAACCCTGTCCGCGGGCCGGCGCCGGTCGTAGCGTCGCCGGAGTGTCCAGAGAGCTGCATCTGCTGGCCTTCGGCAATACCCGGTCTACCGGGCCGTGGCGGCATCCCGACATCGACAACAGCACCGCCGGGGTGCGCCGACGGCTGATCAGCCATGCGCAGACCGCCGAGGCCGGTACCTTTGACGCGCTGTTCTTCGCCGACGGCCTGAACTACGGCCCCCCGGCGACCTGGCCGTACAAGATCACCGAGGACTTCGAACCGCTCACCGCGACTGCTGCGCTGTCCTCGGTCACCGAGCGGATCGGGCTGGTTGTCACCGGATCGGCCACCCTGGCTCATCCGTATCACCTTGCCCGCCAGCTTCTTTCGCTCGACCATTTGAGCGGAGGCCGGGCCGGCTGGAATCTGGTCACCAGCTTCGCGCAGGCGGCCGCCGACAACTTCAGCGCCCGCGGCGTGGTGGCCCACGACGAGCGCTATCGCATCGCCGAGGAAGCGCTTGAGGTGGTCCGAAAGCTGTGGGACGGCTGGGGTGAGGACACCATCGTCGAAGACCGCGCGTCGGGGATCTTCAACGACGTCACCAGAATTCAGCCGACCGACCACCACGGGCGCTACTTTGACGTGGCGGGTCCGCTGGGCGCGGCCCGCTCGGCCCAAGGGCAGCCGGTACTGTTCCAGGCCGGATCCTCGGAAACGGGACGGGGTTTCGCGGCCCGGCACGCCGATGTGATCTTCACCAGCCACGGCAACCGGGCGCGGGCGCAGGAGTTCTACACCCAGATCCAGCAGGAGTCGCGGCGGTTGGGCCGCGCCAGGCCGCCGCTGATCACCCCGTCGCTGCGGTATCTCGTCGGCTCCACTGAAGAGGAAGCCCGGCGCGCCCAGCAGCAGGAGTACGAGTACTTCAGCCCGCAATACCAGGCCGGCTGGCTGCTCGAGGTCGACGTCGACGTCACCGAGGCGGACCTCGACGGCCCGGTGCCGGAGTCGGCCTTCCCGGCGCACACCGAGACCCACCAGACCGCGCTGGCCGGCTACCGCCTGCTGGCCACTGAGGGAAACCCGACCGTGCGAGAGTTCCTGTACCGCACCGTCAACGGATGGGGTGCCGCCGTGGTGGGCACACCCGAGCAGATCGCCGACGAGATCGAGCGATGGTTCACCACCGGGGCCGCCGACGGGTTCGTGCTGCGGGACTCCGGATTGCCCGGCCAGCATGAGCTTTTCGTGGAGCAGGTGGTGCCGGTGCTACGTAAGCGCGGACTGTTCCGCCACGAGTACGCCGGGACCACCCTGCGATCCCACCTTGGGCTCGACGTCCCGCAGCGACGTCTGTCATGACTGAACCGTATGTGCTGTCGGCGTTCACCATGTCGACGGTGTCGCACGGCAACTTCGGGCTGTGGCGCCACCCGCAGGACCGCACCGCCGACTACACCGATGTCCGGTACTGGGTGGAGCTGGCGAAGCTGCTCGATGACGGCGGATTCGACGTGCTGTTCATCGCCGACGCGGTCGGGCAACTCGACGTGTTCGGCGGCGACGCCAGTGCCGCGCTGGCCCGGGCGGTGCAGACACCGGTGACCGACCCGCTGTTGGCGGTCTCGGCGATGGCCGCGGCCACCGAGAGGTTGGGATTCGGTATCACCGTATCCACCACCTACGAGAGCCCATATCTGCTGGCCCGCAAGTTCAGCACCCTGGATCACCTGACCGGCGGCCGGATCGGCTGGAACATCGTCACCTCGCTGCTCGATAGCGCCGCGCGCAACATCATCGGCCGCGACCGGCAGATCCCGCATGACGAGCGCTACGCGATGGCCCAGGAATTCGTCGAAGTGACCTACAAGCTCTGGGAAGGCTCGTGGGAACCGGACGCGGTCCTCCGCGATGCCGAGCGCGGGGTGTACACCGACCCGGCGAAAGTGCACGACATCGGCCACCACGGCAGGTATTTCACGGTGCCCGGCGCCCACCTGGTCGAACCGTCGCCGCAACGCACCCCGGTGTTGTTCCAGGCCGGCACCTCACCGGCGGGGCGGGAGTTCGCCGCCCGCAACGCCGAACTGGTGTTCGTCAGCGACCCGCGGCCCGAGGTCCTGCGCGGCCACATCGAGGACATTCGTCGTCGGGCAGCCGGACACGGCCGTGACCCGCTGTCGCTGAAGTTCATCACGTCGGTCGAGATCGTCACGGACAGTACCGATTCCGCAGCCCAGGCGAAGGCGCGTGAACTCGGCGAATTCCATGACCTGGAAGGCGGGTTGGTGCTGTTGTCGGCTCTGTCGGGCGTGGACTGGTCGACATACGGGGTCGATCGCCCGATCGAGCAGTTCGACACCGATGCGAGCCGGTCCATCCTGGCCGCGGTCACCGATTCCGGTGTCCGAGAGCGCCTGACGCTGCGGGATTACGTCGGGGGACTGGGCGGATTCGGCGGCGAGCTGTTCGTGGGGTCGGCCACCACGGTGGCCGATGCGCTGGACGCGTACGCCGACCGCGCCGGGGTGGACGGCTTCAACATCGCCTATCACGTCACGCCCGGCAGCTTCGCCGACGTGGCCACCTACCTCATCCCCGAACTCCGCCGGCGTGGCCGTGCCCGCGAGCTCTCCGATCCGACCACCTTGCGGCAGAAGCTGTTCGGCGGCGACGACGGACTGTTGGCCGGCGGGCACCCGGGCGCCGGATTCCGAAGGAATACCGTTCACTCGCAATAGAATCCCGCCGATTCCATAGCTGACGGTGCGAATCCGATTGCGGCAGTGTGGCAGTACACACCGCGGCAGGCATCGCGGTCAGAAAGGGACATTGCCGTGACTACTACAGACGATCCGAAGGCCCCGACGACGGAGGCCGCTGGCCGCACCCTCATTTCAGCGGAATCGACGGGGCTGGAATCCGGGGCGCTGGGCCCGTGGGGCGTGTTCGCCCAAGGGTTGGCGGCTGCCGCACCCAGTGTGGCCCTGGCCGTGGTGCCGTTCTCGTTGTTCGTCGCGGCGGGCAAGGGGGCGGCATGGGCCGCCGTGATCGGCCTGTCCATCGTCGTGCTGGTCGCCATCACGATCAGCTTCCAGGCCAAGCGCACGGTGTCCTCCGGATCGCTGGGCACGTACACCGGTAACGGGCTGGGCCCGGGCTTCGCCTTCGCGGCCGGGTTCAGCCTGTTGTTCGGCTACATCGGTTTCGCCACCACCGGCACCCTCGGTGGCGTGCTGTATCTCGACGCGTTCCTGGAGTCGATCGGCCTCGGATCGCAAGCGGTGTGGTTCCGCCTGCTGCTGGTGATCGTGGTGGTCGGGGTCGCGGTGTACCTGCCGTACCGCGGGGTTTCCCTGGCTGCCAAGTACGAGCTGGCCTTCGAGTTACTGGCCATCGCGTCCATCCTGGTGATCATCGTGGCCTCCTACATCGGTTACGGGTTCCGCATCGACTGGGAACAGTGGAATCCGCAGCACCTCGGGTCAAGTGCGACGTTCATCGCGGCGGTCACCGCGGTGGGTTCCTACGCCGGCTTCGAAAGCGTGGCCTCGCTCGGGGCCGAAGCCAAGGACGCGCACCGCAACATCGCCAGATCGCTTCTGCGCGTGGTGCTCCTGATCGGCGCCCTGTACATCTTCGCGACGTACCCGCAGATCCTGCACTTCGGTGAGATCGACGGCGACAAGGCGGTGCTGCCGCAGCTGGCCGCCAGCGTCGGGGTCGAATGGGTCAACCAGGTCGTCAGCGGTGCCGTCGCGATCGCGTTCATCGTGTTCGTCACCGCGGTCACCACCGCAGCGGCACGGTCGCTGTTCACCTTCGCCCACGAAGGCGCACTGCCGCAGGTGTTCACCAAGGTGCACCCCACCTACAAGACGCCGTGGGCCGGTGTGGTGTTCGTCGGGATCCTCGCGCTGGCATTCTCGGTCACGGCCACCTTCAGTTCCGCCGGCCGTTTGGTGTTCGACGTCTACGGCGGCTACGTGGCCAACTGGGGCTTCCTGGTCAGCTACCTGCTGGTGGTCATCGCGACGCCGATCTGGCTGCGCAAGATCGGTGCTCTCACACCGCGACGACTGGCCGTCGCGGTCGCGGCCACCATCGGACTGGGGTACGTGATCGTCAGCAACTTCTATCCGGTGCCCGAATTCCCGTTCAACATCCTGCCTTTCGTGTTCGGGGCCATCCTGCTGGCCGGGCTGTCCTGGTACTGGTACCTCAAGCGGACCCGGCCCGAGGTGGCGAACCGGATCGGCACCATCCAGAGCATCTCGGACGAGGAGCAGCAGCGCCTGCTCGATGCGGGGGTGACGCCGTGACACTCACCCACGACGCCGCAGTCGTGACGACCGGTTGGACCGTCACCCAGATAACCTCACGGCACCACCCGCTGATCGCCGACTTCCTGGCCACCACACCGGGACTCGGTGGTCGCAAGTTCGCCGCCGATTCCCGCGATGTCGCCGAGCAACTCGGCGGTGTGTATCCCGGCTCGGCCGTCGTCCTGCTCGATGAAGCCGGTGCGGTGGCCGGATACGCCGCCCTGCACCGGCCGGACGGTGCCGAACCGGAGGTGTTGGGGAGCTTCGTATTCGGCCCGCACGCCCCGGCCGAGACGGTGCGTGCGATCGTCGACGAGATCGTCGGGCAGTTCCGCCGGGTGGCCGTCCCCGGCGCCTACCTACGGGTGTTCATCGGCGCCGATCAGCCAGTGACGATCGATGCGCTGGTCGCGCACGGAGCCCGCCGCGAGCGCCAATTCGCCAGCACCCGAAAGTCATTGAGCGAGGAGGATCCGGTGGCGCTGGCCGATGCCGGCATCACGTCGATCACGATCCTCTCGTGGCCCGAGGTGGTGGCGGCGGGTCTCACCGAGCAGGTCCGGCAGGTCCAATTCGATACCTTCCGTGAGCATTTCGGGAACATGTCGAAGACCCCGCAGCGCTGGGAGCATCACTTGGCCAGCCGGTCGTTCACTCCGGATTTCAGTCTGGCCGCCGTGGACGACGACGGCGTGGTGGTCGGTTACGTGCTCGGTTCGACGTACACGTCGGGAACCGGTGCCGACGAGATCCGCAGTGCGCACACCGACTACATCGGTGTGCGCGCGGACCGGCGCAAGGCCGGTACCGCGGAGCTGCTGCTGCGCAAGCTCTGGTTGGCGGCGCTGCGGCGCGGGTTCACCCACGCCTCGCTGGGAACCGACATCGCCAACGCCAGCAACGCCCATCGGCTGTACGCCCGGTTGGGTTATCGCACTGTCCGCGACGAGTACGCCTACCGGATCGACGCCGAGGAGAAGTCGTAAATGTCAACGGAAAGCACCTATCTGAAGCGTCCGACCGGCTATGACGCCGAGCTGCGTTCGGTGTTCGGGCCGATCTTCGCCCAGATTGCCGAGGGGAATCGACAGCGTGAGGCCGACCGGGTTTTCCCGCACGAGCAGGTGCGCTGGCTGAACGACGCCGGGTTCGGCACCTTGCGGATCTCGGCCGAGCAGGGTGGTTTCGGTGCCTCACTGGAACAGACCTTCCTGCTGCTGGCCGAGCTGGGGGAGGCCGACGCCAACGTCGCCCATATCTGGCGCAACCATCTGGCCTTCGTCGAGGACCGACTCAACGCGCCGGTATCGGAGGACAACACCACGTGGATCAAGCGGTTTGTGGCCGGTGAGTTCGTCGGCGGCGGCTGGACCGAGGCCAACAATCTGACCCTGGCCAATCTGGCCACGACCGTCGCCGAGGAGGACGGCCACTGGTTGGTGACCGGCGCGAAATACTATGCGACGGGCAGCCTTTACGCCGACTGGCTGGACGTGCTCGGTCGCGGTGAGGACGGTGAGCTGTGGACCGCACTGGTGCGTGCCGACGACCCCGGCGTCACGCTCATCGACGACTGGCGCGGATTCGGTCAGCGCACCACGGGCAGCGGCTCGGCCCGCTACGACCGGGCCCGCGCCGAGCGCGGCAATGTGTTTCCGGCCGGAGAGCGGTTCACCTATCAGGCGCACTTCTACCAGATCGCCATGCTGGCGGTGCTGACCGGAATCATCAGGGCCGCGCAACGGGACGGGTCGGCCGCGTTGACGGCGCGGCAGCGCAACTATCCGCAGGGGTTGGCCGAGGTTCCGGCCGCCGATCCGCAGCTGCTGCAGGTGATCGGCGAGGTCTCGGCCGAGGCATTCGGCGCGGCGGCGGCGCTGGCGCAGGCCGCCCGCAGCCTGGACCGGATCGTGGCGGGCCGGCTCGCGGGCAGCGGTGACCAGGCCCGCCAGTTGCTCGTCGACGCCGAGGTGGCCGTCACCCAGGCCCAGCTGGTGATCGTGGCCGCGGCACTGCGGGCCACCACGCGGGTGTTCGACGCGCTCGGCGCCTCAGGAGTCTCCGAAGAGCTAGGCCTGGACCGGCATTGGCGCAACGCCCGCACGCTGGCCTCCCACAACCCGGTGGTCTACAAGGCACGCATCCTCGGCGACTGGTTCATCAACGGTAAGGACCCGGTGGCCGACCTGGTGTCGAGAGGCCGCGGCGGACAGGGCAACTGAGCCCGGATCAGACGACGCGCAGCACCGCTTTGCCCGCCACCTTGCGGCCCAACAACGCTTGCGCGGCGGCGGCGGTGTTCTCCCACGAGTCCCGCAGGCCGATCTGCGGATCGAGCTCGCCGTCGGCCAACAGGGTCAGCAGGTAGTCGAGATCGTCCTGGAACGGCGCCCGGACCGTGAACGGCTCCAACCGCTTTCGGTTACCGGTGCGCCGTTCCTGCTCGAAGTTGATCGTGGTCGGTTCATTGGAGGCCATCCCGATGGACTGCACCGAGCCGCCGTCGGACACCAGGCTGAACGCCTGGGCCAGGAGTTTCCCACCGACGTTGTCGAGCACCCCGAACACCGGCTCGGTCACGGAATCCAGGCCGACCACCACCTCGGCCGCACCCAATTCCTCCAGACCCTCACCGCGCGGGGCGCTGCCGACCGCGGCCACCACATGCGCGCCGGCCCGGGCGGCCAACTGCACGGCGTACCGACCGACACCGCCGGACGCGCCGGTGATCAAAACCCGCCGTCCGACAACCGGCCCGAGGGCGCGTAGTGCCTGTAGTGCCGTCACCCCGGCGACCGGCAGCGCGGCCGCTTCGTCGAACTCGACGAACTCGGGCAGCTCGGCCAAATTGTCGGTGGACACCACCCGTCGTTCGGCCCAGCCGGCCTCGCCGCTGAATCCGACCACCCTGGTCCCGGCCGGCGGGCCGGAACCGTCGGCCGCGGCCTGAGCGACGATGCCCGCACTGTCCCAACCGGGAACTTCGCCGGGACGGCGCATCTGGTCGATGAAATGCAGTTCGCCGAAGTTCAGGGCGATCGCGTGCACCTCGATGAGGGCCTGCGATTCGGTGGCGGATGGCTCGGCGACGTCGTCGAACCGGAGATTGGCAGGAGCGTGCGGGTCGTAGACGAGGGCTCGCATGAAGGGGCTAACCCCGGACGGTGTTCGGCTATTCCCTCCCATAGGGTGGCGCAGGTGAGTCAGAAGGACCGCGCCCGCTGGGACGCGGCCTACACCGACCGGGAGCCGGATACGGCACCCGCGCTGCCGCAGGTGTTCAGCGGTCAGGCCGACGAATTTCCGATCGCAGGCTCGGCCCTCGACCTCGCCTGCGGCACCGGCCGCGCCGCGGTGTGGCTGGCTCGGCGCGGGCTGCAGATGTGGGGCCTCGACGTGTCCGCGGTGGCGATCACCCAGGCGAAGCAGGCAGCCGCGCTCCATGGCGTGGCGGAGCGCTGCCAGTTCGACGTGGTTGACCTGGACGAGGGCCTGCCCGCGGGTCCTCCGGTCGATGTAGTGCTGTGCCATCGCTTCCGCGATCCGGAGCTCTACCCGGCGTTGGCCGCCCGGCTGCGACCGGGTGGCCTGCTGGCCATCTGTGTGCTGAGCGAAGTCGGCGCCCAACCGGGCCGATTCCGTGCGGCCGCGGGTGAACTCGTATCGGCCTTTGCCGGACTTGAGACGCTCGCCGCGGGGGAGTGCGACGGCCAGGCGTGGCTGGTGGCGCGGGCGCCCGTTACCGGGTGCTGACCGGCACCCGGCGGGCCTGCGCGAGCAGTTCACCCCAGGCGTTGAAAGCCTCGGCATACTCGGCCGAGGTGCCCGAGGTGCCGCCGGCCAGGTCGACCAATGCCCTTGCGATGCTGCCGATTCCGATACCGGTGCGCTGCACCACCCGGACCAGCTCGGCGAAGGCCTGATCCGGCGCGCAACCGCGCAGAGCGACCAGAACACCGATCGCCACGTCGATCTTGATGCGTGAAGTGTCGTCTGCACGGTTGTAGCTCATGGAACGATGGTGCCCTGCGCGCAACGGTGGATCCAGAGATCGGCGCACCGTGATTGTGTCCCGTGAACAGACGCAAACCTGCCCCAAATCAACCGATTTGGGGCAGGTTTGGACTGCTTGCAGGGGACTGCTCGCGTGGTTAGGGCGACCCCTCGGCGATCCGGCGGACCGCGTCGATGAACACATCGATCTCCTCGAAGGTGTTGTAGAACGCGAAGGACGGCCGCACGGTCGCCTCCAGGCCGAGGCGGCGCAGGATCGGCTGGGCGCAGTGATGCCCGGCTCGCACCGCGATGCCCTCGGCGTTGAGCGCCTTGCCCACCTCCAGCGGCTCGTGCCCGGCCAGCACGAAGGACAGCACGCTGGCCTTCTCGTCGGCGGTGCCGACCAGTCGCACGCCCGGGATGGCCGCCAGCCGGGGGGTGGCGTACTCCAGCAGCGCGTGTTCGTAGGCCGCGATGCGTTCGATGCCGACGCGCTCCACATAGCGCAGCGCCTCACCGAGCCCGACGGCGTCGGCGATGTTGCCGGTGCCGGCCTCGTACTTGTTCGGCGGGCCCTGATACAGCGACCGGTCGAGAGTGACGTCGGCGATCATGTTGCCGCCGCCCTGCCACGGCGGGGTCTCGGCGAGCACGTCCTCGCGGCCGTACAGGGCACCGATTCCGGTGGGGCCGTAGATCTTGTGCCCGGAGAACACGAAGAAGTCGGCCCCGAGTTCGGCCACGTCGATCGGGATGTGTGGAATGGACTGCGCTCCGTCGATCAGCACCCGCGCCCCGTACCGGTGCCCGAGCTCGACGATGGTCTTGACCGGGGTGACGGTACCCAGGGCATTGGACACCTGGGTGGCGGCAACGAGTTTCGTGCGTGGCCCGAGCAGGTCCTCGAACTCGCCGAGCAACAGGTTGCCGGCATCGTCCACCGGCGCCACCTTCAGCACCGCGCCCGTCTGCTGCGAGATCAGCTGCCACGGAACGATATTGGCGTGGTGTTCGAGGTGGGTGATGACGATCTCGTCGCCCGGCCCCAGATGCTTGCCACCCCACGCATAGGCCACCAGGTTGATCGCCTCGGTGGTGCCGCGGACGAAGATGATCTCTTCGGCCTTCGACGCCCCGATGAAGCGGCGCACCGCCTCGCGCGCGTCCTCGTAGGCATCGGTGGCCCGGGCCGCCAGTTCGTGCGCGGCGCGGTGGATGTTGGAGTTCTCGTGCGCGTAGAAGTACGCCAGCCGGTCGATCACCGACTGTGGCTTCTGGGTGGTGGCGGCATTGTCGAACCAGATCAGCGGTTTGCCGTTGACGGTCTCGCGCAGGATCGGGAAATCCGCGCGGATGGCGTTGACGTCGAAGATCTCGTGGTCGTCCGCCGGTGCCGGAGGCGCCGAAAGTGCCGGAGTCGCCGGAACAGGCTCGGCCGCAAGAGATTCGGCGGGAGGTCGCAGGAAGTAGTAGCTTCCCGCGTCCTCAGATACCGCGGGCGCATCCGACCACCCGAGATTCGGTACTTCTGGAACCGCGCCCGGCCAGGTCGGAGCCGATCCGCGGGGTGCCACCGGCGCCGACGGGAGAGCGCTTGCCAGCACGCCGGGCACCGTCGGGACCAGGCCGGTGGGGACGGCGAACGCCTCCAGTCCACCGATGGGCGCGATGGGACTGGCCGCACTACCGCGGGGCGCTACTGGGACCACGCCCGGAATGCCCTCCGGGTCAGGAGACGTCGGTGCTGGTACGAAAACCTCTGGCACCGCCACGAATTCGGCCGGCGTCGCCGGATGCGCCAGGCCGGCCGCGGCTGAGCCCGCCGACGCCACCGAGGTGGTATCCGGTGCCACCCCGCGCGGGGCGACCTGTGTGGCCGACGGCGGGCTGTCGGGCCCGGGCCGGATGCTGGTCGCGTACAGCTGGGTTGCCAGCGCGGCCAGCTCGGCCGCGCTGATCGGAAGGTCGCTTTCGGCGTCTAGCGAACGGAACTCACTTGTACTCATGGAAGTGGTCCACTCCGACGTCCTCGAGGACCGCCAGCGCGTCGTCGGTGAGCACCGCCAGCGACGAGTACAGGGTCACCAGGTAGGACGCGATGGCCGACCGGTTGATGCCGGTGAAGCGCACCGACAGGCCCGGGGCCTGCTCGCCGACCAGTCCCGGCTGGAACAGACCGACGACACCCTGACGCTCCTCACCGGTACGCACCAGGATGAACTTGGTCTTGCCGTCGGTCACCGGGACCTTGTCCGACGGCACGATCGGGATGCCGCGCCAGGTGATGAACTGAGCGCCGAACAGGCTGACGACTGGCGGCGGGACGCCGCGGCGGGTGGCTTCACGGCCGAAGGCCGCCACCCCGAGCGGATTGGTCAGGAAGAACGCCGGGGTCTTCCACACCTTGGTGATCAGCGAGTCCAGGTCGTCGGGGGTGGGGGTGCCGCGCAGAGTCTGGATGGTCTGCTCCGGCGTCACCTGCGACAACAACCCGTATTCGGGGTTGTTGACCAGCTCGAACTCCTGGCGTTCCTTGATCGTCTCGATGGTCAGCCGCAACTGCTGGGCCACCTGATCGTGCGGGCTGGAGTACAGGTCGGACACCCGGGTGTGCACGTCGAGCAGAGTCGAGATCGAGCGCAGCGTGTACTCGCGCGGACTGGTTTCATAGTCCACGTAGGTCTCGGGCAGCGGCTCTTCGGTGCCGGCACCCTCCTCCGAGTGGATCGCCACCTGATCGGGGTTGACCACGCGGTTCACCCGGTAGATGCCCGCCTCGACCGGCACCCAACTCAGCAGGTGCAGCAGGAACCGCGGGGTGATGGTGGACAGCTGGGGAACGGTCTTGGTCGCGTTCGCCAACTGCCGGGCGGCAAGATCGCCGAGTGCCTGTGATTCGTTCTGCGCGGACGTCACGGGGTCCTACCTCCAACCGGTCAAAGTGGGTGTGGGCGGCAACGATACGGCCAAATCCCGTCCCCGACAGTGTTTAGCGCGCGGACGATTCAAAACCGTCACGACGATGTGAACTGGGCATTGCTGCCCTCTTGCCGTATGGTGGGCGGCATGCAACACGTCGAATCGCTGCGCGTCGCCATCGTGCGCTGCCTCGACGTGCGTTGTTGTTGTTGATTTTCTGACGCCCTCTTCTGCGTCGTCCGCCCGCTTTCTCGCGGTGCGTTGATGCGCGCGTATCCGGCCTTCAAGAAAGTCAACCCGCCATGTCTGTCCTGTCTTTTGATGATTCCCGCGTCGAACTCCCGGCCGATTCCCAGGGAGCGCCCGGCGCGGTCGCCGTGCGCACCCGGATCCGTCCGCGCCGGGCCGATCCGGCACCCATGACGCGGTACCGAGGTGGCACCTATTCGCACACCGTGGACACCGTGGTGTTCACCGACGGCACCTCGGCGCGCACCGACCTGATCAGGCTGAATCCCAACGTCGAGGCCTACTCGCTGGACTTCGCCGGCATCGCGCCCACCAAGCCGTCGCGCTACCGCGCGTCCACCTGGTCGGCGGTGCGCAACCTGCGCGCCCGCTCGTATGAGGCCGAGGTGGACTGGATCATCCGCAACTCGTTTCCGACCCTTGGCACGGCTGAACTGAGCCGCCGGATGCGGGCGGCCGGGGTGCCGCTGGGGGCGGCCAACCTGGCCGAACACGAGGCCATCGCAGCCACTCAGGCGGCCATCTGGTTGTTCACCAACGGCCTGGCGCTGGACAACCGGCCGCGAAACGAGCCGACGAGGGCTCGCCCCGACGCCGACGGCATCGTGTTCGAGTTCGACGGGGCACCTCAGTTGGGCGGCTACACGGTCGAACTGGAATCGACCGCAGCGGTGTCGCTGGTGCTGCAGAAGTCGCCCGACGGCGTGCGGTGGGAGGACGTGGCGGCCTCGGGACTCAACGTCGCGGCCGGGCGCGGCACGCATCGCCGGACCCTCGGGGTCGGCAGCACCGTGTCCTCGACCCGGCCCGGCCGCGGCGCGCAGGGCTACCGGTACTACCGGCTGGCCGTCCTGTCCGACCGGGACGCACTGGTGCGGATCACCGATATCCGGTTCTGGCTCAACGGATCCGGCACGTTCGCCAACTCCGACCGGGTGGTACACCTGTACAACTATCTGACGGCCGGGGCCCGGGCCGCCCGGCGCGCCACGACACCTCCCGCGTTGTCCGCCGACGACGCCGTGCTCGAAGCGGGGTTGATCGGGCCGTTCCGGCTGCGGGCCACCGACAGCGCGGCGCTCGTCGTGTCACACGGGGCGGTCGTCGATCGCCACGGCCGGGAGCTCAGCGGCCCGGTCGAACCGGGCGACGAGTTCTTCCTGCGGGTGCCTGAGGGCCTGGATCAGGTCGTGCTGACCGTGCGTGTCCCGGCCACCCCGGACGGCTTCGGCGGGCGCGTGATCACCGGAATCGCCGACGACGGCGCGAGCGGACTCACCCCCGTGGTGCTGGTGACCCCGGCTCAGCTGGAGGTCGAGTTCGACGTCCAGTTCGACGCCGCGTGGTCGGGCCCGCTGACCCGCAGCGCCTGACGACGCCTGTCGGACACCTACATCGGCGCGTTGGCCGGTTGGAAGACTCCGGAACTGTCGGACTCCTCCTCGGCCCGGATGACGTGCACCACGGCGTTGATCAGGGCCAGGTGGGTGAACGCTTGCGGGAAGTTGCCCAGGTGGCGGCCCGTGCGCGGCTCGATCTCCTCGGCGTACAGGTGCAGGGGGCTGGCGAACGACAGCAACCGCTCCAGCAGATGCTTGGCCCGGCTCACCTCACCGATCTCGACGAGCGCCGACACCAGCCAGAACGAACAGATGGTGAAGGTGCCCTCTTCGCCGGTCAGGCCGTCGTCGGTCTCCTCGACCCGGTAACGCAGCACCAGCCCGTCTTCGGTGAGTTCATCGGCGATCGCCAGCACGGTGGCCCGCACCCGCGGATCGTCCGAGGGCAGGAACCGGGTGAGCACCGCGAGCAACAGCGACGCATCGAGCGCGTCGTCGTTGTAACGCTGGGTCAACACCCCACGGGAGTCCACGCCGCGGGCCAGGACGTCGGCCTTGATCTCCTCGGCCGTCGCGCGCCACTGCTGCGCGTAGCTCTTCTCACCCTGCAGTTCGGCGAGCTTGGACCCACGGTCGAGGGCCACCCAGCACATGATCTTGCTTGAGGTGAAGTGCTGCGGTTCGCCGCGCACCTCCCAGATGCCCCGGTCGGGTTCCTTCCAGTGCTTGATCGCTTCCTCG
Source organism: Mycolicibacterium porcinum (assembly GCA_001942045.1). Classification (GTDB taxonomy): domain Bacteria; phylum Actinomycetota; class Actinomycetes; order Mycobacteriales; family Mycobacteriaceae; genus Mycobacterium; species Mycobacterium porcinum_A. The sequence continues at coordinate 27,081 of MSTD01000013.1, forward strand.
ACCTGGTTTTTCAGCACCGGCCACAGCGCCTCGGGAATCTGCTCACGCGACTTGGCGTGCAGGTACACCGAATCCAGCATGGTGCCCCAGATGTCGTGCTGCATCTGGTTGTAGGCGCCGTTGCCGATGCGCACGGGCCGGGCGTTGTCGTAACCCGAGAGGTGGTGCAGCTCTTCCTCGACCAGGCTGCGTTCGCCGCCGACCCCGTACATCACCTGCAGCGGGTGGCGTTCGCCGTTGTTCGCGCCGGAGACGTCGGCGATGAACGAGAAGAAGTCGTCGGCTTCCCGGTCCAGGCCGAGCGTGTACAAGCCCCACAGCGCGAACGTGGAGTCGCGGATCCACGAATAGCGGTAGTCCCAGTTGCGTTCGCCGTGCGGGGTTTCCGGCAGCGACGTGGTGGGTGCGGCCAGCAGTGCGCCGGTCGGCGAGTAGGTCAGGCCCTTCAGGGTCAGGGCGCTGCGCTGCAGGTACGACCGCCACGGGTGGTCGGGGAAGTCCCCGATGTTGATCCACTGCCGCCAGGACTCGCTGGTCTTCCACATCTTCTCGGCGGCCTCGTCGTAGGTCTGCGGGGCCGGGTGCTTGGACCAGCTCAGCGCGACGAACACGTTGTCGCCCTCGGTGAGCCGGGTGCGGGCGCGGGCCTCGCGGCCCTCGATGCCGATGCGCAGGTTGGTGGTGAGCCGCAGGGTGGGGTGCGAGTCCGGGTTGCGACTGGCCCGGGCGATGGCTTCGCCGTACGCCGGGCCGGAGTACTCCCAGGACGCGCTGACCCGGTGGTAGTCGAACGCCGGCTCGCAGTTCATCACCAGTTCGACGGTGCCGCTGACGCAGCGCACGGTGCGCAGCAGGATGTGCTCGGCATCCCAGTCCATCGGGGTGCGCCGGTGCGTGCGCGAGCGGGTCTCGATGTCGTGCCACGGGCCCATCACGAGCGCGTCGCGCACGATCAGCCACCCGGTGTGGGTCTGCCAGGTGGTTTCCAGGATCAGGCTGCCCGGCAGGTAGCGGCGCGCCGCCGGCACGGTCACGCCGTACGGGCCGAGCCGGAAGTGGCCGGCGCTGCGGTCCAGGATCGCCCCGAACACGCTGGGGGAGTCCGGCCGGGGGACGCACAGCCACTCCACCGAACCGGCCGAGGAGATCAGGCAGGTGTTCTCGCAGTCGGACAGGAAGCCGTAGTCGGCGATCGGCGGGAACGGGTTCCGCAGGGCCCCGCCCGACGAGTACGGCACCGGGGCGGTCACCGTCAACGGCGCCTCGGGTGCCTTGGGCGTGTCAGCTGTCTTGTCGAGTGCCGCGACGACATCCGTGGGCTCGGTGTGTTGCAGAACCATCCGCACATCATCATCTGCGGACAGAGGTGGCGTCTACCCAAGACAGGCGTGTCGAATGTTACGGGCGGGACGGGACGAGCACCGGGTCTCCTTCTCGATCGCCTACGCTTGCCCCATGGCGGCAATCCTGAACTGGTGGGACGGCGTCGAATTGTGGCTGACCGGGCTGCCGTTCGTCGTGCAGACCGCCGTGGTGATGCCGGTGGTGCTGGCACTGGCCTACGGCAGCGCAGTCGTTCTCGACGGCGCTCTGGGCTGGGGAATCACCGGGTTGCACCGGTTGCGTCACGCCCCGGCTGACGAGGTGGAATCCGAGTGAACGGTATGCCGCGGTCACGTGTCACGTTGATCTTGATTCTGCTGGTTGTGTTGGTCATTGTGATGTGGTTGCTGACCCGCTAGCCGGGACACCGATCGCTCGACGGGCGCCACGCGGGAATTCTGTTATTCTTCGCGCCATGCATTCAGCGTCCGGCAAGACGGAGAGCCATGTCTTGGCTCTCATTGCCGTGGGTTCGTGCGCTGTTGCAGACGTCGCCTGTTGTCGCTGACTCCAACCCGTCCGCGGTTTGGTGTCGGTGGCGCTAGCTCTACGCCCGGATACTCTTCTTCGCCTTTCCGCCTGACGGGACCTCGCATTGTCCGCTGTCCGCAAGAAAGGTCATCAGTGCCCATTTACAAGTCCAATCTCAGCAGGTTCTGGCGAACCGCCACCGTCCTGGCCACCACCGGCGTCCTCGCCGTGGGCTGCGGTGGCGGCGCGAGCGATGTCGCGGGCGGCGATCAGGGTGCGGCGGGTGCCGAAACCACGCTGACGCTCGTCGCCTACGCGGTGCCCGAACCCGGCTGGAGCAAGATCATCCCGGCGTTCGCCGCCACCGAGGAGGGCAAGGGCGTCGCGGTGCGGACGTCGTACGGTGCCTCGGGCGACCAGTCCCGGGCGGTGGCCGACGGCAAGCCGGCCGATCTGGTCAATTTCTCGGTCGAGCCCGACGTCACGCGGTTGGTCAAGGCCGACAAGGTGGCCGACGACTGGAGCGCGGGCAACACGAAGGGCATCCCGTTCGGTTCTGTGGTGTCATTGGTGGTGCGCAAGGGTAACCCCAAGGGCATCAAAGACTGGGATGACCTGCTGCAGCCCGGGCTCGAGGTGGTCACCCCGAGTCCGCTGAGTTCGGGTTCGGCCAAGTGGAACCTGTTGGCGCCGTATGCCGCAAAGAGCAACGGCGGCAAGGATTCCGCGGCCGGTCTGGACTTCGTCAACAAGTTGGTCACCGAGCACGTCAAGACCCGCCCGGGTTCGGGCCGGGAGGCCACCGACGTGTTCCTGCAGGGCACCGGCGACGTGCTGATCAGCTATGAGAACGAGGCGATCAACGTGGAGCGGCAGGGCAAGGACGTCGAGCACGTCAATCCGCCGCAGACCTTCAAGATCGAGAACCCGGTGGCCGTCGTCAAGACCAGCGCCCACGCCGACAAGGCCAGGGCCCTGGTGAACTTCCTGCTCACCGCCGAAGGACAGAAGATCTGGGCCGAGGCCGGATTCCGGCCGGTCGATCCGGCGGTGGCGGCGAACTTCGCCAAGGACTTCCCGACGCCCGAGAAGCTGTGGACGATCGCTGATCTGGGCGGATGGAAAGAGGTCGACCCGGCGTTGTTCGACAAGGAGAACGGCTCGATCACCAAGATCTACAAGCAGGCGACTGGATGACATCTGTAGCCCAGACCGATGCAGCCGAGCCCGATTCGGTTGCGCCCGCGCCGGGGGGTTCCACCCCCGGCGCGCGGCCCGGCCGCTACGGCAGCACCTCTCTGCGTGTAGGCGCCGCCTCGATCTGGTTGAGCGTTATCGTGCTGCTGCCGTTGGCCGCGATCCTGTGGCAGGCGGCAGGCGGCGGCTGGCACGCCTTCTGGCTGGCCGTCACCTCGAATGCGGCCGTGGAATCGTTCCGGGTCACTTTGACCATCTCGGCCGGCGTCACCGTGGTGAACCTCGTCTTCGGGCTGATCGTGGCCTGGGTGCTGACCCGCGATGACTTCCCCGGCAAGCGGCTGGTCGACTCGGTGATCGACCTGCCGTTCGCGTTGCCGACCATCGTGGCCAGCCTGGTGATGCTGGCGCTGTACGGTCCGGCCAGCCCGGTTGGGCTGCACCTGCAGCACACCAAATGGGGCGTCGGTGTCGCGCTGCTGTTCGTCACGCTGCCGTTCGTGGTCCGCTCGGTGCAGCCGGTGCTGTTGGAACTGGACCGTGAGGTGGAGGAGGCCGCTGCGTCGTTGGGCGCCAACACCTTCACCATCCTGACCAAGATCATCCTGCCGGCCCTGCTGCCGTCATTGTTGTCCGGTGCCGGGCTCGCATTCTCCCGTGCCATCGGAGAATTCGGCTCGGTGGTGCTGATCGGTGGCGCGGTTCCGGGCGAGACCGAGGTGTCCTCGCAGTGGATCCGGACGTTGATCGAGAACGACGACCGCACCGGTGCCGCGGCGATTTCGATTGTGTTGCTGGTGATCTCGTTCGTGGTGCTGTTCGTGCTGCGTGCGGTGGGTTCGCGCGCGGCCAAGCGTGAGGAGCTCTCGGCATGACGCTCTCACCGGCGGTGCGTTACCTGCTGCGCTTCCTGGCACTGGCCTACGTGGCGGTGCTGGTGGTGGTCCCGGTCGGGTTGATCCTGTGGCGCACATTCAGTCCCGGGATCGGCGCATTTTTCGCCTCGGTGGGCACACCGGCGGCCATCTCGGCCCTGCAGCTGTCGTTGTTGGTCGTGGCGATCGTCGTTCCGCTGAATGTGTTGTTCGGCGTTCCCACGGCGCTGGTGTTGGCGCGCAACCGGTTCCGCGGCAAGAGTGCCCTGCAGGCGATCATCGATCTGCCGTTCGCGGTGTCGCCGGTAGTGGTGGGTGTCGCGCTGATCCTGCTCTGGGGTTCGGCCGGGCTGCTCGGCTTCGTCGAGAACAACCTCGGATTCAAGATCATCTTCGGCTTCCCCGGCATCGTGCTGGCCAGCATCTTCGTCACGGTGCCGTTCGTGATCCGTGAGGTCGAGCCGGTGTTGCACGAGATCGGAACCGACCAGGAGGAAGCCGCCGCGACCCTGGGATCGACGTGGTGGCAGACGTTCTGGCGGATCACGCTGCCCTCGATCCGGTGGGGTCTGACCTACGGCATCGTGCTGACCATCGCCCGCACGCTCGGTGAGTTCGGTGCGGTGATCATGGTGTCGTCGAACCTGCCGGGCACCTCTCAGACATTGACCCTGTTGGTGGCCGACCGCTACAACCGCGGCACCGCCGAATCGGTGTACGGGGCGTACGCCATCTCGACATTGCTCATGGTTGTCGCCGTGATCGTCCTGGTCGTCCAGGTGGTCCTCGACCGACGCCGAACCAAGGCCGCGCAGTAGGCCGAGAAGGAGACAGAGCTATGACCGACGCGATCGTGGTTCGGGGCGCCAACAAGCATTACGGCGAGTTCGCAGCGCTCGACAACATCGACTTCGAGGTGCCGTCAGGTTCCCTGACCGCGCTGCTGGGCCCGAGTGGCTCGGGCAAGTCCACCCTGCTGCGCGCCATCGCGGGCCTGGACCAGCCCGACACCGGAACCATCACCATCAACGGCCGCGACGTCACCGGGGTACCGCCGCAGCGCCGCGGTATCGGGTTCGTGTTCCAGCACTACGCGGCGTTCAAGCACCTGACGGTGCGCGACAACGTGGCATTCGGCCTCAAGATCCGCAAGCGTCCCAAGGCCGAGATCAAGGAGAAGGTCGACAACCTGCTGGAAGTGGTGGGGCTGGCCGGTTTCCAGACCCGCTATCCCAACCAGCTCTCCGGAGGGCAGCGTCAGCGCATGGCCCTGGCGCGCGCCTTGGCGGTGGACCCGCAGGTGCTGCTGCTCGACGAGCCGTTCGGGGCGCTGGACGCCAAGGTGCGGGACGACCTGCGCACCTGGTTGCGCCGCCTGCACGACGAGGTCCACGTGACCACGGTGCTGGTGACGCACGACCAGGCCGAGGCGCTGGATGTGGCGGATCGGATCGCGGTGCTCAACAAGGGCCGGATCGAGCAGGTCGGCTCGCCGACCGAGGTATACGACGAGCCGGCGAACGCGTTCGTGATGTCGTTCCTGGGGGCGGTCTCGGAGCTGAACGGCATCCTGGTGCGCCCGCATGACATTCGGGTCGGCCGGAACCCGGAGCTGGCCGTCGCCGCCGGTGATGGCACCGCCGAGGCCACCGGGGTGTTGCGGGCCACCATCGATCGCATCGTCATGCTGGGCTTCGAGGTGCGGGTCGAACTGACCAGTGCCGCAACCCATGTGCCTTTCACCGCACAGATCACCCGCGGTGACGCCGAGGCGCTGGGGCTGCGCGAGGGCGACACGGTCTATGTGCGGGCCACGCGCGTTCCGCAGATCGCCGGGGGAGTGCAGGTTCCGGCGAGTAACGAGGACGAGCCCCTGACCGTCAGCTGACGGTCAGGGCCACTCGGTCAGGCCAGGGTGAGGAACAGCTTCTCGAGTTCGGCGACATCCATCGGCTCGTCGCTCTCGCCGGTGATGCACTCGCGTAGGCCGGTTGCCACGATCTTGAACCCGGCCCGGTCCAGTGCGCGCGACACCGCGGCGAGCTGGGTCACGACGTCCTTGCAGTCGCGGCCCTGTTCGATCATGGTGATGACGCCCGAGAGCTGTCCCTGGGCGCGGCGCAGTCGGTTGAGGATGGCGGCGATGGATTCTTCGTCGCAGATCATGCTGACCCCCTTGAAGGTTGGGTTCGTTGGATTCCAGTATACCCGTGGGGGTATATGACTGTGGTCATGTTGTGGCAGTCGGAGGGCCGAAAAGCCATCGCAACGGACACCATCCGAGCCGGGCGCAACTGAGGCTGCCGAGACCCGCCAGCACGGTCAGGCCTGCGGCGGTGAGCCCGACTGCGGGGTGGAGTTCCTGGCCAAGGATCAGTGACGCCATGAGCAACACGAACCACCCGAACGCCCGGCGCATCGCATCGGGGTCCACATGCTCGGTCAGTCGGGTGCCCAGCAAGCTGCCCAGCACAGCCGCGACCGTGAAGGCGCCGGCCAATGTCCAGTCGATCGGCACGGTGCTCAGATGTCCGGCCAGGCCCGCGGCCGAGTTCATCGTGATCACCAGGAGCGAGGTGCCCACCGCGACGGGCATCGGCAGGCCGCCCAGCAGCGCCAGCGCGGGCACCACGAGGAATCCGCCGCCGGCTCCGACCGTTCCGGTGACCAGTCCGACCCCCAACCCCATCAGCAAAACCTTGGCGATCGGCATGGTCCGTGCCGTCGGTTCACATGCGTTGCGGCCCTTGATCATCGCGATGGCCGTTGCCACCATCACCACCGTGAAGGTGATCAGTAGCACCGACCCGGCGATGACGTAGCTCACCAGACCGCCCAGGTACGCCCCGACCATGCCCGCGGCGCCGAACAGCAGGCCGCTGCGCCACCGCACGTGGCCGGCACGGGCATGGGACAGGGTGCTGACCGCGCTGGTGACCCCGACCACCACAAGCGACGTGGCGATCGCCTGCTTGGCTTCCATGCCGGCCACATACGCCAGCAGTGGCACGGTCAGGATCGAGCCGCCCCCGCCGAGGAGCCCGAGGGACACCCCGACCAGGACGGCCAGCGCGACAGCGAGGGCGATCATGCCAACGCGCCGGAAGGTGCCTGCTTGGAACCGATCAGCTTCTCGACGACACTCTGCGCATCACAGGACGCACCCCGGTTGTACGGCAGCTTGGCCAGCATCATGCCCATCGCGCAGGTGTTCGTCAGTGCCGCGGTCGTCAACCCGGCCCCGATCCCCGCCGCGACCCACTTCAGCTTGGGGGAGGCGATGCTGCCCAAGATGCTGCTCAGCACGATCGAGCCCGCGACGAGACGCACCTGGCGCTCCAGGTCCCACCGCTGCACACCGCGACGCACCCCGAAACCCTTGTCCTGCCAGGCGGTCATGCCACCGTCGAGGATCGATACGTTCGGCAGACCCGCGTCACGCAACGTCTCGCCGGCGGTGGTGGCCCGCTGCCCCGACCGGCACACCAACACGACGTCCTCGTCGAGGTGCTGGGCGATCTCGTCGCGGTGTTCCTGCAACAGATCCAGCGGAACGTTGTACGCGCCAGGGATATGGGCGGTTTCGAACTCGCCGGGTGTGCGCACATCGATCACCCGCGGGCCGGTGCCGGCCTGCTTGCGCTCGTTCAGTTCTGCGGCGTCGATGATCGACGAGGTGGACATCAGGCAAGACCTTTCAACATCAGGTTCCAGTACATGGCGGGCAGTCCGTACTTCTTCAGGTACCAGTACGGCCGGTGCGGCTTCACCGGATCGAGTAGGGGGAAGGAAGGTTTGAGGGCGAAGTCGTAGTCGAACTCGGCCAGCAACATGTCGTGCGAGGACGTCACGATGGGGCAGGACGCATAGCCGTCGTAGGACCCCGTCAGCGGGCGTCCGCTGAGGACCGCACCGATGTTCTCGACCACCGCGGGCGCCTGCTTGCGAATGGCCGCCCCGGTTTTCGAGTTCGGCGACGATCCGGCATCACCGAGGGCGAACACATTCGGGTAGCGCACGTGCTGCATGGTGTGCTTGTCGATGTCGACGTACCCGTTGGCGTCGCCGCCGACATGGCTCGTCGACAGCGGGCTGGTCTTGATCCAGTCCGGCGCCGACTGGTGCGGAACCGCGTGCAGCACGTCGTAGGGCAGCGTGGCCTCGGTACCGTCCGCGATGTTGGTCATCGTCACCTTGCGGGACGCCGAATCGATGGACCGCACTTCACTTCCGGTGTGTAGCTGGATGCCGTAGTCGGCGATGACCTTGTCCAGGTTGTCGGCGATCGCGGGGATCCCGAAGATCCGTGGGGTCGGGACCACCAGGTGCACGTCGATCTTGTCGAGCACGCCCTGCCGCCGCCAGTGATCGCAGGCCAGATAGGCGATCTTCTGGGGCGCCCCGGCGCACTTGATCGGCCCCGACGGCATGGTGAACACGGCCGTCCCGGACCGGGTGTTGCGGATGAACTCCCAGGTGCGCGGCGCGAGATCGTAGAGATAGTTCGACGAGACGCCGTCCTTGCCGAGGGTGTCGGACAGACCCTCGGTGCGGTCCCAGTCCAGTTGGATGCCCGGCGCCACCACGAGTACGTCGTAGCCGTACGTCGTGCCGTCGGCACATGTGACTGTGTTGGCATCCGGGTCGACGGCCGTGACCGCGGTCTTGATCCAGGTGGCGCCGCGCGGCATGACCGAGCCTTCGGCCCGCTCGGTCTCGGCGGCGGTGGCCTGGCCGCCGCCCACCAGGGTCCACAACGGTTGGTAGTAGTGCTTGTCGGACGGCTCGATGATCGCCACGTCGCGGTACTGCTTGCGCAGCAACCGGGCCGCCACGGTGATCCCGGCTGTGCCGCCGCCGATGATCAGGACCTCGTGCTTGACTGGGGTCGACATACTCGCTGTGTTTTCCTGTCTCTCAGAGGGTGTGCGATGTCAGGCGGCGTGGGTGCTGTCAGCCCAGGCGCCGTAGCCGCCCAGGATGTCGCTGACATCGGTGAAGCCGCGCTGACGCAGCAGGCTGGCCGCCACAGAAGAGCGGTAGCCGCCGGCGCAGTACACCACGGTCGGGCGTGTCCGATCCAATTCGTCGGTCCGGTCCGCCAGCTGACCCACCGGGATGTTGACCGCGCTCGGGATCATCCCCGCCTCGGTCTCGCCGGGATTGCGCACGTCGACGATCTGCAGGTCTGCGACTGCGGCCGCTCGCTCGTCGAACGCGGTGGCGGTCAACCGGGAGGCGACCGTCACATCGTCCTGGTTCTCGAACATCGTCCGCTCCGGGTTGTCGAGGTAACCCAGCACCCGGTCGAACCCGATGCGAGCCAGCCGGTTCTTGCCCTCGCGCTCCTCGCCCGGGTCGGTGACCAGCACGATGTCGGCGTCGGGTTTGACCACCGATCCGGCGAACTCGGCGTAGCGCCCGGCCAGCCCGATGTTGATCGCGTTGCGCAGGTGACCCAGCGCGAAATCCTCGGGGCTGCGGCCGTCGATCAACATGGCTCCGTCTGCGACGGCGTCGGTGGCCTGACGGTAGTCCAGCGCGTCCGGCATCGCCTCCTCGTCGAGCAGGGCGCGGTCCTTGCGGTTGAGGATCGCGTCGTAGACGAAGTAGCCCGGGGCGGGTGGTTGACCGGCGGTGACCAGCTCGATGAAGGACTGCTTGTCTGGTGCCCGCAGCGCGTAGTTGGTCTGCTTCTGCTCGCCCAGGGTGGACGACAGTTCGGTGGACAGGTTCTTGCCACACGCCGAGCCCGCGCCGTGGGCCGGGAAGACCCGGGTGGCATCGGGCAAGGTCAGTAGCTTCTCGTGCAGTGAGTGGTAGAGCTTGTCGGCCAGCTCGTCGCGGGTGAAGCCGATCGAGGCGAGCAGGTCGGGACGCCCGACGTCGCCGATGAACAGGGTGTCGCCGGTCAGGACGCCGTAGGGCACGTCGTCGTCGGTGTGCTCGTAGACCACGATGCTCATCGATTCGGGAGTGTGGCCGGGGGTGTGGCGGAACTCCAACACCACTTCGCCCAGTGAAATGCGTTGGCCGTCTTCGACTCCCATGTGGTCGAACTCCGGCTGGGCGACTGACGAGTACACGATCGCGGCACCGGTGGCCTCGGCCAGCTCGAGGTGGCCGGACAGGAAGTCGGCGTGGAAGTGCGTTTCGATCACGTGGGTGATCTGCATACCGAGCTTCTCGGCGTCGGCAACATATTCGGAGACGTCGCGCTGCGGGTCGACGACGACGGCGCGCCCGGATGACTCATCACCGATCAGGTACGACGCGTGGGACAGACAGTCCAGGTAGTACTGGATGAACTTCATTGTTCGACTCCTTGACGGGTGCATCTGCATACCTAGGGGGGTATACCAATACCGTCGAATATACCCCTTGGGGTATAGGAGTCAAGCTCATGAAGACGCCCCCGGGCGGTACCCGGGGGCGTGATTGCTGTGCGTGCGGCTGCGGTCAGGCGGCGAAGCCGGCGCTGCGTGCGGCGAGCGCCTCTTCGTAGCGATCCAGCACGGTGGCCGCCACCAGGCGATGTGCGCCAAGCGGTTCAGCCATCGGAATGCCTGCGCTGCAAGCGAATTCGGCAACCCGGTCGGTGATCCGGCCGTGTGCCAGGAACCAGGGCGCGATCACCAGGCGGCGCGCGCCGCGTTGCCGTAAACGCTCGACGGCCTCCGGAAGGGACGGCGTCTGTCCTGTGGCGAAGGCCACGTGGGTACCGACCCAGCGGGTACCCTCGGCCAGCGCTGCGGTCAGTGCGGCGGTGCGGGCGTTGGCGTCGGGATGCGACGAGCCCACGCCGACCAGGATCACGCCGAGATCGGCGTCGAACCGGGACACTCCCACCGCGGTCAGCCGCTCCCGCACCACCTGCAGCAGGCGGGGATCGTCGCCGAGCACGTCAGCCTGGGTCACCGCGGCGCCCGAACCGGCGATCAGCCCGGGAATGTCGATCCGGGCGTGATAGGCGCTGCCGAGCAATAACGGCACCACCACGGCGCCGGGCTCCACGTCGGGCAGCACCTCGGTGAGGTTGGGTGCGTTCTGCTCACAGAACGCGACCCGCACCTCGGTGTCGGCCAGCAGGCGGCGCAGATGTCCGCCGATGGCATGCGCATTCGCCGCCGAACGCGGGTCCGCGCTGCCGTGTGCCGTGAGTACGAGCGTCACAGAGACCTCACGAGGCGTGCAGCCCGCACTCCGTCTTGGCCTGGCCGGCCCACCGGCCGCTGCGCGGATCGGCGCCTTCGGCCGGCTTGGTGGTGCACGGGGCGCAGCCGATCGATGGGTAGCCGTCGTAGACGAGGGGATTGACCAGGATGTCGTTGGCCTCGATGTAGGCCTGCATCTCGTCGTCGGACCAGGCCGCGATCGGGTTGATCTTCACCAGGCCGAAGGCGGCATCCCAGCTGATCAGCGGGGCGTTGGCGCGCGTCGGCGCCTCCACCCGCCGGATACCGGTGACCCATGCGCTGTAGCCCGCCAGGGCCTTCCTCAGCGGTTCGACCTTGCGCATCCGGCAGCAGGCTGCGGCGTCGCGGGCGAACAGGTCCTTGCCGTGCAGCTCATCCTGCCGGGCGACGCTGTTCTCGGGATGGACGTTCACCACGTTCACGCCGTACACCTGCTCCACGGCATCGCGGGTGCCGATGGTCTCGGCGAAGTGGTAGCCGGTGTCGAGGAACAGCACGTCGACGCCCGGGCGCACCTTGGCCGCCATCTCGACGAGCACGGCATCCTGCATGTTGGACGCCACGACGTAGTTGCCACCGAAGTGCTTGTCGGTCCAGCGCAGGAGCTCCTCGGCGCCGGCGTCAGCCAACTCGGCCGCACCGCGCTCGGCCAGCTCGATCAATTCCGCTTCAGTCAATGTGCTCATCTCGCGATCTACCTCAAGTCCGCCTCGTCGGCCCGGATGGCCCACTGGGCGAAACGCTCGTTGCCTTCGCGTTGTTTCACGAAATTGCGGACAACCCGCTCGATGTAATCGCCGAGCTCGGTGGCGAGCACCTTGTGCTGGCGCAGCTTGCGCCCGAAACCGCTGTCCAGACCGAGGCTGCCGCCGAGGTGGACCTGGAAGCCCTCCTCTGGGCCGTTGCCATCGTCGACCATCTGGCCCTTGAAGCCGATGTCGGCGACCTGAATACGGGCGCACGAGTTGGGGCAGCCGTTGATGTTGACGGTGATCGGCACGTCCAGCTCGGCATTGAGATCACCGAGCCGGGCCTCCAGCTCCGGCACCAGATGCTGGGCCCGGCCGCGGGTGTCGGCGAAGCTCAGCTTGCAGTACTCGATGCCGGTGCAGGCCATCAGGTTCTGACGCCAGTGCGACGGCTGCGACTGCAGACCGAGGGCATCCAGCCCGGCGCGCAGCGCATCGAGTTTGTCATCGGGCACATCGAGGATGATCAGCTTCTGGTACGCGGTCAGGCGGGCGCGGTCGGAACCGGCGGCCTCCATCAGGTCGGCCACCTTGGTCAGAATGGTGCCCGACACGCGCCCGGCGATCGCCGAGACGCCGACGGCGTTGAGTCCGTTGCGGATCTTCTGCACGCCGACGTGGTCGACGGTGTGCGGCACCTGCTCGGGAGCCGGTCCGTCGTGCAGCTTGCGGTGCAGGTACTCGGTTTCGAGAACTTCCCGAAACTTCTCTACGCCCCAGTCCTTGATCAGGAACTTGAGCCGCGCCTTCGACCGCAGCCGGCGGTAGCCGTAGTCACGGAAGATCCCGACGACGCCCGCCCACACCTCGGCGACCTCTTCGAGCGGGACCCACACCCCGACGCGCTGCGCGAGCATCGGGTTGGTGGACAAACCACCGCCGACCCACAGGTCCAGGCCGGGCCCGTGCTCGGGGTGGTTGACCCCGATGAACGACACGTCGTTGATCTCGTGGGCGACGTCCTGCAACCCCGAGATCGCGGTCTTGAACTTGCGCGGCAGGTTGGAGAACTCCGGGTTGCCGATGTAGAGGCGTTCGATCTCTTTGAGTGCCGGCGTCGCGTCGAGCACCTCGACCAGCGAATCGCCGGCCAGGGGAGACCCGAGCATGCCGCGGGGGCAGTCGCCGCAGGCCTCCATGGTCTGCAGCCCGACCTCGTCGAGGCGGCGCCACACCTCGGGGATGTCCTCGATGCGCAGCCAGTGGTACTGCAGATTCTCGCGGTCGGTGATGTCGGCGCTGTCGCGCGCGAAATCGACGGAGATCTGTCCGAGGGTGCGCACGGCCTGGGCCGAGAGGGCCTTGCCGTCGGTGCGCACCCGCATCATGAAGTACTCGGCCTCGAGCAGGTCGGCATTGTCGTCACCGGTGAAGGTGCCGTCATAGCCTTCGGTGCGCTGGGTGTACAGCCCCATCCACCGGAACCGGCCGCGCAGGTCGTCCTTGGCGATGCTGGCAAAGCCGTCCCGCGAGTAGACGTTGAGGATGCGGTCCCGCACGTTGAGTGCGTCGTCTTCCTGCTTGAACTGCTCGTTGTGGTTCAGCGGGTCCCGGCTGCCCAGCGCCCACTGGCCTTCGTCACGGGGTTTCTTGGCGGGCCGGTCGGCCTTGGCGGGTGCCTCGGGGGTAGTCACTGTTGTGCTCCTCGGATAAAGGAGCTGGCATGTAGACCGCGCAGATCACCGGTGGCTGTCCGGCGGCGCAGATCCGGTGCCAGCTGAAACTATGGGGCGGGCGGGGTCCGAAATCAACGCGTGATTAGGGCAGACAGCAACAGCTACAGACGCGCTTGAAATCGACATGCCGACGAGCCACCAGCGCGATGCGGGTGGTGCTGTTGTGGGCGGCAGTCACGCCCGACATTCTGCCACGATTGTCGTCACCTGCCCTAACCGGGCCATATTTGCGTTCACGGTGAGCAAAAGTCGTCGCTGGACAGTCTGGGAAAATCAAATTATGACCACGCGCACCGAGCTCGCCGGCCAACCCGAGTTGGCCCCCGTGCCGGGTCGTGTGTTCGGCATCTACATCCACGTTCCGTTCTGCGCCACGCGCTGCGGGTACTGCGACTTCAACACCTACACACCGGGCGAATTGGGGGGCGCCAACCCCGACGGCTGGCTGACTGCCCTGCGCGTCGAACTGCGACTGGCGGCCGAGAACGTCGGTTCGGTGCCGGTGCAGACGGTGTTCGTGGGCGGTGGGACGCCGTCGCTGCTGGGCGGGGCCGGCTTGGCTGCCGTGCTCGGCGCGGTGCGTGACAATTTCGAGCTCGCTGTCGACGCCGAGGTCACCACCGAGGCGAATCCGGAATCGACCTCCCCGGAGATGTTCACGACGCTGCGCGAGGCCGGATATACGCGGATATCCCTGGGCATGCAGTCAGCGGCTCCGCAGGTGCTGGCGGTGCTGGACCGTACCCACTCGCCCGGTCGCGCGCCCGCGGCGGCCCTGGAGGCCAGGGCCGCCGGGTTCGAACACGTCAACATCGACCTGATCTACGGCACGCCGGGGGAGACCGACGACGATCTGCGGCGCTCGATCGACGTCGCGGTGGGCGCAGGCGTCGACCACGTGTCGGCGTACTCGCTGATCGTCGAGGACGGCACCGCACTGGCCCGCCGGGTGCGTCGCGGCGAGATCGCCCGGCCCGACGACGACGTGCTCGCGCAGCGCTACGAACTGCTCGACAGCCGGCTGTCGGCGGCGGGCCTGCACTGGTACGAAGTGTCGAACTGGAGCCGTGCGGGCGGGGAATGCCGGCACAACCTCGGTTACTGGGACGGTGGCGAGTGGTGGGGTGCCGGCCCGGGGGCGCACGGCTTCTTGGGCGACACCCGGTGGTGGAACGTCAAGCACCCCAATGCCTACGCGCAGGCATTGACTGAAAACCGGTTGCCTATTGCGGATTTCGAGACGCTCGAGGCACGAGATCGGCATGTCGAGGACGTGATGTTGCGGGTCCGGGTACGTGACGGCCTGCCGGTGGCGCTGCTCGACACCGAGGAGCGGGCAAGGGCTGAAAATCTTTGTGGTGAAGGACTTCTCCTGCGGCAACAGGATGCGCTGGTGCTGACCGACCGGGGTCGCCTGCTCGCCGACGCGGTCGTGCGGGACCTACTCGGTTAGCCGACGAACGTTGCCGGATCTCCTGTGGGCAGTCTGTGAGGCGGCTGTGCTCACATGTGCGTGGCCTATGCGGAAGGTGTTGAATCCGTAGTAAATACGTAGGTCTGTGCAATGGAAAGCATCGGGCTAACCTTTGCCGAATGCTCACAAAGAACGACGAAGCTGACTGCAATGCTTCGGCCGCGCTCGCCTCGTTCGAGCTGCCTGCGGGTGACACTGCGACCGGCCCGGCCGATCTGGTCGCCGAGATTGCCCGTGCGCTGTCCGGCGACGGCGGCGACTACGTGGTCTACGAGCGCGGAAACCGGTGGATCCTGGCTTCCGGGGCGCAGTGTGGCGTCGAGCTGGACAGCGATGAACTGCGTCTCACGCGGGACGGCGCCATCGCTGCCCGCCGGCCGTGGACCGGTAGGCCGGGCGCCGTCCTCGGCGAAGCCGTGGATTTGATGCTCGCCGACTCAGAAACCCATGCCGACACCGCATTCGGCTGGGTGGCATTCGAATTCGGTGCCTACAAGTTCGGTCTGGAGGACCGGTTGCCGGCGGGCACCCCGCTGGCCCGGGTCATCTGTCCGGTGACGCAGATCGAGGTCACCGCCGAACGGGTCACCGTTCTCGGTGGCAGCGAGGACCAGCACGATGTCGTGCGCCGACTCATCGCCGAGGGCATCCCGGCCACGGCCGACCCGCGGGCCGTCGACATCCGGCAGGACGGTAGTGGCTATCGCGACCGGGTGGCGGCCGCGATCAGCGAGATCGATGCGGGGCGGTACCAGAAGGTCATCCTGTCGCGGCGCTTCGATGTGCCGTTCCGCCTCGACTTCCCGTCGACCTACCGGCTGGGGCGTCGGCACAACAACCCGGCCCGGTCATTCCTGTTGCGGCTCGGCCCACTTCGCGCGCTCGGCTACAGTCCCGAACTCGTCGCCGCGGTACACCAGGACGGGCTCGTGGTGACCGAACCTCTGGCCGGAACCCGGGCGTTCGGCCGTGGTGCGGCCGACGATCAGGCCGCCCGCGACGATCTCGAGTCCAATTCCAAGGAGATCGTCGAACACGCCATCTCGGTACGCAGTTCGCTCAAGGAAATTGCCGAAGTTGCCCAGCCCGGCACCGCGACCGTCACCGACTTCATGACGATTCGGGAACGCGGCAGCGTGCAGCATCTGGGTTCCACGGTGGGGGCCCGCCTCGACCCGTCGATGGACCGCATGGATGCGCTGGAAGCGTTGTTCCCGGCGGTCACGGCGTCGGGGATCCCGAAGGCCGAGGGGGTCGACGCGATCCTGCGTCACGACGAACTGCCCCGTGGCCTGTATTCCGGCGCGGTGGCGATGTTCTCGGCGGACGGCTCGCTCGACGCCGCGCTCGCGCTGCGGGCGGCTTACGAATCCGACGGCCACACCTGGCTGCGTGCCGGAGCCGGGATCATCGCGGAGTCCACGCCCGACCGTGAGTTCGAGGAGACCTGCGAGAAGCTGAGCACGTTGTCGCCGTACCTCGTCGAGGGGGTCGGGTCGGCATGTGAGTGAGCTAACACGCCGCCGGCGGCCGCGCGCGATGGCTGACAGGTAGCCAGAAGAGCCGCGTCGTGCGGGAAACCCGCACGTCATCGCCACCCTGGAGGCCATCCAGGACATTCCCAGCCGGTTCTGAGGTAGAACTCCTGCTCTCTCGGATCGTGTGCCACTATGGTCCGCATGTCGGCAGCGTATTTAGGCAAGCCTATCCAGACTTTCCTTCGGTCGAGGTCCTGCTGACATGGCATCCGAGACTTCGACCCCGGAGCCAATCGCCGTCATCGGACTGGGTTGCCGGGTGGCCGGCAGCGTCGCCACGCCTGCGGACTTCTGGAATTTCCTGGTGGAGGGCCGCAGCCACGTCACCGAGGTGCCCGAGGAACGCTGGGAGCCCTACCTGCGGCGCGATCCGCGCAATGCCGCGGTACTGCGTGAGGTCACCCGGCTGGGCACCTTCCTCGACGACCTGGCCGGCTTCGACGCGGAGTTCTTCGGGGTCTCACCACGCGAGGCCGAGGTGATGGACCCCCAACAGCGCCTGGCGCTCGAGGTCAGCTGGGAGGCGCTCGAACACGCCGGTGTCTCGCCGAAGGCACTGGCCGGTAGCGACACCGCCGTGCTGATGGGCGTCAACTCCGACGACTACGGCAAGTTGATCATGGAAGACCTGCCCGGCATCGACGCCTGGACCGGCATCGGGACCTCGCTGTGTGGCATCGCCAACCGGGTCTCACATTTGCTGGACCTCCGAGGTCCGAGTGTGGCGCTGGACGCCGCATGCGCGGCCTCACTGGTCGCGGTGCACCAGGCATGCCAGATGCTGCGGGCCGGCGAGACGTCACTGGCGCTGGCCGGCGGGGTCAGCGCGCTGATCGGCCCCGGCCTGACCCGGGTGCTGGACGAGGCCGGGGCCACCGCGCCCGACGGCCGCTGCAAGACCTTTGACGCCGCCGCGGACGGCTACGGGCGCGGCGAGGGCGCCGGCGTCGTAGTGCTCAAACGCCTCGCCGACGCCCAACGCGACGGTGACCGCATCCTGGCCGTGGTGCGCGGTGGAGCCACCGCTCAGGACGGGCGCACGGTCGGCATCATGTCGCCCAACGGCGCCGCCCAGGCGGACATGTTTCGGCTCGCGTGCCGCATGTCGGGCATCGACCCGGCCGGTGTCGGCTATGTCGAGGCACACGGAACCGGCACTCCCACAGGCGATCCCACCGAGGTCGGGGCCCTGGCCGAGGTGTACGGCGCCGGGCGGGCCGACGGGGACCGCTGCCGCATCGGCTCGGTCAAACCCAACATCGGCCACCTGGAGGGCGGCGCCGGGGTGATGGGTCTGATCAAGACGGTCCTGGCCCTGCATCACGAGGCGATCCCGCCCACCGCCGGGCTGCGGGAACTCACGGCTGCGGTGGACTGGGCCAACAGCGGACTCCGGGTGCCCACAGAGGTCGAACCGTGGGCCCGCGCCGAGACGCCGCGTCAGGCCGCGGTGTGCAGCTACGGCTACGGCGGCACGATCGCGCACATCCTGCTGGAAGAGGCTCCGGCACAACCAGATACGACGGTGCCGGCGCCCGCACCGGTGATCGTCCCGCTGTCCGCGCGGTCCGGACCTCGCCTGGCCCGCCAGGCCGAAGCGCTGGCCGACCACCTGCGGGCGGGCCATCAGGACGTGGCACCGGTGGCGGCCACACTGTGGGTCCGGCGGACCCACGAGCCGGTCCGGGCCGCGGTCGTCGCCGAGCACCGGCACGAGTTGATCGTCGGCCTCGACGCGTTGTCCCGGGGGGAGTCCGCCACCGGACTGGTCACCGGGGCAGTTCCGGGTGGGCAAGCGCGAGACGCGGTGTGGGTGTTCTCCGGACACGGTTCGCACTGGCCCGGGATGGGCCGCGAACTGCTCACGGCGGAACCGACTTTCGGCCGCATCATAGACGAGGTCGACGAGGTGTTCGGGCGCGAGCTCGGATTCTCCGCCCGCGAGGCGTTGAGCACGGGCGAGCTCGGCGGAACCGACCGGATCCAGGCGCTCACCTTCGCCATGCAGGTCGGGCTGGCCGCCGTCCTGCGCGAGCGGGGAGTGCGGCCCGCCGCGGTGATCGGGCACTCGGTCGGTGAGGTCGCGGCGTGCGTGGTGTCCGGGGTGTTCGAGTTGCGCCACGGTGCGGCCGTGGCGTGCTACCGGGCCCGCGGCTTCCGCTCCGTAATGGGGTGCGGTGCCATGGCTCTGGTGCGTCTGCCGTTCGACGAGGCGGCCCAGCGACTAGCCGGCCGCAGGGATGTGGTGGCGGCGATCAGCGCGTCGGCGGAATCCTGTGTCATCTCGGGGCGCACCGAGGCGGTCGAGGAGGTCTGCCGGTCCTGGGGCGAACAGGGAATCGTGGTGCGCCGGGTCAACACCGACGTGGCGTTCCACAGCCCCGCGATGGATGACCTCACCGGCGCTCTCGCCGAAAATGTCGCCGGGCTGGACCCGGCCCGGGACGCGGTGATCCCGCTCTACACGACGGCTCTGCCCGATCCCCGCTCGACTGCGTCGCGGGACGCCGACTACTGGGTGCACAACCTGCGCGGGCAGGTCCGGTTCGCCGAGGCCGTCACGGCCGCTGCCGAGGACGGGCACCGGCTGTTCCTGGAGGTGTCCGCGCATCCGGTGGTGTCGCATTCCATCGTCGAGACCTTGCTGCACCTGGGTATCGAGGACCACGCCGTCGTGCCGCTGCTGCGTCGCGATACGCCCGAGGCGCCGGCCGTGATGACCGCGATCGCTTCGCTGTACTGCCACGGCGCCGACGTCGAACACGGTGTCGCCGAGACCGATCCGTGGGCGGCCGACCTCCCGGTCACCCGATGGCAGCACCGGCACTTCTGGCGGGTGCCCGCCGCCGCGCCCGGCGGCCGCGCGGTGCACGACACCACCAGCCACACCCTGCTGGGTGGTCGCACCGAGGTGGCCGGAACCGTCGCCACCCGGATGTGGCAAACGCGGCTGGATTTCGACACCCGGCCGTATCCCGGCGACCATCCGGTACAGGGCACCGAAATCGTGCCTGCCGCAGTGCTGTTGAACACGTTCCTGACGGCAGCCGGCGCGGGCGCCGCATTGACCGACGTCCGGTTGCGCACCCCGGTTGCGCCGGCCCGCGCCCGGGATCTCCAGGTAGTGCTCGCCGACCGCGAGCTGACGCTGGCCTCCCGGCTGGCCGACGCCGAGGACCAGGACGGCGGATGGTTGACGCACACCAGTGCGGTGATCGACCCGGTTCCCGCCGAAGTGACCGATGTCGATCTCGATGCCGCGCGGGCGCGTTGCCCCGAGCAGCTGCCGCCGCGTCACGTGATCGACACCCTGGCCGAACTCGGGGTCGCCGCCATGGGATTCGGGTGGGACATCACGGATCTGCGCCGCGGTGACGGCGAACTGCTGGCTCGGGTCACGTCCGAACCCGACGGCGCGCAGCCGAGCACCTGGGCCTCGCTGATGGATGCGGCCACCTCGGCTGCCTCGACGAGTTTCGACGCCCCGCCACGGTTGCGGATGCCTGCCCGGATCGAACGGGTTGACGTCTACGGCGCGCCGCCGGCGACCGCGATGCTGTCGGTGCGGCGCAGGCCCGGCACCACCACCACCGACGTGGTGATCACCGACGAGTCCGGATCAGTGCTGGTGTCGATCGGCGGCATGGCCTTCGAGGAGCTGGAGAACCCGGGGCGGGAGTCATCGGCAACCGACGTCCGCAGGATCGTGCACCAGGTGGCGTGGCACCCGGTGTCGGCCCGTGCCGAGCGGTCACCCAGCGGGGTGGTTCTGGTCGGCGGGGATGTCGACCGGCTGGAAGCAGCGGTTGACGATCTGACCGCGGCCGCGGTGCCGTACGTCGCCTTGGAAGACCCGGCCGAACTGGAATCGATCATCGACTTCGGCTCGTTGCCAAGCGAACTCGGCGACCATGCGGTCGTGCTGGTGCTGCCGCGCGACGACGACGCACCCGAGGCGGCCGTCGACCTGGTGACTCGGACGCTGGCCCTGCAACAAGGCCTGGGCCTGTCGGCGCGGCTGTGGGCACTCACCGTCGGCGTCCACGAGGGATCCAACGTGACCCACGCGCCGCTGTGGGGGCTGGGCCGCGTCGCGGCCGCCGAGCATCCGCAACTGTGGGGCGGTGTCGTCGACGTGGCCGACGGGCGCATCCCGCTGGACGCCCTGGGATCACTGCCCGGACACGGTGTGCTCGTGGTCCGCGACGGCGTTGCCCTGGCCGCCCGCCTCTCGGCCTCGGCCGGTGTGGCGCAGGTGAACCCGATGCGGTGTGCGCCGGGCGGCACCTATCTGATCACCGGCGGCACCGGCGTGCTCGGTCTGCGGATGGCTCAGCACCTGGCCGATCTGGGTGCGCGGCGTCTCGTGCTGCTGTCCCGCTCGGGCTTGGGCGACCGTGCGGCCTGGACGGACGGCGAGCAGTCGGCGGCGGTCCGTGCGGTGACCGCGCTCGAGGAGCGCGGGGTGTCGGTCACCGTCGCCGCGGTGGACATCGGGGCACCGGGATCGGCCGATGCCCTGCGGGACGTGCTGCGCCCGCTGCCCCCGGTACGCGGCGTCATCCACGCGGCCGGCGTGGAAGCCGGTGCGCTGCTGATGAATACGACCTCCGACGAGTTCGCCGCCGCCATGCATCCGAAGGTGCGGGGGACCCTGGTGCTGCACGAGGTGTTCCCGCCCGAGCAGCTCGACTGGATGGTGCTGTTCTCCTCGTGCGGCTACCTGGCCGGTTTCCCGGGACAGGGTGCCTACGGCTGCGCCAACGCGTTCCTGGACGGAATGGCCCGGCACCGGCGCAGTCTCGGCGACCGCACCACTGCCGTCGCGTGGACGGCGTGGCGTGGGATGGGGATGGGTTCGGCGTCGGAGTTCGTGGCTGCGCAACTCGACGCGCTCGGCATGGGCACGGTCGGTGCCGACGACGCGATACGCGCACTGGACCTGGCGATGCGTGAGGACGCGGCCAACGTCGTGGTGCTGCCGGTGTTGCCCGCGGCCGCCGCCGTGCCGATCCTGGCGGACGTGGCACCCGAGGAAGAACCCGACGATGTCGCGGATTCGGTCGCGGGAGAGTTCGATCCCGAACGGCTCGCGTCACAGGTATTGAGTGCGGTGGCAAGCCAATTGGGCCTCGCGGAGTCCGACGTGAACGTCGACCTCCCGCTGGTGGAACTGGGCGTCGACTCGATCATGACGGTCCGGCTGCGCCGCCAGCTGGAGAAGCAGACCGGGCTGTCCCTGCCGCCGACGCTGCTGTGGGAGCACCCCACCGCCGCGGCCGTGACGGCCAGGATCATCGAGCTGCTGGCGCCTCCGGTTGAGTGTGAGGTCAAGGCGTAGCCGCGGACAGCGACGTCACGAGTTTCTTCTTGTCGACCTTGCCCACTGCAGTGGCGGGCAGCGTCGGCATCGGGACCAGGACGTCGGGCCGGGCGTGGGCCGACGCGCCACGTTCGTCGAGGAACTCGTTGAGCTGGACCAGGGTGATCGGTGTGCCCTTGAACACGACTGCGGCACAGATCTTTTCGCCGAGGTAGTCGTCGGGCAGCCCCACCGCCGCGGCCGCGTAGACCGCGGGGTGGGTCAGCAGGTGGTCCTCGAGATCGGTGGCCGACACCGTCTCGCCACCCCGGTGGATGACGTCCTTGATCCGGCCGGTCACCTCGACGTAGCCGGCGCGCGGCCCGTCCGTGAAGATCCGGACCCGGTCACCGGTGCGGAAGAACCCGTCGGGGCTGAAGGACCGGGCGTTGGCCTCCTCGGCGCGGTAGTAGCCGTTCAGCGTGTACGGCCCGCGCACCAGGAGCTCACCCTCTTGCCCCGGGGCGACCTCATGACCGTCCTCGTCGACCACCCGCATCTCGTCGTGTGGCGACATGGGTCGGCCCTGGGTGTTCTCGACCACGTCCACCGGGTCGCCTGGGCGGGTGAAGTTCAGCATGCCTTCGGCCATCCCGAAGATCTGCTGTAGTCCCGGGCTGAGCCCCTCGCGGATGAATCGGGCTTCGTCCGGGGACATCCTGGACCCGCCCACCTGGACCACGCGCAGGGACGTCGGCAGGACCGGTTCCCAGTCGCAGGCCTGCGTCCACAGCTTGGCCAGGGCGTTGACGAGCCCGGTCACCGTGACGCCGTGGGTGTTGATCAGTGCGAAGGCCGATTCGGGGCTGGGGTCGTCGGTGTACACGGTGGTGGCGCCCACCGTCATCGAGCCGAGCAGGCCGGGGCAGGCGAACGGGAAATTGTGGCCGGCCGGCAGCACTGCCAGATACACGTCGTCGTGCACCATTTCGCAGGCCTGGGCGCAGGCCGCGGCGTTGTAGCGGTAGTCGTCGTGGGTGCGGGGGATGAGCTTGGGCAACCCGGTCGTTCCGCCCGACACCAACAGGACAGCCGGACCGCTGGTGTCGACGGTGACATTCGGCGGGGTGCCTTCGAAATCCTTGAGGGCTGACCAGGATTCGAACGCACCAGGGTCACCGTCGACGAAGATGTGACGCACGTGGGGGTGCTCGGCGGCGAGTTGAGCCGCCAGGTCACGGTAGTCGAATCCGGCTGCGACGTCGGGGATGACGAGACCGACGGCACCGCTCACCTGGGCGAAGTGGCCCAGCTCGGCCGACCGGTGACCGGGGAGGCACAACACCGGGACCACCCCGGCGCGGAGCAGACCGAATACGGCGACGGCGAACTCGCGCGTGTTCGGCAGCTGCACCAGGATGCGGTCGCCGGGGACGATGCCCCGGGCAGCCAGCGCGGCGCCGATGCGGTCGGCGAGCGTGTCCAGCTCGGCGAAGGTGTGGGTGCCGGCGGCATCGACGACGGCCGGCTTGTCCGGCCACCGCTGTGCGCCCTCTCGCAGGATGCTGTCCAGCGCTTTGCCCTGCCAGTACCCGGCCCGGCGGTACACCTCGGCGCGGTCCTCGGGGAACGGGGTGAATCCGTTTGCCAGTTCGTCCTGTTCGCGGTCAAAACCGGTGGTCATCGGTGTTCTCGGCTCCCGTCGGGTGAGTGTGTCAGCAGATCGAATATAGGGTAACCTCCACTAAGTTAGGGCAGCCTTTACTAATTGTTTGGAGGATGAAGCGTGGTGGCGACGAGTTCCCAGACGGTCCGCGACGAGGTCGCCGAACTCCTGGGGGTCAGCGCAGACGACGTCGATCCCAATGCCGACCTGATCGCCTCCGGGCTCGATTCGATCCGGATGATGTCGCTGTCCGGTCGCTGGCGCAAGCAGGGCATCAACGTCGGATTCGCCGCCCTGGCAGCCAATCCCACCGTCGCCGCGTGGATCGAGCTGGTCGCCGAGCACACTCCGGATGCCCCGGCCGAGGAGACCGTTACCGAGACCGATGGCGCGGGTGACGACGGCGAACCTTTCCCGCTCGCACCCATCCAGCACGCGTTCTGGGTGGGGCGTAATCAGGATCAGCAGCTCGGCGGGGTCGGCGCCCATCTGTACGTCGAATTCGACGGCGCCGGAGTTGATCCGCAGCGATTGCAGGCCGCGGCGACGAAACTCGCTGCGCGCCATCCGATGCTGCGGGTCGAGATCCTGCCCGACGGCACGCAGCGGATCGGTGATCGGCCACTGCCGGTCACGGTCCACGACCTGCGTGACCTGGATGAGGCTGCTGCCCTTGCACAATTGGAGCTGCTCAGAGAATCCAAGTCGCATCAGATGCTGCATGACGAGGTGCTGCAGCTGAGCCTGTCGTTGCTGCCCGACGGGCGTACGCGGCTGCACGTGGACATGGACATGCAATGCGCGGATGCAGTGAGCTACCGCAACTTCATGGCGGATCTGGCCGCGTTCTATCGCGGCGTCGACCTACCCGATCTCGGCTACACCTACCGCGAATACCGGGCCAAGCTGACGGCCTCGGCACCGCCACCGTCGCAGGAGGACCTGCAGTGGTGGGCCGGCCGGGTGCCCGATCTGCCGGATCCGCCTGCGCTGCCGCTGGTTCCGCTGTCCGATCAGCGCAACCCGCACCGCAGCATCCGGCTGTGGGAGACCCTCGACGTGCCGACCCGCGACGCATTGTTCGCGGCGGCCCATCGACGCGGCATCACCCCGGCCATGGCGGTCGGGGCGTCGTACGCCAATGCGTTGGCGCGCTGGTCGACGCAATCGCGGTTCCTGCTCAACCTGCCGATGTTCGGAAGGGAGCCGTACCACCCCGATGTGGACAAACTGGTCGGTGACTTCACCTCCTCGCTGCTGCTCGACATCGACCTGACCGGAGCCGACACGGCCATGGCCCGGGCCCGGGTGGTGCAGGAGACGCTGCACGCCACCGCCGCTCATTCCTCGGTGTCGGGGCTCGATGTCCTGCGCGACATGAGCCGGCACCGCGGCAGCCAGACCCTGGCCACCATCGTCTACACGAGCGCGCTCGGGTTGGGCGATCTGTTCGCCGGCGACGTCACCGAGCAGTTCGGGGCGCCGGTATGGACCATCTCGCAGGGGCCGCAGGTGCTGATCGACGCTCAGGCGACCCCGGTCGCCGAAGGCCTGATGATCAACTGGGACGTCCGGATCGAGGCGTTCCGGCCCGGCGTGGCCGAGGCCATGTTCGCCTATCACCTGGCCGAACTGCGTCGCCTCGCCACCGACGACGCCGCCTGGGATGCAGCCGATCCGCCCGCCGCGTCCGAGCAGCAGCGCCGGGTGCGTGCCGAGCTCAACTCGTCGACCTCCACCCCCAGCGGCGACGTGCTGCACACCGGTTTTCTGGCCAACGCGGCCACCACCCCGGACGCGCCTGCGGTGTTCAGCAGCGCGGGCAACCTCACCTACACCGAGCTGCACGACAAGGTGCTGGCGGTGGCCGCCGCCCTGCAGTCGCGCGGGGTGTGCCACGGCGAGGTGGTCGCGGTGCTGGGACCCAAGAGTGTCGAACAGGTCATCGCGCTGCTGGCCATCTCTATGGTCGGCGCCGCGTATCTGCCGGTCGGAGTGGATCAGCCGGCCGACCGGGCCGCCCGCATCCTGCACACCGGTGGGGTGGACTTCGCCCTGATCTGTGGGTCGGGGTCAGACCACCCCGACCTGCCGCACCTGACCGTGGCCGACGCCGAGATCATCGGTGATCCAGCACATTTCGAGCCGGTAGAGGTCACGCCGGAAGATCTGGCGTACGTGCTGTTCACGTCGGGCTCGACCGGCGAGCCCAAGGGTGTCGAGATCACCCACGACGCGGCGATGAACACCATCGAGTTCATCAACCACCATTTCGACATCAGCCCGGCCGACCGTTGCCTGGCGCTGTCACACCTGGAGTGCGACCTGTCGGTGATCGACGTCTACGGCACCCTGCGCTCGGGTGGCTCGATGGTGGTCATCGACGAGGAACACCGCCGCGATCCGGACGTCTGGGTCCGGCTGATCGACGAGCACCAGGTGACCGTGCTGCACTTCCTGACGGGCTGGCTGGAGATGCTGGTGTCCGCCGGCGGAGCCGGCACTTCGCTGTCGTCGTTGCGGGTGGTTCCCACCGGCGGTGACTGGGTGCGTCCGGACCTGGTGCGGGCACTGCGCGCGGCGTCGCCACAGGTGCGGTTCGCCGGGCTGGGTGGCGCCACCGAGACCGCGACGCACAACACCATCTTCGAGGTCGGATTCGACGACGACTCGTTGCCCGCGCACTGGACCTCGGTGCCGTTCGGAGTCCCGCTGACCAACAACTGCTGCCGCGTGGTCGACGCCCGCGGTGATGACTGCCCTGACTGGGTCCCGGGTGAACTCTGGGTCGGCGGCCGGGGCATCGCCCGCGGATACCGCGGGCGGCCCGACCTGACCGCCGAGAAGTTCGTCGAGTACGACGGACGGCGCTGGTACCGCACCGGGGATCTGGTGCGGTCCTGGCCCGACGGCACGCTGGAATTCGTCGGCCGGGCCGACCACCGCATCAAGGTCAGCGGCTTCCGGATCGAGCTCGGTGAGGTCGAAGGCGCGCTGTGCCGGGTTCCCGGTGTGGATGCGGCCGTCGCGGTACTGGTGCCGGTCGACGGCGGCCACGATGTGCTCGGTGCGGTGGTGCGGGCGGATCAGACCGGGTTGGCAGACGGCCTGGACCCGGAATCGGTGACCGGTGCGCTGGCCGAGCTGGTACCCGCGCACATGATCCCGCAGGTTCTCCTCGTCGCCGACGAGATTCCCTATACCCGGGGCAAGACCGACCGCGCCGCGGTGGTCCGGATGCTCTCGGCCGTCGGCGCCCCCGAGACCAGGGGTTACCGGGCACCGTCGGACCCGCTGGAAACGGCGCTGTGCGCGATCGTCGGGGACGTCCTCGGACAGACCGGAGTCGGTGTCGACGACGATTTCTTCGCCCTCGGCGGGGACTCGGTGCTGGGCACCCAGCTGGTGGCGCGGATCAGGGATTGGCTGGATACCTCGACCGTCATGGTGGCCGACGTGTTCGCGGCCCGAACGGTCGCGCAGATGGCGGCGTTGTTGACCGGCCGGGAGGCCGGTTCTGACCGCTTGCAGCTGGTATCCGAGCTGTACCTCGAGGTCACGGGCATGGACGGTGCCGATGTGACCGCTGAGTTGGCACGCACGTCCCCAGAACCAGCGTTGGGCAACTAAGGTTAGAGTTACTTCAGTTAGGGCAGGCTTTGCTTATCGTCAGGAGGTCGTTGTGGACATCGTGAGTCGCACGACTACGCAGACCATGCAGGCAGTGGCGGTGGTACCGCTGCACCAGGGGTTTTTCACGCACGCACAGGTGGCGCCCGACGACATCGCGGTGTTCGGACCGACGACCCGCTGGACCTACGGGCAGTTGCGTGAGCAGGCGCTGGCGGTGTCCGGTGCGCTCACCGTGGCCGGGGTGCGTGTCGGCGACCGGGTCGCCGTCGTGGGGCCCACCGGCCTGGACACCGTGATCGCCACGCTGGCCATCCTGGCGACCGGCGGCGTTTGCGTCCCCGTCGACACCGCCGAACCGGCCGAGCCGGTCCTTGAGCACACGGGCGTGCGGATGGCGCTGTTCGCCGGCGACGCACCGCCCAACTGGCTGCCGGCGCTCACCGTGTCGGAGGCACTGCGGATCGGAGCCCGCACGGGCGACGTCTCCCCGGTGCAATCCGGGCCGGCCGATCCGGCTTTCCTGGGATCGGTCGACGACAGTGGATATGCGGTGGTGACACACGGTGCGGCCCACGACGCGGTCCTGGAACTCAGTGCCCGGCTCGGTGTCAGCGGCACCGATCGGATCGGCGCGTTCTCGGCCGCCGGTGCTGCCGCCCCGATCCTGATGGTGATGGTGGCACTGACCGCCGGCGCAGGCATCGTCGTCGCCGACGATGCGCCGCGGCGCAACCCCGAGCGGGGGATGAACGGCTTCGCCCTCGCCGTGCGGCATCGGGATGCGCTCGACACCGCTGTGCCGTCGTGACGTCTCCGGATACCCAGATCACGGTCAAGCCCTGGGTGAAGCGGTATCCAGGGTCCGAAAGCTCAACAGCCACATTGGTGTTCCCGCATGCCGGCGGCGCGGCGGTGGCCTACCGCGGATTTGGGATGGCGCTGGCCGCGGCCGGATCCGATGCCTACGTCATGCAGTACCCGCAACGCGGTGACCGGCTGTCCCACCCGGCCGCCCCGACGGTCACCGAACTCGCCAAGGATCTCTTCGACGCTGGGGACTGGGCCGGAGTCGGGTCGATCCGGTTGTTCGGGCACTGCATGGGCGCGGTGGTGGCCTTCGAGTTCGCGCGGATCGCCGAGCGCAACGGTGTCGCGATCGATGCCCTGTGGGTGTCGGCCAGCGAGGCGCCGTCCGCGGTGGCGGCCGCCCCGGCCCTACCGATGGCCGAGTCCGAAATCCTGGCCGAGATGGTGGATCTCGGCGGCACCGATGAGGCGCTGCTGGCCGACGAGGATTTCGTCGAACTGCTGCTGATGGCGGTGCGCGCCGATTACGCGGCATTCAACCGATACGCGTGCGAAGCCGACGTGACGATCGCGGCGGACATCTACGCCCTGGGCGGCGAGAACGATCATCGCATCAGCGAGGACATGTTGCGGCGCTGGGAATCTCACACCACCGGTGCTTTCACCTGCTCGATGTTCGACGGCGGGCATTTCTACCTCAACTCCCAGCTGGAGGATGTGGCGGAGCTGGTCAATGAGCTCTAGCGGGCAGCTACCCGGGCTCGACGCCGCCGATCCGGTGGTGATCGTCGGGATGGCGCTGGAGGCTCCGGGCGGGATCGAGACCGCCGACGCCTATTGGTCACTGCTGACCGAACAGCGCGAAGGGCTCGGCCGATTCCCCACCGACCGCGGCTGGTCGGTGCGCGAACTGTTCGACGGTTCCCGCCGCGACGGGTTCAAGCGTATTCACGATCTCGGTGGGTTCCTCTCCAGCGCGGCAACATTCGACCCGGCGTTCTTCGGCATCTCACCGCGTGAGGCGGTGGCGATGGACCCGCAGCAACGCATCGGGCTGCGCATCGCGTGGCGCGCGCTGGAGAACAGCGGCATCAACCCCGACGACCTGGCCGGGCACGACGTGGGCTGCTACGTCGGCGCTTCGGGCCTTGAGTACGGTCCGGCCCTGTCGGAGTTCTCCCACCACAGCGGCCATCTGATCACCGGCACCTCGCTGGGCGTCATCTCCGGCCGCATCGCGTACACGCTGAATCTGTGCGGCCCGGCACTCACCGTCGACACCTCGTGCTCGTCGGCGCTGACCGCATTCCACACCGCCGTCGCCGCGATTCGGGCGGGGGACTGCGACATGGCGCTGACCGGCGGTGTCTGCGTCATGGGCACGCCCGGCTACTTCGTCGAGTTCTCCAAACAGCACGCGTTGTCCGACGACGGTCACTGCAGGCCCTACAGCGCGCATGCCAGCGGAACGGTGTGGGCCGAGGGGGCGGCGATGTTCGTGCTGCAGCGCAAATCCGCGGCGGCGCGGGACGGCCGGCGCATCTTGGCCGAGGTCCGCGCCACCGCGGTGAATCAGGACGGCCGGACCACCGGGCTGACCGCGCCCAGTGGCAATGCCCAGCAGCGGTTGTTCGCCAAGGCGATTCAGCAGGCGGGCGTGCGGCCCGAGGACGTCGGCATGATCGAGGGGCACGGAACCGGCACCCGGCTCGGCGACCGGACCGAATTACGTTCGCTGGCAAAGACTTACGGAGCCACCGCACCAGGGGTCGGCGCCGTGCTGGGGTCGGTGAAGTCCAACGTCGGGCACTCCCAGGCTGCCGCCGGGGGACTGGGCCTGGCCAAGCTCATCCTGGCCGCCGAACACGCTTCCATCCCGGCCACGTTGCACGTCGACGAAGTCAGTCGCGAGATCGACTGGGATTCCCAGGGTTTGAGGCTGGCCACCAAACAGACTCACTGGCCCGCCGTCGACGGACAGCGCATCGGCGCCGTCTCTGCGTTCGGGATGAGCGGCACCAATGCGCACGCCATCATCTCGGTCCCCGAGGTTCCCGAGGTGGCAGCATGAGTGAAGCCGGCGAGCTTCCGGACGCGCGCACCCCCGTCCTGCTCAGCGCGCACACCGAGGAACTGATCGGTACCGACGCCGCGGCCATCCTGAGCTATCTGGACTCTCGTCCCGAGGCGAGTCCCGGTGACGTGGCGGCCACCGTTCGGGCCACCCGGCGCCTGCGCCGGCACCGCGCCGTCGTGCGGGCCGGCGATCGCGACGAGCTGGCCGCGGGTCTGCGGGCATTGGCCGAGGACACCGAGCATCCGCTCGTCACCCGCGCCCAGACCGGGCCGGCGACATCGGGTTCGAGCGGGCGCATCGCCTTCGTGTTCCCCGGACAGGGCAGCCAGTGGCCATCGATGGGCGTCGAGGCCTATGACCGGCTGCCGGTCTACCGGGCCGAGGTCGACAAGTGCGCGGCGCAGTTCGACGCCGCCGGAGCCGCGTCTCCGCTGGATTATCTGCTGGCCGAACCGGATTCGGGCGCGGTCACCAACGATTTCTCCCAGGTGCAGATCCAGGGGGCCCAGTTCGTCCACGGTGTGGCGCTGGCCGCGGTCTGGCGGTCCTGTGGAGTGCTCCCCGACATCACCGTGGGCCACAGCCTGGGTGAGATCGGCGCGGCGTATGTGGCGGGCAGCATCACCCTGCCCGACGCGGTGGCGGTGGTGATCGCCCGCGCGACCGTACTCGACCGGCTGACCGGACCGTACCGCGTCGCGGTTCTCGGGGTCACCCCCGACGAGGCGGCGAAGGTGGTTGCCGAGACGCCGGGCTGGCTCGAGCTGTCGGTGGTGAACTCGCGATCGTCGGTAGCGGTGTCGGGGGACACCGAAGCGGTGTCCGCGGCGGTGGCCACCGTCACCGGCCGCGGATCGTTCGCCAAGGAAATCGAGATGTGGTTCCCGGCGCATACCACCGCCCTGGACTCGTCCCGTGGCGAGCTCGAATCGATGCTGCCCGCAACGCAATTCAGTGAATCGCCGGTGCAGTTCATCGGATCGGCCACCGCTGATGTGGTGGAACCCGGCACCGCCTTTGCCGACTACTGGTACACCAACCTGCGCAGCACCGTGCGCTTCGACCGGGCCGTCGAGACGGCGGCACGGCGGGGAGCCCGGATCTTCGTGGAACTCTCCGCGCACCCGGCGCTGCTGTTCGCCATGGGCGATCTGCTCGACGATGCGGCCGAACTCACCGGTGGTCCGGCGGTGATCGTCGGGTCGGGCCGGCGCGACGAGCCGATCACCGAGCGGCTGAGCGCCAACATCGTGTCGGTGGCGATGGCCGACTCCGGCTACCGCTGGGATGACCTGCCGAACCACTCGGCCGGCCGGTTGCGGGACTTTCCGTTCGCGCCGATGCGGGCCGAACATCTCTGGGCGACACCGCAACCCCTGCCACCCGTGGTCGGCCTGACGGTGGGCGTGGAGCACTGGGAGAAGGTATCTGCGCGCAAAGCGCCGGTGGCCCAACGCCGCGTCGCCGTGCTCGACCTGGCCGCCGGGCAGGGACCGGCAGCCGCTGTGCGCCGCGCGTTGGACGAGATGGCGGGCGCGACCGCTGTCGCGCCCGGCGACGCCGACCTGCTGATCGTGGTGGCCCCGGTGTCCGACGAGACCGATGCCGTGACCGCCGCCGAAGCCTTGAGCCGCCGCGTCGATGAGGGCCTGCTCGGGTATGTCGATGCGATCGGCGGCGCGGCCCGCGACGTGTGGCTGGTCACCGTGGGCGGTGAGCGGGTCGGCGACGAGCAATCCGCACTACCTGAAGCAGCCGCCTTGGCCGCGATGCACCGCAGCCTCGGCTACGAGCATCCGGACCAGGACTTCCGGCACCTGGACCTCCCGCCCGGCCCACTCGATCCGGCCGCCGCGGCCGCAGCCGTCACCGCCATGCTGACCGATGCACGCGACATCACGTTGCGGGACAACGGGTCCGGGCTCACCGTGTGGCAACGCGGGATGCGTGACGACGCCTCCGACACCCGATCCTGGACCGCGGATTCCGGAATCTTCGACGAGGTGGTCATCACCGGCGGGGCCGGCGCGGTCGGCCTGCACTTCGCCCGCCACCTGGCCGAGCAGGGAGCTCGACGGATCGTGCTGCTCAGCCGCAGCGGACTCGACGAAGAACGGTTGGCGGACCTCGCCGACGCGGCTGTTGCCGGAACCGAGATCCTGGCACCCCGATGCGATCTCACCGACCCGGCACAGATCGCTGCGACCATCGCCGACCTGGGGCTTGGCCCGGCCTCGCTGGTGATCCACGCCGCCGCGTCCGCCACGATCGCCCCGGGCGGGCAGCTGACCGGTGCGGCCGTGCGGGATACGTTCGCGGCCAAGGTGACCGGGCTGGCCAACCTCGCGGCTGCGTGGCCGTTACGCCCGGATACCCGGATCGTGTTGTGCTCCTCTGTATCCGGTCTGTGGGGTGGCTACGGGCACGCCGCCTACTCGGCCGCCAACCGACTTCTCGACGCCCTCGGCGGGCAGTTGCGGGCCGGCGGCAGGCACTGCACCGCGGTGCGGTGGGGACTGTGGCCCGGCGACGGCATCATCGACCAGGCGGAGATCAGCAGAGTCGAGCGGTCCGGACTGCGGGCCATGGCGCCCGACCTCGCGGTGGAGGCCGGGCTGCGGGATTACCCGGCCGATCCGCTGGTGTTCACCGCCGACGCCGAGCGGCTGCGGACGTTCCTCGGTGGCGAGCCCCAGGGCGCCGCCGTCGCCGTCAGCCCTGTCGCCGAGGCGCCCGAGAGCGAGGCGACCGATGCCACGGGCGCGATGCGGAACGCACTGGGATCCGTGTTGAAGCTGGCCGACACTACGGCACTGGATTTCGACGCTTCGCTGCTGGATCTGGGCGTCGACTCGTTGTTGGCAATCGACCTGCGCAAGAAGCTCAAGAAGGCCACCGGCCGATCAGTGCCGCTGGCCACCATCCTCGGTGGCGCCACCGCCGCCGAACTGATCGAGCATTTGGAAAGACCTGAGAAGGAAGCAATTTCGCGTGACTGACATGGTTAGTGCCGACCAGGCGGCCCCCCGCACCTCCGACGCGCGTCTGGAGCTGATGCGGCGCAGGCTTGCCGAACGCGGCCTGGCCTCCGGGCCGGACTCCGGCGGGGCGGGCGGCGACGAGGGCGCACCGGTCGATCCCACCGTGTTGTCCGACGGGCAACGCCGGATGTGGTTCGTGCAGAGCTTCGACCCGAGCGGGGTGCTGCTCAACATCTGCCTGTCCTACCGGCTCACCGGGGTGATCGACGCCGAACGGCTACACGAGGCGCTGAACGCGGTGGCGGGGCGGCACCCGGTACTGCGCACCACCTATCGCGCCGACGAGAACGGTGAGCCCACCGCGACAGTCCACGACGACCTGACCCCGGGTTGGACGGTCCACGACCTGTCCGACAAATCCGAGCGGGCACGCAAGCTGCGCCTCGAGGTGCTGGCCCAGCGTGAGTTCGGCACGGCCTTCGATCTGAGCAGCGATTCGCCGCTGCGCATCACACTCATCAAGACCGGGTCCGCCGAGCACGTGATGCTGCTCGTCGCCCACCACATCGCCTGGGATGACGGATCCTGGCGGGTGTTCTTCGCCGACCTGACCCGGGCCTACTCCGGCGCGCAGCTACCCGGGACGCCGCGGGTGGCACTGTCCGGCACCGGGAGCGGGGACGACGACCTGGCCTACTGGCGCGAGGTCCTGGCGAGCCCACCGGAACCGCTCGAGTTGCCTGGTCCGTCCGGGTCGGTGGTGCCCAGCGGTTTTCGCTCCCAGCGGAGCACTGTGCGGTTGTCCGCCGAGACCGTCGCGCGGGTGTCGGCACTGGCCCGCGACACCGGGGCCACGCCGTACATGGTGCTGCTGGCCGCGTTCGGCGCACTCATCTACCGCTACACCCACACCGATGATCTCCTGATCGCCACCCCGGTCTTGAACCGCGACACCGACGAAACCATCGGCTATTACGGCAACACGGTGGCGATGCGGCTGCGGCCGCGGGGCTCGGCCGGGTTCCGGGATCTGGTCGAGGCCACCCGGGACACCGCCATCGGTGCCTTCGCGCATCAGCGGGTCAACCTCGACCGGGTGGTCGCCGAGCTCAACCCGGACCGGCGCCACGGCGCGGAGCGGATGACCCGGGTGAGCTTCGGGTTCCGCGAGCCCGACGGCGGTGGCTTCGCCCCCGAGGGCGTCACGAGTGAGCGTGCCGACCTGCGCGGCCAACACACCCAGCTGCCACTGGGTTTCATGGTCGAGCTCGACGGCGACGGTGCGGTGGTGGAGGCCGAGCACCTCACCGAGGTACTCGATGCCGAGCTCGCCGCGCAGATGCTGCGGCACTTCGCCGTGCTGCTGGACAGCGCGCTCGCCGAACCCGACCGGCCGCTGTCGCGGCTGCAGCTGTTCACCGCCGAGGACGCCGAGTGGCTGCGCGCAGTATCGACGGGTGAGCAGTTCGAGACGCCGGCCACCACATTGGGAGCGCTCGTCACCGAGCAGGCCGCCCGTACTCCTGAGGCCGTCGCCGTGGTGTACGAAGGACGCCACTACACCTATCGCGAGCTCAACGAATCGGCGAACCGGGTGGCGCACTGGCTGATCGAGCAGGGCATCGGAACCGAGGACCGCGTGGCGGTGCTACTGGAGAAGTCGCCCGAGCTGGTCATCACCGCCTTGGGCATCGTCAAGGCCGGCGCGGTGTACCTGCCGGTCGACCCGACGTATCCCGAGGACCGGCTCACCTACATCCTTTCCGACTCCGACCCGAAACTCGTTCTGCGCGAGCCGGTCGACGGCTTGCAGGGCTATCCGGCCACCGACCCCACCGACCAAGAGCGGATCCGGCCGCTGCGCCCGGACAACACCGCATATCTGATCTACACGTCGGGATCCACCGGCCTGCCCAAGGGCGTTCCGGTGCCGCACCGGCCGATCGCGGAGTACTTCGTCTGGTTCGGCGGCGACTACCAGGTCACCGAGGACGAGCGCCTGCTGCAGGTCGCCTCGCAGAGCTTCGATGTGTCGATCGGCGAGATCTTCGGGATGCTGGCCGCCGGTGCGCGACTGGTGATCCCGAAGCCGGGTGGGCTGGGCGACATCGGCTATCTCACGGATCTGCTGCGCGACGAGGGCATCACGTCGATGCACTTCGTCCCGTCACTGCTCGGGTTGTTCCTGTCGCTGCCGGGGGTCAACGAGTGGCGCACGCTGCAGCGCGTGCCGATCGGTGGAGAGGCGTTGCCGGGGGAGATCGCCGACAAGTTCCTCGCCACGTTCGACTCGCTACTGCACAACTTCTACGGGCCCACCGAAACGGTGCTCAACTGCACGCGTTACAAGGTCGAGGGCAAGCAGGGCGCCCGGATCGTGCCGATCGGCACGCCGAAGATCAACACCACGATCCATCTGCTCGACGATGCGCTGCAACCGGTGCCGGTCGGGGTGATCGGTGAGATCTACATCGGCGGAACACATGTCGCGCACGGGTACCACGACCGCCCACGCCTGACCGCCGAACGGTTCGTCGCAGATCCGTTCAATCCCGGCGGACGGATGTACCGGTCGGGCGACCTGGCCCGGCGCAACGCCGACGGGGACATCGAATTCGTCGGCCGCGCCGACGAGCAGGTCAAGATCCGCGGCTTCCGGATCGAACTCGGTGAGGTCTCCGCGGCCATCTCCGTCGACCCGTCCGTGGGGCAGGCCGTGGTGGTGGTCAGCGACCTGCCGTCACTGGGCAAGAGCCTGGTCGCCTACATCACGCCGGCGGCCGGGGCCGAACGGGTGGAGATCGACCGCATCCGGGCCAGGGTGACCGCGGCCCTGCCCGAGTACATGATCCCGGCGGCGTTCGTCGAGCTGGCCGAGATCCCGATCACCGCGCACGGCAAGATCGATCGCCGGGCCCTGCCCGAGCCGGAGATCCGCTCGGCCACCGAATTCCGTGCGCCCGAATCCGAAACCGAACACGAGATCGTCGCGCTGTTCGGCGAGTTGCTCGAGCGCGACGGCGTCGGCGCCGACGACTCGTTCTTCGATCTGGGCGGTCACTCCCTGCTGGCCACGAAGCTCGTCGCCGCGGTGCGGACCCGCTGCGGGGTCGAGCTCGGCGTGGCCGATGTCTTCGAGAACGCCACGGTGGCGGGCCTGGCGGCCAAGGTCGACGAGCTGCGCGCCTCGGGCCTCGGTGCCGGCCTGCCTGCCATCGTCGCCACCGCCCATGACGGGCCGGCCCAGATGTCGGCGGCCCAGCACCGCCAGTGGTTCCAGTTCCGCATCGACGGACCCAACCCGGTCAACAACGTGCCCTTCGCGGCACGACTGACCGGACCCTGCGACGTCGAGGCGCTGGCCACCGCGGTCAGCGATGTGGTGGCCCGCCACGAGATCCTGCGCACCACCTATCGCGAAATCGACGGTGTGCCTTACCAGGTGGTCCATCCCGTCGCCCCGGTGGTGGTGCGTCGCGCCGACGGCGCCGGCGAGGAGTGGGTGCAGGGCGAGCTCGACGCCGAACGACGGCACTGCTTCGACCTGGAGAACGAGTGGCCGGTGAAGGCCGCGATGTTGTCCACCCCGGATTCGCACGTGCTCTCCCTGGTGGTGCACCACATCGCCGCCGACCACTGGTCGGGCACGGTGCTGTTCACCGATCTGCTGACCGCCTACCACGCCCGCCGGGCCGGACACGCTCCCGAATGGGCGCCGTTGCCGGTGCAGTACGCGGACTTCGCGGCGTGGCAGGCGGAGGTACTCTCGGGCGGCGACGAGCGGGTCGAGGAGCAACGCACCTACTGGACACGGCAATTGGCGGGTCTGTCGGGGGAGGCGGACGTCGAGAACGGCTTGCAGCCGGACTTCCCGCGGCCGCCGGTGCCGACCGGTGAGGGCAAGGCGCTCGACTTCACCATCGATACGGCCTTGCGGGGCAAGCTCGTCGAACTCAGTCGTGAGCTCGGGGTCACCGAGTTCATGGTGCTGCAGGCCGCCGTCGCGATCGCGCTGCACAAGGCCGGGCAGGGGACCGACATCGCACTGGGCACTCCGGTGGCCGGGCGCACTGCCCCCGAACTCGATGCGCTGATCGGGTTCTTCATCAACATCGTCGTGCTGCGCAACGACCTGTCGGGCAACCCGACATTGCGTGAGGTGCTGCGGCGTTCCCGTGACATGGCGCTGGCCGCCTACAAGCATCAGGACCTACCGTTCGACCGGGTCGTCGACGCGGTGAGCCCGGTGCGTTCGCTGGCGCGCAACCCGCTGTTCGGGGTGGTGGTGCACGTACGTGAGGACATGCCGGCCGAGCAGGTCATCGACACCGGTGCCGACGGTGAAACCCGTTTCACCGCACTGGAACCCACGTTCGACGTGGCGCACGCCGACCTGTCGCTCAACTTCTTCGCCGAGGCCGGCGCCGGCTATCGGGGCACCGTCATCTACCGCACCGAGCTCTACGAGGCGGCCACCGCGCAACGTCTCGTGGGCTGGCTGCATCGCATCGTCGAGGCATTCGCCGGCGACGCCGATCAGACGGTGCGTGACATCGCGGTCCTCGATGAGGCCGAACGTGACCTGCTGGTCAATGACTGGAGCCGTAAAGCGGTGCCACCGGCCGGACTGCCGCAGACCGAGGGCGCAGACCGCGTCTACGTGCTCGACGAATGGCGTCAACCGGTGGCGATCGGTGTCACCGGGGACGTCTACTACGCAGGGGGTGCGGTCGGCCGTGCAGCCGGAGCCGCCCGGGGACCTGCGGCACAGCGCTTCGCGGCCAATCCTTTTGCCGATGGGCAGCTGTACCGCACCGGGGACCGGGGCCGCTGGACCACCGACGGCAGGCTGGAGCCGATCACCACCGGTGAGCCTCGCCTGCAGGCCGCGCTGGAAGCGCTCGACGGGGTTGCGGTCGCGGCCACCCGGCACTGGGACCTCCGGGGCGTGACGACGTTGGCCGGCTACCTGGTGGCCGAACCTGCAGTGGCCGACACCGAAACCCTTTTGGACAGTGCCCGGGCCGCGCTGCCCGAGGAGTTCTCCGGCGCCGTGCTCGCGGTGGTCGACGACATCGTGCCCGCCACCCTGACCCGGCCACAGATCACGTCGTCAGCGCCGTCGGAGCCGCCGGCCACCCCGACCGAGCACACGCTGGCGGCCATGCTGGTGGATCTGCTCGGCGCCACGGACGTCGGCCGGTACGACGACTTCTTCACACTCGGCGGCGACAGCATCCTGGCGGTGCAGCTCGCGGCGCGGGCACGTGATGCCGGCATGGCCCTGACGGCCCGCATGGTGTTCGAACACCCGGGGCTGGCCGACCTGGCCGCCGCGATCGACGCGGCCGGGGACGGTGCCGCGGCGGCCGATGTGCACCACGAGCCGATGTCCGCGTCGGGTCTGTCGCCCGACGAGCTGGCCGCCCTGACCGCGGGATGGGGCCAGGGCCAGGGGATCTCGACATGACGACCACCGGAACGCCGCCCGGCGTCGAGGACGTGTTGGCGCTCAGCCCGCTGCAGCAAGGGCTGTACTCGCTGGCCGGCCTGACCGAAGGCGACGACGGAGCCGATCCGTACGTCATCGCGATGGCAGCCGACGTCGACGGGGCGCTCAACGCTGAGCTGCTGAGGACGTGCGCCGAGGCGATGCTGGTGCGCCATCCGAACCTGCGGGCCAGCTTCTTCCAGGGAAACTTGAGCCGTCCGGTCGCCGTGGTCCCGTCCGCGGTCGAATTGCCCTGGCGTCAGGTGCAGGCCGACGACGAGCAGGCGGTCACGTTGGAAGCCGAGGAGCGCGCCCGGCGATTCGACCTCGGCCGCGGGCCGTTGATCCGCTTCCTTCTCATCGAAAAGCCCGGTGAGCGTTGGCGTCTGGTGATTGTCGCCCACCACATCGCGATCGACGGCTGGTCGCTGCCCGTGTTTGTGGGGGAGCTACTCGCGCTGTACGGCGCGAACGGCGATGCCGCCGGACTGCCCGGGAAAGTGCGTCCGTACCGCGACTACATCGGCTGGCTGGCCGGTCGCGATCAGCAGGCCAGCCGGGCGCGGTGGCAGTCCCATCTGTACGGCCTGGATGCCCCCACGTTGCTGTCCCCGGTGCTGGCCGGACGGGAGACCCAGCCGGGCCTGCCGTCGCGCACCGAGGTGAGCCTCGACGAACAGCAGTCCGCGGCGATCTTCGAGGCCGCCAGGTCCCGCGGCGTCACGGTCAACACGCTGTTCCAGATGGCCTGGGCGACAATTCTTTCGGTCTGCACCGACCGCACCGACGTGGTGTACGGCGTCACGGTGTCGGGGCGTCCGGATGAGCTGGCCGGCGTCGAGTCGATGGTCGGGCTGTTCATCAACACCGTGCCACTGCGGGTCCGGGTCGACCCCGGCCTGCCGGTCGGCACCCAGTGTCTGGCGTTGCAACGCGAAGCCGCCGAACTACGTGACCACAGCTATCTCAGCCACACCGAGTTGCGTTCGATCGGTGGGATCGGCGAGCTGTACGACACGCTGCTGGTGTACGAGAACTTCCCGCCCGGCGGGTTGGTCGGCAGCGACGAGTTCGACCTCGGCGGCGCGATACTGCGGCCGTCGGCCCTGGAGAGCCTGTCGCATTTCCCGGTCACGATCGCCGCGCATCCCACCCACGGCCGGCTCACGGTGCTGGTCGAAACCCTCGACGGGGCACTGGGACCGCTCGATCCGCGTGGCCTGGGCCTGCGGGTGCTGACTGTCGTGCAGCGGCTGCTGGACCGCTGGGAACGTCCGCTGCGCGAGGTCGCCGTCACGCTCGATGACGACCCGCAGCCGGTAGGGGCACCGGCCATCGACGGTGAAGACCGGCCCCACACCGGCTTTCATACCGCCTTCACCGAGAACGCCGGGGAGCGGCTCGGTTCGGTGGCCCTGAGCTGGGATGGGGGAGAGCTCAGCTACCGCGAGCTCGACGCCGCCGCCGATCGCCTGGCCGCTGCGCTGATCCGGCGCGGGGTGGGCGACGAGACCCCGGTCCCGATCCGGTTGCGCCGCGGGCCCGACTACGTGGTGGCGATGCTCGCGGTGCTCAAGGCGGGCGGAATGATCGTGCCGCTGGACCCGGCCATGCCCGATGAGCGGGTGGCCGAAATCTTGCGACAGATCGGCGCCGGCCGACACTCGCTCGTCGTCGACGAAACTCTGCTCGCCGCCGTCGATTCCGAACCGGACGCCGACTACCGACCCGCGCCGGTGCGCCCCGGACAGGGTGCCTACATCGTGTTCACCTCGGGCACCACCGGAAAACCCAAGGGCGTCATCGGAACCCATCAGGCCCTGCTGGCCTACTGCGCCGACCATGCGAACCAGGTGTTGCGGCCGGCGGCCGCGCGCCTCGGCCGTCCGCTCCGGGTGGCCCACGCCTGGTCGTTCACGTTCGACGCGGCCTGGCAGCCGTTGGCAGCCCTGCTCGACGGGCACACCGTGCACATCGTCGCCGACGACGTGCAGCGCGACGCCGAGGCACTGGTGGACACCATCGGGCGCTTCGCGATCGACATGATCGACACCACCCCGTCGATGTTCGCCTCACTGCGGGCCGCGGGCCTGCTGAGCCGGGTGCCGTTGGCGGTGCTCGCGCTCGGCGGTGAGGCCATCGACACCGCGACCTGGCAGGGGATCCAGTCCGAGTGTGAGCGCACCTGGATGTCGGCACACAACTGCTACGGACCGACCGAGACCACGGTGGAAGCCGTCGTGGCCGTCATCGCCGAACACCCCCAACCGTGCATCGGTCATCCCACCGAGTCGACCGCGGCATACGTGCTCGACGGGTGGCTGCGTCCGGTACCCGATGGCGTCTACGGCGAACTGTATTTGGCCGGTGGACAATTGGCCCGAGGTTACCTCGGGAGACCGGGGGAGACGGCCGCGCGGTTCGTCGCCGATCCCTTCACGCCCGGTGCCCGGATGTACCGCACCGGAGACGTGGTGCGCCGCAATCCGGAGTCTCGTGCCATTGAATTCCTGGGCCGCAGCGACGATCAGGTCAAGATCCGCGGCTTCCGGGTGGAGCCCGGCGAGGTGGCCGCGACGCTGCACACCCATCCCGGCGTCCGGCATGCCCATGTGGCGGTACGGCAGCACCGCAGCGGGCCGCGCCTCGTCGCCTACGTGGTCACGACCACCCCGGCCGCCGAGCTGCGCCGGATGTTAACCACCACGCTGCCACGGCATCTGGTGCCCCACCACATCGTCGTCGTCGACGAGATCCCGCTGACCACCAACGGCAAGGTTGACGATGCCGCACTGGCGGCGCTCGGCACCGGCGGGTCTACCGAGGGATCTGAGCAACCGGCCACCGAGACCGAGCGGGTGCTCGCCGAGGTGCTGGCCGAGGTGCTGGGCACGCCCGAGGGTGCCGGTGTCGACGTCACCGCCGACTTCCTCGATCTCGGGCTGGACAGCATCGTGGCGCTGTCGGTCGTGCAGGCCGTGCGCCGCCGCGGCGTCGCGTTGCGGGCCCGGCTGATGCTGGACTGCGCGACGGTTCGCGAACTCGCGGCCGCCATCGACTACGACGCGGTCGAGCTCGAGCGCTCCGACGACGCACCCGACGAAGCCACACCATCGGGGCCCATCCCACTGCTGCCCAACGGGCGCTGGCTCTACCAGTACGGTGACCCCCGCCGGCTGGCGCAAACCGAGGTGTTCCGGCTGCCGGCGGCCATTACCCGGCCGCAGCTGGAAGCCTTGTTGCGCAACGTGGTCGACGGTCACGAGGTGCTGCGCACCCGGCTGGATCGCGATGCCCTGACATTGGTCGCGCACCCTCCGCGCGAGGTGCTTACTGAAGCCACGGGCTCCGGTGACCTCCACGACGCGGTGGCCGAGCAGGCCGAGGCCTCGGTGCAGCGCATGGATCCGGAGAACGGATCGATGCTCGACGCGGTCTGGTTGCACCACCCACAGGTCGACGGCGGCCTGCTGATCCTGACCGCCCATGTGTTGGCACTGGATCCGGCGTCGTGGCGGATTCTGGTGGGTGAACTCGAAAATGCCTGGCATGCAGTGGCGTCCGGGCGTGATCCGATGCCGGTGCGGGAACACACCTCGTTACGGCAGTGGTCACGCCTACTCACCGAACGGGCGGCCGGGCTTGACACGTGCGACTTCTGGGTGCAGCAGTTCGACGGGGACGATCCTGAGATCGGTACCCGCCGAATCGATCCCGCCACCGACCGGATGGCCGATGTGACGGTCACGATGTCCTTCGCCGAGCCGGAGCTGACGTCCCGGCTGTTGACCGGCCCGGTCCCGGTGACCGAGGTCCTGGCCGCGGCGACAGGCCGGGCCCTGACCGGCTGGCGCCGTCACCGTGGCCAGCCGGCCCCGGCACCGCTACTGGCGTTGGAGACTCACGGTCGCTCGGATGCGGTGGTGTCAGACCACGCAGACGTGGACACCGGCGATACCGCCGGGTTGCTCAGCATGATCTACCCGTTGCGGCTGACCGCCGATGACGCGAAGGGCGTGGCCGCGCAGGTGGCAGCCATCCCAGGCGATGCCATCGACTACGGGCTGCTGCGGTACCTGCGCGCGGACACCGCCGAACGGCTCGGCGCCCACCGGGACCCGCAGGTCCTGCTCAACTACCTGGGCCGGATTGAGCTGGATGCGTCCGATCACGCCCTGCTGCAGGACCGGTCGTTGCAGACCGGGGTGACCCCGATTCCCGAACCGAATGTCGCTGTGCGCCATGAATTGACGATCATGGCCGCGGTGATCGACCGCGACGGGTCGGCCGTGCTCGGCACCCAGTGGCGGACCCTGCCCGACCTTCTGTCCGCCGATGACATCGCCACTCTGCAGGCGCTGTGGCTGGACGCATTGCGAGACGTGTTGCGAGAGGTGACTGCATGAGTACCCCAACGACCCCCACGCTGGCCGTCATCGGCGCCGGACCCAAGGCCATCGCGGTGGCCGCCAAGGCCGCCGAGTTACGGGCGATGGGTGTGCCGGCCCCAGAGGTGGTCGTCGTCGAACGTGCCGGGGTGGCTGCCAACTGGCAGGCGGTCGGCGGATGGACCGACGGCAATCATCGCCTCGGTACCGGGCCCGAGAAGGACATCGGCTTCCCGTACCGGTCGTCATTGGTGTCGCGGCGCAACGCCGAACTCGACGAGCGCATGACCCGGCACAGTTGGCAGGCCTACCTGATCGCCACGGGTGGATTCGCCGAGTGGGTGGACCGCGGCCGGCCCGCACCGACCCACAAACGCTGGAGTCAGTACCTGGGCTGGGTGGCCGACGACATCGGGATGAACGTGGTTCTCGGTGAGGTGGAACAGATCTCAGTCGACACAGACGCGCGCCGGTGGGTGTTGCGCACCGCCGAGGACACCGTCAGCGCCGACGGCCTGATGATCACCGGGCCCGGCCAGGCCGAACGTTCGGTGTTGCCGGGCAACCCTCGGGTGATGTCGATCGCGCAGTTCTGGCATCAGGCCGGCAAGCATGAACTGATCACCGCCGAGCGGGTGGCGGTGATCGGCGGCGGCGAGACGGCCGCCTCGATGCTCAACGAGCTTTTCCGGCACCGGGTTTCGACCATCACGGTGATCTCGCCGACCGTCACCCTGTTCACCCGCGGCGAGGGGTTCTTCGAGAACACCCTGTTCTCCGACCCGACTGGATGGACCGGTCTCACCCTAGCCGAGCGCCGGGATGCGCTGGCCCGCACCGATCGCGGCGTGTTCTCTGCCCGCGTGCAGGACGCGCTGCTGGCTGACGACCGGATCCGTCACCTTCGTGGCCGGGTGGCGCATGCGGTGGCCCGCGATGAGCGGATCCGGCTGACCCTGTCCACCAACACCGGGGGCGAAGCGGTCGAAACCGTGCACGGTTTCGATTTGGTGATCGACGGGTCCGGCGCCGACTCGCTGTGGTTCGCACCGTTGTTCAGCCAGGACGCTCTGGACCTGCTGGAGCTGGGCCTCGGTGGACCACTGACCAGTGAGTCGCTCCAGGAGAACATCGGGCACGACC
Source organism: Mycolicibacterium porcinum (assembly GCA_001942045.1). Classification (GTDB taxonomy): domain Bacteria; phylum Actinomycetota; class Actinomycetes; order Mycobacteriales; family Mycobacteriaceae; genus Mycobacterium; species Mycobacterium porcinum_A. The sequence continues at coordinate 71,128 of MSTD01000013.1, forward strand.
TGGCCCTGACCGATGTGTTCCCCAAGTTGTTCCTTCCGGGACTGGCCGGGCTCACCCAGGGCCCGGGCTTCCCGAATCTGAGCTGTCTCGGCCTGTTGTCCGACCGGGTGCTGGGCGCCGACCTGACCCACCCCTCGATGAGGAGACTCGATGAGTACCAATCCGTTCGATGACGAGAACGGCACGTTCTACGTACTGGTCAATGCTGAGGACCAGCACAGCCTCTGGCCGGCGTTCGCCGATGTGCCCGCTGGCTGGCGGGTGGTCTTCGGCGCGGCCGGCCGCACCGAGTGCCTGGACTACGTCGAGGCGAACTGGACGGATCTGCGGCCGGGCAGCCTGCGTGAGGCGATGGCGAACCAGGGCAGCTGACCGGCGCCGGTCACGCCAGGTTCGGCGCGAGGGCGTCCATGTCGAATACCCGCGCGTGGAGGATGGTGCGGTTTCGCAGCGCCGCGCGTACGGCCCGGTGCAGGCCGTCCTCGAGATAGATGTCGCCGCGCCATTTCACCGCATGCGGGAACAGGTCCCCGTAGAACGTCGAGTCCTCGGACAGCAGCCGGTCCAGGGCGAGCACCGTGGTGGTGGTGACGAGCTCGTCGAGGCGCAGTTGGCGCGGCGGGATGCGGGACCAATCCCGGTAGGAGAGCCCGTGCTCCGGGTAGGGTTTGCCCTCCTGGACGCCCTTGAAGATCATCGCCGGCCCGCCTCCGTCGCAGCGTCGCGCGGTGTTGCCATCGGCATAGGTGCCTAGGCTAATACGTTCACGGGTCGTTGCCCGAGCCGGTATCGCCTGCCTCGAGGATCCCGGGCGCTCGCCACGAATCGGTAAACCCGCTGCTGATCGGTAAAATGAACCGAGCAAAATAAAGTCATCGCTGCTGCGAAAGGTAGGTGAACAGGTGGGGAGCGCCGACGAACGTCGTTTCGAGGTGCTGCGTGCCATCGTCGCCGACTTCGTGGCCACGCAGGAGCCCATCGGCTCGAAGACCCTGGTGGAGCGCCACAACCTCGGCGTGTCCAGCGCGACGGTCCGCAACGACATGGCGGTGCTGGAAGCCGAGGGGTACATCACCCAGCCGCACACCAGTTCGGGCCGGGTGCCCACCGAGAAGGGCTACCGCGAGTTCGTCGACCGCATCGACAACGTCAAGCCGTTGTCGTCCTCGGAACGCCGCGCCATCCTGTCGTTCCTGGAGTCCGGCGTCGACCTGGACGACGTGCTGCGACGTGCGGTGCGGCTGCTCGCGCAGCTCACCCGGCAGGTCGCCATCGTGCAGTACCCGACACTGTCCACCTCGACTGTGCGCCACCTCGAGGTGGTGGCGCTCACCCCGGCGCGGCTGCTGCTGGTGGTCATCACCGATTCGGGTCGGGTCGACCAGCGCATCGTCGAACTCGGCGACGCCATCGATGACCATGAGCTGTCCAAACTGCGCGAGATGCTGGGCCAGGCGCTGGAAGGTAAGCCGCTCACCGCGGCGTCGATCGCGGTAAGCGATCTGGCCTCGCACCTCAACGGTCAGGGCGCACTGGCCGATGCGGTCGGCAGGTCGGCGACCGTCCTGGTCGAGACACTCGTCGAGCACACCGAGGAACGACTGCTCCTCGGCGGGACCGCCAACCTGACCCGCAACACCGCCGATTTCGGCGGATCGTTGCGGTCGGTGCTGGAGGCTCTCGAGGAGCAGGTGGTGGTGCTGCGGTTGTTGGCGGCCCAGCAGGAAGCGGGCAAGGTCACCGTGCGTATCGGTCATGAGACCGAGGCCGAGCAGATGCTGGGAACGTCGGTGGTGAGCACCACGTACGGCAGTTCGGGCAAGGTGTACGGCGGAATGGGTGTGGTGGGTCCCACCCGAATGGACTATCCGGGAACTATCGCCAATGTCGCGGCGGTTGCTCTTTACATCGGCGAAGTCCTAGGTACTCGGTAACACAGCCGGTTCGTCCGGCACAGAAAGGTCAGGCAAGGTCAGCGTGGCACGCGATTATTACGGCTTGCTCGGAGTGAGCAAAGGCGCGAGCGATTCGGAGGTCAAACGTGCCTACCGACGGCTGGCGCGTGAGCTGCACCCCGACGTCAATCCCGATGAGGAGGCGCAGGCCCGGTTCACCGAGATCCAGATGGCCTACGAGGTCCTCTCGGATCCCGAGAAGCGTCGCATCGTTGACATGGGCGGTGACCCGATGGAGTCGGTGGGCGGTGCGCCCGGTGGGTTCAGCGGGTTCGGCGGGCTGGGCGATGTCTTCGAGGCGTTCTTCGGCGGCGGCGCCGCGTCCCGCGGGCCGGTCGGCCGGGTACGGCCTGGTGCGGATTCGCTGCTGCGGATGCGGCTGGACCTGGAGGAGTGCGCGACGGGCGTGACCAAACAGGTCACGGTGGACACCGCGGTGTTGTGCGACCTGTGCCACGGCAAGGGCACCAACGGGAAGTCCACGCCGGTCGCCTGCGACACGTGTGACGGCCGGGGCGAGATCCAGACCGTGCAGCGCTCGCTGCTCGGCCAGGTGATGACCACCCGTCCGTGCCCGGTCTGCGGGGGAATCGGTGAGGTCATCCCCGATCCGTGCCACCGGTGCGGTGGCGACGGCCGGGTGCGCGCCCGTCGTGAGATCAGCGTCAAGATCCCGGCCGGTGTCGGCGACGGCATGCGGGTTCGGCTGGCCGCCCAGGGCGAGGTCGGGCCGGGCGGCGGGCCCGCAGGTGACCTCTACGTCGAAGTCCACGAGAAGCAACACGACATCTTCGTCCGCGACGGTGACGACCTGCACTGCACCATCTCGGTGCCCATGGTCGACGCCGCGCTGGGCACCACGGTCACCGTCGACGCGATCCTCGACGGGCCCACCGAACTGACCATCGCCCCGGGTACCCAGCCCGGCGCGGTGACCACCTTGCGGGGCCACGGCATGCCGCATCTGCGATCCGGGGTGCGCGGTGACCTGCACGCCCACGTCGACGTGGTGGTGCCGTTGCGGCTCGACAGCACCGACACCGACCTGCTGCGCAAGCTGAAGGAGAACCGCAGCCGCGACACCGCGGAAGTGCGTTCGACGCAGGCTTCGACGGGCTCCGGCGGCCTGTTCAGCCGGCTGCGTGAGACGTTCACCGGCCGCTGACGCGGGGCTGATGGCGTGAGTGCAGCGCTTTTCTACGTCGACGCGCTGCCGGGCGCGGGGGAGTTGGCCGTCGTCGACGGCGACGAGGGTTTCCACGCGTCCAACGTGCGCCGCATCCGCGTCGGCGAGCAGATCGATCTCAGCGACGGCTGTGGTGCGCTGGGGCATTGTGTCGTCGAGGAGACCGCCAAGGGCTGGTTGTCGGCGCGGGTGACCGAACGTGTCGCCATCGCGGCCCCGCGTCCGACCGTCACCGTGGTGCAGGCGCTGCCCAAGTCCGATCGCTCGGAGCTGGCCGTCGAGCTGGCGACCGAAGCCGGTGCGGACGGGTTCGTCGCCTGGCAGGCGACGCGCTGCGTGGCCCGCTGGGACGGCCCGAAGGTGGACAAGGGTCTGCGGCGCTGGGAAGCGGTGGCTCGCTCGGCGGCCCGCCAGTCGCGGCGCGCATACATCCCCGGGGTCGAGGGCGTGGTGTCGACGCCTGCGCTGACCGAGCGGGTGGCCGAGGCCGTGGCCGGCGGCGGGGTGGTGCTGGCGTTACACGAGTCGGCCACCGAACCGCTCGCCGAATTGCCTCTGGCCCAAGCGGATTCGTTGATGCTCATCGTGGGGCCGGAAGGCGGCATCGCCGATGAGGAGATCGTCGCGCTGACCGGGGCCGGCGCGAAGGCCGTCCGGCTCGGCCCGACCGTGCTTCGGACGTCGACGGCGGCCGCGGTGGCCCTGGGCGCGATCGGTGCGCTGACGGCGCGCTGGGAGATTTAGCGCCGACGGGTGTGCCGGCCGCCATTACGCTCCATTCGTGAGCTATCCGCCGCAAGGCCCGCCGCCGTACGGCCCGCCGCCCCACGGGCAGCCTCCTTACGGGCAGCAGCCCCCGCATTGGCCACCACCGCCCTACGGCCAACCACCGCAGTGGCCTGCGGCCGGCCCGCCGATCCGGCCCAGGAAATCGGGGCTCGGCATCGCGATCGTCGCCGTTATCGCCGTCGTGAGCCTCTTGTTCGTCGGTTTCATCGGGTACGAGATCTACCGGGCGGACGCTGAAGGGCAGGACCGGACTGCCTATTCGGCATCTGACTTCTCTGACGCATGCGACAACGACCACATCACCAACGCCGCCGAATACCGCGAGCCCTACAACGTCGTGGCGTTCTTCAAGGGGCTCGGTCTCGTGGATGAAATCTGGCTGTCGGTCGCGGATGACAAATGGGCCACGTCCGGCGACTTCACCGAGATCAATGTGGTCGCCTGCCTGGAGCGGAAAAGGGGCAGCGAGGCGAAGGTGACCTCGTGCGTCGACGACGATGACCACACAACGGTCAACTACTACTCCGTCGAGTACGAGATCACCTTCCGCGAGGCCAAGACCGGCAAGGTGATCATGGACGGGGGAACAGTGCCCGGTACTGCCGGAAGTTGCCCCGTCCTGGGCTCCTATGACAAGAGGTCTCGCAAGATGTACGCCAGGCCGGACGAGGATGCGGTGCGGGCCGCGTTGGACGCGTTCGCAGGTTAGCGCCACGCCATCTCGCTGACCTGTGTGTTCAGTCGGCCCGCTTAACCAGTGGGGCGTGTCGTTGACCAGCGGTAAACTTGACAGGCAACGTACGGCACCGGGCCGTTTGGAAAACACGGAAAGCAGGCACAAACTCCACGTGACGCCCCGCGACACGACCGCTGACTCGTCGGCCACCGCATCGGAATCGGTCCGCAGCAGCATCACTGTTCCGCCCGACATCATCGTGGGCCTGCTCGGCTCGGCTGATGAGAATCTGCGGGCCCTCGAAACACTTCTGGCTTCCGACATCCACGCCCGCGGCAATGAGATCACCTTCACCGGTGAGCCCGCCGACGTGGCGCTGGCTGAACGTGTGGTCGCCGAGCTGATCGCCGTCGCCTCCGCCGGGCAGGCGGTGACGCCCGAGACGGTACGGCACAGCGTCGCCATCCTCACCGGCACCGAAGACGAGTCGCCGGCCGAGGTGCTCACGCTCGACATCCTGAGCCGCCGCGGCAAGACCATCCGGCCCAAGACGCTGAACCAGAAGCGCTACGTCGATGCCATCGATGCGCACACCATCGTGTTCGGCATCGGCCCGGCCGGTACCGGCAAGACATACCTGGCGATGGCCAAGGCAGTCAGCGCGCTGCAGTCCAAGCAGGTGAACCGGATCATCCTGACCCGCCCCGCGGTGGAAGCCGGTGAGCGCCTCGGTTTCCTGCCCGGCACATTGAGCGAGAAGATCGACCCGTATCTGCGTCCGCTCTACGACGCGCTGCACGACATGATGGACCCCGAACTGATCCCAAAGTTGATGAGCGCCGGGGTAATTGAGGTCGCACCGTTGGCATACATGCGGGGCCGGGCCCAACCCCTGTTCGCCAACGTGCTGACACCTACCGGGTTCCGGCCGATCGGTGAGCTCAAGGTCGGCGATTTCGTGATTGGTTCAGACGGGTCGCCGACTGAGGTGACGGGTGTATACCCGCAGGGCTTCAAGGAGATCTACCGCGTCTTCACTCAAGACGGCGCATCGACCCTCGCCTCCGGTGACCATCTTTGGGCGGTGTACACGGCTTCCGATCGGCGACGGAACAAGCCGGCTCGGATACTCGAGACCAAGGAGATGATCGGAAACCTCCGTGCTGCTCATGCTCACCGCTACGAGCTACCGGTACTGAGTGCGCCGGTGAAGTTCGAGTCTCGGCCCGTCCCGATGGACCCGTATGCACTCGGGTTGCTGTTGGGTGACGGAAGCTTCTCCTCGCGTGCGACTCCGAGTTTCACGACGAAGGATCCGGAGCTGGCAGAGGCGTTGGGACGGCTCATCCCGGGTATCGAGGTTCGACGCAAGACCGACATCGGATATGTGTTGAACCGGATCACCACACCCGGTGAGGTCATCACGATCGAGAACCCGGTGACGGGCGTGATGCGTCGACTCGGCCTGTCCGGCAAGAAATCCGAAGCGAAGTTCGTACCCGAGGATTACCTGTTCAATTCGGCGGATGTGCGTTTGGCGGTGCTGCAGGGACTTCTCGATACCGATGGTGGTCCGGTAACCCAAGAAGGCCGGACCTGCCGGATCCAGTACACGACGGTGTCTGATCGGTTGTGCGACAACGTGATCTTCCTCGTCGAGTCTTTGGGCGGTGTGGTTTATCTGCGGACCCGGGATGCTGCCGGCCGCAAACCGGGCCTGGCCCGCGGCCGAGAGGTCCACCATCGGTACGACTCGAACGTTCTCGACATCCGCTTGCCCGAGGGCCTTATCCCGTTCCGGCTCGCGCGCAAGGCCGAGAAGTACGCCGCGACGGGTGGGGGCCGTCCGATGCGATACGTGGACCGTATCGAACCCGTGGGCACCACGGAGGCGGTCTGCATCAGTGTCGCCGCAGAGGACTCCCTGTATGTGACCGAGGATTTCCTCTTGACGCACAACACCCTCAACGATGCGTTCATCATCCTCGACGAGGCACAGAACACCACCGCCGAGCAGATGAAGATGTTCCTGACGCGCCTCGGCTTCGGCTCGAAAGTCGTTGTCACCGGCGATATCACGCAGGTGGATTTGCCCGGCGGGGCCACCTCCGGGCTGCGGGCCGCGATGAACATCCTCGACGGTATCGAGGACATCCACTTCGCCGAACTCACCAGTGCCGACGTGGTCCGGCACCGCCTGGTGTCCGAGATCGTGGACGCCTATGCCCGACATGAGGAGCCGGCATTGCTCAACCGTGCCCAACGCCGTTCGTCGAACGGGCGGCCCCGCAGATGAGTGTCGAGGTATCCAACGAGTCGGGCATCGACGTCTCCGAGGACGAGCTGATCAGTGTCGCGCGGTTCGTCATCGCGAAGATGGACGTGAACCCGGCGGCTGAGCTGTCGATGGTGCTGGTGGACAGCGCCGCGATGGCCGACCTGCACATGCGGTGGATGGACCTGCCGGGGCCCACCGACGTGATGAGCTTCCCGATGGACGAGCTGGAGCCCGGGGGACGCCCGGATTCGCCTGAGCCGGGTCCGTCCATGCTCGGCGACATCGTGCTGTGCCCTGAGTTCGCCGAACAGCAGGCCGCCAAGGCCGGGCACTCACTGGGTCAGGAGTTGGCGCTGCTGACCGTGCACGGCGTGCTGCACCTGCTCGGCTACGACCACGCCGAACCGGACGAGGAAAAAGAGATGTTCGCGCTGCAGCGCCAGCTCCTCGAGGAATGGGTGGCTGATCAGGTCGAGGCGTACCACGCCGATCGGCAGAGCCAGAAAGATCAGCGCCTGCTCGACAAGTCCCGATATTTCGACGAACCGTGACCGGCATACTTCCGCTGCTCGGCGCCGTGGTGCTGGTCGGCTTCGGTGGCCTGTTCGCAGCCATCGACGCCGCGCTGTCCACCGTCTCGATCGCGCGCATCGAGGAACTGGTCCGCGACGAACGTCCCGGCGCCGCCCGGCTCAGCCGAGTCGTCGCGGAACGGCCCCGCTACATCAATCTTGTTGTCCTGCTACGAATCACCTGCGAGATCAGCGCCACGGTCCTGCTGGTGTCGTTTCTGGACGGTCACCTCGGTGTCAGCTGGGGTCTGGTGGCCTCGGCCGCGATCATGGTGGTGACGAGCTTCGTGGCCATCGGCGTCGGCCCGCGTACGGTCGGCAGGCAGAACGCGTACTCGATCGCGTTGATCTCGGCATTGCCGCTGCAGGCGATCTCGGTGCTGCTCACCCCGATCAGCCGGCTGCTGGTGCTGATCGGTAATGCGCTGACGCCCGGTCGTGGTTTCCGCAACGGTCCGTTCGCCTCCGAGATCGAGCTGCGTGAGGTCGTCGATCTGGCCCAGCAGCGCGGCGTGGTGGCCGACGAGGAACGCCGGATGATCCAGTCGGTTTTCGAACTGGGGGATACCCCGGCGCGCGAGGTCATGGTGCCGCGCACCGAGATGGTGTGGATCGAAAGTGACAAGTCAGCGGGCCAAGCCACGTCGCTCGCGGTACGGAGCGGGCATTCCCGCATCCCGGTCATCGGCGAGAACGTCGATGACATCGTCGGCGTGGTTTACCTGAAAGATCTTGTCCAGCAGACCTATTACTCGACCAACGGCGGCCGCGACACCAACGTGGCGCAGGTGATGCGCCCGGCGGTGTTCGTCCCGGACTCCAAGCCGCTCGACGAACTGCTCAACGAGATGCAGCGCGACCGCAACCACATGGCGCTGCTCGTCGACGAATACGGCGCCATCGCCGGGCTGGTCACGATCGAGGACGTGCTGGAGGAGATCGTCGGCGAGATCGCCGACGAGTACGACACCGATGAGGTGGCCCCGGTCGAAGACCTCGGTGACCGTCAGTACCGGGTGTCGGCACGGCTGCCGATCGAAGACCTCTGCGAACTCTACGAAATGGAAGCCGACGAGGACCTGGACGTGGACACCGTGGGCGGGCTGGTGGCGTTCGAATTGGGCCGCGTGCCGCTGCCCGGCGCCGAAGTCACCTGGGACGGTCTGAGATTGCGCGCCGAAGGTGGTTCCGACCATCGTGGCCGGGTGCGGATCGGCACGATCCTGGTGAGCCCGGCAGAAGAAGCCGAGAAACCCGAGACCCTCGATCCGCCCCGCGCGCGAGGAGGACAGGAAGCAGATGACTGAGCTCGACGCAGAAGACAACAAGCTCGTGGTGTTGGCACGTGGCGCGATGGGCCGTGCCGAGGCGTCCTCGGGTGCGGCGGTCCGCGATCAGGACGGCCGGACCTATGCCGGAGCGCCGGTGAGTCTGGCGGCGCTGCAGCTGACCGCGCTGCAGGCGGCGGTGGCCGCTGCGGTGTCCAGCGGCGCGACCGGACTTGAGGCCGCCGTGCTGGTGGGTGGCGCCGCCGACGACGCCGGCGTGGCCGCGGTGCGGGAACTGTCGGCCGACGCCGCGGTGATCGTCACCGACCGGGCAGGAAACCCAGTATGAGTGAATTCCGTTCCGGCTTCGTCTGTTTCGTCGGCCGGCCCAACACCGGCAAGTCGACGCTGACCAACGCACTGGTGGGCCAGAAGGTGGCGATCACCTCGAACCGGCCGCAGACCACCCGGCACACGATCCGCGGCATCGTGCACCGTGAGGACTTTCAGATCATCCTGGTCGACACCCCTGGACTGCACCGGCCGCGCACCCTGCTCGGGCAGCGACTCAACGACCTGGTCAAGGACACCTACTCCGAGGTCGACGTCATTGGTCTGTGCATCCCGGCCGATGAGCGCATCGGTCCCGGTGACCGCTGGATCTATCAGCAGATCCGCGCGGTGGCGCCCAAGACCACGCTGATCGCCGTCGTCACCAAGACCGACAAGGTGTCCAAGGACCGCGTCGCCGAGCAGCTTCTCGCGGTCAGTGAGCTCGTCGGGCCCGACGCCGACATCGTGCCGGTCTCGGCCACCGCCAACGAACAACTCGACGTGCTCACCGATGTCCTGGTCTCCAAACTCCCTCCGGGGCCCGCGTATTACCCCGACGGTGAGTTGACCGACGAGCCAGAAGAAGTGCTGATGGCCGAGCTCATCCGGGAGGCCGCGCTGGAAGGCGTGCGTGATGAGCTGCCGCACTCGCTGGCCGTGGTCATCGAGGAAGTGTCCGAGCGCGAAGGCCGCGACGATCTCATCGACGTACACGCCATCCTCTACGTCGAGCGCGACAGCCAGAAGGGCATCGTGATCGGCAAGGGCGGGGCGCGGCTGCGCGAGGTCGGCACCGCCGCCCGCACCCAGATCGAGAAGCTGCTCGGCACAAAGGTGTATCTCGACCTCCGGGTCAAGATCGCCAAGAACTGGCAGCGCGATCCCAAACAGCTGGGGCGTCTGGGGTTCTAGCCGGGCGGGCGAGTCGCCGCTATTTGCTCATCAGTACGGCAATCGCGACCACGATCGCGATCACGAGAATCGAGAGGCCCCAGAGCATCAGCCCTGTCTTGGCGCGCTCCCGTGCGTCGTTGCCAAGGCCGTGCCCTGTCGAGTCGCCGGAGAAGAACACCAGGGCCGCTAGCAACTGCCACCCCCATGAGTCGCCGTTGCTGCGCTTGGGCTTCGGCGGAGTGGCGGCAGGCGGGGGGTAGTACGGGAGCTGTGGCTGGGCGCCATAAGGCTGCGCGGGCGGATACCCGTATCCGTACGGTCCAGGCTGCGCCGGCGGGTAGGACCCTGGCAGAGGTGGCTGCTGCGGATGGTACGGATTCGGATAGGTCATTCCGGTGCCCCCTCGGCCATGTTCGATCGCCCGCAGAATCCTATCCGGCCTGAGACTAGGGTCCGATCAGCAATTTCCTTGGGCCGGCTCGGCTTCTAGCCGGCTCGCCGGTCGAGCGCGTTGATCGCGGCCGCGGCCTGCGACGCATCCGTCTGGGACGGGGCAGTCCACCAGACCTCGGGTTGCTTGGCGGCCCAGCCGGTGATCGCCTCCAACTCGGCGGCCAGCGAGATCAGCAGTGGCTCACTGTCGGCCGGCCCCATCAGCTGGACCCCGATCGGCAGTCCGTCGGAGGTGAAGCCGGCGGGCACGTTGATCGCGGGCCAGCCCAGCAGGTTCCACGGCCAGGTCACCGGGCAGGCGGCGATCGAGCTGCGTTCCGTGGCCGACCACCCGCGGCGGTCGAATTCGTGTGTGAGAGGCGGTGGTTGGGCTGTCGTCGGGGCGATGATGACGTCGACGAGATTGAAAATCCAGGAGATCCGGCGTTGTGCGGCGGCCTCGTGCGCACGGGCCTTGCGGAGCACGTCCTGCGACAGCAGCCGTCCGATCCTCATGTTGGCCACGGTGCGTTCGTCGTAGGGCATGTCGCCGAGCCGCTCGGCCCAGTCCAACAGACCCGCGGTCGAGCGGGCCAGGAAGTCCCACGACATCCGCAGGCTGTAGTTGGGGTCCTTGGCCACCACGGTGTGGCCCAGGTGGCCGAGCTGGTCGGCGACGGTCTGCAGGGCATCGCGGATCTCGGGGTGCAGCTTGGCGGGGAACCCGGTGAACGGGAACTTCGTCGACATCGCCACCCGCAGCGGACCCGGGGCGCGGCCGACATACTCGGCGGCCTGGATCGGTGCCGGTTTGTGCAGGTCGCCCTCGGCATTGCCGGACGCGGCATCGAGCACCAGCGCCGCATCGGTGACGGTGCGGGCCAGCACCCCGTTGACGGTGATGCCGTTGAACGCCTCGGGCAGCGGCCAGGTCGAGATGCGCCCGCGCTGCGGCTTGATGCCGACCAGGTGCGTCCAGGCCGCCGGAATGCGGACACTGCCCGCGCCGTCGGACCCGATGGCCGCGGTCACCAACCCTGCCGCCACGGCCGCGGCGCTGCCGCCCGAGGAGCCACCCGGGCTGTGCTTGCGTGACCACGGGTTGCGGGTGTGTCCGAAGCCCGGGCCTCCGGTGAACGGCCACTGCCCGAGCTCGCAGGTGTTGGTCTTGCCGACGATCACCGCGCCGGCCGCTTTCAGCCGGCGCACCACCTCGGCATCGGCGGTGGCGACACGCACGTCGCCGTCGGCGCCGAACCGGGTGGGCACCCCGGCGATGTCCACGTCGTCCTTGACCGCGATGGGGATTCCCAGGAGCGGGAGGTGTTTGCCGGCTGCGCGAGCCGCGTCGGCCCTGGCGGCATCGGCCAGTGCCTGCTCGGTCAGCACGACGCGGAATGCGTTGAGAGTCGATTGGCTCGCAGTGATGGCATGCAAGGACCGGCGCACCAGTTCATCAGAAGTGACTGCGCCGCTGGCGAGTTGGTAGAGCTGATTGGTCAGGGTGGGGAACGGAAGCGATGTCGAGTCGGAAGTCGGGGTTTTGGCCATCACTTTCGAGAATATCGGCGGTGCATAACGGAACCTGTCCCACCATGGTGCGACACTGTCACGATGCGGCTGTACCGGGACCGGGCGGTGGTGCTGCGCCAGCACAAGCTCGGCGAGGCCGACCGGATTGTCACCCTGCTCACCCGCGACCATGGTTTGGTGCGCGCGGTGGCCAAGGGGGTTCGGCGTACCCGCAGCAAGTTCGGCGCGCGGTTGGAACCGTTTGCTCATATCGACGTTCAGCTCCACCCGGGGCGCAACCTCGACATCGTCACGCAGGTTCAGGCCATCGACGCGTTCGCCGCCGACATCGTCAGTGACTACGGGCGCTACACCAGTGCGTGCGCGATGTTGGAGACCGCCGAGCGGCTGGCCGGGGAGGAACGGGCACCGATGCCCGACCTGCACCGGCTCACGGTGGCCGCACTGCGCGCCATCGCCGACGGTCGCCGGGCCCGCGAGCTGGTGCTCGATTCCTACCTGCTGCGGGCGATGACGATCGCCGGCTGGGCGCCGGCGCTGACCGAGTGCGCTCGGTGCGCCACGCCGGGTCCGCACCGGGCGTTCCACGTCGCCGCCGGAGGCAGTGTGTGCGTGCACTGTCGGCCCAGCGGATCCAGCACCCCGCCGCAGCCCGTACTGGAACTGATGTCGGCGCTGCACGAGGGCGACTGGGCGTACGCCGAGGCCTCCTCATCGAGCCATCGCAGCCAGGCCAGCGGACTGATCGCGGCGCATCTGCAATGGCACCTGGAGCGTCAGCTGCGCACATTGCCTCTGGTCGAGCGGGTGTACCGGATCGATCGGACAGTCGCCGAACAGCGCGCGACGCTGGTCGGGCAGGATATGAGCCATGGCATTGACGAAGGACGGGAAGCGGGGCAAGTCGGCCTACCCACAGCTGCCCCCGGCGCCTGAGGACTATCCGGTCTTTCCGGACACCTCGACCTGGCCCGTCGTCTTCCCGGAGATCCCGGCCGGCACCAACGGCCGCTTCGCCCGCCCACCGCAGCACACCTCCAAGGCGGTCGCACCGCGGATCCCGGCCGATCAGGTCCCCAACCACGTCGCCGTGGTGATGGACGGCAACGGCCGGTGGGCCACCCAACGCGGGCTGGGCCGTACCGAGGGGCACAAGATGGGCGAGGCGGTGCTGATCGACATCACCTGCGGCGCCATCGAACTGGGTATCAAGCACTTGAGTGTCTACGCGTTCTCCACCGAGAACTGGAAACGCAGCGCCGAGGAGGTCCGGTTCCTGATGGGGTTCAACCGCGAGGTGGTGCGCCGTCGCCGGGAAAACCTCAACGCCATGGGTGTGAACATGCGCTGGGTCGGGTCGCGGCCCAAGATGTGGCGCAGCGTCATCAAAGAGTTCGACATCGCCGAGCAGATGACGGTCGGCAATGACGTCATCACGGTCAACTACTGCGTGAACTACGGCGGGCGCACCGAGATCGTGGAGGCGGCGCAGGCTCTGGCCACCGAAGCCGCTGAGGGCAAGATCAACCCGAGCCGGATCAGTGAGGCGTCGTTCGCCAAGCATCTGCACCGTCCCGACATCCCCGATGTGGACCTGTTCATCCGGACGTCGGGGGAGCAGCGGGCCAGTAACTTCCTGCTGTGGCAGTCCGCGTACGCCGAGTTCGTGTTCCAGGACAAGCTGTGGCCGGACTACGACCGGCGTGACCTGTGGGCGGCATGCGAGGAGTACGTGAACCGCAACCGTCGCTTCGGTAGGGCCTGACATGCCCGGCCTCCTGCAGCAGTTGTCCTCGGCGCTCAGCGAGGTGATGTCCGTCGTCGAGGAACCTGACGAGGCGCTGACCGTGACGGTCGACGGTTCGGTGGCCTCGGTGCGGGTGGTGGCCATCGCCGAGGGCCTGGAGATGGTCTCGCTGACCCAGCCGTTGGCCTGGGATCTGCCGCTGAACAACAAGATTCGCGAGCGGGTGTCCGAGCATGCCAGCAAGACCATGCTGGGCACGGTGGTGTTGGTGGAGAAACTGGTCGAGACCCCCACGAACGGGGCAACAACCAAGGGCGCGACGCGCAAGCGGCCGGCCAAGAAGGTCGCCGACGTGATGCTGCGGTACAACTTCCCGGCGGCCGGGCTGACCGACGACGCGCTGCGCACGCTGATCCTCATGGTCCTGGCCACCGGTGCCGACGTGCGCCGGGACCTGATCTCGTGACGCCTTCTGACGAGCGCTTGCGCGAGGAGCCGATGACCACAGTCATCCGGATCGTCGCCGCCGTGGTGCTCGACGAGCACGACCGGCTACTGGTGGTCCGCAAGCGCGGCACGACCGCCTTCATGCAGCCCGGCGGGAAGATCGAGCCGGGGGAGCGGCCGATCGAGGCGTTGTCCCGGGAGGTCCGTGAGGAGCTCGGGGTCGGATTCGAGGTTTCGGCGGCCGAAGAACTCGGCCATTTCACCGCACCCGCCGCCAACGAACCAGGCCACTCGGTCGATGCGTGGCTCTACCTGGTCCGCTTGGACGGCGAGCCGCAGCCGCAGGCCGAGATTGCCGAGATGACGTGGATCGACCCGCACGCACCGGGCGATATCGAGCTGGCGCCGCTGACCCGTGACACCGTGCTGGCGTTGGCGCGCGATCGGGTGTAGACGCAGTTACGCCGCGGATTGCAGCCACCAGGTAGCTGCAGACCTACACCTAGAGCATGTCTAATCAATGTCATGGTGTCGCGGTCCCAATGGGAGCTCACGACCTACCCGGCGGCGCCGACGCACGCGCCGCACGTCCCGAAGATCTCGATGGTGTGGCTGACATCGGAGAAGCCGTGCTCGCGGGCCACGTCGGCGGCCCAGGCCTCGACCTGGCCGCCGGAGATCTCGACGGTCGCACCGCAGGCCCGGCAGACCAGATGGTGATGATGGTCCTCAGAGCAGCGCCGGTACACCGATTCGCCGGTGTCGGTGCGCAGCGTGTCGACGTTGCCCGTGGTCGCCATGGTCTGCAGGGTGCGGTACACCGTGGTCAGGCCGATGGCCTGGCCGCGACGGCGCAGCTCGTCGTGCAGCTCCTGGGCCGAGCGGAACCCGTCGGTCTCGTTGAGCAGGTCGGCGATCGCCGCACGCTGCCTGGTGGAGCGGACCGCGCCCGTCACCGCGGTTCCTCACTGGCGTGGGCGACGGCGTCGGCGACGATGTGGGCCAGGTGATGGTCGACGAGGTGGTAGAGCACCTCACGTCCGGCGCGCTCGCTGGCGACCACCCCGGCCTGCTTGAGGATCCGCAGGTGCTGGCTCACCAGTGGCTGCGGCACAGCGAGCGCGTCGACCAATTCATGGACGCAGCGCTGGGACTGCTGCAGCTGCAGGACGATGGCGATCCGCAACGGGGCGGCCAGGGCGCGCAGCAGCTCGCCGGCATTGTCGAGGACCTCGCGCGACGGCATTTCCGACGCCGGGGCGGTGCTGTCCTCGCGCGCGTCGTCGTGTTGATTTACGGTGATATTGGAAATCGTTTCCATTACGGGTCACAATACATGCGCGATATCGCATGTCAACTGCCCCGGAGCCCGCGGCGGATTATCGCTGCCGGCGAGCTGGTCGCTACTCTGATGCACCGTGGCATCCATCATCGACACCGTTGCGAACCTGGCGAAACGCCGTGGCCTGGTCTACCAGTCCGGAGAGATCTACGGCGGCACCAAGTCCGCCTGGGATTACGGGCCGCTCGGTGTCGAGCTCAAGGAGAACATCAAGCGGCAGTGGTGGAAATCGGTCGTGACGTCCCGAGAGGATGTTGTAGGCCTGGACTCCGCCATCATCCTGCCGCGCCAGGTGTGGGTGGCCTCCGGTCACGTCGACGTCTTCAACGATCCGCTGGTGGAGTGCCTGAACTGCCACAAGCGGCACCGGCAGGACCACATGCAGGAGGCCTACGCCGCCAAGAAGGGCCTCGATGACCCGGATTCGGTGCCGATGGACGAGATCGTCTGCCCCGACTGCGGCACCAAGGGTCAGTGGACCGAGCCGCGCGACTTCAACATGATGCTCAAGACCTACCTCGGCCCGATCGAGTCGGAGGAAGGTCTGCACTACCTCCGCCCCGAGACCGCCCAGGGCATCTTCGTCAACTTCGCCAACGTGGTCACCACCGCGCGCAAGAAGCCGCCGTTCGGCATCGGTCAGATCGGCAAGAGCTTCCGCAACGAGATCACCCCGGGGAACTTCATCTTCCGCACCCGCGAGTTCGAGCAGATGGAGATGGAGTTCTTCGTCGAGCCGTCGACCGCGGGCGAGTGGCACAAGTACTGGATCGAGACCCGGCTGCAGTGGTATGTCGACCTCGGCATCAACCGGGACAACCTGCGCCTCTACGACCACCCCAAGGAGAAGCTGTCGCACTACTCCGACGGCACGGTCGACATCGAGTACAAGTTCGGCTTCGCCGGCAACCCGTGGGGTGAGCTGGAGGGCATCGCCAACCGAACCAACTTCGACTTGTCCACGCACGCAAAGCATTCCGGTGTCGACCTGTCGTTCTACGACCAGGGCGCCGACACCCGCTACGTGCCGTACGTGATCGAGCCGGCAGCCGGCCTGACCCGCTCGCTGATGGCGTTCCTGGTCGACTCCTACACCGAGGACGAGGCGCCCAACGCCAAGGGTGGGGTGGACAAGCGCACCGTGCTCAAGCTCGATCCGCGCCTGGCCCCGGTCAAGGCCGCGGTGCTGCCGTTGTCGCGCAATGCCGACCTGTCGCCGAAGGCCCGCGACCTGGCCGCCGAGTTGCGCAAGAACTGGAACGTCGAGTTCGACGACGCCGGTGCGATCGGCCGCCGCTACCGCCGCCAGGACGAGATCGGCACGCCGTTCTGCGTGACGGTCGATTTCGACACCCTGGAGGACAACGCCGTCACCATCCGCGAGCGCGACGCCATGACACAGGAGCGCATCGCGCTGGACAAGGTGTCGGACTACCTCGCGGTGCGGCTCAAGGGCGCCTGACCCTTCCCGCCGAGCAGACGCGAATGTTCCCCAAAACCGTGGTTTTGGGGAACATTCGCGTCTGCTCGCGCAATCAGAAGCGGCCGCCGCCGCCGGAGTAGCTGCGGCCCGATGAATGTGACGACCCGCCGTATGACGTCGGGCGGCCCATGCTGCGGCCGCCGCCCCAGCTGCCTCCGTACCCACCACCGAAGCCACCACCGAAACCGCCGCCGCCCCGCAGGATGTTTCCGATGAGGATGCCGCCGAGCACCGCACCCATGTCGGACCCGCCGCCGCCGTACTGCGAGGTGTAGGACCGCTGCGCGGCACGGACGTCATCGTTGGCCAGGCCCTGCGCCTGGGCGGCCAGCGTCGACGCCCCGTTCGCGTGTGCCACCGCCTCATTCGGATTCGACGCCCGCTTGGCTTCGGCGGCCTGAAGTTGCCGTTGCGCCTCGGCCAGCCGGGTGCGGGCTTCCGGGCCGATGCTGCCGCGCCGGGTCTCGATGAAGTCCGACACCGCCGTGATCCGGGACTGGGCGGTGAACAGCGCCTGCTCCAGCGCCCGGGCCAGCCGCTCGGCGGCTTCCTGTTGTTCGTGCACGCCGGCCAGCAGCTGATCGAGTTCGGCGTCCGCCGTGGTGAGCCGGGTGAACGTGCCCAGTGGGTCGGCCTTGCCGTTGGCCGTCGCGTCGTCGGCCGCCTTCTTGGCGGCGTCGCGGGCAGCGCTGAGCTTGTCGGCCTGCGGCGTACCGGGCTGGGCCAGCAGCGAATTCGCCTGGTCGATGCCGGCCTGGATGTCGGTGATGGCGGCGGGCAGACCGGCCAGGGCCCGGTTGATGTCGGAGGCCGCGGTGTCGACGGCGTCGAGGAGGGTGCGGGCCTGGTCCAGTGCGGACTCGGCTGAGCGCACGGCGTCGACCAACGCGGTCTGGTCGGTGGCCGGCCGGGAGACCAGGCCGCGGGCCGAGGTGATGCTGCGATCGGCGAAGGCCAGTCGCTCCTTGGCGGTGTCCACGTTGGTCGCCACCGAATTCAGTGCGGTGGCGTCGAATTGGGTGTGCAGATTGTTCAAGGTCTGGCTGGACGGTTCGATGCGGGCGGTCAGATCGACCATCTGCTGGGTCATGGCGTCCAGCCGGGTCGGCGCGTTGATCACCAGATCGCGCAACTGCTCGAAGGCCTGGCTCTGAGTGTCCAACTCGCGGTCGGCCCTGGCTGCCGATACCACCACCTGCGTCAACAGCTGACGCTGCTGCAGCGGGGTCTCGGGTGCATCGTCGTCGAGGGTCTGGCGCACGGTGAAGGCTTGGGCCAGCGCGGTTTTCGCATTGGCCAGGGCGGCACTGAACGGTTCGGTGCGCTTGGCGCCGAACTCCTCCACGGCCAGCTCCAGCTCGGCCTCACTGGTGCGCACGGCGTTGTCGACGTCGACGACGATCGAGCGGGACAGCTCGTCGAGCGCCTCCAGCGGCACCGAGGCCAGGGCGTTGGCATCGGTCGGGTCGACCCGCTTGGCGGCCTCGAACTCGGCGTGGCGGCGCTTGGCCCGGCGCCGGCGCGACCACCACCACAGCAGGCCGGCCAGCACCACCACCACGCCGAGGGCGATCAGCATGCCGGGCCACGACACGCCGGGTGCGGCGGGAGATTCGGGTTCGGAGTTCAGCCCGTTGGCCGCGGCGATCGCGGCCCCCGCCCAGTCGTCTCGGCGCAGGGCCGGGGTGACGCTGTTGCGCCGGATGTCGTCGGCGCGCGCCGAACTGGTGACGGTATCGGGCACCTGGAACGCGAACGCCCGGTCCACCGTGGCTATCGCCAACAGTGCGTCGTCGTCACCGAAATCGCTCAGCTGCATGGTGTTCTGCGCCCAGCCGACCGGGTTCTGCCGGGCGAAATCCTCGGTGAAGACCACCCATAGCTTGATGTGGCGGTCGTCGTAGAGCCGGTCGATCGCGCGTTGCACGTTGCCGCGCTGGGCCGCCGACAGCACCCCGGCGTTGTCGGTGAGTTGGGTGGCCAGCCGCAGCGGCGGTTCGGCGGCGGCGCCGGGAGCGACCACGAGTGCGGTCATCAGGATCGCGAGCAGCATGGACAGCAGACGGGCGATACGCATGACCGTCAATCTAATGCGCTCCCGCGTCGGCGCGTTGCTTCCTGGCAGACTGTGCGTCGGTGAACGGGGATACGCAGGCCTGGTATGACGACTTCGACCGGCAACGTCTGGTGGTCGAAGCGCCGAAGGGTGCTGCGCTGCCCGGGACCGATACCGAACACCGCACCGACTTCGCCCGTGACCGGGCTCGCGTATTGCACAGCGCGGCGCTGCGGCGGCTGGCCGACAAGACCCAGGTCGTCGGCCCTCGGCACGGTGACACCCCACGCACCCGACTCACCCATTCACTCGAGGTGGCCCAGATCGGTCGCGGTATGGCGATCGGACTCGGCTGCGATCCCGACCTGGTCGACCTGGCCGGGCTGGCCCACGACATCGGGCACCCGCCGTACGGGCACAACGGTGAGCGCGCGCTCGACGAGATCGCGAAACCGTTCGGCGGATTCGAGGGCAATGCCCAGAACTTCCGGATCCTCACCCGATTGGAGCCCAAAGTCCTTGATGCCGAAGGGCGGTCGGCCGGGCTCAACCTGACCAGGGCCGCACTGGACGCGGTGGCCAAGTATCCGTGGCCCAGCTTCGGCACGCGCCGCAAGTACGGCTTCTACGACGACGACGCCGAGGCGGCCGAATGGGTGCGGGCCGGGGCGCCGGCCGAGCGGCCTTGTCTGGAAGCCCAGGTGATGGACTGGGCCGACGACGTCGCCTACTCGGTGCACGATGTCGAGGACGGCGTGATCTCCGGGCGCATCGACCTGCGGGTGCTCGGCGATCCCGACGCGGCCTCGTCGCTGGCAGATCTGGGCGCCAAGAATTTTCCTACCGTCACCCACGACGAACTGCTGGCCGCTGCCGAGCGGCTGTCGCACGTGCCGGTGGTGGCCGCGGTGGGGAAGTACGACGGGACGGTGGCGTCCTCGGTCGCGCTGAAGACCCTGACCAGTGAACTCGTCGGGCGGTTCGCCAACGCGGCGATCACCCAGACCCGGGCGGTCGCCGGTGACGGGCCGCTGCGTCGTTTTGATGCCGACCTCTCCGTGCCGCCGCTGGTGCGCGCCGAAGTGGTGCTGCTCAAGATGCTGGCGTTGCAGTTCATCATGTCCGATCACCGGCACCTGCAGATCCAGGCCGATCAGCGCACGCTCATCCACGAAGTCGCCCTGGCGTTGTGGGCGCAGGCCCCCGGCAGCCTGGACCCGCAGTTCGCGCCCGAGTTCGACCTCGCCGCCGACGACGGAGCCCGGCTGCGCGTGGTGGTCGATCAGATCGCGTCCTACACCGAGAGCCGGCTGGAACGAGTGCACGAGGCGCGCTCGCCCCGGCCGATGGCCGACTAGGTCCTCGGTGTCGGCAAACCCGTTCGGAGCCGCTTCCGCGCACGCATAGACTATGCCGGTGGCCGGCCGGATTTCAGATCGCGATATCGCGGCCATTCGTGAAAGAGTCCGCATCGAGGACGTCGTCGGTGACTACGTCCAGCTGAGGCGGGCCGGGGCCGACTCGATGAAGGGTCTGTGCCCGTTTCACGACGAGAAGTCCCCGTCGTTCCATGTGCGGCCGAACCACGGTCACTTCCATTGCTTCGGCTGTGGCGAGGGTGGCGACGTGTATGCCTTCATCCAGAAGATCGAACACGTCAATTTCGTCGAAGCGGTCGAGCTGCTGGCCGATCGGGTCAACTACACCGTCACCTATACGGGCTCGTCGACGACCAATGTGCAGCGTGACCGGGGCAGCCGCAGCCGGTTGCTGGCCGCCAATGCCGCCGCTCAGGAGTTCTACGCCGAGGCGCTGAACTCCGATGAGGCGGCGGAGGCGCGCAAATACCTGACCGAGCGCAACTTCGACGCCGCCGCGGCCGCTCAGTTCGGCTGCGGGTTCGCGCCGTCTGGATGGGATACGCTGACAAAGCACTTGCTACGCAAGGGTTTTGAGTTCAAGGAGTTGGAAGCGGCCGGTCTGAGCCGGGAGGGCAAGCGCGGGCCGATGGACCGGTTCCACCGTCGCCTGCTGTGGCCGATCCGGGTGTCCTCGGGTGAGACCATCGGCTTCGGCGCACGCCGGTTGTTCGACGACGACCAGAACCAGGCGAAGTACGTCAACACCCCCGAGACGGTGCTCTACAAGAAGTCACAGGTGTTGTTCGGCCTGGACCGCGCCAAGCGCGACATCGCCAAGGGGCACCAGGCCGTCGTCGTCGAGGGATACACCGACGTGATGGCCATGCACTTGGCCGGGGTGACCACCGCGGTGGCCTCGTGCGGCACCGCGTTCGGTGAACAGCACCTGTCGATGCTGCGCCGATTGATGATGGACGACAACTTCTTCCGTGGCGAGCTGATCTACGTGTTCGACGGCGACGCCGCCGGCCAGGCCGCCGCGGTGAAGGCGTTCGAGGGCGAGCAGAACCTGTCGGGCCAGTCGTTCGTGGCGGTGGCGCCTGACGGTATGGATCCGTGCGATCTGCGGCTGCGCTCCGGCGACGGCGCGGTGCGCGACCTGGTGGCGCGCCGAACTCCGTTGTTCGAGTTCGTGATTCGCAGTGCACTGGCCGAACATGACCTGGACAGCGCCGAAGGCCGGGTGGCTGCGCTGCGGCGTTGCGTGCCGATGGCGGCCCGGATCAAAGATCCGACGCTGCGCGACGAGTACGCCCGGCAGTTGGCCGGCTGGGTCGGCTGGGACAACGTCGCCCAGGTGCTCGGCCGGGTCCGGGAGGAAGCCAGCGGTGGCCGCAAGGACTCCCGGCGTCAGCCCGCCGGACGGCAGGCCCGTCCCGCGGCGGCGCCCGTGCCGCGCCCCGACCCGTCGGATCCGACCCTGTGGCCGCAACGTGAGGCGCTCAAGGCCGCTCTGCAATATCCGGCGATCTCCGGGCCGGTGTTCGACTCGTTGACCGTCGAGAGTTTCACCCATCCCGGGTATGCCGCGGTGCGATCGGCGATCGAGGCGTCGGGCGGCATGGCGGCGGGTAAATCGGGGGCCCAGTGGATCGAGGCGGTCCGCGAACAGACCACGTCGCCGGCAGCGGCCGGCCTGGTCAACGAACTGGGTGTGGAGGCCATCAACGTCGAGGATGACGAGCAGCTGCCGCGCTACATCAGCGGTGTGCTGGCCCGCCTGCAGGAAGTGTGGGTGGGTCGCCAGATCGCCGAGGTGAAGTCCAAGCTGCAACGCATGTCGCCGGTGGAGCAGGGAGACGAATATCACGCCCTCTTCGGTGACCTGGTGGCGATGGAGTCCTACCGGCGCAGCCTGCTGGAACAGGCCAGCGGCGACGACCTGACTGCGTGATCGCCGACATCGCGATAGGGTGAGGCGCAGTCGGGCCCCTACACGCGAAAGAGGCAAACCCGGTGACACTGTTCAACACGCAGACGCGGCGTTACGTTGCAGTCGGCGCATTCGCGCTGGTCGCAGGCGCGGCCGCGGCCGCCCCGGCGCTCCTCGCCACCACCTCCGGCCCCGAGGTCTCGGCCCAGCCGGCCTGCCTGGCCTGGTTCGGCAACAAGGAGGACGGCAAGTGCCTGTCCTACTCGAACGGAATGCCGGCCAACGTGGGCACGCCGTGGGTGGGCGCAGGCGGTAACGGCGGGTTCGTGACCGGCCCGCTGCTGCCCGGCACGTCGATCAACCAGGGGATCGGCTAGGCCCCTACCAGCTACGTTTCCCAGACGCGTCGGTGGACTCCTTGGTGGAGTACACCGACGTTTCTGCGTCTATGGGGGTGAGGGTGAGGAACTGCGGGTCAGGCGACACCCGCTTCGCGATCTTGCGCCGTCCGGCGTCCATTACTGCCTTGGTGGCCGGATTGGAGGTCACCGCACGGTAGGTGCTGGCGATCTGCTCATAGCGGCGTCGCCCGGCCTTTGCGCCCAGCACGTAGCCGACGGCGATCACGGCGGCATAGCGGATCACAGTGTTCCTCCCACGGCAGAGTTTGTGTGTTCCATCCTGCCTCACCCGCACCCCGGCGCGCCCGTCTGGGAGCGAGTTGGCGGCAGCGGCGGTCCGTACGCTAGAGTCAACGCTCGGCCGCGGAGCTTCCGCGGAAGGTAGTCCCCTGTAGCTCAATTGGCAGAGCTCCCGACTGTTAATCGGGCGGTTGATGGTTCGAGTCCATCCGGGGGAGCAAGTTCTCGAAAACCCCAGCGTTTATGACTGGGGCCGGGCCTGAGCCTGACGGGCCGCCTGGGTAAGCGCCTCCACCAGTGGATTGGACGCCGAAGCGAGAGCTTTCCGCTCCTCATCGGTCAATTGGTAGAACGTCCACACGCCCCAGGCTGCCGGCCGCACGTACACCGTCACCTGTTGCCGGTTGTTCTGCAGCACCGCCGGCACGGGTACGGCGCGATCGAGGGTGGCGGCGCTGGCCATCTCCTCGGCGATCTGCTGGACGTTGACTGATTCCTGCAGTTGGTACAGCACGGCCTTGTTGGCGGGGCCTTCCATGGCGAGGAACCAAGCCATCAGTGTCTCCTTGAGGTAAGTGGTGAGCGGTGATCGCGGGTCGGATCGCAAACAGTGTCACCTATCGACGCGCCGCCGTCAGCCCACTCGTTGAGCCGGTTTGATTCGCTACCCTCGGGGTGTGTACCCACGGCTGTTCGCCATCGTCGCCTTCGTCGGTTTCCTCGCGGTTGGTTGCGGCTGGAGTCCGTCATCCGCGCCGCCCCCGAAGCCCGATACCTGCGCCCCGTCGGACGGTCCCAGCGCTGACACGGTCGCCGAGCAGATCGCGAAACTGCCCGCACCCGCAGCGGGTAAGGAATGGACCCAGATCGGCACCGGGCACACCACCAACTGCCGCCTGTACTGGGTGCAGGTGGGCCAGTCGAACCCGGAGCCCAACAGCGTCGGGCAGCTGCTGTTCTTCGACCGGCAGACCCCGCTCGGCCCGGCCACCCCGGAGCCCCGGCCGTACATCAATGTGGTCACCAACGCCGATGACAGTGTGGTGGTGAACTACCAGTGGCAGCAGGGCCACGATTCGCCGACCTCGCCGACCGGTATCGCCACCGTGCGGTTCCGGATCGGGGACGACGGCAAACTGGTTGCCGTCGACCCGATTCCGAAGCCCTGAGCCGCCTCAGCCGTTGAGCAGCTCGGCGGGGTCGAGCATCGCCGCGTAACGCAGCTGCTCGGGGATCCCGAATCCGTCGACCAGGGTTTCGACGTGCGGGCGCAGTGACCGGCAGCGTTCGTTGATCCCGCGCGTCACGGCCTTGGCGCGTTCGGTGGACAGGAACCGGTGCTCGATGAACCAGGCCTTGTCGCCCTCGATCACCGACAGCGCGTACAGGTCGCAGACATCCTCGAGGAGCTCGCGGGCGGTGTCGTCCTCGCAGGCGTCGATGCCTGCGACGAACGCTTCCAGGATGACCCGGTCGATGTGCGCCTGCGCGGCATGCAGCACGTGATCCTGCACGGCGTTGAAGGCGTCGAAGGCCGACATCTCCTTGGATTTGCCCTGCAGCCGCCGGGCGACCGAGGCCAGCATGTACTCCTCGCGGTCCTCGAACATCTTGACCTGGGTGCCGCGGTTGAACAGGCTGCCTTCCTCCTCGTTGTCCTGGCGGCTGTCCAGGACGGTCTGGATGATGGTCTCGGCCGCAGTGCGCTTCAGCACCCGCTCGCCGGCGTAGTTGGCCGCGAACCGCACCCATTCGACCGGGCTCATGCCCTTGATGTCGTCGGCGTAGGCGGTGAGCAGTTCTTTGGCCACCAGCTGGGTGAGCACATGGTTGTCACCCTCGAACGTGGTGAACACGTCGGTGTCGGCGCGCAGGGCGATCAGCCGGTTCTCGGCCAGATAGCCTGCGCCGCCGCAGGCTTCGCGAGCCTCCTGGATGGCGTGGCTGGCGTGCCAGGTGTTGGCGGCTTTCAGGCCGGCGGCGCGGGCCTCCAGCTCGCGCTGCTCCTCGGCATCCGGATCGTCGGAGGTCTGCAACTCGTGGCATTTGGCCACCAGCTCGTTCTGGGCGAACTGCAGCGCGTAGGACTTGGCGATCAGCGGCAGCAGCCGGCGCTGGTGCACCAGGTAGTCCATGATCAGGACTTCCTCATCGCTCTTCGGGGCTTCGAACTGCCTGCGTTCCAACGCATATCGCGTGGCGATGTCCAGCGCCACCCGTGCGGCCGCCGCAGCGCTGCCGCCGACGGTGACCCGGCCTCGGATCAAGGTCCCCAGCATCGTGAAGAACCGCCGGCCCGGGTTCTCGATCGGTGAGCTGTAGGTGCCGTCGGGGGCGACGTCGGCGTAGCGGTTGAGCAGGTTCTCGCGCGGGACGCGCACGTGATCGAAGACGATGCGCCCGTTGTCGACGCCGGGCAGGCCACCCTTGTAGTGGCAGTCCGACGTGGTCACGCCGGGCAGGTCGCTGCCGTCGTCGTCGCGGATCGGGACCACAAAACAGTGCACGCCGTGGCCTTCCCCGTCCGGCGTGATCAGCTGTGCGAAAACCGTTGCCACCCGCGCCGTCTCGGCGGCTCCGCCGATGTAGTCCTTGCGCGCGGTGGGGGTGGGGGAGTGAACGACGAATTCCTGGGTTTCCGGATCGTAGGTGGCGGTGGTCTCCAGTGACTGCACGTCGCTGCCGTGACCGGTCTCGGTCATCGCGAAGCAGCCGAGCAGGTCGAGATCGATGAGCCGGCGCACGTACGCCTTGTGGTGGCGCTCGGTGCCGAGGTTCTCGATCGCGCCGCCGAACAGGCCCCATTGCACCCCGGCCTTCACCATCAACGAAAGGTCGCTCATGGCCAGCATCTCGATGCTGGTGATGGCGGCGCCGACGTCACCGTTGCCGCCGTGTTCCTTGCGGAAGCCGTCCTCGGCGGCCCCGGCCGCCGCCATGATCTTGAGCTGCTCGGCCACCTTGGCCCGGGCGATGACGGTGTTCGGGGTGTAGTGCGGCCGGAAGATCTCGTCCGACAACCTGGTCCGCATGGCGTTCTTGACGTCGCGCCAACGGCCGTCCAACGTGTTTCGCAGATGCTCGGCAGTGGAGGTCATATCCGACGGTAACGCGTACCGCCGTTGCTGTCGGTCGTTGTCGCCAAGGTAAGCCTTCCTGGACAAGCGTCACCTGTCCGCGAAAGACTGGCGACCATGCCGGACTCGGTCGGGGAATCGCTGTCTCCCACCGGCTTGCCGCACGTGAGCTATCACCGGCATGCCGATGTGACGGGTGGCTGGTTGCGTGCCGCCACTTTCGGTGCGATGGATGGTCTGGTCAGCAACACCGCGTTGATCGCCGGTGTCGGGGCCAGCGCCTCAGCGCACACCGTGGTGCTCAGCGGTGTGGCCGGGTTGCTGGCCGGGGCCTTCTCGATGGCGCTCGGTGAGTACACCTCGGTGACCACCGCCAACGAGCAGGTCGATTCCGAGGTCAAGGTGGAGCGTCGGTCGTTCCGCAAGAATCCCGAGGCCGAGCAGGCCGAACTCGTGGCCATGCTCCAGGAGATGGGGATGACGGCCGAGACGGCGACGAAGGCCAGCGAGGAAATCCACCGCGACCAGAATCGGGCCTTGAACTTTCACCTCGTGCAGGAATTGGGTGTGCACCCGACGGAGAAACCGTCGCCGTGGGTGGCCGGCGGCTCGTCTTTCGTGTTGTTTGCGATCGGTGCGGTCATCCCGCTCATCCCGTACCTGCTCGGCTTCGAATCGTTGTGGCTCGGGCTGGCGTGCGGCGGGGTGGGCCTGTTGATCGCGGGCGGCGTGGCGGCCAAGTTCACCCGCAAGTCGGTGGCCATCGCCGGGCTGCGGCAGCTGGTGTTCGGGGCCGTCGCGATTGCGGCCACCTACGCCGTCGGCATCTTGGTCGGCGCTGTGCTGACCTGATGCTGCGCCGCATTCTGTTGGCCGGTGCCATCGTGGTGTCGGCGTGTGGGCCGGCGCATGCCGAGCCCGGCCTGGACTACCTCGGCCAGCGCCAGGTGACGCCCGGCGCCACGCTGGACGGCACGGTGATCGGCGGGCTGTCGGGCATCAGTTACGACCCGGCCGCCGACCTGTACTACATCATCAGCGACGACCGCTCCGCCAAGAATCCGGCACGTTTCTACACCGCGCGGATCACGCTGTCGGACAACGGTATCGGCGATGTCGAGTTCGTCGGCACCCAGCCGTGGCTCGACCGCGGCGGACAACCGTTCGCGCCGTTGAACATTGACACACAGCCACCGGTGGTGCCGCCCGATCCCGAGGCCATCGCCTTCGATGCCCGCAGGCAACGGCTGTACTGGACCAGCGAGGGGGAGCGCCGTGTCGAGGGGCCGGGGGCGCCGGTCCTGCTCGACCCGTGGGTGCGCACCGCCGGCCTCGACGGCGGCTTCCTCGGCGAGTTCGCGCTGCCCGACGGGTTCCGGATGTCGGCGGACGAGCACGGCCCGCGGCGCAACAACGCGCTGGAAGGCCTCACGCTCACGCCCGATGGTCGGTATCTGTGGGCGGCCATGGAGGGGCCCGACTATGACGACGGTCCGCCACCCGACGCGCAGCGCGGCGCCCTGACCCGCATCGTCCGCTTCGACGTTGAGTCCGGAGCGCTCGACGGTCGGTACACCTACCCGTTGGATCCGGTCAGCGCCGGTCCGGGCGGCGACAACGGCCTGTCGGATCTGGTGGCGCTCGACGACAACAGCTTTCTGGTGATCGAACGCGGCTTCGGCACACACGTCGCGGTGCGGATCTACCGCGCGAACCTTGTCGAGGGATCGACCGAGCTGCGCAAGACGCTGCTGGCCGACTTGACCGACACGCCGGGGCTGGACCCGCTGGACAACATCGAGGGAATCACGTTGGGGCCCAAGCTGCCCGACGGCCGGCAAGCCGTGATCGCCGTCAGTGATGACAATTTCTCGCCCACGCAGGTGACGCAGTTCCTGCTGTTCGCGCTGTAGCCGCGGTGGGGGCTTCGAGATCGACGCCAGGGTCGTGAAACTCGACGAATCGTGACCCTCACGTCGATCTCGGCGAGAGCGAGGCGGGCAAAACGCGGCGGCTACTTCAACAACGCGTGCCGGTCGAAGTAGAAGTAGGTATATGCCGCGGTGATCGCGCAGACGACCGTGGCCACCAGCAGCATCTGCGAGCCGCTGACGACAAAGCTGATGAAGCCGCCGACGATGGCGCCGCCGGCGAATCCGGACCAGAGCATGAAATACCCCAGCCAGTCGCTCAATTGGCCGCCGCTGATGTGGCGTTCGATGCCCTGGCCCATCTTCACCAGTGTCCCGGTCACGTAACTCAGCGGGATCGACACCTCGTCGTCTTTGACGAACGACGTGTTCAAGGCGCCGATACCCAAGGCCACGAACAGGATTGGGACATACGGAACATCACGGGCCGTCCAGCCGCGCTCGACGAGGTCGACCACGGTGGAGACGACCAGCGCAAGCGTCGTCAGCACCGTCGCACCGTGGGGATGATTGACCCACAGATGGCGGCGGCACAGCGAGGCGATCACGTCTCCGCCGACGAAGGCGAGCAGCAGCAGTGCGGCACCGATGGCCAGCCACTCCTCGCCCTGGAACAGCCCGAGGAACGCCCGCTCGGTGTTGCCGGTCATGAAGGTGACGAAGTACCCCGCTGAATGGGTGAACGCGGCGGCGCCCAGCACTCCGGCCAGGCCGGCCAGAACCCACGACAGTCGGGCTTCGCCGTCGAACTGCTGCGCCATGGTCCCCATTGTGGGGAGCTTTGCCGGTGCTCGGGACGAGTTTCGGCCCGCGGCGTCAGCTGTCGCTGCCGACGGTGACGGCGGTTGCCTCGTCGGTGAGCTCGTCGAGTTCGGCTTCTTCGACGTCGATCCCGACGAGGTGCGGACGGGTCAGGGCGAGCACACCGGCACCGGCCAACACTGCGAGCGCGCCCACCCAGTACGGCAGGTGCACGTTGACCTGCTCACCGAGCACCCCGGCCAGCCACGGCGCCACGGCGGCGCCGCCGAAGCGCAGGAAGCTGTAGGCCGCCGAGGCCACTCCGCGCTCCACCGGCGCGGCTTTCATCACGGTTTCGGTGATCAGCGTGTTGTTGATGCCGATGAACAGGCCGGCGACCACCACACCCGATGCCAGGACGACCTTGGAGTCGGTCCATATCGCCATCACGGTCAGCACCGCGGTGAAGGCCAGCAGGTTGAGGATGAGCACCCGCACCGTGCCGAAGCGGTGCTGCAGCCGCGGGGCGACGACCACGGAGGTGAACGCCAGCGCCAGGCCCCAGCCGAAGAAGATCAGCCCGATCTGATGGGCGGTCATGTTCAGCGGGAAGGGCGTGAATGCCAGCAGGGTGAAGAACCCGAAGTTGTAGAGCAGCGCGGTGATCGCGACGCCGAGCAGGCCGCGGTGGCGCAGCGCCCGGAACGGATCGGCCAGGGTGGTGGCGCGTTCGGCGCGCGGCGTGGCCGGAAGCAGGAATGCGGTGATCACCAGGGCGAAGGCCATCAGCGCCGAGACGCCGAAGAACGGGCCGCGCCAGGAGATCGAGCCGAGCACACCGCCGACCAGTGGGCCGATCGCGATGCCCAGGCCCAGTGCCGCCTCGTAGAGGATGATGGCTTGCGCCACAGAGCCTTTCGCGGAGTTGACGATGGTGGCCAGCGCGGTGGCGATGAACAGCGCGTTGCCGAGGCCCCACAGGGCGCGCCAGCCCACGATCTGCATCACGG
Organism: Mycolicibacterium porcinum; assembly: GCA_001942045.1. Taxonomy (GTDB): domain Bacteria; phylum Actinomycetota; class Actinomycetes; order Mycobacteriales; family Mycobacteriaceae; genus Mycobacterium; species Mycobacterium porcinum_A. Next base: position 100,813 of record MSTD01000013.1, read on the forward strand.
TGTCGCTCATCCCGGCCAGGCCGGCCCCGGCGATGATGATCACCAGGCCGAGCAGCAGCGTGCGCTTGGGCCCGATGCGGCTGGACACCATACCGGTGATCAGCATCGCCACGCCCATCACCGCCATGTAGCTGGTGAACAGCAACGACACCTGCGACGGCGAGGCGTTGAGGTTGTCGGCGATCGGCTTGAGGATGGGATCGACCAGGCCGATGCCCATGAAGGCGACGACGGAGGCGAAAGCGACGGCCCATACGGCCTTGGGTTGGCGCCACATCGGGGCGGTAACTCCTTAACTAGTTTTCGTGCGAGAGCGGGTGCTCGTCGACGTCGGTGAGCAGCCGTCGAATGATCTCGACGGAGGCTGCCAGCGTCGTGCGCTCCTCGGCGCTGAGGCGTTCGAGTCGGGGGTTGATCGCGGCGGCGCGATCGGCCCTGGCTTGCTCGAGGGTCCGCCGGCCCTGCTCGGTGATGCGGATCAGCACCGCGCGGGCGTCGCCGGGATCGGTGGTGCGTGATACCAGGCCGGCGTCTTCGAGACGGCGAACCTGGGTGGTCATGGTCGGCTGCGAGCAGTGGTCGAGGTAGGCGAGGTCGGAGATTCGTGCCTCGCCCTGGTCCTCGATGGTGGACAGCAGCCGGGCCTGGGCCCAGGGCAGTGGTAGCCGGGTGCGCTGGGTGGCCAGCCGATTCAACCGGGCGACGACTGCCAACAGGTCAGCGCCGAGTTCGGTGTCGTCGGATACCGTGGCATCCTCGGTCGGGGTCGACATGCCCACCATATTACATAGATTTGCTATGTAGTCTAGTCGGCGGGCGTGCTGTCGCTCACACAACGGGCACCCGACGGCCGCGATCGCGGCTGGCAGAATCGAACGATGACCGCGAAACCCCCGGCGACGACGCCTCGGCGCGGCCTCACTCCCGGCGAACTCGCGCAGGCCGCGGTGATGGCTGCGCTGTGTGCGGCCACCGCAATCATCGCCGTGGTGGTGCCGTTCGCCGCCGGGCTTTCGGTGCTGGGGACCGTGCCGATGGGACTGCTGGCCTACCGCTACCGGCTGCGGGTTCTGCTCGCGGCCACCGTCGCCGCCGGCACGATCGCGTTCCTGATCGCCGGCATGGGCGGAATGATGACCGTCGTCGACTGCGCCTACATCGGCGGACTGACCGGAGTGGTCAAGCGCCGGGGCCGCGGCACCGGCACCGCGTTCGCGGCCGCCGTGGTGGCCGGGGCGTTGTTCGGATCGGCGATCGTCGTCGCACTGACCGTTCTGACGCGGTTGCGCAGCTTGATCTTCGACTCATTGACCGCCGGCATCGAAGGGATGGCCAAGGTCTTAGAGCGCATCCCGGTGCTCGACGTGGCCGCCGATCCGCTGCGGGCCTTCTTCGCCACGATGCTCGATTACTGGCCGCTACTGATGGTGTTTCTCGGCATCACCAGCATCACCTCGGTCAGCATGATCGGCTGGTGGGCCTTGTCACGCATTCTGGCCCGGCTGCTCGGCATCCCCGACGTGCACAAGCTCGATGCCGACCACGAAGGTGAGGGTGCGACGATCGGGCCCGTGCCGGCCCGGCTGACCGACGTGCGGTTCCGCTACCCGGGCGTCGAGCGCGACGCGCTCGGTCCGGTGTCGATGGAGTTGCAACCCGGCGAGCACGTCGCGGTGACCGGGCCCAACGGCTCGGGCAAGACCACGCTCATGCTGATGCTGGCCGGGCGTCAACCCACCTCGGGCAACATCGAGCGGGCCGGTGCGGTCGGACTGGGTCACGTCGGCGGTACCGCGGTGGTGATGCAGCATCCGGAGAGTCAGGTGCTCGGGAGCCGCGTGGCCGACGACGTGGTGTGGGGTCTTCCCGTCGGCACCACCGCCGACGTCGAGCGGCTGCTGGCCGAGGTCGGGCTCGACGGCCTGGCCGAACGTGACACCGGAGGACTGTCCGGTGGTGAACTGCAACGGCTGGCCGTCGCCGCGGCTCTGGCGCGTGAACCCTCGCTGCTGATCGCCGACGAGGTCACCAGCATGGTCGACCAGCAGGGCCGCGAGACCTTGATGAACGTGCTGTCCGGGCTGACCGATCACCATCAGATGTCGTTGGTGCACATCACGCATTACAACGACGAGGCCGATTCCGCCGACCGCACGGTGGCGCTCAGCGGCAATGGCGGTTCGGCCGACAACACCGATATGGTGCAGACCTCCGCGGTGCCCGTCGCTGCCACTCAGGCGGTGCACAACAGCGCCCCGGTACTCGAACTGACCGGCGTCGGCCACGAATACGCCAGCGGAACCCCATGGGCGAAAACAGCTTTGCGCGACATCACGTTCACCGTCAACGAGGGCGACGGGGTCCTGGTGCACGGTCTGAACGGGTCCGGCAAATCGACCCTGGCCTGGATCATGGCCGGGCTGACGGTCCCCACCTACGGAGCCTGCCTGCTGGACGGGGTGCCGGTGGCGCATCAGGTCGGTGCGGTGGCAATCTCGTTCCAGGCCGCCCGGCTGCAGTTGATGCGCAGCACCGTGGGACGTGAAATCGCCTCCGCCGCAGGCTTCTCGGCACGCGAGCACGATCGCGTCGCCGGCGCGTTGGAGATGGTCGGACTGGACGCGGCACTGGCCGAGCGCCGTATCGATCAGCTCTCGGGCGGCCAGATGCGTCGCGTCGTGCTGGCCGGATTGCTCGCTCGCTCACCGCGTGCGCTGATCCTCGACGAGCCGTTGGCCGGCCTGGACGCCGCCAGCCAGCGGGGCCTGCTGCGGTTGTTGGAGGATCTGCGGCATAACAACGGGCTGACCGTCGTCGTCATCTCGCACGACTTCACCGGGCTGGAAAGCCTGTGCCCGCGCACGCTGCATCTACATCACGGTGAACTCGCGCTCGCTCCGACGGCCGCCGGAGGTGCCCGATGACCGCACCGACACGAGGTCAGCGCAAGCCCGTCGTGCTGTTGCGCCCGGTCCCCGGCGACACCGTCATCCACCGGCTGTGGGCCGGCACGAAATTGTTGGCCGTCGCGGGCATCGGCGTGCTGCTGACGTTCTACCCGGGATGGGTGCCGATCGCGTTCGTCGCGGTGCTGGTCCTGGTGACCGCGCGGCTGGCGCACATTCCGCGTGGCGTGCTTCCGTCGATCCCGTTCTTCCTGTGGATCCTGCTGGTGATCGGCGCGGCGCTGGCAGCGCTGGCCGGTGGCTCCCCGTTCATCGACATCGGCTCGATACAGGTGGGCCTGGGCGGGCTGCTCAACTTTCTGCGGATCACCGCGTTGTCGATCGTGCTGCTCGGTCTGGGCGCGCTGGTGTCCTGGACGACGAATGTCGCCGACGTCGCGCCTGCGGTGGCCACGCTGGGTCGCCCGCTGCGAGTGCTTCGCATCCCCGTGCATGACTGGGCGGTGACGATTGCGTTGGCGCTGCGGGCTTTCCCGATGCTGATCGACGAGTTCCGCACGTTGTATGCGGCGCACCGGCTCCGGCCGGTCGAGCCGGCCGAGACCTTCCGGGCGCGGCGCAAGCAGCGGATCAGCAATCTGGTCGACCTGCTGGCCGCCGCCGTCACCGTGGCGTTGCGCCGGGGCGACGAGATGGGGGATGCCATCACCGCGCGCGGCGGCGCCGGTCAGATCTCGGCGGCGCCGTCACGGCCCCGGAGGCGGGACTGGATCGCCTTCGCCATTCTCGTTCTGGTCTGTGGCAGTGCCCTGGCGCTGGAGCTCACGATCCTGCCCACCAGCCTGCCCCGACGCTGACGGCTGCCCGCTACGTCGCCTGGTCAGCCGGATCGCGGCCACGATGATCACCGCCGCGATGACGACGACCGCCAGCCACGGCAGAAACAGTCCGAACAACATCACCGCGCCCGACGCCACCGTGACCAAGCCGTGCCAACCGCGCTCGACCTGCCCCCAGAACCCCTGATACTGCGGGGCGGGGCCACCGATCTGCTCGGCCGTGATGTCGAGATTGACCGTGCTGTAGTCGATCTGGTCGCCGAGCTGGGTGCGCTGCGCGCGCAGGCTGTCCAGGTCGGCCTGCCGCTGCGACAACGCTTCTTCGGCCTTGATCAGCGCCTCGGGATCCTTGGCCTCACGCATGATCCCGAGCAGCCGGTCCACCGAGGTCTGGAGCGCGGTGATGCGGGCGTCGAGGTCGACGCGCTGTGAGGTCACGTCGTCGGCGCGGACCTCGACGGTCTGCACCGTGCCGAGTTTCTTGAACTCGTCGAGGGTCCCTTCGAGTTTGGCGGCCGGGACCCGCAGCGCCAGGGAGATGTGTGCGCGACCGGAACTGGAGCCGGCGTCCTCGGAGCGGCTGTCGATGCGGCCGCCGGCATCGGTGGCCAGCGATACGGCCTTGTCCGCCACCGCCACCGGATTACCGGTGGTGATCGTCATCGACGCGGTCTTGACGATGTCGCGTTTGACCTCGGTCGGTATCGGCGCGGTCTTCATTCCCGGGCCGGCCTCCGGCGCCGGGGCCGCCGGGGCGAAACCGGCGTCACTCTGCGGGGCGGACGGCGCCGAGGAGCTGGGGGAGTGCTCGGCCGCGCAAGCCGGCACGGCAGCCAACATGGCCGCGGCAAACAGTGCCACCGTCAGTCGGCGGTGGCGGGATGCACTCGTGTGCGGGGGCATCAGCCCAATGTAGGCGACCGTCGGAGGTCAGGGGGGCGGGAATTTCCCGCGGTCTAGCGCGCCGCCGCGGAGTTGGCCGCCCACTGCGCATCGGCCAGTGATTGCTCGACATCGCGACGGCCCAGGAACATCTCGTCGAAGTACGGCTTGAGAGCCTGGTATCCGGCCGGGAAGCCGGCTGCGCCCGGCGCCGGGATCCGGGGCCCGTTCAGCACCCGGAAGAACGGGCCGACATCAACGCCGCGGGCCTTCCAGTAGTCGTGGTACACCGGCTGAGCGGCCAGCACGGCCGGGATGGCGGCGCCTGTGACGCCGAGGTATTCGTTGCCGCGTTTGCTGCCCATCCACGACAACACCTCGCGCACCGCATCCGGGTGACGGGTCGCTGAGTTCGCCGCTGCGGCAATGCCGTTGGTGACACTGACCCGGCCCTTGGGGCCGGCCGGCAGCATCGCCACGCCCCACCGGAACCGTGCCTGGTTGGCGATCGCCGCCAGGTTGTAGGTGCCGGATTGGAACAGCGCCATGCGCCCCTGCAGGAACGTGTTGCGGGAGAAGTCTCCGTTGTTGTTGGTGGCCGAGGCCGGCGGCGCGACGTGGTCGTCGTTGATCAGCCGAACCAGATACCTGAACGCCTCGACGGACTGCGGGTTGTCGAACGCGAAGCGGCCACCGATGGTGAAGATCCCGCCCGCCGAGCCGATGTAGTTGAGGTAGATGCCCTGAAGGTCGTTGGCGGCGTTGTAGCCCCACTGCCGGATCCGGCCGGCGTCGAATCCTTCGGTGGCCGCGGTGCGGCCGTGCTCGTCGACGGTGAGCCGGGCCGCCAGCGACCGCAGCGTGTCGTCGGGTCCGTCGGACCAGCGCAGCGTGGTCAGCTCGGCGAGGTCCACCCCGGCGGCGTCGAGCAGGTCGGCATTGAAGTACACCGCGATGCCGGCGTCGGTCAGTTGCGGCACCGCCCACAGGGCGTCGTTACGGGTGAACTGGTTGACCACCGAGGGTTCCCAGGCGCGGGCTGCGTTGGCGCCCAAGGTCTGTCCGATGTCGAGCAGCCGGCCGTTGTCGGCGTAGCCGGCGAGGTAGGCGTTGGACAGCCAGAAGATGTCGTCGGCACTGCCGCCGGCCACGTCGGTGCGCAGGCTGTCGAAGTAGGCCGAGTACGCCACGGTGTTGACCCGCACCTCGATATCCGGGTGCTCCTTGCCGAACTCGGCGAAGGACTCCCGGTAGGCGGCCGCGACCTGTGGGTCCCACAGTCGCACGGTGACGACGGTGCGGCCCTCGGGTTCGGTGGTGCGGCCCAGCAGCGTTGCCACCACCAACAGTGTGGCCATGACGAGGGCGAGGCCGGCGGCGATGAGCGTCGAGCGTCTCGGTTTCATCCGCGTGCCCCGCGAGATCGACGTGAGGGTCGTTGCGCCCGCGATTTCACAGCCCTGGTGTAGATCTCGACGATCATTTGATCCCCGTCACGACGATCGAGCGGACGATGTTGCGCGAGAACGCGATGAACAACACGATCAGCGGGACGATCGCGACCGTGGTCGCCGCCATCACCAGGGTCCACTGCGCGTTGTACTGCGTCTGCAGCCCGGCCGTCGCGACGGTGAGCACCTGCCATTTGCTGCCGCTCGTGATCACCAAGGGCCACAGGAAATTGTTCCACTGGCTCACCACGGTGATCAGGGCCAGGGTCACCAGGATCGGCCTGCTGGCCGGCACCACCACATGGGTGATGACGTCCAGGGTGTGGGCGCCGTCGAGGCGGGCCGCGTTGATCAGATCCCGCGGAATGGACCGAAAGTACTCACGCAGCAGGACGATCGCGTACGGCGAGCCGAACATGAACGGCAGCACCAGCGCCCAGAAGGTGTTGCGCAGTCCGGCCTCGGCCATCATCAGATACAGCGGCACCACCGTCACCGTCGCGGGCACCATCAGCGTCGCGATGTACACCCAGAACAGGGCGTCGCGACCGGGAAACTGCAGCCGGGCGAAGGCGTAGGCGGCCAGCACCGAGCACACCAGCTGGCCCAGCAGGATGACGGCGGTCATCAACGCGGTGACCATGATGGCGCGTCCGAATCCGGCGTCGGACAATCCGATGTAGTTCTCCAGCGTCGGCGGCTTGGGCAGCGACAGCGGGGGATCGGTGGCGAACTGCTCGGCCGAGGTGAACGAGGTGAGCAGCCCGAGCCCGAAGGGCACCAGCGTGATCACCGCGCCGAGGAGCAGCCCCACGTAGATCAGCGCGTTACGTGAGGTCATAGCTGATCCTGCGGCGGAAGTAGATGTGCTGGAGCAGCGTGATGCCGACGAGGATGACGAACAGCACGATGGCCATCACCGAGGCCCGGCCCACCGCGGCCGCACCGAACGCCTCGGCATAGATCCGGTGGGCCACCAGGTCGGTGTGGCCCTGCGGCCCACCCGCGGTCAAGGCGTACACGGTGTCGAATACCTGCGCGGCGCTGACGATTCCGGTGACCAGGACGAAGAACATCGTCGGGCGCAGCATCGGCAGGGTGATGTGACGGAACCGCTGCCAATCGGTGGCTCCGTCGGTGCGGGCGGCGTTGTGGACATCGGCCGGGATGTTGAGGATGCCGGCCAGAAAGAACAGTGTCACGTAGCCGACATTGGTCCATACCACGACGGCCGACACCACCGGCAGCGCGAGCCCAGGATCGGTGAGCCAGTCCACCTGCCGACCCAGCACGGTGCTCAGCGCCCCGTCCGTGGGGGCCAGGATCCATTTCCACAACACTGCGATGGCCAGGGGCGCGCAGATCCACGGCAGCACGTACACGGTGCGGAAGAAGCCGGTGCCGGGAAGCCCTCGCGCCAGCAGCGACGCCGCGATCAGTCCCAGCACAGTCTGCGTCGGCACCACCAGCAGCACGAACAGCAGCGTCACCGCCAACGAAGTGGCGAACGACGAGTCGGTCAGCACCGAAGCCCAATTGTCCAGTCCCACATACTCGATCGGGCCGAGCAGGTCCCACCGTTGCAGGCTCAGCCAGATCACCACGAGCATCGGCAGCAACAGGAAGGTGACCACGCCGAAGAGGCTGGGGGCGACGAGCGCATACCCCAGTGCGGTCGTGCGGACACGCGAGGTGGCCATCGGGCCATTAAAGCGCGTCGTGACAGGAGGGCGCCAAGGTGGGCAAGGTCAACGCCCGAATGCCTCGGTGTCATCCCGGTCGGAGCAATTAGCTCAGATGACGTACATCACTTGACCGCTCCGGAATCGAAGTCCCGGGTTTGCGCTTGTAGCTGGTAACAGCGACAGCAAGGACCGGGGGTTATCTCATGAGCACAGCGCAGCCAGCCCGAACGGGCAGCGTGATCTCCACGGTGGCACAGTCCACGATCTTCACTGCCCTCGCCCTGGTCGCCATGGTCCTCGGCTCGTTGGCCGGTCCGATCGCCTCGGCAAATGCCGCCGATGGGTGCGCCGACGTCGAGGTGGTGTTCGCCCGCGGCACCAACGAGGCGCCCGGCGTGGGCGCCACCGGCCAGGCGTTCGTCGATGCCCTCAACGCCGACCTGCCCGGCAAATCCATCGACGTGTACGCGGTGAACTACCCGGCATCGCTGAACTTCGGCCAGGCGACCGACGGGATCGCCGACGCGAGCAACCGCATCCAGTCGATCGCCGCGAACTGCCCGGCGACCAAGATCGTCCTCGGCGGCTACTCGCAGGGCGCCGCGGTGGCCGGCTACACCACCTCCAGCTCCGTTCCGGCCGGGTATGTCCTGCCCGCCGGTATCAGCGGCCCGATGCCCGCATCGGTCGCCTCGCACGTCGCCGCGGTGGCTCTGTTCGGCACACCCGACGACTTCGTCCTGGGACTGGCTGACCGCAGCGCACCGCCCATCGCGATCGGTCAGCCGTACGTGGCCAAGACCATCCAACTGTGTGCTCCCGGCGACCCGATCTGCTTCCCAGGAGGTCTGAACCGCGCCGCCCACAGCTCCTACAAGGACAACGGGATGGCAGTCCAGGCAGCCGATTTCGTGGCCCGCCAGCTCGGCGGAGCGGCCCCCTCGGCGCCGGTCGTGCAGACCGCAGCCGAAGTCGGCGATAACTGACACCAACCGAACACAAAGCCGACGGCCGGAAGCGGATTCGCTTCCGGCCGTCAGCCTTCGAGCTGTCGAAATCCGGCGACGGTGTCGGCCAGCGTGATTCGCGGATCTCGGTAGGTGATGCCGAAGTCGCGTTCGCTCGGTGAGTCGTCCGACGCCGGCATCTGCGTGTAGTACTGCATCCCGGCCTCGGTGAACGGGGTCTGGAACGGCAGGAACGGCCCCATCCGGTCGAGTACCTGGCCGGCCACCCGCAGCACGGTGTCGGGCACCGGGACTGCGAACATGGTCTTGTCGCCGACCTCGGTGAGCAGCTTGGCCAGTTGGTCCACCGGGATGCGATGTCCGCCCGCCATGTAGCGGCGCGGGCCGCGCCCGGGTTCCAGCAGCGCCACGTGCAGGGCGGCCAGGTCTCGACCGTCGACAATGGTCCAGGCCGCACTCCGCCCGGGGATCGCCCCGAGTTGCAGCGCGGCGGCCACGCCCTCGCCGGCCTCACCGAACTGGTTGCCCACCGGCGGACCCATCACCATGCCGGGATAGGTGATGTTCACCGGAGCGCCGGCGTCCTGCATTCCGCGGGCATAGATTTCGACCTGCGCCTTGGACCGCCCGTAGCCGTCCGTCCCGCCGAACACCGGCAGGTCGGCCTCCAGGGTCTCCACATCGGGATTGAACAGCGCGGTGATGCTCGAAACGTGGATGATCGGATCGAGGCCGAGCTCGACTGCCCCGCCGAGCACGTTGCGCGCACCGTCCATGTTGGTGCTCATCATCTGCGCGGTCTGGCTCGGATCGGTGGCGACCAGTGCGGCACTGTGCAGGACGGCGTCGCAGCCGTCGAGTGCGCGCATGACCGAGTCGCGGTCGGTGATGTCGCCGACGGCATGGTCGGAAACGTCGACCCCCAGCTTGGCGACGCTGGTGTGCAGCCGGTCCGGATTGCGCACCAGGAAACGAACGGAATGGCCGGCGTCGGCAATCGCTTTCGCGCTCCAGCCGCCCACAAATCCGGTACCGCCGGTGACCAACACGCGCATGACGCCAACCTCCCAGCGAACAGAACGACTGTCGCAAGGACGCTAGTACGTCAGGAGCCGGAAGGAAGCGTTTTCAGCCCGGCTCAGCCTCCGTGCCCAATTTGTCGGCTCAGCCTCTGTTCCAGATTGTCGGCTCAGCCTCCGTGCCCAATTGTCGGCTCAGCCTCCGCGAAGCGTGGCGAGCTCCTTCATGTTCGCCAACCCCTGCTCCTGCGCCTCGTTGAGAAACTCCGGCAGCGGGGCCCGCAGTTCGGGGAGCACCTCGTGGTCGAGTAGCCCCTGCAGCTCAGCCTGTTTGGCGCTGCGATCGGCCACGTTGTCGAGTTCCTGAACTCCGGAATCGGTTGCGTAGTCGTACAACTCGTGATGGATCGGCCGTGTGGTATCGATGTCCATCGAACCGGGCTTCCAGTACGTGTACATGCCCAGCTTGGCTTCAGGGGTACGCACGGCCACGATGTGACTGGGCGCCGAGGTCGGGATCTCGGTCGGCGGGCCGTCAGCACCGAAGAACTTCTTTGCCATAGGGGATTTCATCAGCGCGGCCATCTCCTCGACCGACATGTCATCGGTGGCATGCGCGATCCACGGCCGGCCCTTTGCCGTTGCGTCGGAGGCGATTTCGGCGATGTCGGCGCGTCCGGACAGGTAGGAGTAGCGGGAGTCCGAGCGCCAGCTCGCGCCGCCGTGCGCGATGGTCATCAGCAGTGCCGCCAGGTCGGCGCTGGACGTGAGCTGTGTGCGGGTGGCGCCGGCGTCAGGTGTCAGATGACCTGACGGGTCACGGATGTAGAGCGGCACTCGGATGCTCTCCTCGTACACGGCGGCGCCCTTGCCGCGCAGGCCGTGCGAGCCGGCGTACTCGCCGTGGTCAGAGGTGAACACCACGACGGTGTTGTCGTCGATCTCCGGCCGGGCCGCGAGAGTGTCGAGCACCCGGCCGATCTGGGTGTCCACCTGCTGGTGCAGCCAGAGATACATGTCCAGGCACCGCGCCCACTGCGCGGCAGCTTCCGGTCCGGTGTAGTCCATCGCGCCGGTCATCAACGGCGACATGAAGTTCATGTAGTCGATCTGCAACTGGGGCTTGCCGCGCCGCCGCAGATCCTCCGCGGTTTCGAAGTTCACCGGCTTCGTCGTGAACCGGCGCGGAACATCGTCCGGCAGAGGATTTTTCGGCCACCAGCAGATGTCATGCGGATTGACCAGCGACACCGTGGTGCACCAAGGGCCCTCGTTGGCGTGGGCATCGAACCAGCCGGCGAACTGATCGACGATCGACGGGTCCTGCTGCAGGCCCTGGTTCGGCGCACCGTTGGGGGACGGGTAGGTGCCGCCGGAGAACCCGTGCACGTCCAGGCCATCGGGGGTGTTGTCCGCCATGCTGCCCAGATGCCATTTGCCCCACCACCAGGTGCGGTAGCCGGCGTCGCGCAGCATCGTTCCCCAGGTCGGGAACCGGGCCGCCAGCGTCGACTCGGTGGGCCCTTCACCGGTGTACAGACACCCGGTCTGGTGGGAGTACAGCCCGGTGGTCAGCACCCCGCGCGACGGTGTGCACATGTTCGACGCGCTGTAGTGCGAACCGAACGATGTGCTGCGCGCCCGGAGCCGGTCGAGATTCGGCAGCAGGGCACCGAGTTGTTCGGTATCGGGGAACCATTGCGGCGCCCGCATCTGGTCCACGATGACGACGAGGATGTTGGGCTGGCCGGCCACGCTCGGCGTGCGCCTGCCCAGTAATTCATACCCGCCGAATCCCACCGCGGCCGCGCCGGCGGCCACTGCCGCGCCACCTAGGACTGTCCGTCTGCTGAGCTCTGCCATGTCCTCACGTTAGGCCTCGCTACGATCGGTCGAGTGTTGACGGCCCAAGATCCAGTGACCTGGGAGCCGCGGCGCATTGCCGTCGCCGGGGTATCGGGGTCGGGGAAGACGACTCTTGCGACGCGTCTGTCGCGCGCGTTCGGCCTTCCGTACGTCGAGATCGACAGCCTCTATCACGGGCCCGGGTGGGAGCCCCGAACCACGTTCGTCAGCGACGTCGAGCGATTCATCGCGGGAGATTCCTGGGTGATCGAATGGCAGTATCGCGCCGTGCGCGGCCAGATCTTGGCGCGAGCGGACACCCTGCTGTGGCTCGACCTACCGACCCCGGTGGCGATGCGCCAGTTGACGCGTCGCACTGTTCGCAGACGCGTCGGCCGTCTCGAATTGTGGAACGGCAACACCGAACCACCGCTGCGCACGATTTTCACCGACCGTGACCACATCTTGCGGTGGGGCTTCCGCACCCGAAACAAGCTCCGCGACACCGTCCCCACGCTGGGATCGCAGGTGCCCCATCTGCACATCGTCCGCTTCACCCGCCACCGTGACGTCGAAGCCTGGCTGAGCCGCGTTGCTCCCACCTGAACAAAGTCAACCCACGGCGCCGCTACCGTGGGGGCGTGACAGCTCAAAGACGTGTGGACGCAGATTTCCTGGAGCTGCCCCGGTTCGAGTTGGCTGACGCGGCGTTGTCTGCGGCAGCCTCGGCCGGCGCCAGCTATGCCGACCTGCGGATTCACCGCATCACCACTGAGATCATCCAATTGCGCGACGGTGAGTTGGAGATGTCGGTGGTCAACCGCGAGGTCGGTCTGGCGGTGCGGGTGATCGTCGACGGCACCTGGGGGTTCGCCTCCCACGCCGAGCTGGCGCCCGGGGTGGCCGCAGAGACCGCGCGCCGTGCGGTGGAGGTCGCCACGACGCTGGCGTCGCTGAACGCCGAACGCATCGAACTGGCCGGCGAACCGGTCTACACCGATGTGACGTGGGTGTCCGACTACGGTGTCGACCCGTTCGTCGTTCCCGCCGCGGACAAGATCGGGCTGCTCGGCGAGTACTCGGGCCGGTTGCTGGCGGCCGACGGTGTGGACCATGTGTCGGCGGGCGCGCACGCGGTCAAGGAGCAGACCTTCTACGCCGACACGTTCGGATCCTCGATCACCCAGCAGCGGGTCCGGGTAATGCCGACGATGGAGGCGGTGGCCGTCGACTCGGCGGCCGGGTCGTTCGAGACCATGCGCACACTGGCCCCGCCGACGGCGCGGGGGTGGGAAGCGCTGGCCGGGGACGACGTGTGGGACTGGACCTCCGAACTGGCCGAGCTGCCCACGCTGCTGGCCGAGAAGACCAAGGCGCCTTCGGTTGTTGCCGGACCCACCGACCTGGTCATCGACCCGTCGAACCTGTGGTTGACGATTCACGAATCGATCGGGCATGCCACCGAATACGACCGGGCGATCGGCTACGAGGCGGCCTATGCCGGGACGTCGTTCGCCACTCCGGACAAGCTCGGCACCATGCGCTACGGCTCGCCGGTGATGAACGTGACGGCTGATCGCACTGTGGAATTCGGCTTGGCCACGGTCGGTTTCGATGACGAAGGGGTACGTGCGCAGAGTTGGGATCTGGTGCGCGACGGTGTCTTCGTCGGCTATCAGCTGGACCGGGTGTTCGCGCCGCGGCTCGGCGAAGCACGCTCCAACGGCTGCTCGTATGCCGATTCACCGCATCACGTTCCGATCCAGCGCATGGCCAACGTCTCATTGCAGCCCGGCCCGGAGGACCTCAGCACAGCGGACCTGATCTCGCGGGTGTCCGACGGTATCTACGTCGTCGGGGACAAGTCGTGGTCGATTGACATGCAGCGCTACAACTTCCAGTTCACCGGTCAGAGGTTCTACCGGATCCGCGACGGCCGGCTCGACGGTCAGCTGCGCGACGTGGCCTACCAGGCCACCACGACGGACTTCTGGGGTGCGATGGAAGCCGTCGGCGGGCCGTCCACCTGGCGCCTCGGTGGGGCGTTCAACTGCGGCAAGGCCCAGCCCGGGCAGGTGGCACCGGTCAGTCATGGCTGCCCGAGCGCACTGTTCCGCGGCATCAACGTACTGAACACCCGAACGGAGGGCGGCCGATGATCGGCGCACAGCAGGTCGTCGACATCGCTTTGGGTGCAGCGGATCCCGGGCTTGAAACCATGGTGCTGGTCACCGACCGGTCCGACGCCTCGCTGCGGTGGGCCGGAAATTCGATGACCACCAACGGTGAGACGGTCAGCCGCACCATCACGGTGATCTCGATCGTGCGCCGCGGGGACAAGGCGCACGCCGGGTCGGTGCGCTCGACCGAAGTGGATCCGGCGGTGATCCCGGAACTGGTGGCCGCCGCCCAGCGCGCCGCCGCGGCCTCACCCGAGGCGCGGGATGCCGCTCCGCCGTTGCCGGCCGCGGGTCTGCCTGCCGACTGGGATGCACCGGTGGTGGGCACCGGTGCACAGGTGTTCAGCGGCATCGCCGGCGATCTGGCCAAGGGTTTCGCCGGGTCCGACCAGCTTTACGGATACGCCCGCCATGTCATGGAGACGACCTTCCTGGCGACCTCCACCGGGCTGCGCCGGCGCTACACCCAACCGACCGGGTCGGTCGAGATCAACGCCAAGCGAGACGGGGCGAGTGCTTGGGCCGGGGTGAGCACCCCGGATTTCGTTGATGTTCAGGTGGATTCGCTGCTCGACGAGCTGTCACTGAAGCTGGGGTGGGCCGAGCGCACGGTCGAGTTGCCGGCCGGTCGCTACGAGACATTGATGCCGCCCTCGACGGTGGCCGACATGATGATCTATCTGACTTGGGCGATGGACGGCCGTGGGGCGCAGGAGGGCCGCACCGCGCTGTCGGCACCCGGCGGCACCCGGGTGGGCGAGAAGCTCACCGATCTGGGCCTCACGCTGTACTCGGACCCGTTCGCGGGGGAGTTGGCCTGCCAACCGTTCGTCGCAGTTCCGAGCTCGTCCGAGCGAGTGTCGATCTTCGACAACGGCTTGGACATCGGCCGGGTGGACTGGATCCGCGACGGGGCGGTCAATGCGCTCGCCTATCCACGGGCGGTGGCCGCCGAATACGGCACACCCGTCGCGGTGCCTGCCGACAATCTGTTGATGACCGGTGGCGCAATCGAATTGGCCGATATGATCGCCGGCACCGAGCGCGGCCTGCTGCTCACCACGTTGTGGTACATCCGCGAGGTCGACCCGACCGTGCTGCTGCTGACGGGGCTGACCCGTGACGGCGTCTACCTGATCGAGGACGGCGAAGTGACGGCCGCGGTGAACAACTTCCGGTTCAACGAGAGCCCGCTCGATCTGTTGCGCCGCGCCTCGGAGGCCGGCCTCAGCGAGGTTACGTTGCCGCGCGAGTGGGGCGACTGGGCCACTCGGGCGTCCATGCCGACGCTGCGGATCCCGGACTTCCACATGTCCTCGGTGAGCCAGGCACAATGAGGTAAGGGTGTTGTCCCAACGGCAATTCACGGTGCACGGCCCGTCCCATTGGGCCGCTATCGCCGTGTTCGTCGTCGGGACGCTGCTGCTGGTCTGGCTCGGACACCGCCAGACCGAACCTCAATCCCGGCGCTTCGGCCGCATTCTGGGCGTGCTGACGGCCGCGATCTACGTCGCGATGTTGGCCTACACGCTCATTCCGCCGTCGATCGAGCGGTCCGTACCGTTGCGCTTGACCGACCTCGCGACCGTGGTCGGCGCGTACGCACTGTGGTCGCGGCGGCATTGGGCGTACGTGCTCACCTACTACTGGGGCCTGGTGCTCAGTACTCAGGCGCTGGTCTCACCCGTGCTCAAGAGTCCGGATTTCCCGCACTACGAGTTCCTGGCGTTCTGGTCCATCCACCTGCTGGTGGTGTGGGCGGCCATCTATTTGACGTGGGGCCGCGGTATGCGGCCGCACTGGCGGGACTATCGGCTCGTGGTGGTGGTGACCGCGGTGTGGGCCGTTGTCACCATGACGTTCAACGGTATTGCCGGAACCAACTACGGTTTCCTGAACGCCAAACCCACCACCGCGTCGCTGTTGGACGTGATGGGTCCGTGGCCGGTCTACGTCTTGGTGGCGAGTGCATTGGTGGCTGTGGTGTGGGCACTGATGACCTGGCCGTGGGAACGGCGCAGGCCCTAGGCGCGGACGACCTCGGTGGTGTCCCGCCCGGCCAACCGGTCATCCCACACCTGCAGCACGTCGGCGGAGGTGCGTGGTGTCACCAGGCTCACCACGACGTAGGTGATCAGGCTAGCCACCAGGCCGTAGTAGATGGGCTCGTTGGCCAGCACGTCGCCGACCACCGCCATGGTGCCGAGCGTGACGAGGGTGCCGACCCCCATGGCCGCCAGCGCACCGGCACCGGTGGCCCGCTTCCACAGGAAGCCACCGAGGATCGGCACCAGCAAGCCCCCGACGAGGATGTCGTAGGCGATGGTCAATGCGCCGACGACATCGTTGAGCAGCGCGGCGATGACGATGACGATGATGCCGAGTACCGCGACGTAGCGGCGGTCGGAATGCACGTCCACTTCCGGGTTTTCGGTCTCTTCGGGCTTGCGGCCCACCAACCGCAGCAGCATCGGCTTGATGTCGGTGCGGGCCACGGTGGCGGTTGCGATCAGGGCACCCGATGCCGTCGACATCATCGCGGCGACCGCCGCCGCGAGGACGATGCCGCTGATCCCCACGGGCAGAATCGCTTCCGCGATCTGCGCGTAGACGTCGTCCTTGGCCTTGATGTCGGGCATGAAGGTCGATGCGGCCAAACCGATCAGTGCGCCGGCGATTCCGTAGAACACGCAGTAGATCGCGGCCGTGGTCCCACCCCAGCGGGCAACCTGCGGGGAGCGTGCGGTGAACACTCGCTGCCAGATGTCCTGTCCGATCAGCATTCCGAAGCTGTAGACGACGAAGAACGTGATGATGGTGTCGGTACCGATGGAGGTGAGGCTGAACACGGCGTCCCCGGCGCGCTCCCGGATACCGTCGAAGCCGCCGGCCCGGTGCCAGGTGAACGGCAGCAGCAGGAAGAACACGCCGATGGTCTTGAGGACGAACTGCACCATGTCGGTCAGGGTGATGGACCACATGCCGCCGATCGACGAGTACAGCATGACGACCATGCCGCCGATCACCACCGAAAGCGTTCGGCCCGTGCCGAACAGCACGTTGAACACCGTCGCGTAGGCGATGGTCGAGGTGACCGACAGCATCAGCGTGTAGGCCGCCATGACGACACCGGAGGCCGAGGTCGCATCCACCCCGTAGCGCAGGCTCAGCATCTGCGCGACGGTGTAGACCCGCAGGCGCTGGATGGGTCCGGCGAAGAACAGGCTCAGGGCCAGCAGGCCGATGGCGATCGCCACCACCAGCCACATCCCGGAGATGCCCCACTTGTAGCCGAGACCTACACCGCCCACGGTGGAGGCACCGCCGAGCACGACGGCGGCCATGGTGCCGGTATACAGCGTCGGCCCGAGGCGCCGGCCCGCGACCAGGAAGTCAGCGGAGTCCTTGGTCCGGGTCTTTCCCCAGAACCCGAAGGCGAGCATCGCGACGAGATAGATGACGACGATCGCGATATCGACTGGTTTACCCACGATGATTCCTTCGGTTCAGAGGTGAGTGGGATCGAACATCTTGAGCACTGCGGGCAGGACGACCACGGCCGGGCCCTCGGTGTCGAATGTGGCGGCCACGATGTCTCCGACGTTGTCGGGGGTGGCGGTGTGCGCGGGTATTCCGAAACTCTCCGCGAGCCGGGCGAAGTCGGGCCGGGCCAGTTCGGTGGCCGTCGCGGTGCCGAACTCGGCGGTCATGTACTCGCGAAGGATGCCGTAGCCGCCGTCATCGACGATCAGCCAGGTGATGTTGGCGTCGTGTTGCCGGGCCGTGGCGAGCTCGGCGATCGAGTACATGCCGCCGCCGTCGCCGGACACCGCGAATGTGCGTTCGCCGGTGGCGATCGCGGCGGCCAGTGCGGCGGGGAAGGCGAATCCCAAACCGCCTGCACCCTGGGCGGAATGGAAGGCACCGTTCTGGGGATCCCACGCTGACCAGGCCCAGTAGCCGGCGATCGTCATGTCCCAGAAGGTGTGAGTGCCCGACGGCACCGCCGCCCGCAGGTCGGCCATCAGCCGCAGTTCGGTCGCCACCTCCTGGCCGGCCAGCCTGTCCTGCACAGCCTTTCGCAGCTCCGCTGCCTGGACGGCGCCGGCGGTGTTGTCGCGCGCGTCGACCAGCTCGGTCAGCGCGCGCATGGCCCGCGCGGCATCGGCGTGGATGGCGAGCGCGGGATGGTTGGCCTCGAGCACGCGCGCCTCGGCATCGATGTGGATCAGCCGGCCCCGCAAGGCGAACGTGAAGTAGTTGCTGGTGACCTCGCCCATCGCGGTACCGACGGCCACCAGTACGTCAGCATTCTCCAGCATCTCGGTGGTGTAGCGGTCCTCGATCCACGACGCGGCCGACAGCGGATGGTCGAAGGAGATGGCACCCTTGCCGCCGACCGTGGAAACCACCGGGGCGCCGAGCTTCTCGGCGAGGGCGACCAGGGCCTCCGTGCCACCGGGTGAGCGCCGCACACCGCCGCCGGCCAGAATGACCGGTCGCTGCGCGCCGTTCAGCAATGTCGCGGCGTCCTGGATCAATTCGGCCCGCGGGGCACGCTGCGTCGGCGCCACCTCGATTGCCGCGACCGGCGGTACCGTCGTCGGCTCCAGCAGGACGTCCTGCGGGATCTCCACCCAGGTCGGCCCGGCCGGCGCCGAGCGCGCCAACGCGTACGCGTCGGCGATCAGGCTCGGGATCTCGGCCGCCTGCCGCACGGTGGCAACGCTTTTCGTGACGTTCGCCGCACTGGCCTTCTGATCGTCGAGCTGGTGCAGCATGCCGCGGCGTAGGCCCATGCCGGCCCGCGGTACCTGACTGGCGATCACGAGCACCGGAACCCCGGTGGCATAGGCCTCCTGCAGTGCACCGAGAGCGGTCAACGCCCCCGGCCCGGTGGACAGGAAGAGCACGCCGACCTCGCCGGTGACGCGGCTGTAGCCGTCGGCGCCGAACGCCGAGTTGTTCTCCACCCGGGAGCTGACGAACGTCAGATCGCTGCGCCGGATGGCGTCGAACAGGCCCAGCGCGTTCTGGCCGGGGATGCCGAACACATGCGAGACACCCAGCGCGGTCAGGGTTTCGACGACCAGGTCGCCGCCGTTACGCATCAGGACCCAAGGCCAGCAGGGACACCAGGTCGTAGGCGACGTGGGATGCGGCGACGCCGGTGATCTCGGCGTGGTCGTAGGCCGGGGCGACCTCGACGACGTCGGCGCCCACGAGGTTCAGGCCGCGGAACCCACGCAGGATCTCCAGCAGTTCGCGGCTGGTCATACCGCCGGCCTCGGGGGTGCCGGTGCCGGGAGCGTGCGCCGGGTCGAGCACGTCGATGTCGATCGAGACGTACACCGGCCGGTTTCCCAGACGCTGCCGTAGTTTGTCGACCACCTCGCGCACGCCTTGGTAGTACACGTCGGACGAGGTGACGATGCCGAATCCGAACCGGCGGTCGTCCTCGAGGTCCTTCTTGCCGTACAGCGGCCCGCGGGTGCCGACGTGCGACAGCGCTTCGGTGTCGACGATGCCCTCTTCGACCGCGCGGCGGAACGGCGTGCCGTGGGTGTACTCGGCGCCGAAGTAGGTGTCCCAGGTGTCCAGGTGAGCGTCGAAGTGCACCAGCGCCACCGGGCCGTGTTTGGCCGCGGCGGCGCGCAGCAGGGGCAGGGCGATGGTGTGATCGCCACCGATGGTCACCAGCTTGGTGCCGTCGGCGGTCAGGTCACGTGCCGCGCCTTCGATGGTCTCGATGGCCTCGTGAATGTTGAAGGGGTTCACCGCGATATCGCCGGCATCGGCGACCTGGATGAGCTCGAACGGGGACACGTCCATCGCGGGGTTGTACGGACGCAGCAGCCGCGAGGATTCGCGGACGTGGGTGGGGCCGAACCGGGCGCCGGGCCGGTAGGAGACACCGGAATCGAACGGCACCCCGGCGACCACCACATCGGCTTTGGTCACCTGGTCGAGACGGGGTAGCCGGGCGAAGGTGGCCGGGCCGGCGAAGCGCGGGATCTTCGATGCGTCGACGGGGCCGATCGGGGCGGTCATGCTGTCACTTCCTCTGCGGTTGGGGTGATTTCGGGGCTGTCGTCACTGACGATCGGGATGTTTGCGGCCGGGCCGGCGGGGACGGCGCGGGGGCCGTCGGGACCGAACGCGTCGCGTGGTTCGGGGAATGCCCACAGCAGCGCCGGATACAGGACGGCGGCCAGACCTAGACCGACCGGGATGGACAGGTCGACGCCGCCCGCGAGATTGCCCAGCGGGCCGACGAATTGATCGGGCAGGTTGACGAAGCAGATCGACAGGGCCGCCGAGACCAGCCACGCGCCAAGGCCACGCCAGTTCCAGCCGTGGGTGAACCAGTACCGGCCGCCGCGCTGGCGCCGGTTGAACACCTGCAGCGCGTCGGAGTCGTACCAGCCGCGGCGCGTGAACCAGCCGATCATCATCACGACCATCCACGGCGCGGTGCAGGTGACGATGAGGACCGCGAACGTCGAAATGCTCTGCACCACATTGAAAGCGAACCGGCCGATGAAGATGAACACGATCGCGATCGAGCCGATGAAGATGGTGGCCTGCACACGGCTGAAGCGGGGGAACACGCTGGAGAAGTCCAGGCCGGTGCCGTACAGCGCGGTGGTGCCGGTTGACATGCCGCCGATCAGCGCGATGAGGCAGACCGGGATGAAGTACCACCCGGGCGACACGGTCAGGAGTCCGCCGACGTAGTCGCCGTCGGCGAAGCGGTCCGGGGCATGGGTGGCGATCACGCTGGCGGTGACGAGACCGAACAGGAACGGCACGAGCGTCGACAATTGCGCTGCGACGGTGGCCAGCATGGTCTTCCAGGCCGGGGTGCCGCGGGGGATGTAGCGCGCCCAGTCGCCCAGGAAGGCGCCGAACGACACCGGATTGGACATCACGATCAGTGCGGCGCCGACGAACGACGGCCAGTACATGGGGTCGCCCATCGGGAGGGTTCCCGCGTAGCTCGCGTCGAACATGCCGCCGAAGGCGACGATGCCCGCCAGGAACAGCAGCGTCGCGGCGACGACGGCGATCTTGTTGACCAACAACATGAATCGGAACCCGTAGATGCACACGACGAGGACCAGCAGGGCGAACACGGCGTAGGCGACCGCGACCATGGCGTCGTTCTGCGGCAACCCGATCGCGCGGTTGGCACCGCCCACCAGGACGTCACCCGAGGTCCACACCGAGATCGAGAAGAACGCGACGGCGGTCAGGAGTGACAGGAAGGATCCGACCACACGACCGTGCACACCCAGGTGTGCTGATGAGGACACCGCGTTGTTTGTCCCGTTGCGGGGGCCGAACAGTGACATCGGGGCCAGGATCAGCGCCCCGAGGACCAGACCGGACAGGGTGGCCAGCAGGCCGTCGCGGAATGACAGCCCGAAGATAATCGGGAAGGTGCCCAGCACGACGGTGGCGATGGTGTTGGCCCCGCCGAAGATCAGCCGGAACAGATCCAGCGGGCCGGCCGTGCGCTCGGCGTCAGGGATGGGTTCGACGCCGTGCGTCTCAACCTCGGTGGCCCTGGGCGGTGCGGTGATCGCGGGTGATTCCGTTGCCATGCCGATCCTTGCCCGAAGGTGAATGTGATGTGCGTTACGGTAAACCCGCAGTTCGGGACATGCAATCGATTCGATCGTGGCACCCGGGTCATGAGTATCGATATGTCAGTGACCCACGTCATTTGGATCAGAAGACGCGAATTTTCGCGGCTACACCGATCTTTCTGCCGGTACGATTGTGTGGAAAATTTTTCGACCAATTTTCAGGCGGTGCCCGTTGGACGAGGTGGACGAGGCGATCATCAGCCTCCTTGAGGGCGACGGGCGGCTGACGCACCGCGACATCGCGCAGCACGTGGGACTATCGCGATCGGCGGCAGCGGCGCGCACGCAGCGGCTGCTCGACGGTGGACAGGTGGTGATCCGCGGAGTCGTACATCCCGCGGTGCTCGGTCGGGGCGCACTGGCGCACGTGAGTGTGATGGTCGACGGGCCGGTGGCGCCGATCGCGACGGCGCTGGCGCAACGCGTCGATGTCGCGTTCCTGTCGCTGACGAGCGGTGCATACGGGTTGATCGCCGAGGTGCGGGTCGGGTCGATCCGCGATATCGACGGCGTGATCGCCGAATTGCGCGCGATGGCCGGTGTCGTCGGCGTCGACACGCTCACCTATGTCGAGGTGCTGCGCGATGTCGTCGGCCCGGTCGGTGACGTCAGCGTCGAGGTGGACGATCTGGATCTGGCCCTGCTGCGCGCTCTCCAAGATGACGGACGGGCCTCCTACGTGGATCTCGCCGAAACGGTGGGACTTTCACCCGCGGGGGCGCGGCGGCGGGTGGTGCGGTTGGTGGAGTCGCAGGTGGTGCGCATCGGTGCCGTGGTCCGGCATTCCGGGCAGGACCGGCAGAGTGCGCTCGGCCTCGGTATCCGGCTGACCGGAGCCGGCGACGAAGTGGTGTCAGCACTGGTGGGGATGCGCTCGGTCATCTTCGTGGCCCGCACCCTGGGCCGGTTCGACCTGCTGGCCACGGTGCGGGCGTTCTCCGCCGCCCAGTTGGTCGAGATTCTCGACGCGGTGCGGGCGCTGCCCGGGGTCGGTGTCGTCGAAAGCTGGGTACATCTGGACGTGGTCAAGGAGAGTTACGCCTCCGGTCTGGAGGTGCTGGAATCAGGGGCCGAGTAACCACACGGCGCCGCCCGGGTTGATGGATACTGCCGGTGTGTCTGCCGATGTGCTCAAAGAGTTGACGGGCCTGGTCGCGGTATCGCCGCCGCGGCTGGCCGACATCAATGCCGCGGTGCGGGAAGTGTGTGCTTCGACGCTGGGGTTGCCGCCCTTGCCGGCCGAATCCCGCGGTGGGGCGGTCGACCCGATGGTGACCGAGTTCGCCGAGCAGTTCAGCATCGACGTCACCGGCATCAACACCGAGCAGCGGGCCGCGTTCTCCGATCTGCTCGGCGCCGACGTATTCACCGTGACCACCCTGATCTACATTGCCGACTTCGTGCCGCGGATGCGGGCCGGGCTCACCGCCCTCGGGGTGGAATGGCCCGCGGGCCCCGTCGACTGGGACCACGACACCAGCCCGGCGGACTTCGTGTTGGACACGTTCGTGCCGGCGGTCGGTCGCATGCGCACGCTCGATCCGGTGACCTCCGAGATCGTGCGGCTGCGTGGGGCCCGTCAGCACAACTGCCGGCTGTGCAAGTCGCTGCGGGAGTCCGCGGCGCTGGAGGCCGGCGCCCGCGAGTCCGATTACGACGCCATCGACGACTTCGAGAACTCCGACCTGTCCGACCGGCACAAGGCCGCGCTGCGCTATGTCGACACGTTGATCTGGACCCCCGCTCAGGTGTCCGGTGACGAACTGCGTCAACACTTTTCGCCGGACGAGGCGGTCGAGTTGACCCTCGACGTGATGCGCAACGCATGCAACAAGGTGGCCGTCGCGCTGGGAGCGGATGCCGCGCGCGTCGACGAGGGCACCGAGGAGTACCGGCTCGGCGCCGACGGCCAGCCGATCTACAGCTAGCCCAGGTTCACCGGGATAGATCTGGTCGAGCACCGTGGCCAGGTTGAGTTACGCCGTTTTCGACCTCAGGGCTGTGGCCGCCGTGAGATCGCCGCCCTTACGTCGCAAACGGCGTAAGCAATTCCAGAACACCGTCGACTTCAGCCTCGGTGGTCGCCCACGAGCAGACGAACCGCACGGTGGGCAGCAGTGGATCGGGGCGGTGCACGGCGTATTCGGCCGCGACGGTCGCGTGGGCACTGGGGGCGAGGTCGACGAATATCTCGTTGGCTTCTGTACGCGTGGCCAGGGTCAGACCGAGTGCCTGAAATCCTGAGCTGAGCCGGGTGGCCATCCGGTTGGCGTGGGCGGCCGTTTGCAGCCACAGCCCGTCGCGCAGGATCGCCTCGAATTGAGCCGCGATGAACCGCTGCTTGCTGGCAAGTTGGCCGATCTGCTTCTGCGCGAAGTGAATTCCGTCGAACAACTCGGGGCGGCGCACCAGGATCGCGTCACCCATCAGCATCCCGTTCTTGGTGCCGCCGACCGTGACGATGTCCGCGTCGGCGATGGCGTCGCGAGGAGAGATATCCAGTGCGGCAATCGCATTGGCGATGCGGGAGCCGTCGACGTGGACGAGGAGATCGAGATCGTGGGCGTGGTCGACGAAGTCCTTGACGGCCTGTGGAGTCCACACGCGGCCGTTTTCGGTGGACTGGGTGATGCTCACGATGCGGGGCTGTGAGTGATGCACCGGCCCGCGGCGAGCCACCGCGGTGTCGAGCCGGGCCGGGTCGATGAGGCCGTTGTCGCTGGGCAGCGGTGTCACCGGGGCGCCGGAGAGTCGGACCGGCCCGCCGGCCTCGTCGACCAGTGAGTGCGCGATATCGCTGCACAGGATCTCCTGCCACGGCCGCACCGCGGCGGCCAGCGCGATGATGTTGGCCGCAGTGCCGGTGAGCGCGAACAGCACCTCGGCGTCGGGGGAGTCGAAGACGGTCTTGACCGCCTCGGCCGCGCGCTGCGTGGCGTCGTCGTTGCCGTAGGACGCGACCGCCCCTTCGTTGGCCGCGACGATCGCGTCGATCACCTTCGGGTGGGCGGGCGCGGCATTGTCCGAGGCGAACGCGTGAGAAGGCACGTCCGCCATGATCCCACCGGCGCGCGCTACTTCGAGGCGACCTTCTTCTTGAGGAACAACGCCGGCAATACCACCGTGGCCACTGCTGTGACCAGCCAGACCACCACAGTGGCCGCGATCCACGAGCCGATGCCTCGGATGCTGAGGCCATGGGTGAGCACCGAGGCCAGTAACAGCGCGACCAGGGTGGAGATCAGCCCGATTCCGCCCGACGAGCCCAGGAAGATCGCAATGCGCAGCAGAAAGCGGACCATGCGGTGAGGGTAACCGGGTCAGGCCTGGCTGCGGCCCCTGATTGACGTCCTGACCCGCGCCGTATGCGACCATATTGCGGCGCAGACGCGTCTGGGGCGGTAGCTCAGTTGGTTAGAGCCGGGGACTCATAATCCCTTGGTCGCGGGTTCGAGCCCCGCCCGCCCTACTTCAACAGCGGTATTACCTCGGTTGATGGTGTTTCGGTAACGGTTTCAGAAAGTCTTAGAACGTTACGAGAAATGTTCGACGTCGCACACGCATCTGCTGTTTCCCTGGTTGTATCCATTAGGGGGCATCGTCACCGTAGTCAGGTTTGCCGACGCAGAAATGGGGGAACGAGAATGCGTTTAGCCGCCACCGTGATCACCATCGCTGCTGCCTGCGTCCTGCTCGCGGGATGCGGTGATTCGTCCGAACCGGCAGCCGAGACCACGGCGACCACACCGATGATCACGTCGTTCCCGCCGACGCCGCTGCGGCAGAAAATGCTGCCCCGGTTGCTGCTCTCACCCGAGCAGATCAACGCCGTCATGGCCGCGGGGGGAATGACCGTCACGGGCACCGACTCCCAAATGTCCGATGACAGCGGGACGATGGCGCCTCGTGAATGCCTCGCGGTCGACGGTGCCGTGCAGGCGCCCGTGTATGCCGACAGCGGATTCACCGACGAGCAGGAGATGACGCTGGGGGAGCCGGACGTCCTCACTCATTACGCCAAGCAGGCTGTGGTCCGATTCGCCGATGCTGATCAGGCCAAGGCCTTCTACAACGCCTCGGTCCAGCAATGGCCGGCGTGCAAGCATTACACCCACACCCAGACCGGCACGATGTGGGAAATGGGCCCCATCTCCACCGACGGCGGTGTGCTGAGCACGGTGACAACGCAAACCAACGCTCAGGCAGGCGGATGGGCCTGCGGTCGGGCGTTAACCGCGAACAACAACATCGTGGTCGATGTCAATACGTGCAGTGCCAACCCGGCCGATTCGGCTGTCAAGATCGTCAAGGAGATCTCCGCGCGGATCGACGCGCCACCCATCGTGTCCTAAGGCGCTGGCTCGCCGGGACGAAAGTCGTTGTCAGAACCAGACTTTGCGTCCTCCCACCGGACGGCCGACGGCCCCGAGGATCCACAGGATGATCCCGATCACCAGCAGGATTCCTCCGATGGTGTAGAGGATCGAGATACCGGCGAAATAGCCGATCAACAGAAGAATGATGCCGAGCACAATCATGGTCAGTCCGATCCTCTCGGTATGAGTGAAGCTGTCGCCGAGAAGAATTGCCACATCTGTCGATATTCAAACGTGCAGATGCGCCCCGCCTGCGCGTCACGCCGGTGGCGTCGGTGGTGGTGGCGGTGCAGCGGGTGGCGGCAGCGTGATCGGCGGCAGTCCCGGGATCTCGATGACATTGGGCGGTGGCGGTGGCCCGAGCTCGTTGAGCGTCGGTGGCGGCGGCGGCAGGTCGGGCGGGGGAATGTAGACCGGTGGCGGCACGTATCCCGAGCTGGTGTTGATCGTGATGATCGAGCCGGGAATGGTCCTGCCGCTCGGCGTCGTCCCGACCACCGACCCTTTGGTGGCGTTGTTGTTGACTTGGACGGTCTTGTCGGCGACTCGGAACCCGGCGTCCAGCAGGCGTTTACGTGCCTCGTCGACTTTCATTCCGCTGACGCTCGGTACTTCGCCGCCGGGACCGCCCTCGACGTAGCGCGGATCGGTGGGGGGCAGGGCCACCGGACCGAAGGAATCGGCGATGGGACTCATCGCGGCGTACCACGTCAACGCGGGCTCGGTACCGCCGAACAGGGTGCCTTCTCCGCATTTGCGCAACGGGTACGAGCACAGTCCCGACGGTGACGAGGAGTCGTCGAAGATGTAGTTCGCGGCCGCGTACTGGTTGGTGAAGCCGAGGAAACCCGATGACCGGTGGGCCTCGGTGGTGCCCGTCTTGCCGGACATCGGCAGCTTCCAGCCGACCGAACTCGCTGCGCCGGCGGCGGTTCCGCTCGAGTGGTCTTTGCCCAGGGCGTTGGCCAGGGTGTTGGCGAGGCCCTCGGGGACGGCCTGATCGCAGGGGACCGTCTGCACGCCCACTTCACGGCCGTGCCGGTCGAAGATCTTGTCGATCGGGTTCGGTGGGCACCAGGTGCCGCCCGAGGCCAGGGTCGCCCCGACGTTGGCCAACTCGAGTGCGTTGAGCTCGAACGGCCCGAGGGTGAAGGATCCGATGTTCTGCCGCTTGATGTAATCGGCGATGCTCTCGTTGGAGTCGGGGTTGTAGTCCCGGGCACTGCCGGGTTCGGCGTACGACCGCAGCCCCAGCCGGACTGCCATGTCCACCGCGCGCGGCACCCCGATCTGTGAGATGAGTTTGGCGAACGCGGTATTGGGGGACTGGGCCAACGCATCGGTGACCGGGAGGGAGCCGGAGAACGCCCTTGCGTTGCGCACACACCAGGTTTCCCTCGGGCATCCTGGGGTGTCGCTGCTGCCCAGGCCCTTGCCCATGAAGGTTCCCGGGACATCGAGTCGGGTGTTGATTCCCATCCCCATCTCGAGCGCGGCGGCGGTCGTGAAGATCTTGAAGATCGACCCGGCGCCGTCACCGACCAACGAGAACGGCTGCGGCTGCACGGTTTGTCTCGCGTCGAGGTCGAGCCCGTAAGTGCGGCTGTCGCCCATCGCGATCACCCGGTGGGTGTCCTTGCCCGGCGTGATCACGTTCATCACGCTCGCGACTCCCGCCGCGTTCGGGTTGGCGTACTTCTGCAGCGCCGCAGTGACACTGTCCTGAACCTTGGGATCCAATGTGGTGCGGATCAGATACCCGTTGCGCGCGACGTCCTCCATGGTCAGACCGGCGCGGGCGAGGTACTGCAGGACGTACTCACAGAAGAACGCGCGGTTGCCGGCGGCGATGCAACCCTGCGGCAGCGGATCGGCTTGGGGGAGTACGCCCAGCGGCGCCGCTTTGGCGGCGCGCAGTTCCTCGGCCCGGTCCGGGAGATAGTCGATCAACGTGTCGAGCACGAGGTTCCGCCGCGCCAGGGCCCCGTCCGGATTGGTGTAGGGATCGAGCGCGCTGGTGGATCGGACCACGCCGGCCAGTAGGGCGGCCTGCGGCCAGGTGAGGTCGGCGGCGTCGACGCCGAAGTACGTGCGGGCCGCGTCCTGAACTCCGAACGCGCCGTTGCCGAACGACACGAGGTTGAGGTAGCGGGCCAAGATCTCTCCCTTGGGGAGGGTCTTGTCCATCGCCAGCGCGATCCGGATCTCGCGGAGTTTGCGGGCCGGGCTGATCTCGACGGCGGCCCGGCGCTCGCTGTCGGTCTTCGCCTTGACCAGAAGGTTGTAGTTCTTGACGTACTGCTGCTCGAGAGTCGACCCGCCGCGGACGTCTTCGATGCCACGCATGTAGCCGAGCAGTCCGTTGAGCGTTCCCTGGACGTCCACCCCGTTGTGCTCGACGAAGCGCTTGTCCTCCACCGACACGATCGCCAGCTTCATGGTGTCGGCGATGCGATCGCTGGGCACCACCCACCGCCGCTGCTCGTACAGCCAGGCGATCGGTTGACCGGAGACATCCACCATCGTGGTGACGATCGGTGCATCGCCTTCGAGGACTTGCGCCGAATCCTGTGCCACCGTGTCGGATAGCCGCGCCGTCATGATCCCCACGCCGCCGACCACCGGGAACATCAACACTGCCACCAGCAATCCGGCCAGCACACAGTGCATGGCCAGCTTGGCAACTGTGGACCGCGAACCCTCTGGCGGGCCGGACATGCCCTCTAGCCTAAGGGGATCAGCGGTCGGCCATGGGTAGATAACACGCAACACGTTGGCTACGTTGTGATTTCAGAACGCTCCGAGATACATCTCGATGGACTGCCTGCGGATGCCGTCGGCCGCGGCCGCGCAACGACGCTCCGGTGCGCAACCTGCGCGGGACGGCGTCGCTAACGATCGCCGCGGCTGCAGTTGGGATTCGCCGGCTTGGCTGCCCAGGTGCAGACGTCGATGTAGGTGGTGTTGGCGTATCCGCCGCCGTCGAACACCCCGTACGCGTCGCCGTGGGTTCCGGTGTACGTGGCTCCGCCGCCTCCGCCACCGCTCGAGCTGATGATCGTGGTGAGCGCCCAGCCCTTGCCCTGCAGCGCGTCCTTGTACGCGGCCATCACATCACTCGGTGACCCGTTCACCTGGTAGTGGAGATGGATCCCGCCGTCGGCGATGTCATCGGGGCCCTTGGTCTGCTGCACGTCGGCCGGCGTCGGCAAGAGTGACGCCAACGCCTCACCGCCTCCCGCCGTGGTCGCGGCGGTGGTGGCCGCCGTCGCGGTCGTCGTGGTGGCCTCGGCCTTCTCGGTCACCGGACCGCATGCCGTGGCGGCCAGGCCGATTGTCAGCGCTGCGATCAGGCAGGTTGTGGTCTTCGTCATCGGCGTCCCCGTTCGTCTTGCCGCACGGTACCAATGTGGGCAAACGCGGTTAGACGAAATTGACGTGACAATTACCAGGTAGTTCCCCTCGCAAGGACGCGCCGTGCCTGTTGTCGCAACTGCGCGCCCCGGCTCTTTCGCATGCGGGACGATGTGGCGGCATGGCCCGGCCCGGACCCCCGGGACGAGCGCGGCAGACTCTCACAGCTGCCACCTGGCAACGGCCAAGCCACGCCATAGGGTGCGATTTGTGACAGTGTCGTGCCCCAAATGTGACCGCTGCATACCAATGTTTCCCAAGTGACTCGAGTGCAACAAATGCACTCACGTCGGATCGGGGAGGCCACCATGTCTGCGACAACCACACTGGGCCGGCTGCTCGGGTACGTGGCGTTGAGTGCCGCGGGCGCGTTGGCGGTCCTGACCGTGAGCAACGGACTCGCGGCAGCCGCACCGCGCACGCCGCTGCCTACCGACGATCAGGCGCCGGCCGTGCCCTTTGATCCCGGCGCGTTGGTCAGTGCCATCGACAACTACGCATCGCTGCTGTCGATCCTGACCGGAGGCCAGCGCACTCAGCCGGCTCTCGGCGGCCCGACCGGCGCCGTCCGACAACCACCCGCCATCGTTTCGCAACCGACCGGCGCCTACCCGATGCTCCCCGGAGTGCCCACACTCCCCGGCGAGCCGTGAACTCCATGTCCCCGACAACCGTGTATCCGACACAGATCGATCAGCAGAACGGAGCGAACCGCCGTGTACATCAGTCGAACAATTGACATGCGAACCGCGCGGATCGCCCTCTCGCTGATCCGGTGCCCCATCAAGAGCCGGCGTTATCCCGCGAGCCAGGAACGTCTGGTCACGCCGCAGGAAGCCGAACTGCTCGCGCGGTAGTCAGGTCACGATCCGCGGGTCGGCGGCTTCGGCGCCGGCGCCGCGGAAGGCGAGCCCGTGACGACCGTGAACGGCAGGTCGGCCCGGCCGAGCTGGAGGAGCGGCTCGGGGGTTACGGCTACCGCCTGCACGCTGCCGTTGCCTGCATTCATCGACTTGTCCAGGGCGACACGATATTTCAGGGTCCGGTCGGCGCCCTTGGGCAATGCCTGCACGTTGGTGAACAGCGCGAGGTAGTCCATGCCCGTGGTGATCCCCGGGTGGTCCAGCGCGATCCACGTCTGGGCGTCCGCGTCGAAGCGCTCGATGGTGCCCGCAGGGATTCCGGTCGGCGACGTGGCGCAACTGCACCGGTCGAGGACCACCACCACGCCCACTTTGGGGTAATCGACGGCAGAGTTGTTGCACAGCTCGACCTCGACCTCGGCCGGTGCCGCGCCGGGCGTGATCGTCGCGGTCGGTAAGCCCTTGAGCGCCACCGCGATCCGACCGATCGCGGGCACCGGCTCAAGGGTCTCGGCGCTGGGCACCGGAGCGGATCCCGGGTTGACCTCGCAGGTTCCGGCCGGAGCCGGCGCCGCCGGGGCGCTGAGCACAGCGGTGCCGAGAGTGGGTGTCGTCGGTCCGGTGCCGGTGATGTCGGCGGTACACGCGGCCATCGCGAGCGTCGTGAACGCCGACGCGATCAACGCGACCGTGTGTAGCCGCGTGCGGCGTGGCAGCGTGGTCATATCGGTGACCTCCGCGGGTGGCGGGGCAGTGCATCCGCGCCGATTGCACCACACGTGCAGGTCGCTTCACGACGAGATCCGCAAAATGCAGGTAGTCAGGCGGCAGGCACCGCGTCCTGGGCGACCCGCTCGGCGTCGTAGGTGTTGATCGCGACGCTGTCGAGGATCGCGTGGAGTTGCTCGGCCTGTGCGCGCGGGGGGAGTTCGGTCGAGCGGTAGATGAGCCCGGCGGCGCGTGCCTGCCGGCGCACATGGCGGGTGCGTTCCATGCGCAGGTCTTCGTAGCGACGCTGATGCCTCCCGAGGTCGTCGGCCCGGGCGTCCCGCAGGACGACCGCCAGCGTCATCGCGTCCTCGATGGCCTGATTGGCGCCCTGGCCGAGGTGCGGCGTGACCGCGTGGGCGCTGTCACCCAGCAGCGTGATGCGGTCGGTGGACCACCGGTCCAGCGGCTCCCGGTCGTAGATGCCCCAGCGGAACGTGGAGTCCATCGCGTTGATGATCGACAGCACCCGGGGATCCCACCCCTGGTAGGCAGCGGCGAGCTCGGCGACATCACCAGGGGCGGTCCACGATTCGGTGACGGTGAGATTGGTGGGGACGAACGCCACGATGTTGAGCAGGTCGCCGGCCGACACCGGGTAGGCCAAGAAGCTCTGCCGGGGACCTAGCCACATCGAGCTGGCATTCATGTCGACGACGCCGCGCACCCGGTCGGCAGGAATCAGTCCGCGGTAGGCCATGATTCCCTCGCTCACCGGTGCGGCCGCGCGCGTCACCATGCCCTGCAGGCGGGAGTGGATACCGTCGGCGCCGACCAGTAGATCCGCGTCAACGGTTGTGCCGTCGGAGAATTCGACGCGGACCCCGTCGTCGTGCTCGGTCGCTGCGACACAGGAGCGGCCGAGACGCAGGGCATCGGCGGGCAGTGCGTCGGCGAGTACCTTCTGGAATTCGCCGCGGTGCAGGCACCAGGTGCGGGCCGGGTCCCCGAAGCCGAGGGCTGACGGCTCTCCGGCGATCGGCTCGGCCTGCCAGGTGCGGAACTGATAGTGCGTGACCGGACCGGCGATCGCGGCCACCGCATCGCCCACTCCCAGCCTGTTCAGGATGCGGGATCCGTTGGTCGCGATGGACACACCCGCGCCCAGCGCCTTGAGCTCATGCGCCTGCTCGTACACGGTCGCGTCGATTCCATTGGCACGTAAGGCAATCGCGGCCGTCAGGCCACCGATGCCGGCACCCACGACGGCAACTCGAAGTCCGGTCATGAGTTCCTCCTCAGTCCGCAATACTTGTACCGATCGATACATCATTGACTATAAATGTACCGATCGGTACAGTCAAGAGGTGGCCAGGACAGCGGACCCCGTCAAACGCGAAGAGCTGTTGAACGGTGTGGTGCGGTATCTCGAACAGCACGGCATCGGTGAGATGTCGCTGGCGCCGATGGCGCAGGCGCTCGGAACGAGCAAGCGCATGCTGCTGTACTACTTCGGCGACCGGGCCGAACTGCTGGCCCAGGCCCTCGACGCCAGCCGGCCGCAACTGGGGGAGATGTTCGCCGGCGTCACCTCCGCGGACGAATTCGTCGACGCGGCACGGACTTTGTGGCGGGAACTGACCCGGGGCGGTGAACGTCGCAACGTGCGCCTGCTGTTGCAGGTGCTCAGCCTGGCGGTCACCGACCCCCAGACCTACGGCGAGGCGGCCCGAAACGCGGTCGAGGTGATGATCGCCCCCATCGCGCAAGCCTTGTCCGCGATCGGCTACCCCGGCGAC
This sequence comes from Mycolicibacterium porcinum, assembly GCA_001942045.1. GTDB lineage: Bacteria > Actinomycetota > Actinomycetes > Mycobacteriales > Mycobacteriaceae > Mycobacterium > Mycobacterium porcinum_A. The sequence continues at coordinate 133,400 of MSTD01000013.1, forward strand.
AACGCCTGTGCGCGTGCCACATTGGTGGTCTCCGGGCTGCGCGGACTGTGCCAGGACGGCCTGGTCACCGCGGACCGTGACCGGGTCGACGCCGCTGCCGAGCTGTTGATCGCAGCGGCGGTCGCCTAGGTCTCGGCCGCCAATATCCAATGCGGCGGATCGCTGCTCGATAGTGGCTGTTGCATTTTTGGCGCGGCTGGTCGATTCGGTGGTATGGCTTCGGCCGGGTGCGGGGTTTGGCCTGTCCCGGCGGTGCTCTAGGTAACCGGTTGTGCGTTGTGCAGGCGTAGCAGGTTGACGACGGCGGCGGCGAGGTGCAGTTCGGCGGTGACCGCAGCCAGTCCTCGGCGGGAGAAGCGGCGCAGGTTGATCTGGTCTTTGAGGTGGGCGAAGACGGGTTCAACGGTGGCACCGCGGCGTTTGTAGCGTTCGGCGTTGACGGGGTTGCGGAGTCGGTGACGCATGGCGTCTTTGGGCTCCAGGTCTGGCGGCGGGGGCCCGTCGGTGGGATTGTCGCGGGCCTCGATGTGCAGGTCACGGTTCTTTCCCGGGGCGATGAGCCGCTCAGGGCCAGCCGCGGTGAGGTTTTCGTCGCTGAAGTAGCCCGAATCCATGAGCACCAGGCCGATCTGTTTTCCGAGCCTGTCGGCCTGTGTGGTGGCTTCGGTGATGGCCGGCAGGTAGCAGTGGGTGTCGTTGGCGTGCTGGCTGGTGTGCACGCCCAGGATGTAGTGATCATCGGTGACGGCGAACTGGGCGTTGTAGGCCTGCACCGATCCACCGCCGGAACCTTCGAGCATCAGCCGGGAATCGGGATCGGTGATGTTGACCGGATCAGCTGGCGCGCCGCGGGCGTGTGCCCGTCTGGCCCGACGGTCACGCCGCTGGGCTGCCCTGCCGCGTAGATCGGGTTGATGACCGGCGGCGATGTCTGCCTGGAGTTTGTCCAACGCCTTCTGAGCGGCCTTGAGCTTGCAGCGTGCATCGCGGCGGATTCTGCTCGCGGCGGCGCCTTTGATGCCTTCGACGGCCTCAATGCGGTTGTGGGCACGATCAATTCGCGCTTGGTGGTAGCGCACCGGATCCACATTGCCGGGTCGATGCCCTATCGGGCCGCCGGCCTCGATTCGCCTCAGATACTCCTCGGCGGCCGCCTGATCAGCGGCATCGGCATGCGTGTCGGCCTCGCGGCGGCGATTGAGCTCACGAATAGCTTTGGCGATGTTGGCTGCCCGACCACCGTGACGGGCGAACTGTTCAGGCAGTCCATCGCCGGGGGGTGTCAGATGTTCTGTGTAGGTCCTAACGGAAGGATCGCAGGACGTGACAGATGGCAAGGACGTGGATGGGATGCTGGCTGAGGCTGGCTCCACGGTGGAGATGGCTGAGGCGCTGCGGGCCTCGGGGGCAGTCGATGAGCTGC
>MSTD01000014.1:0-40195 GCA_001942045.1 Mycolicibacterium porcinum
TCTTCTACGAGAAGTTCGCCCTGGCGGCGTCGGCAGCCGCGCCCACCGCGCCCACCCCGACCGCGGCGACCGCCGTCGCGCCGACCGAGCAACTGCTGACCGCCTCCACCATGGGCGGTGGCCCGCACAGGTAGATCGCGACATCACCGTTGTAGAGGTGTGCCGGCTCGACAAGGCTGGTGACGTAAGCCTTGTCCGGACCCTTGTTGGGTGCGGCGCTGGCGGGGTCGGACACACAGTAGTCCCAGCTGAAGCCCGGCAGATCGGCTGCCAGTTGGGCCAGTTCGTCGAGCCCGACGACGTCGTCGTCGGTGGAGGCGCCATAGATCAGGTGGGCACGGCGGTGGCTCTCGTCGTCGCGTAACCGCCGCAGTATGGACAGGATCGGTGCCAGCCCGGTGCCTCCGGCCAGCAGCAGAATGGGGCGATCGGCGGTGCGCAGGAAGAACGAGCCGTGCGGCCCGGTGAAACTGAGGGTATCGCCGACCGCCGCCCGTTCGGTCAGGTAGGTCGACATGGCGCCGCCGGGCGTCAGCTTGATCAGGAACGTCAGACGCTCGTCGCCGGGAGCGTTGCTGAACGAGTAGGACCGGGTCACGGCTCCGGCACCGGTGTCGGTTCCCGGCACGGCGATGTTCACGTACTGGCCTGGTAGGAAAGCCAATTCGTCGCGGTTCGGGATGGTGACGGCCAACCGCACGGTGGTCGCCGACAGGCGTTGCAGCTCCACGACCGTCGAAACATAGGCGGCGGCCGCGGTCTTGGCGACCTCGGAGGTGCTCGCGATCTGCAGGACCAGGTCCGAGCGCGGCTTCATGCTGCACGGCAACACGTAACCGGCGGCGGCCTCGTCCGCTGACAGCGCATCCTCGATGTAGGTGCCGCCGTCGTAGCTGCCCGACTCACACAGCGCTTTACACGTACCGCACGCGCCGTCGCGGCAGTCCAGCGGGATGTTGATGCGCTGCCGGTAGGAGGCGTCGGCCACCGTCTGGTCGGGGCGACAGGTGATGAACCGGGTGACCCCGTCCTCGAAGGCCAGTGCCACCCGGTGGGTGGCCGGCTCGGATGTGACAGTCATTGCGCTACCTCGGCCCTGGTCAGAAGTGGTAGACATCCACCACGTGGTGGATGTAGTCGTTCTTGAGCACCACGGTCTTTCGTCGGATCAGCGGATGTTCACCGGAGAAGTCGATGGTGTAAAAGGACGTCCCGTAGTACGGGTCGACGGTCTTGTAGCGGAAGTACATTGTGTGCCAGTTGAATCGGACGTCCACCAGGTCGCCGCGCCGTTCGATCACCTCGACGTTGCTGATGTTGTGGCTCGTGCGTGGTTCGGGGAGCGACGTCGCCGACGACCGTTCCGTGCGGATCCGGAAAACCCGATCCTCAAGACCGCCCTTGTTGGCGTAGTAGATCAGCGAGATGTCGCGTTGCGGATCTTCGACCAGTCGATCGTCGTCGGTCCACGCCGGCATCCAGTACACGACGTCATCGGCGTAGCAGTCCAGCCACTTCTCGAACTCGCGATCGTCGAGATAGCGCGCCTCGCGGTAGAGAAACTGTTCGATCGCGTTCTGGGTGATCAGCTTCGACTGGGTCTGCGACTCGGTGCTCATCGGTCCGCGCCCTCCTGGGTCAGCGCCTCGCGCATGGTCTGTAGCCAGTACCCGTGCTGGACGGGGAACAGGCCCTCGTCCTCGTTGCGCACGCCGGCCGATACGATGCCCGTCATGCCGAGCGACTCGGCCACCGGGTCAGGTCCCGAAAGCCAGTGTGTGGCACCACGACTCATGTCGTTCCATGGCGCCGCCTGGGCGCGGAAGGTGAGTTGGCACGAGCGGAACTCTTCGAGATCATCGGGAGTGGCCATGCCGGAGGCGTTGAAGAAGTCCTCGTACTGGCGAATGCGTTGGGCCCGGGCGGCATCGCTCTCGCCCTTGGGGGCGATGCAGTAGATGGTGACCTCGGTCTTGTCCGCAGCGATCGGGCGGAAATGCCGGATCTGGGTCGAGAACTGGTCCATCAGATACAAGTTCGGGTACACGCACAGATTGCGTGAGCCTTTGACCATGAATTCACCCTTGGCCTCACCGAACCGGGCCTTGAGGTCGTCGAGCTTGTCCCACAAAGGTCGATCCTCGGGGTTGGCCGCCCACGTCCACAGGCACAGATGGCCATGTGGGAACGACCAGTAGCCGCCTCCCGACTTGCCCCAGCCGCCGGCATCGAGTGCCTTGGTCTCGTTCTTTGACTCGCCGGTGCTCCGCCTTCCAGTGGTGGCCGCGTAATTCCAGTGGGTCGCAGTGACGTGATATCCGTCGGCGCCGTTCTCGGCCTGCACCTTCCAGTTCCCGTCGTAGGTGTAGGTCGACGAACCCCTCAGCACCTCAAGGCCGTCCGGCGACTGGTCGACCAGCATGTCGATCACCGTCGTGGTGTCGCCGAGGTGCTCGGCCAGCGGCAACACGTCGGCGTTGAGGCTGCCGAACAGGAACCCACGGTAGCTCTCGAAGCGCGCGACCTTGGTCATGTTGTGTGAGCCGCCCGAGTTGAAGGTGTCCGGGTAGCCGGCCCCCTCGGGGTCCTTCACCTTCAGCAGGGTGCCGTCGTTGCGGAACGTCCAGCCGTGGAACGGGCAGGTCAAGGTGGTGCGGTTGTCGGTCTTGCGGCGGCAGATCATCGCGCCGCGGTGGGCGCAGGCATTGATCAGACAGTGCAGTTCGCCGTCCTTGTCCCGGGTGATCACCACGGGCTGTCGGCCGATGTAGGTGGTGAAGTAGTCACCGGGATTGGGCAGCTGGCTCTCGTGGGCGAGGTAGAGCCAGTTGCCCTCGAAGATGTGCTTCATCTCCAGCTCGAAGAGTTCTTCGTCGGTGAAGATCCGGCGGTTGGCTCGGTACACGCCGGCCTGCGGGTCGTCGATCACCGCATCGGCCAACACGGCGGCCAGATGTGGGTGCGAAACCGGGACTGTAGCTGTCATTGGGATGCCTCCAGATGAGCGCAACTGCGCGAATACCTGCACTCTGGCATCGAGTGGTCGCCATCACACTAGGAACATGCCTAGTCCTGGCCCAGGTACCGATTGATGAACTTCATTTATCAATAGACCGTAAATGTGTCCTTGTTCGATATCTATCGCGGCGATACCGTCGATATGTCAGGAGTCACATGTCCGCCGGAAATCGACGTAGGAGGCCGCGATGGAGTTACGGCACCTGCGCTATTTCGTGGCGGTGGCCGAGACCTGTCATTTCGGCCGGGCCGCCGAGCAGTTGCATGTCGCTCAGCCCGCGCTGTCCTACGCGATCCGTCAGCTCGAGGCCGAACTCGGCGTCACGTTGTTCAACCGGACCACTCGTCAGGTGTCGTTGACCACTGCGGGGGAGTTCCTCCGATCGGAGGCGCACCGCATCCTCGCGGGGGTGGAGGACGCCGAACGCGGCGTGCGCCGAATCGCTCTGGGCAGTGGCGGTGTACTGCGTCTGGGCCTCACCGGCACCGCGGCCTTCTCGCATCTGCCGCGTATCGCCCGAATCGTCAAACGTGAACTGCCCGCCGTGGCGTTGGAAATCCAGGCCGACATGTTGACGCCGGCTCAGTGCGACGGATTGCGCAGCGGGGCAATCGATTTGGGTGTACTTCGACCTCCCGCCGTCGGGGAAGGTGTGGAGATGGTCACCGTCGACGTCGAATCGCTGGTCCTGGCGGTGTCGGCCGATCACCGGCTCGCCGTGGAACCCGTTGTCTCGCTTACCGATCTACGGTCCGAACCGTTCATCGCATATGCCAGCCGTGACTCGGCCGTCAACGATGCGGTGCTGCGTAGCTGCCGCGCGGCCGGGTTCGTGCCGCACCGCGAGCACTCGGCCCCCGGTACGGCCGTGCTGTTGGCACTGGTGGCCGCCGGTCTCGGTGTCGCGGTGGTTCCCGAGTCGGTGCAGGCGCTGCCGCTCGAGGGCGTCGTGTTCCGTGATCTCGTCGACGGCGGAACCGTCGAGCTGGCGCTGGCCTGGCTCCGCGACGCAGACAACCCCTTGGTTGACGCCGTCGTCGAGATTCTCAAACCCGCGATCGGCCGTGAGCTTGCCGGCCGGCATCAGGAGGAGCCATGAAAATAACTGCGGTCGAGGCGATCCCGTTCGCCATCCCGTATCTGAAGCCGCTGCGGTTCGCCTCCGGTGAGGTCCACGCTGCCGAGCACGTGCTGGTGCGGGTGCACACCGACGACGGCATCGTCGGCGTCGCTGAGGCACCGCCGCGGCCGTTCACCTACGGCGAGACCCAACGCGGCATCGTCGCGGTGGTCGAAGATATCTTTGCCCCGGCGCTCACCGGGCTGACCCTCACCGAACGGGAGGTGGCCGGCAGTCGGATGGCGCGCACCGTCGGCAACCCGACCGCCAAGGCTGCCGTCGACATGGCGATGTGGGACGCGTTCGGCAAGACGCTCGGACTCTCGGTCAGCGAACTGCTCGGCGGGTACACCGACCGTATGCGGGTCAGCCACATGCTGGGGTTCGACGATCCCGCCAAGATGGTTGCCGAGGCCCAGCGGATGCGGGATCTGCACGGCATCAGCACCTTCAAGGTCAAGGTGGGTCGGCGTCCGGTGTCGCTGGACACCGCCGTCGTGCGCGCCCTGCGGGAGCACTTCGGCGGTGACGTCGAACTCTACGTCGACGGCAACCGCGGTTGGTCGGCCGCCGAATCGTTACGTGCGATGCGGGAGATGGACGACCTGGACCTGCTGTTCGCCGAGGAACTCTGTCCCGCCGATGATGTGCTCGGAAGACGTTGGCTCGTAGAAAAACTCGACGTTCCGTTCATCGCCGACGAATCGGTGCCGACCCCCGCCGACGTGACCCGCGAGGTACTCGGCGGCTCGGCCACGGCGATCAGCATCAAAACCGCCCGCACCGGCTTCACCACCTCGTCGCGCGTCCACCACCTCGCGGAAGGGCTCGGCCTGGAAATGGTGATGGGCAACCAGATTGACGGTCAGCTCGGTACGGCATGTGCGATCGCATTCGGTACTGCCTACGAGCGCACCTCGCGCTACGCCGGTGAACTGTCCAACTTCCTCGACATGAGCGACGACCTGCTGACCGAACCCTTGCAGATCACCGACGGCCAGCTGCACCGCAGGCCCGGCGCCGGGCTCGGCGTCGACGTCGACCCCGACAAGCTCGCGCGGTACCGCACCGACAACTGAACACCTCAGCCCACCTTCAGGAGACCGACACCATGACCACATTCGAAACGCCGCACGCCTCGGCCGCGTCCTCAGGCGCCTCGGCCACCGAGCGATTCCAGAGCGACAAGTCGCCGTTCGAGGCGGTGCGCGATGTGCCCGCCGAGCGGGTCAGCGAGCTGGCGCGTGAGGTGCTCGACGCCGTGCACGAGACCATCCGCCGGCACCGGGTCACCTACGACGAGTACAACGCCCTCAAGGCGTGGCTGATCAGCGTCGGACAGGACGGCGAATGGCCGCTGTTCCTCGACGTGTGGGTGGAACACGTCGTCGAGGAGGTGGCGACGTCACACCGGCACGGCAACAAGGGCAGCATCGAAGGCCCGTACTACGTGCCCGGTTCACCCGAGCTCGGTCCTGACGCGACGATGCCCATGCGTGACGGTGAGGTCGGGACGCCGCTGGTGTGGGAGGGCACGATCACCTCGACCGACGGCCGCCCGCTGGCCGGAAAAGTCGAGCTGTGGCACGCCGACTCCGACGGCTTCTACTCGCAGTTCGCCCCGGGCCTGCCCGAGTGGAATCTGCGCGGCAGTATCTCGACCGGTCCCGACGGCGTTTTCCGGATCACCACGATCCGTCCCGCGCCGTACCAGATTCCCACTGACGGCTCGTGCGGCAAGTTGATCGCTGCCGCGGGTTGGCACGCCTGGCGTCCGGCGCACCTGCACGTGAAGGTGTCGGCCCCCGGCCACGAACTGCTCACGGCGCAGCTGTACTTCCCCGGCGACCCGCACAACGGGGACGACATTGCCACCGCCGTGAAGCCCGAGCTGATGCTCGATCCGATCGCCCAGCCTGACGGCAGCGAGAAGGTCGTGTACAGCTTCGTCCTGGATCCCGAAAGCTGAGTTGCGCTGTGCTGTTTCACGTGCGGATGGACGTCCGTATTCCCCACGACATGGATTCCGATACCCGAGCGCAACTCGTCGCGCGGGAGAAGGCCTACTCGCAGCAGTTGCAGCATTCCGGGAAGTGGCCGCAGATCTGGCGGATCGTCGGTGAGTACTCGAACTTTTCGATCTTCGACGTCGAGTCCAACGACGAACTGCACACGTTGATCTCGGCCCTGCCACTTTTTCCGTACATGGACATCCACGTGACACCGTTGGCCCGGCATCCGTCCGATGTGAAGGCCTGACGGCTAGCCGGAGACACCTATCTCGGCGGTCACCGCGGAGGTCGCGCGGATCAGGTCCTCGGGGGACAGCGCGACGTCCAGGCCGCGCTTGCCTGCGCTGCAGAGCACTTTGTCGAATGCCAGTGCCGAGGCGTCGACGACGGTCGGCAGGCGCTTGCGCTGGCCCAGCGGGGAGATCCCGCCGACGACGTACCCGGTGGACCGCTGTGCGGCCGCCGGGTCCGCCATTTCTGCCTTCGGAACCCCCAACGCGGCGGCTGCCGCTTTGAGGGACAGCTTCTGCGGTACGGGTACCACTGCCACCGCCAACCCCTTCGGCAGGGCGATCACCAGCGTTTTGAACACCTGCTCTGCGACGATGCCGTCGGCCGCCAATTGGGCCACTGCCTCGTCGCCGAACGACTCGTTGCGCGGGTCGTGCTGGTAGGCGACCACTTCGTGGTCGATGCCTGCGGCCACCAGAGCCGCGATCGCGGGTGTTGCTGCACGTGCCATTCGGGACACGGTAGCCGGGCAGGCCGGGAACACAACGGCCACTACATGCTGTTATTGCACTCGACACCTGCTCAGCGCTACCTGTCGGTAGCACGCTCTAGGATCTGAAGGAGGATTCTGGTGCCAACCGTATGCCTGGAACGGCCGCCGGATACCCAGTGGTATTCCGGAGCTCTTGGTGGCGCCGTGACAGAAGGGAAGGTGTTTCCCACGATGACTGACGTCGAGCAGGCCGAGCCTGACACGCCGCAGCCTGCCGAAACAGATGCCGAGCTGACCGCCCGGTTCGAACGCGATGCCATCCCGCTGCTGGACCAGCTCTACGGCGGCGCCCTGCGGATGACCCGCAACCCCGCCGACGCCGAGGACCTGCTGCAGGAAACCATGGTCAAGGCCTACGCCGGCTTCCGGTCATTCCGCGAGGGCACCAACCTCAAGGCGTGGCTGTACCGCATCCTGACCAACACGTACATCAACAGCTACCGCAAGAAGCAGCGGCAACCCGCCGAATACCCGACCGACGAGATCACCGACTGGCAGCTGGCGTCCAATGCCGAGCACTCGTCGACCGGCCTGCGATCGGCCGAGGTGGAGGCCCTGGAGGCACTGCCCGACACCGAGATCAAGGCGGCGCTGCAGGCGTTGCCCGAGGAATTCCGGATGGCGGTGTACTACGCCGACGTCGAGGGCTTCCCCTACAAGGAGATCGCCGAGATCATGGATACTCCCATCGGGACGGTGATGTCCCGGCTGCACCGCGGGCGCAAGCAACTGCGCGACCTGCTGGCGGATGTGGCCAGGGATCGCGGTTTCATCCGAGGTCAGCAGCTTGGTGAGCCGGAGGAGGTCTCGTCATGAGTGACAAGCACGATGAGGACGAGCGCTGGACCCCGCCGATCGGGCCCGTCGATCCCGAGCATCCTGACTGCGCCGCGGTGATCGCCGAGGTATGGACGTTGCTCGACGGCGAGTGCACGGCCGAAAGCCGTGACAAGCTCAAGCACCACCTCGAAGAATGCCCGGCCTGCCTACGCCACTACGGGGTCGAGGAGCGCGTCAAGAAGCTCATCGCCGCCAAGTGCAGCGGGGAAAAGGCGCCAGAAGGGCTGCGCGAGCGGTTGCGCATCCAGATCAGCCAGACCACCATCATCCGGGGCTGACCAGGCGGTTTGCCTCGGTCGACCCAACGACAAACCGCCCGATCTCCTCAGGGAGTCGGGCGGTCAAGTCTGCAGAAGCGGCTTAGCGCACTGACTTCGAACCGGCGTTGGGTCGCTTGCCGTGGTTCGCCTTCGAGTGCTTACGGTCGCGCTTCTTGCGGCCACGCTTGGCCATGATGATCCTCCAGATGGTGTAAGAGCTTGCTCCCTAGTGTCTCATGCCCCGGGGGCAGCGCTGTCCACCCGGGGTTGTGGTTCGATATAGGCCGCACAAGTAGTCGGGTTAGCAGCCGTAGTGAAGTGGGGTGAAGATGGCCGAGGACGTTCGCGCCGAAATCGTGGCCAGTGTGCTGGAGGTCGTGGTTCACGAGGGCGATCAGATCGGTGCGGGGGACACCCTGGTGCTGCTCGAATCGATGAAGATGGAGATCCCGGTCCTCGCCGAGGTCGCGGGCACTGTGACCAAGGTCAACGTCGCCGAGGGCGACGTCATCCAGGCCGGCGATCTCATCGCGGTGATCGACTGACACGGGAGCTTCTCGCTCCTCGCGTGCGCGGAAAGAAGTTGGCTGATGTCCACTCTCGGTGACCTTCTCGCCGAGCACACCGTGCTGCCCGGCAGCGCGGTGGACCACCTGCACGCGGTGGTCGGGGAGTGGCAGCTGCTGGCCGACCTGTCGTTCGCCGACTACCTGATGTGGGTGCGCCGCGACGACGGTGTGCTGGTGTGCGTCGCGCAGGTGCGGCCCAACACCGCCCCGACCGTCCTGCTGGCCGACTCGGTCGGCACGCTGGCCGCCGCCGCCGACCTGCCCGTCGTCACCACGGCCTTCGAGTCCGGTGCGATCGGGCGGGGAAACGGTGGTACCCAACGGCATTCGCCGGACCTGCCCGGCCTGAACGTGGAAGCGGTGCCGGTGCGGCACCGCGATCACGTGGTGGCGGTGCTGACGCACCAGACCGCGCTGGCGACGCGCCGGATGGCCAGCCCGCTTGAAGGTGCCTACCTGGACTGTGCGAGCGACCTGCTGCACATGCTGTCCGAGGGCACCTTCCCCAATGTCGGTGATCTGGCCATGTCGCGGTCCAGTCCGCGGGTGGGGGACGGGTTCATCCGCCTCGACGAGGTCGGCGACGTGGTGTTCGCCAGCCCCAACGCCATCTCGGCCTATCACCGCATGGGCCTGGCCTCCGAACTCGACGGGCACAATCTGGTCACTGTGACGCGTCCGTTGATCTCCGACCCGTTCGAGGCCCAGGAACTGGCCAACCACGTCCGTGACTCGCTGGCGGGCGGCTCCAGCATGCGGATGGAGGTCGACGCCGGTGGCGCGGCCGTGTTGTTGCGGACCCTGCCGCTGGTCGTGCACGGCGCCGCGGTCGGCGCTGCCGTCCTGATCCGCGACGTCACCGAGGTGAAACGACGTGACCGGGCACTGCTGAGCAAGGACGCCACCATCCGGGAGATCCATCACCGGGTGAAGAACAACCTGCAGACCGTGGCGGCCCTGTTGCGACTGCAGGCGCGCCGTACCAACAACCTGGAGGCCCGCGAGGCGCTGATCGAATCGGTCCGGCGGGTGTCGTCGATCGCGTTGGTGCACGACGCGTTGTCGATGTCGGTCGACGAGGAGGTCAACCTCGACGAGGTGATCGACCGGATCCTGCCGATCATGAACGATGTCGCCTCGGTGGACACCCCGATCCGGATCAACCGGGACGGCGCCCTCGGTGTGCTCGACGCCGACCGTGCGACGGCGCTGATCATGGTGATCACCGAATTGGTGCAGAACGCCATCGAGCACGCCTTCGACGCGAATACCTCCCAGGGGTGCGTGACGATCAAGGCCGAGCGGTCGGCCCGCTGGCTCGATGTCGTGGTGCACGACGACGGCCGTGGCGTGCCCGACGGGTTCAGCCTGGAGAAGTCCGACCGGTTGGGCCTGCAGATCGTCCGGACGCTGGTCACCGCGGAACTGGACGGATCGCTGGGCATGCACGACGTCGCGTCGGGCGGTACCGATGTGGTGCTTCGGGTGCCGATCGGCCGGCGCAGTCGCGGGATCCAGTAGGACCCTTCCGGGCTTCACAGCGCGTCCACAGTGGGACGTCAGTACCGATGAAGTAAATACGCAGCCGCGTCAATGCGAAATGTGATGACAATTACGCAATTTGCTGCGGAAATTGTCGTGAAAATAAGCTACGGCCCCGACATTCGTCGGGGCCGTAGCTTGCGTCGGGTCTGGACTGAAGGGTCAGACTCCGGTGCGGGCCTTGGTGCGGGCGTTGCGACGCTTGAGCGCACGGCGCTCGTCCTCGCTCATGCCGCCCCACACGCCGGCGTCCTGGCCGGAGTCCAAGGCCCAGGTGAGGCACTCAGTGGTGACGGGGCAACGGTTGCAGACCAGCTTCGCGTCGGCGATCTGGGCAAGCGCCGGGCCGCTGTTTCCCACGGGGAAGAACAGCTCCGGATCTTCGTCGCGACAGACGGCCTTGTGGCGCCAATCCATAAGATCAAACTCCTCGTTAGACATGTCATGCGTGCGCGGCGAAGCGCACTAGATTTTCTTCGGCTGTTAACGCGTGCACACGAATGTTTCTGCACTGTTGCATTGATGCTTTCACAGGCTGAACAGATGTCAATAGCATTGAGTTAACACGTGGGCAAAGTCACTGGGTGGGGCGGTGACCGGACCGCTCACTCCTGTGTACTACACTCAGGAACCAGCTGCGCCCTAATTCCACCTTAAGCGGTGTGTTTGCGCAGGTCAATCACTTTTCTTCAGCGGTGCGACGACGCTCAGTGCCTCGGGAACCGACGTGAACGTCATGGTTTCGCGCTCGCCGATGTAATCTCCGTCAATCTGGCAGGCGACAGGCGTGTTACTCGTCACGGTGACCGACGGCACGTCGTCGTCACGGATCAGATGCTTGGCGGCTAGGCGTGGTTTACGGGCCACCATCTGCCGGACCAGTCGCAGATTCGACCAGACGTTCATGCTCGTGATGGCGAACACGCCAAGGCCGGTGTCGAACGTGGTGTCCGGGTTCGTCCACACCGGCCGGGTGTTCGCGTACGTCCACGGACTCGAGTTCGACACGAATGCGAAGTGCACCCCGGAGACGGGCTCGGCGCCCGGCAGGTGCAGCGACAGGGTCGGTTCTCTGCGAGCGCTGGCCAGCATCTCGCGCACCGCCACCCGGATGTAGCGCGATGCGGTGACCTTGCGGCCCTTGGCCCGCTGGGCCTCCACGGCCGCGACCACGTCGCCGTCCACGCCCATGCCGGCGGTGAACACGCCCCAGCGCTCGCCGCAGTCCATCAAGCCGATGCGACGCCACGCGCGTCCCATCCGATAGCCGCCGAGCAGGTCGACGAGCTGGTTGGTCGCCTCGATCGGGTCTGGGCTGATGCCGAGCGCGCGGGCGAAGACGTTGGCCGACCCTCCCGGGACGACGGCCACCGCGGGGGCCAGGCCGGCGTCGGGCCGGGTGCCGCAGTCGCCGAGCACGCCGTTGACCACCTCGTTGACCGTGCCGTCGCCGCCGTGCACGATCAGCACGTCCACCCCGTCCCGGGCGGCGTCGCGGGCGATCTCGATCGCGTGACCACGGTGGTTGGTGTGTTCCACGGTCAGCGTCACCCGGCTTTCCAGCGCATGGGCGAGCAGGTCACGACCCGCAGGCGTGGTCGAGGTGGCGTTCGGGTTGACGATCAGCACGGCACGCACGGGGCATGAGCCTAACGGGGCAAGGTGTCCCGCCGTTATTCGTAGAGTTCCCCGTCGAGGTAGCGCCACTGACCATTCACCCGCTCGAAACGGCTTCGTTCATGGAGAAGGTGGCGGCTGCCGTCGTGGATGTACTGGGCGCGGAACTCGACCACGCCGGTGTCGTCGTCCTCGTTGCCCGCGTCGGTGTCGACGATCTGCAACCGCCGCCAGGTGATGCTCTCGTCGAGGTTCAGGTCGGCGGGTCGGGTGTCGGGATGCCAGGACGTCAGCAGGTACGCGACATCACCCACGGCGAAGGCGCTGAACCGCGAGCGCATCAGTGCGACGGCAGTGGGGGCTCGCCGGGCGCCGGTGTGCAGCGGCTCGCAGCAGTCAGGGTAGGCGCGGCCGGTACCGCACGGGCAGGGGCGGACGGTCGACACGCGATCAAGTATCCCCACCCCCGGCATTCGCCGAAATCGACGTGAGGGTTGTGAATTTTGCCCAGCCACAACCCTCGCGTCGATCTCGACGTCGTGAACCAGGCCGGTACCGTACTGGAGGTGACCGAACGCCGACTGTTGCTCGTCAACGGACCGAATCTCAACATGCTGGGCACCCGGCAGCCCGAGATCTACGGCTCCACCACGCTGGCCCAGATCGAGCAGCGGGTCACCGAGTTGGCCGCGGAGCTCGGCTTCGAGGTCCGCGCGGTGCAGAGCAATCACGAGGGTGTGCTCGTCGACGCCATCCAGGCGGCCCGGCAGGACTGCGCCGGCATCATCATCAATCCCGCGGCCTACAGCCACACCTCGGTGGCGATTCGCGACGCGCTGAGCGCCGCCGAACTGCCTGTCGTCGAGGTGCACCTGAGCAACATCCACACCCGGGAAGCGTTTCGGCACCATTCGTATGTGTCGGCCGTCGCGGACGTGGTGATCGCCGGAGCGGGTCCGTCCGGATACGAGTACGCGGTGCGCTACTTCGCGGAGCGGCAGTCGTGATCCAGCCTCCCTCGATCCGGTACGCAGGTTTCATCACCGCCGCCGAAGGGATCGCCGCGCTGATCATGGCGGTCGTGCTCCTGGTGCGCGCGGTCGCCGGTGCCGATCAGCACATCGTCAGCGGCTACGGCACCGCCATCTGGTTCGTGCTGATCGGTGGCGGGGTGCTCGCCGGCGGTTGGGCGCTGATCACCGCCCGGCGGTGGGGCCGGGGGATCGCGGTGCTGACCAACCTCCTGCTGCTTCCCATCGCCTGGTACGTGATCACCTCGCACCACGTGGTGTACGGCATCCTGGTCGGATTGCTCGCCCTGGTGACGCTCGGTCTGCTGTTCAGTCCGTCGTCGGTGGACTGGATCACCCGGCGCGGCTAGTCGCGGCGCTCGGCGGCCAGCGCCGAAAGCTCGGGACCCGATACCCGGTAGGTGGTCCACTCGGTCTGGGGCTTGCCGCCCACGGCGTCGTACAACGCGATGGCGTTGACGTTCCAGTTCAGCACCGCCCACGTCATCCGGGTATAGCCCTGCTCGACGCATTCGGCGGCCAACGTGGACAACAGTTTCCGGGCCAGGCCGCGACGCCGGAACGCCGGCCGCACATAGAGGTCCTCGAGGTACAGCCCGGCCACCCCGTCCCAGGTGGAGAAGTTCAGGAACCACACCGCCGTCGCCGCGATCTGCCCGTCGACCTCCACCATGTGTGCATATGCCACCGGGCGGTCTCCGAAAAGTGCTGTGTGCATCTGCTTTTCGGTCACGGTGCACTCGTCGGCGGCGCGTTCGAACTCGGCCAGCTCGCGAATCATCGCGGTGATCTCGACCTCGTCACCGGGCCGTGCCCGGCGGATCAGCTCGCTCATGTTGCCCCTAGTCCCGTCAGGATGGTTCTGAATTTCGTGGTGGTCTCGTCGACTTCGTCATCTGGATCGGACTCGGCGACAATACCGCCGCCCGCACTGGCCAGGGCCATATTTCGGTCGGCGGACAGCACCGCGCAGCGGATCGAGACCACCCACCGTCCGTCGCCGTGACTGTCGCACCAGCCGACCGCGCCCGCGTAGAACCCGCGATCTCCTTCCAGCTCGGAGATCAGCGCTGCGGCGCGGTCGGTCGGAACTCCGCCGACCGCCGGCGTCGGGTGTAGAGCGAGAGCCAGATCGATTGCCGTGGTTTGCTTTTCGCGTAGCCGTCCGATGACCGGGGTGCTCAGGTGCCACAGTGCGTCGGTGCCGTGCAACTCGGGCTCCTCGGCGATCTGCAGATCCACGCACAGCGGGTCCAACGCCTCGCGCATCACGTCGACCACGAGCTGATGCTCATGGCGGTTTTTCGCCGATGCTGCCAGCGCGGCCGCGTTGGCAGCATCGATCTGCGGATCCGCCGATCGGGGTGCCGATCCGGCGAACGGCTGACAGATCACCCGTTCGCCCTCGCGCGCCACCAACAATTCGGGGCTCGCGCCCACGAGCGCGGTGCCGGCGTGGGCTTCTCCCGCCGCGGACAGATCCGCCAGATAGACGGTGGCGGCCGGGTCGGCGTCGGCCAGCCGGCGCAGTACGCTTCGCACGTCCCACGGGGAGTCGGCGGTCAGCCGGAGCGCGCGGGCCAGGACCACCTTGTCGATCGGGACCTGTGGATCGCGCAGCCGCCGGATTGCCTCGGCCACCCGGCCGCGGTGCACGGGGCCCGGCGGCAGGGTTTCGCGATCGAGTACCGCCGGGGGCGGAGGCGTGGGCCACTCCGGCAGGACGTCGGTGAACCAGACTGTCTCGGGTTCGTACAGGGCGGCCGGTGCGGTCAAGTCGAAAGGTAACGCGCCCAGCACAATTGGCGTTCCCGAGCGCAAGGCGTCCTGGGCGTCGGCGATGTCGGGGAACCCGGCGCGCACTCCCTCGGCCAGGACGGATCCGGCCGGGCCGGCCAGCACGAAAGACGGATTCACAGCGACAGGCACGGGTTGGGGTGACCGGTCAGACCGAGCGCGGTGATCTGGCGTACACCGTGCTCGAAACCGCACACCGCAAGTGATGCGGGCACCATCGACACCCGGATGCCTTCGGACACCGGCAGTTCCGTCCAGCGGGTCAACATCGCGCGGGAGAAATGCCCGTGCCCCACGAACACCACATCCCGGGTGGGCACGTGCTCCAGCGCCAACGCCACCGCCCGATCGGCCCGGGCACCGACCTCCGCCACGCTCTCGCCGCCGGGACAACCGTGCGTCCACACCAGCCAATCGGGAACGGTCTGCCGGATCTGCGGTGTGGTCAGACCCTCGTAATCGCCGTAATCCCACTCGGCCAGCAGAGGGTTGACCTCATCGACCTGCAGGCCGGCCAGCTCGGCGGTGACCAGCGCCCGGCGCCGCGGGCTGCTGATCACCAGCGGCTCGCTCAACTGCAGTTCGGCCAGCGCGGGGCGGGCCAGCACGGCCTGCTCGCGCCCGGTCTCGGTGAGGTCCAGTTCGGTGCGCCCGGTGTGCCTGCCGGTCGCCGACCACTCGGTCTCGCCGTGGCGGAGCAGGATCAGGCGGTGCAGGCGGTCGCTCACACCGGCGATTCTGCCCCACGTTCCGGCAATGCCGCCGAGAGCGTGCTTGGATGAAGGTGTGACGCGAGTATTAGCGGTCGCCAATCAAAAGGGTGGGGTAGCCAAGACGACGACTGTGGCATCGCTGGGGGCGGCGATGGCCGAGCAGGGGCGTCGCGTTCTGCTGGTCGATCTGGATCCGCAAGGCTGTCTGACGTTTTCATTGGGCCATGACCCGGACAAGCTACCGGTTTCGGTGCACGAGGTACTGCTGGGCGATGTCGAACCGGGGGCCGCCCTGGTGGAGACGGCCGAGGGGATGACGCTGTTACCGGCCAACATCGACCTGGCGGGCTCCGAGGCCATGCTGTTGATGCGGGCCGGGCGCGAGTATGCGCTCAAGCGGGCACTGGCCAAGGTCGAGGCCGACTTCGACGTGGTGATCATCGACTGTCCGCCGTCGCTGGGTGTGCTGACGCTCAACGGTCTGACGGCCGCGAACGAGGTGATCGTGCCGCTGCAGTGCGAGACCCTGGCGCACCGCGGCGTGGGTCAGTTCCTGCGCACTATCTCCGACGTGCAGCAGATCACCAATCCGGATCTTGCGCTGCTGGGCGCGCTGCCGACGCTCTACGATTCGCGCACCACTCACAGCCGTGACGTATTGCTGGATGTCGCCGACCGGTACGAGCTGCCCGTGTTGGCTCCGCCGATTCCGCGCACGGTCCGGTTCGCCGAGGCCAGTGCATCGGGATCCTCAGTGCTGGCCGGCCGGAAGAGCAAGGGCGGTCTGGCCTATCGCGAGCTGGCCCAGGCGCTGCTCAAACACTGGAAGTCCGGCAAGAAGCTTCCGACGTTCACGCCAGAGGTGGTCTAGGCGCCACTTGACTTTGTCCGATGGGCAGACCCGATGCTGAAAACATGAACGAAGACCTGCTGAGCATCGGGGAGTTCGCGGCCCGGACCGGGTTGTCGGCGAAGATGTTGCGCTCATACGCGGCGTCGGGGGCATTGGTGCCGGCCGCTGTCGACGAACTCACGGGATACCGGTACTACTCCCGGGGCCAGATTGCTCAGGCTCGGACGGTGGGGTTGCTCCGGGGAGCGCAGATACCGGTCGCCGAGATCGCCGAATTCCTGCGGGATCCGACCGAGCAGCAACTGGCCGCCTGGCGGACGGCCCTCGATGATGAATATGCGCACCGTCGTGAGGCCCTCGTGATGGCCAGCGGCGCGCTGCTCGCTCAATCTTCTCCGGTGGCAGGGGGTCGCCGGAGCGACGAGAGGACGATCTGGATGGCTTCGGTGTTACGGTCCGCGACGGCCACCGATCAGGGACCGGTGCGGGAGAGCAACCAGGATTCCCTGCTCGCCGACGGCATCCTGTATGCGATTGCCGACGGTTTCGGGCCCGGCGGTGAACATGCCAGCCGGATCGCGATCGAGGTGCTGGCCGCCGGGTTCGCCGCGGCGCCGGACCGCGACGGGCTGATCGGTGCCGTGCAGCGAGCCAACGAGCAGGTCTTCGCGCACGTCAGCGCCTCGGGAACCAGTTCGGGCGCGACGCTGACCGTGGTGGCGATGTTCGGCGACGAGCAGGGCGGCCCCATGGCCGTCAACATCGGGGATTCGCCGCTGAACCGGATCCGTGACGGCGCCATGTGTCAGCTCACCGATGATCACAGCGTCTCCGGGGAACTGGTGCGTGCCGGTGAGATCACCAGGGAGGAAGCCCGGTTCCATCCGCACCGCCATCTGCTGACCAGAGCGCTGGGCATCGGCCCCGTCATCCGCCCGGATCTGTTCGATCTGGACTGCCGTCCGGGCGACCGGTTGCTGATCAGTAGTGACGGATTGTTCGCCGGCGCGGAGGACTCCGAGATCGTCGTAGCCGCGACGGATGACGAGCCCGAGGTCGCGGCGCAGCGGCTGGTTCAGGTGGCCAACGATGCCGGCGGCAGCGACAACACCACCGTGATCGTGATCGACATCGGCTGACCGCTTATCCGGCGCCCAGCGCCACCAGTTCCGTGCCGCGCTGCTCGAGCAGGGTGTCTCCGGCCGTCACCGGCACCACCGGTGACACGCTCGGGGTGCGCGGCAGGGAGATGTGGCGTTGCCCGGCACCGGTCTGTGGATCGAAGACGTCGTAACCGTCGTTGACCGGAACCAGGAGCTGGCCGGCCATCACGGTGGCGGGTCCCACCGGGAAATGCGGACCGGTGGGTGTCACCGTGAACTTGTACTGAAGGCCCGCGGTACCGGTGGTGCTGAAGACCAGCACCGAGTCCCCGGTCCACCAGCTGATCACGTCCCCGGAGCGGGTGGTGGTCGACTGCGGCGCGGCCGGCTTGGGCAGCGGCAGGCTGGCCAGGGTCTTTCCGGTCTCGTCGACGACGTTCACCATCGGCCTCGGGGTGGGCAGGTACACCGCTGTCGTGGTGCCTGACACCGCCACCACCTGGGCGCCGGAGTCGTCGGTGACGTCCTGCAGCTCGACGTAACGCACGTCGGGGGTGTCCTCTTCGTCGGCCGGGCGCAGCAGCGTCAGCCGGATGAACTTGCTCTTCGGACAGGACTCCAGCACCGACACCGCAGAGGAGCTCGCCGCTGCCGACAGTTTGCGGCACACCGGCTGGGCCGGGACGTCAGGTTTGATGCGGGCGTCCAGGGCGCCCCAGGACAGCATCCGGACCATGTCCGAGCGCCACAGCTCCAGGCGGCTGTCCCCGGCGGACAGCACGGTCGAGCCGTCGGACGACAGCCGGACCTCGGGGTCGGCGTAGGCGGTGCGGGCCGGGCCGCGCCTGCCGGTCTTGCCGTCGACGGTGCTCACCTGTCCGCAGCCGCGGGCATCCGGATACACCCCGACCGCGTACTGGTACACCGCCGTCACGCCGCACAGTTCGAGGTCTCGGGCGTAGCTCCACAACACCGCGCCGGTGACCGGGTCTCGGCCCTCGACAGTGGATCCGTCGCCGGTCACCACCGACCCGCCGGCGAGCACGGGTTCGGTGGTCTTCGGGCTTGGCGTGGCCCACAGCTGTTGCAGACCGGCCGGCACCTCGCGTGCCGGAGTGAGATAGGGGACCGGTGACGCGGCAGGCCGGCTGATGGTGGCCCGGGCGTCACTGGTCCACCAGATCAGGCCGGCCGCCAGCGCGACGATCGCGACGATTGCCGTCGCGGCAGCCAGGTCGCCGCGGGTGCGGCGTTCGGGTTTGACCATCGACTCGGCGTTCGCCGGTCAGCCGGCTGCGGCGGTCTCGGTCTTGCGGGGACGGCGCCGGCGGCGGCGACGTGCGGCGGTCGACGCATCGCCCGCGGTGTCTTCCGACTCGGTCACCGGTGCGGCATCGCCGTTGTCCTGAGCGGCAGGAGCGGAGCCCTCGGGATGTCCGTTGGACGACTGGCCGCCGCGGGTGCGCCGCCGGGTGCGGGTCCTGGTCTTGGCCGGCCGATCCGCGTCCGCCGAGGAGATGCGCTTCTCGTCGGGGCTGCGCTTGGCCGCGGCCTTGCGCGGTTCGCCGATCTGACCGGTGACGTCGGCCGGGATACCCAACTCTTCGTAGATGTGCGGTGAGCTGGAGTAGGTCTCGGCGGGATCGGGGCAGCCCAACTCCAGCGCCTTGTCGATGGTCTCCCACCGGGTCAGCTCGTCCCAGTCGACCAGGGTGATCGCGACGCCGGTCTTGCCGGCGCGGCCGGTGCGGCCGATGCGGTGCACGTAGGCCTGCTCGTCCTCGGGGCACTGGTAGTTGATGACGTGCGTGACGTCGTCGATGTCGATGCCGCGGGCCGCCACGTCGGTGGCGACCAGAACGTCGATCGCTCCGGTGCGGAAGGACTTGAGGGCTTTCTCGCGCGCGCCCTGGCCCAGGTCGCCGTGCACGGCGCCGACCTTGAATCCGCGCTCGGCGAGTTCGTCGGACACCTTCTGCGCGGTGCGCTTGGTGCGGGTGAAGATCATCGTGGCGCCGCGGCCTTCGGCCTGCAGGATCCGGCTGACCAGCTCCGACTTGTCCAGGGCGTGGGCCCGGTAGACGAACTGCTCGGTGGTGTCGTGGGTGGCCGCCGAATGCGGGGCCTCGGCCCGGATGTGGGTCGGCTGGTTCATGAACGTGCGGGCCAGCGTGATGATCGGGTCCGGCATGGTGGCCGAGAACAGCATCGACTGCCGGTCATCCGGGGTCAGCCGCAGGATGCGCTCGATGTCGGGCAGGAAGCCCAGGTCCAGCATCTCGTCGGCCTCGTCGAGCACGAGCACGGACAGTCCGCCCAGCTGCAGGTGTCCCTGCTGAGCCAGGTCGAGCAGCCGGCCCGGCGTGCCGACCACAACGTCCACGCCCTTGCGCAGCGCCTCGATCTGCGGCTCGTAGGGACGGCCGCCGTAGATCGAGGTCACCGAGAATTTGCGGTCACCGGTGGTCAGGTACTTGGCGGCGCCGGCGAGATCGTCGTAGACCTGCAGACACAGTTCGCGGGTGGGGACCACGATGAGGGCCCGGGGAGTGCCGTTGAGCGGGCGGGTCTCGTCGGAGGAGACGCGGTGCAGTAGCGGGATACCGAACGCGTAGGTCTTGCCCATACCGGTGCGGGCCTGACCGATCAGGTCGTCGCCGGCCAGCGCCAGCGGGAGGGTCAGTTCTTGGATGGCAAAGGGGTGCTGGATGCCGTTCTCGCTGAGTGCGCGGACGATCTCGTCGCGGACGCCGAGTTCGGCAAACGTTTTATTTACATGTGTCATGGTGGGTAGAGGTGGCCTTTCACTGTCAAACCTCATGGGCATCCAGCGCACACGGAGTTCGACGGTGAAACGGTCGGGTTCGCCCGGACAAGGTTCGTATCCTCGGCGCTGCCGATCCGTTGGGCCCAGCTCCACAGGGCGGGCCAACTGCGTGCACGCACATTTCCTGGTAGCGGTTCGGGCGCCGAAATTGTCGGCTCGAAGCCGTTACCACATGCCATTGTAGCTGGTCGCGGGATCTGGGCCGATTTGCCAGCCGATCATGGTCTCCCGTCGGCGTCTAGAGTTGGCCTCATGAATTCGCCTCAGCCTGCCGCGGACCAGATCGCAAAACCGGTCGATTCGGGTGTGTCGGCGGATCATCCGGGCGTCAACGAATTGTTCGCGGTGCTGGCCTATGGCGAGGTCGCCGCGTTCTACCGGCTGACCGAAGAAGCGCGCATGGCACCGAACCTGCGTGGCCGGATCAACATGGCGAGCATGGCCGCCGCGGAGATGGGTCACTATGAGCTCTTGCGAGATGCGTTGGAGCACAGGGGAGTTGACGTCGTTCCGGCGATGACGAAGTACGCGTCCGCCTTGGAGAACTACCACCGGATGACCACGCCCAGCACGTGGTTGGAGGCGTTGGTCAAGACCTACATCGGCGATGCGCTCGCCGCGGATTTCTACCTGGAGATCGCCGACGCCCTGCCCGAGGCGGTGGCGACGGTGGTGCGTGCGGTGTTGTCCGAAACCGGGCATTCACAGTTCGTGGTCGCCGAGGTGCGGGCCGCGGTGACGGCCAGCGACCGTCAGCGCCATCGGTTGGCGCTGTGGGCGCGTCGTCTGCTCGGCGAGGCCGTCACCCAGGCGCAGTTCGTGCTGGCTGATCACGACGAACTCGTCGACCTGGTGATGTCCAGCGGTGAGGGCCTGACCCAGCTGGCAGAGTTCTTCGCCCGGTTGCAGAACACCCACCAGTCCCGAATGCAGGAACTGGGCCTGGCGTAGTACTCGCCAGACCCAGTCGCTGTGATCGGTTCGGTCGCTACTGCGTGCAGGTGGTGATCATCGTGTTGTTGGTCTGCGAGACCAGCACGGCACCAGCCGCATCGGTGATCGAGCAGTTGAGCTGACCGGCGACACTCGTCGCGGTCACGGATTTGAGCGTCACGCCCGGGTTGAGCACCACGGTCTTGGTCCATGGCAGCGCGACGTTGATGTCGGTCTGCAGGGCACCCTGCGCGTCGGTGTAGACGATGGTCACCAGGTCGATGAGCTGGCGGCTGCCGGTCACGGTGTAGGTGACGGCGTTCGGGGTCGCGACCCCGACGGGCGGCGCGGGTGCGGCGGGCGGTGCGGGCGCGGGTGTCGCGGTGGCGCTGGGCGTCGGCGTCAGCGTGGTCACGGTCTCGGGCGACAGGGGAGCGGTCGGCGCTGCGCGCGGCGGAACCGGCTTCGAGGTGGCGTCCTGCGCGGGCTGGGTGGTCTGGGTCGGCTGCGCCGACGGCGAGGTCAGGGTGGCCGACACCGAGCCGCTGTCCCCTCCGCCCAGGATCACCACGGTGCAGATGACCGCGATCAGCAGGATCGCGCCGGCCACGGCGGCCACCCAGATCCAACGCCGGTCGATGGGGTCCTCGTAGAACGTGACCTCGTCGTCGTAGTCGTCGTAATCGGCGTCGTAGTCGTAGTCCGCCTCCGCGCCGGTGGCGTAGCTGCTCTGGCCTGTCGCGTAGTCGGCCTTGTAGTCGGGGGTGTAGCCGGAGTACCCGCTCGGCTCATACGGGCGGTCCCCGAAGCGCTCGGTCGGGGTGGTGTCGTACGGCGAATAGTGCCTGGTCATGCGGCTGCCCCAGTCGTCTCGTCCAATATCGAAGCTGATGCTATCGAGGCAGAAGTGACGGATGAGGTTGAGCTCAAGGCGTGTCGGTCACGGTCCGGACTCGGTTCGGTCTCTGCGTTTCGCGCACGGCGTAGCCGGGTCCGCACCCGCTGACGGCGACGGGGCCCGGCGGTCTACTAGCCTGCTCAGGGAAGTCGACATACGACGCGAGAAAGAAAGAAGGGTCCAGCGTGGAGGTCAAAATCGGTGTCACGGACAGCCCGCGTGAGCTGACCTTCAACAGCGCGCAGACACCCACCGAGGTGGAGCAGCAGGTCACCGAGGCACTCGCCAAGGATTCAGGTGTGCTGGCGCTGACCGATGAGAAGGGACGGCGATTCCTGGTGCAGAACAGCCGGATCGCCTATGTGGAGATCGGCGCCGCCGACGTGCGCCGGGTCGGTTTCGGCGTGAGCGCCGAAACCGCCTGAGATCTACGACCGGGTGAGTGGCACGTGTGACAGTCCGCCCCAGGCGAACTGCACCGTGCCATCCACGGCAGTATTCCGGTCGATCGGCCGGTCATTGGTCAACCAGTACCGCGCGGAGTCGACGCTGATGGCCACCAATCCGACGGCGATCATCCTGGCGCGGTGGGCCTCGAGTCCGGAATCGCGGCTGATCAGATCGAACACCGCATCGGTGCAGGCCTCGGTGGCCACTTTGACCTGCGCCGCCACCTGCGGCTCGCTGACATAGTCATTCTCGAAGATCAGCCGGTAACCCTGGCTGTCGTGCTCGATGAAATCGAAGAACGCCTCAACCGCGGCGCGCAACCGCTGACGGTTGTCGGTCGTGGTGCGCAGGGCCTGGCGCACACCGGACACCAGATTGTCGACGTGGCGCTGCAACACCGCCAGGTACAGCTCGAGCTTCGACGAAAAGTGTTGATACAGAACAGGCTTGCTCACACCGGCGCGTTCGGCGATCTCATCCATGCCCGCTGCGTGGTAACCGCGTTCGACGAATACCTCGCTGGCGGCCGCCAACAGCTGTCCGCGCCGCTCGTCACGAGGCAGGCGGTTGCCGCGTCGACCAGCGGTCGCGGGCTTGTCACCTCTCCTCTCGGCGGTGTTGGCGAGATCGCTCATCAGGTCCTCAATCTGTATTGCTCTGGCGCACTTGGACAAGTTCATCCGAGCCGCTGATCGCACCGACACTACTACCGTGGCGCGTCAGATCCGTCGCGCGGTCGTCGCGAAACGGGCGTGGGTTTCGAAATGACACCAGCGTGGTCACGGCATAGCTGCGCTGAGAACCGATCCACAGGAGTCTGTGCCATTCTGGTTCCCGTGACCTACGACCCGGGACGTCGCGGGGGTGGCCGTGTCCCGGCGCTGCGCAACGAGTGGCGGGAGCCGCTACGCGCTCAGCGAGATCCGATCGCCGTCGATTCAGGACGAGCCAGATCGAACAGGGACGACCACCAGCAGTGGCGTAAACAGACGTGGATCGGCCGATTCGTATCCACTTACGGCTGGCGCGCGTATGCGTTGCCAGTGTTGGTCGTGCTGACCGTGGTGGTGATCTACCAGACCATCACCGGCACCAGCGCGCCGCATTCCGCCCAGGAAGAAGAGGGCCCGGTGCAGGGCCCACCCACAATCGACGTGGCCAGCACCTCGATCATCGGTGCGCCGCCCAAAGGCCTCACCCAGTTCGACGCGAACCTGCCGACCGGGATCCTGCCCGCCGGCGGTCAGTACACCGAGGCCGGGGCGCGAACCTGGCGGATCGTGCCGGGCACCACCCCCAAGATCGGTGAGGGCACCACGAAATCCTTCACCTATTCCGTCGAGGTCGAGGACGGCGTGGACACCACCGCATTCGGCGGCGACGAAGGTTTCGCCCACATGGTCAGCGAGACCCTGGCCAATCCGAAGAGCTGGACGCACAACGGGCTGTTCGCGTTCACCAGGGTGGATGCCGGCAGCGGCGTCGAACCCGACTTCCGGGTATCGCTGACCTCACCGATGACCGTGCGCGAGGGCTGCGGGTACGACATCGAGCTGGAATCGTCCTGCTACAACCCGTCCTACGACGGGAATCAGCCCAGGGTGTTCGTCAACGAGGCCCGGTGGGTCCGCGGCGCAGTGCCGTTCCAGGGGGACATCGGCTCCTACCGGCAGTACCTGATCAACCATGAGGTTGGTCACGCCATCGGCTACCAGCGCCACGAGGCCTGCGAGGCCAACGGAAAACTGGCGCCGATCATGATGCAGCAGACGTTCTCCACCTCGAACGACGACGCCGCCAAGTTCGACCCGGGAACCGTCAAGGCCGACGGCCTGACCTGCCGATTCAATCCCTGGCCGTATCCGATCGCCTGATCCCGCGGCGGCGCGGCGTCGGTCACGGTAGCCGGGGCGCGGGAAGTATCGGCACCGGATTACCGTTGTGGGTACGAGCAGCTGGGACGCTGAACCGACCCAAAAGATCTGAGGAGACATACGGTGTCCGCGAATTTGGACGTGTCGTTACCCCCGTTGGTTGAGCCGGCCGCCGAGCTGACCCGCGAAGAGGTGACGCGCTACAGCCGTCACCTGATCATCCCGGACGTCGGCGTGATCGGACAGAAACGCCTGAAGAACGCCAAGGTGCTGGTGATCGGCGCCGGCGGGCTGGGTTCGCCGACGCTGCTGTACCTGGCTGCGGCCGGCGTCGGCACCATCGGCATCGTCGAGTTCGACGTGGTCGACGAGTCCAACCTGCAGCGGCAGATCATCCACGGCCAGTCCGACATCGGGAAGTCCAAGGCGCAGAGCGCCAAGGAGTCGGTGCAGGAGATCAACCCGCTGGTGACGGTGAACCTGCATGAGTTCCGGCTGGAACCCGACAATGCGGTGGAACTGTTCAGCCAGTACGACCTGATCCTGGACGGCACCGACAACTTCGCCACCCGTTACCTGGTCAACGACGCCGCGGTGCTGGCCGGCAAGCCCTACGTGTGGGGCTCGATCTACCGCTTCGAAGGTCAGGTGTCGGTGTTCTGGGAAGACGCCCCCGACGGCCTGGGCCTCAACTACCGCGATCTCTACCCGGAGCCGCCCCCGCCGGGGATGGTGCCGTCCTGCGCCGAAGGCGGCGTGCTCGGCATCCTGTGTGCGTCCATCGCGTCGGTGATGGGCACCGAGGCCATCAAACTCATCACCGGCATCGGCGAACCGTTGCTGGGCCGTCTCATGGTGTACGACGCCCTCGAGATGTCGTACCGGACCATCCGGATCCGCAAGGATCCGGCCACCCCGAAGATCACCGAGCTGATCGACTACGAGGCGTTCTGCGGCGTCGTTTCCGACGAAGCCGCGGCGGCCGCGGCCGATTCCACGATCACCCCGCTGGAGCTCAAGGAACTCATCGACTCCGGGAAACCGTTGGCGCTGATCGATGTCCGCGAACCCGTCGAGTGGGACATCAATCACATCGAGGGCGCCGAGCTCATCCCGAAGCCCACATTCGAGTCGGGTGACGCGCTGGCCAAGCTCGCGGTGGACCGGACACCGGTGCTGTACTGCAAGACTGGGATCCGTTCGGCCGAGGTCCTCGCCATCGTGAAGAAGGCCGGTTTCTCCGACGCGATGCATCTGCAGGGCGGAATTGTGGCCTGGGCCAAGCAACTCGAGCCCGACATGGTGATGTACTGACGGCTGGTTTGCCGGTCAACCGCTTAGGCTGAGGCTGTGAGTGTGGAACGGCCGCCGGAACATGTGCTGGCGGCGTTCGGCCTGTCCGGGGTGCGCCCGGTACCGCTCGGCTCGGGCTGGGAGGGTGGCTGGCGCTGCGGCGAAGTGGTGTTGTCGATGGTGCCCGAGCACGCCCGTGCGGCGTGGTCAGCCAAGGTACGGGAGTCGCTGTTCATCGACGGGGTGCGGCTTGCCCGCCCGGTTCGTTCGACGGACGGCCGCTATGTGGTTGCCGGGTGGCGGGCCGACACCTTCGTCGCCGGCACGCCTGAACCCCGGCACGACGAGGTGGTATCGGCGGCAGTGCGATTGCACGAGGCCACCGCGAAGTTGGAACGGCCGCGCTTCCTCACCCAACCGCCGGTCGCCCCATGGGCCGACGTCGACGTGTTCATCGCCGCCGACCGGGCTGCCTGGGAGGACCGGCCGCTGCAC
Organism: Mycolicibacterium porcinum; assembly: GCA_001942045.1. Lineage (GTDB taxonomy): Bacteria > Actinomycetota > Actinomycetes > Mycobacteriales > Mycobacteriaceae > Mycobacterium > Mycobacterium porcinum_A. The sequence continues at coordinate 26,031 of MSTD01000014.1, forward strand.
TCGTTGCCGCCGGGCGCCAGGGTGTCGCCCGGTTCGTCGGACGGCCAACGCTCCGTGGAGTTGATCAATCAGTTGGCCGGCCTGCGCAGGCCGACCAGGAGTGCCAGCCAATTGGTGCACGGTGATCTCTACGGCACAGTGCTTTTCGCCGGTACGGCGGCGCCGGGGATCACCGATATCACCCCCTACTGGCGCCCGGCGTCCTGGGCTGCGGGCGTGGTCGTGGTCGACGCGTTGTCCTGGGGCGACGCCGACGACGGCTTGATCGAGCGCTGGCAGTCGCTACCGGAATGGCCGCAGATGTTGCTGCGGGCGTTGATGTTCCGGTTGGCCGTGCACGCGCTGCATCCGCGGTCCACCGCGGCGGCGTTCCCCGGCCTGGCCCGCACGGCCTCGCTGGTCCGCCTGATCCTGTAGCTCGCGCTAGAAGGCGTGGCGGTACTCGGACAGGCGCACCCGCCCGTCGACCGCCAGCACCCCTTCGGCGCGCAGCCGTTCCAGCTGCCGGGTGGCCAGGTGCGGGGCCGGACGCCCCGAGGCCGTGATCACCCGGTGCCAGGGCAGGTCCGAGGAGTCGGTCCGCATGATCCAGCCGACGATCCGTGGACTGGAAAGCTCTGCGGCATCGGCAATATCGCCGTAGGTGCAGACCCGTCCCGGTGGGATCGCGGCGACCAGCGACCGCACCCGCTCCACCTGTTCCTCGGTGACGGCAGGCATGTCAGCCCAGTTGCTCGAGGATCAACTTCGCGGTCTCAGCGGGTTTGGCCTGGGCCACCATGTGGTCGCAATCCCAGTCCAGCAGAGTGAAATCCGCCCCGAGGTGATCACTCAGCGCGCTGATGAGACCGTCGCGCGCGTACGGCGGGCTGGTGCGGGTGGCGCGGACCAGGACGGTGGGAGTGCCCTTGCGCGGCAACGCAACCGGGCGAGCCAGCTCGCTCCAGTAGGACATCATGGCCGGAATGCTGATCCGCCAGCCGAAGCGGCCGCCGGGGAGTTCGACCAGATGCTCGTCGAGGTCGCGGTCCAGCTCTGCCGGCTCCACCTCGCCCCACGAACCGTTTGCCTTCTCGGCGCGCGCCTCGGCGCGGTCGGGATAGTCGGGTGAGGCCAGCATGCTGTCGGCGATCTCCCGCATCCACTCACCGTCGAGCTCCACCGCCGGATCCAACAACACCAGCCCGCTGACCAGATCCGGATGTGCGGCAGCGAGATTGAGGGCTACCGCACCGCCGAACGAATGCCCGGCGACCAGGGTCGGGCCATCGAGCAGCGAGGCCAGGGCCTCGACGTTGGCGTCCAGCGTCCAGGGGGCGGCCCACGACGAGCGGCCGTGCCCGAGCAGGTCCGGGGCCAGCACCGCCACCTCGGGCAGGTGTTGCTCGGCGAGTGTCTTCCACCGTTGGCCGTGCCCGGTCAAGCCGTGGACGAGCAACAGCCGGGCGGGTTCTTCTGGGCCGTAGCGATGGACATGCAACTTCTCGGCTGACATTTCATAGATGCTGCCAGAGTTCAGGCTCCGCTACTTGTCGGGCCTATCGCTCCAATCCGCTCCGCTACTTGTCGGGATCTACTTGTCGTACCTTTCTGGTGTCATGCATTCCATGACCGCACAACACGTCCAGCCCACGCTGACCGGCACCGAACTGCTGGCACCGGGGCGCAGCGGCGTAGTGCGGGTACTGGGTGGCTCGGGCACCGGGAAGAGCTCGCTGTTGATCAGTACCGCGGTCGAGCACATCGCGGCGGGCACCGACCCCGAATCGGTGTTGTTGCTGACCGGTTCGGCCCGGCTGCGTTCGGACGCCAGGGCCGCCATCACCGCGCGGCTGCTCGGCGCGGGCACCCATGGCGTGGTGCGGGAACCGCTGGTGCGCACCGTGCACTCCTACGCCTTCGCACTGCTGCGGCTGGCGGCCCAGCGCAACGGGGATCCGCCGCCCCGGCTGATCACCACCGCCGAACAGGACGGCATCATCCGCGAGCTGCTGGCCGGCGACCTGGAGGACGGGGCCGATTCGCCCGTGGGCTGGCCCGAGCAGCTGTGGCCCGCGTTGAGTACCGCGGGGTTCGCCACCGAGCTGCGTGACCTGCTGGCCCGCTGCACCGAGCGCGGTGTGGATCCGCGTGCGCTGCAACGGCTGGGCCGCTCGTCGGGGCGTCCGGAATGGCTAGCGGCCGGCCGTTTCGCACAGGCCTACGAGCAGATCATGCTCCTGCGGTCGGCGGTTGGTATGGCCGCCCCGCAGGCCACGGTGCCGGCGCTGGGCGCGGCCGAACTCGTCGGGGCCGCGTTGGAGGCGCTCGGGACCGATGCCGATCTTCTGGCCGCCGAGCGCGCGCGGATCAGCCTGCTGCTGGTCGACGACGCGCAGCACCTCGACCCGCAGGCCGCGCTGTTGGTCCGGGTGTTGGCTGCCCGCGCCGGGCTGACGGTCATCGCTGGCGATCCGGACCAGGCCGTGTTCGGTTACCGCGGCGCCGATCCGGTGTTGTTGCGCGATCAGGGTGACGCCGACGCTCCGGCCATCACACTCACCCGGTCACACCGCTGCGCGCCGGCGGTGGCAGCGGCGATCTCGGGTATCGGACGCCGGCTGCCCGGGGTCGGGCCCGGCCGGCTGGTGGAGGGCAACCCCGAGCGTGGACAGGGTGAAGTGACCCTGCGGATGGCGGCCACTCCGCACGCCGAAAATGCGTTCATCGCCGATGCCCTGCGCCGGGCCCACCTGGTGGACGGGGTGCCGTGGTCGGAGATGGCTGTGGTGGTGCGCTCGATTCCTCGGGTGGGCGCGGCATTGGCGCGGGCGTTGAGCGGGGCCGGCGTGCCCGTACAGGCGACGGGCCCCGATCTGGGGCTCGCGCAGCAGCCCGCGGTCGCGGCCCTGCTGACGGTGTTGGAGACGACGGCATCCGGGCAGCTGGACGGCGACAGCGCGGTCAGCCTGCTCACCGGCCCGATCGGCCGCGTCGACCCGGTGACCCTGCGGCAGTTGCGCCGGGCGCTGCGCCGCGCCGACGGCTCCACGCCGCCACGGGATTTCGCCGACCTGCTGGTCGCGGCCATCGAGGCCGAGCCGGCCGGATTGTCGGCCGAGCACGTCAAGCCGCTGCGCCGCCTGCGGTCGGTCCTGGCCGCTGCCCGCCGCAGCGAGCGGGAGGGCGCCGACCCGCGCTACACCCTGTGGCAGGCCTGGAATGCCTGCCGCTTGCAGCCGCGCTGGCTGGCCGCCAGCGAGCGGGGCGGCACCATCGGAGTCCAGGCCGACCGGGACCTGGATGCGGTGACGGCTCTGTTCGACGTGGCCGACCAGTACGTGAACCGCACGGCAGGGGCGTCGTTGCGCGGGCTGGTGGACCATGTGACGACGCTGGGAGCATCGATGTCGACGGCCGATGCCGGCCCGCAGGCCGACGCCGTGGCGGTGCTCAGCGCGCATGCCGCACTCGGCCGGGAATGGGACTTCGTGGTGATCGCGGGCGTGCAGGAAGGCTTGTGGCCCAACACCGTTCCTCGTGGCGGCATCCTGGGCACGCAGAATCTCGTGGATGTGCTCGACGGCGTGGCCGCTCCGGACGACCGCGCGGTGTCGACCAGGGCGCCGCTGCTGGCCGAGGAGCGCCGGTTGTTGATGGCGGCCATGGGCCGGGCGAGAACGCGATTGCTGGTAACCGCGGTCGACAGCGATGGCGGCGATGAATCGCTGCTGCCCTCGCCGTTCTGCGCCGAACTGGCCGAGGTGGCAACCGAATCCGTACCGCTGCCGCCATTGGCCGCACCGCGGGTGCTGCAGCCGTCGGCGGTGGTCGGCCGGCTGCGGGCGGTCGTGTGCGCACCGGAAGGCGCCGTCGATGAGGAGTCCCGGTCTTGCGCGGCAACTCAATTGGCCCGGCTGGCCGCCGCCGGGGTGCCGGGGGCCGATCCGTCGCAGTGGCATACCATGACCGCGCTGTCCACTGAGGAGCCGCTGTGGTCGGACCCCGAACACGTAGTGACGCTGTCGCCGTCGACGCTGCAGATGCTCACCGACTGCCCGTTGCGTTGGCTGTTGGAACGGCACGGCGGCAGCGACGGGCGTGATGTGCGCTCGACGGTCGGGTCACTGTTGCACGCCTTGGTGTCCGACTCCGGTAAGACCGAGAGCCAGCTGGTCAATGACCTGGAAAAGGTCTGGGAAGACCTGCCTTTCGAGGCCAAGTGGTATTCGGACAACGAGTTGACGCGGCATCGGGCGATGCTGGAGACCTTCACCCGGTGGCGTGCGGACTCCCGGGGGCAGCTGACCGAGGTCGCCACCGAGATCGACGTCGATGGCACCATCGTCGCCCCGGGGCCGGAGGGGCCGGGCGTCCGGGTGCGCGGGCGGTTGGACCGCCTCGAGCGGGACCGGGCCGACCGCCTTGTCGTGGTCGACCTCAAGACCGGGAAGAGCCCGGTCACCAAGGACGATGCGCAGAAGCACGCCCAGCTCGCCACCTATCAGCTCGCGGTGGCCGCGGGCCTGTTGCCGCACGGGGATGAGCCGGGCGGGGGCCGGTTGGTATACCTGGGCAAGGCGGGGGCGGCCGGCGCCACCGAACGCGAACAGGATCCGATGACACCCGACACCCGTGCCGACTGGTTGGGCACTGTCAGCACCGCGGCGGCGGCCACGGCCGGGCCGCAGTTCACCGCCCGGGTCAACGACGGCTGCGCGAACTGCCCGGTGCGCTCGTCGTGCCCGGCTCAAGCCCTGGGGGACCGGTCATGACAGAGATCGCACCGGCCGGCGTGCGGTACAGCCCGGCCGAATTGTCCGCCGCGCTGGGCCTGTTCCCGCCGACGGCGGAGCAGGCCGCCGTGATCGCCGCGCCGCCGGGCCCCGTCGTGGTGATCGCCGGAGCGGGCGCAGGCAAGACCGAGACCATGGCGGCCCGGGTGGTCTGGTTGGTGGCCAACGGCTATGCCACGCCATCGCAGGTGCTGGGACTGACTTTCACCCGTAAGGCCGCCGGCCAGCTGCTGCGCCGTGTCCGCACCCGGCTGGCCCGGCTCGCCGGTGCCGGTCTGGCGCCGGCACCGGGGGCGGGCGACGCGTCGGTCGAGTCGGCCACGGTCAGCACCTATCACGCGTTCGCCGGCACGCTACTGCGCGAGCACGGGTTGCTGCTTCCGGTCGAGCCGGACACCCGGTTGCTCAGCGAGACGGAACTGTGGCAGCTGGCGTTCGAGGTGGTGTGTGCGCATCCGGGCGAGTTGGCCATCGAGAAGACGCCGGCCGCCGTCACGGACATGGTGCTGCGTCTGTCCGGCGCGCTCGCCGAGCATCTGGTGGACACCGACCAGCTCCGCGACACCCATGTGGAACTCGAGCGTCTCGTGCACACTCTGCCTGCCGGGCCGTACCAGCGGGATCGCGGGCCCAGCCAATGGTTGCTGAAAATGCTCTCCACGCAGACCGAACGCACTGAGCTGGTGCCGTTGATCGATGCGCTGCACCAGCGGATGCGTGCCGACAAAGTGATGGATTTCGGTATGCAGATGTCCGCCGCGGCCCGGCTGGCCTCGAAATTCCCCCAGGTCGGTGAGCAACTGCGACAACGTTTCCGGGTCGTACTGCTCGACGAGTACCAGGACACCGGGCACGCACAGCGGGTGGCGCTGTCCTCGTTGTTCGGCGGCGGCGTCGACGATGGCCTGGCGCTGACCGCGGTGGGGGATCCGATCCAGTCGATCTACGGCTGGCGGGGCGCGTCGGCGACCAACCTGCCCCGGTTCACCACCGACTTCCCGCTCGCCGACGGTACACCGGCGCCGACCCTGGAACTGCGGACCAGCTGGCGCAATCCGCCGAGCGCCCTGCATCTGGCCAACGCGGTGTCGGCCGAGGCGCGGCGTCGCTCGGTGACGGTGCATGAGCTGCGGCCCCGGCCGGACGCCGAGCCCGGCACCACCAGGTGCGCACTGCTCAATGACGTGGAGACCGAACGTGACTGGGTGGCAGACCATCTGGCCCGGCTTTACCACGGTGCGGTGGCTCAGGGCGACGACACGCCCACTGCTGCGGTATTGGTCCGGCGCAACGCCGACGCCGCGCCGATGGCCGAGGCGTTGAGCGCCCGTGGGGTGCCCGTCGAGGTCGTCGGGGTGGCCGGGCTGCTGGCTGTGCCCGAGGTGGCCGATCTGGTCGCGATGCTGAGACTCGTCGCCGACCCCGCCGCCGGGTCGGCGGTGATGCGCGTGCTGACCGGACCGCGGTGGCGGTTCGGTGCCCGCGACATCGCCGCATTGTGGCGGCGCGCCAGGGAACTCGACGATCGGGCGGCGGGGGAGCCCAGCCCGGCCGAGATCGTGGCACAGGCCGCCCCCGACGCCGATGCGGCCTGCCTGGCCGACGCGATCTGCGATCCCGGTGCCGCCGAACACTATTCGCCGACCGGCTATGAGCGGATCGAGGCCCTCGGACGCGAGCTGACCATGTTGCGTGCGCATCTGAGTCACCCGCTGCCCGAGCTGGTGGCCGAGGTGCGGCGCGTCGCCGGACTGGACGCCGAGGCCCGCGCCGCCCGGCCGGTTACCGCGGGCTGGACGGGGACCGAGAATCTCGATACGTTCTGCGATCTCGTGGCCGACTTCGCCGGGCGGCCGGGCGGTTCGGTGCTCGCGCTGCTGGCCTACCTGGACGTGGCCGCCGACGTGGAGAACGGTCTGGCACCTGCTGAATTGACCGTGTCGCACGACCGGGTGCAGATCCTCACCGTGCACGCTGCGAAGGGTTTGGAATGGCAGGTGGTGGCGGTTCCGCATCTGAGCGGCCGGGTGTTTCCGTCGACGGCGTCGGCACGCACCTGGCTCACCGATTCCTCAGATCTGCCTCCGCTGCTGCGCGGCGACCGGGCGACCGAGTCGGAGCTCGGTGTCCCGGTGCTGGACACCTCTGACATCAACGACCGGAAGATCCTGTCGGACAAGATCTCTGACCACAAGCGCAGCCTCGAGCAGCGTCGCATCGATGAGGAGCGGCGGCTGCTCTATGTAGCGATCACCCGGTCGGAGGACACGTTGCTCGTCTCCGGCCATCACTGGGGTGCCACCGAGAGCAAGCCACGTGGACCGTCGGAGTTTCTCTGCGAGATCAAGACCATCATCGAGGACGCAGCCGCGCAGGGCCGGCCATGCGGAGAGATCGAGCAGTGGGCGCAAGACCCGCCGGCCGGTGAAGCGAACCCGTTGCGGGACAAGGCTGTCGAGGCCATCTGGCCGGCGGCTCCGGCCCGGGCCTCGGATGTCGACCGGGGCGCGGCGCTCGTGGCCCAGGCTCAGAGACAGCCAGGTGACGGTGACCGCCAAGACCGCACACCAGACGATGCTGCGGACGTGGAGGGCTGGGCGGCCGACGTCGACGCATTGCTGGCCGAACGTGATCGCGCACCCAAGGCCGCCCCGATGGAGCTGCCCGGCCAGTTGTCAGTCAGCACCCTGGTGGAGCTCAGCCGTGATCGGCAGGCCGCGCTGCAGCGGCTGCACCGCCGGTTGCCGCAGCGTCCGGATCCGCATGCCTTGTTGGGCACTGCATTCCACGAGTGGGTGCAGCGATTCTTCCACTCCGAGCGGTTGTTCGACCTCGACGACCTGCCCGGCGCGGTGGACGGCGACAGCGGGCAGGCCAGTGCGGCCGAACTGTCTGAGCTGCAGGACGCGTTCGTCATGTCGCCGTGGGCCGCGCGCACCCCGATCGAGGTGGAGGTGCCCTTCGACATGGCGATCGGGCGGAGCCGGACGACCGTCGTGCGGGGCCGCATCGATGCGGTGTTCGCGCAGGAGGACGGCACCACCACCGTGGTGGACTGGAAGACGGGCGAGCCCCCGACCACTCCGGAAGCCATGGCGCAGGCCGCGGTCCAGCTCGCGGTGTACCGGCTGGCCTGGGCGTCCCTACGCGGGTGCCCGCCCGAGTCGGTGCGGGCCGCGTTCCATTACGTGCGGTCGGGACGGACCGTGAGCCCGGAAACGCTGCCCGGCGAGGACGAACTCGTCGCACTGCTGACCGACGCCGAGACCGCGCCGGATCTCATCCAGGAGCCCTAGCGGCCGACGTCAGGTGATGGTGGTGCCCACCAGAAGGCCGATCACATACGTGATCACCAGGGCCAGGCCGCCACCGATCACGTTGCGCAGCACCGCGCGTCCCTTCGGCGCCCCGCCCAGCCCGGCCGACACCGCCCCGGTGAGCATCAGCGCGAGCAGCACGGCGACCACGGTCACCGGGATCCGCCAGGTCGTCGGCGGGATCAGGATCGCGATCAACGGCAACAGCGCACCGATGGTGAACGACAACGCCGAGGACGCCGCAGCCTGCCACGGATTCGTCAGATCCTTGGGGTCGATGCCCAACTCGACCTCGGCGTGCGCGGCGAAGGCGTCGTGGTCGGTGAGTTCCTCGGCCACGGTGCGCGCAGTTGCCGTCGTCAGGCCCTTCGCCTCGTACAGCGCGGCCAACTCGTCCAATTCGGCGGCCGGGTCGTCCCGCAGCTCGCGGCGTTCCTTGCGCAGCAGTGCGCGTTCGGTGTCACGCTGCGTGCTCACCGAGACGTACTCGCCCAGCGCCATCGAGACCGCGCCCGCGGCCAGGCCGGCGATTCCCGCAGTCAGAATCGGCGCCTTCTCTACCGTCGCCGCCGCCACGCCCACGACGATGCCGGCTGTGGAGACGATGCCGTCGTTCGCGCCGAGAACCCCGGCGCGCAGCCAGTTCAGCCTCGACGACAGTGAACCCATGTGTGGCTCGGAGGGATGGCTCGGGATCGTCACGGTCCGACGATATCGACGAAAACCCCGCGCCACCAGCAACGATAGCCTTGCCAAACTTGGTCCTGCGCGGGGCAAGGGCCGTGCTGTGCCACGAATCAGCCTGCTGCCCAGGCGTTTGCGACTAGGAGTTGCGATACACGCGCAGCGCCGCGGTGATCATCGGGATCTGCAGCGGCAGCCGGGCGATGGCCACGAGCCGCATCGGCCACGGCTTGTCCCACCACAACCGGACCATGTTCAGGTTGCCGGGAAACACGGCGATGAACAGCGCCACGGCGGCCAGCGCGCCGAGCCGCCGGGTGCGCGGCACCGCCAGCAGCGCGCCGGTGGCCAGCTCGCCCACCCCGGAAGCATAGGTGTAGGCCCGGGCGCTGCCGGGCAGCTCGGCCGGGATGATCGAGTCGAACGGCTTGGGGGCGACGAAGTGCAGCGTGCCCATGCCGAGAAGCAGGGCCGCCATGCGTTGGGCGGCGGGTGCGGCGGAGATCCGCTGAGGCTCGGGTGCGGTCATGGTTACATTGTGGCGTGCGTCTGATCAGATTGATCCCGCGTGGCTAAAGGCAGGCTGCGGCGCCGCCTCGCCGCGATCGACTCGAACCTGTCTTCGCGCCCGGACGCCGCGCTTGTCGATGTGTTGCGCATCCCCGAGCCGTTCGTCAGCCCGGCCCGCAAGATCTTCATGCGGGTGCTGTACGCGTTGGGTGCGCTGTTCGCCGCGGTGCTCATCGTGTACGCGGATCGTTACGGCTATCGGGACAACGACAGCGCCCCGGATGCGAACAATCCGTTGTCGTTCCTGGACTGCCTGTACTACGCCACGGTGTCGCTGTCGACGACCGGCTACGGCGACATCACGCCGTACACGGATTCGGCGCGCTTGGTGAACGTCATCGTCATCACGCCGCTGCGGGTGGCTTTCCTGATCGTTCTCATCGGTACCACCGTGGAAACCCTGACCACACAATCCCGGCAGGCGCTGAAGATTCAGCGATGGAGGAACAAAGTGCGTAACCACACCGTCGTCGTCGGATACGGCACCAAGGGGCGGACGGCGGTTGCCGCGATGGTCGGGGACGAGGTCTCCCCGGCTGACATCGTCGTCGTCGACGAGGACGCAGCCGCGCTGGAACGCGCCAAGGGCGCCGGCCTGGTGACGGTGCACGGTGACGCCACCAATTCCGGTGTGCTGCGGCTGGCCGGTGCCCAGCACGCCAAGTCGATCATCGTCGCGGCGGACAACGACGCCAGCGCGGTGCTGGTCACGTTGACGGCTCGCGAGCTGGCCCCGAAGGCCAAGATCATCGCCGCGGTGCGGGAGTCGGACAACCTGCATCTGCTCAAGCAGTCCGGTGCGGACTCGACGGTGGTGTCGTCGGAGACCGCCGGCCGGCTGCTCGGCATCGCGACGCAGACCCCCAGCGTGGTGGAGATGATGGAGGATCTGCTGACGCCGGATGCGGGTTTCGCGATCGCCGAACGGGAGGTGACTCCCAAGGAAGAGGGCGGCTCGCCGCGGCATCTGCACGACATCGTGCTGGGCGTGGTGCGTGAGGGCCGGCTGGTGCGGGTCGACGCGCCAGAGGTGGATGCACTGGAGGCCGGTGACCGGCTGCTCTACATCCGCAGCGCGGACGCCGAGCGATGACCGAACGCCTGACCTTCGGGCTGCGCAACGTCCCGTTGCTCTCGCGGGTGGGCGCCGATCGAGCCGATGCGCTGCGCACGGATATCGACGCGGCGACCGAGGGCTGGCCGGACGCGCTGCTGCTGCGGGTCGACCGACGCAACCAGGTACTGATCTCGGGTGGTCAGGTGGTGCTCGGCAAGGCCTCAAGCCTGGGCGGCGACAAGCCGCCGGAGCACGCGGTCTTCCTGGGCCGGTTGGGCGACGGCCGGCATGTGTGGGGTATTCGCAGTGCCCTGGAGGCGCCCGACGATCTCGACACCCCCGTCGAGGTGCTCGATCTGCGTCGGGCCGGTGAGGTGTTCGATGACGTCAGCGCGCAGCTGGTGGCGACCGCGACGGCGTTGCTGAACTGGCATGACCGGGCCCGGTTCAGTGCGGTGGACGGTGCGGTGACGCGGTCGGCGAAGGGCGGCTGGTCGCGGGTCGATCCGGTCAGCGGCCACGAGGAGTTCCCGCGGATCGATCCGGCGGTGATCTGTCTCGTGCACGACGGCCACGATCGTGCGGTGCTGGCCCGGCAGACGGCCTGGCCCGAGCGGTTGTTCTCGATCCTGGCCGGGTTCGTCGAGGCCGGCGAATCGTTCGAAACCTGCGTGGTGCGCGAGATCGCCGAGGAGGTCGGTCTGACGGTCACCGATGTGCAGTACCTGGGCAGCCAGCCATGGCCGTTCCCGCGGTCGCTGATGGTGGGCTTCCACGCCATCGGCGATCCGGACCAGCCGTTCTCGTTCAACGACGGCGAGATCGCCGAGGCCGGCTGGTTCTCCCGGGCCGAGATCCGCGAGGCGCTCGATCAGGGTGACTGGAGTGCGGCCGACGGCGGTTCCCGGTCGCGGCTGCTGTTGCCCGGGTCGATCTCGATCGCTCGCGAGATCATCGAGTCCTGGGCAGCCCTGGACTAGGGGCTCTAGCCGAGTTTGGCCTTGACCTGCTTGATGGTGGGGTTGGTCAGGGTCGACCCGTCGGCGAACTTCACGGTCGGTACCACGTGGTTGCCGCCGTTGACCGAGCCGACGAACTCGGCGGCTGCCGGATCCTGCTCGATGTCGACCTCGGTCCACGCGATGCCCTCTGACTTGAGCGCCATCTTGAGCCGCGAGCAGTAGCCGCACCACGTCGTGGTGTACATGGTCAGAGCAGTGGGTGTAGCAGTCATAGTGCACATAACGTAGCCGAACCGTCGTCCGATGCCCGCGGTGACGCAGGTCTCCCACCGTCACCGGTAAGTTGCTAATCCGCAGTGGACGGAGCTGAACATGACCCGATTGGTGCCGCCGGTGGCCGGCGACCCGCATGCGCTCGACGAGTTGCGGTTGCAGGTGCGGCAGTTCGTCGCCGAGCAGCAGCAGGCCGGAACCATCGGCCGCTATGCCGACAGCTGGCTGACCGGTTGGGACGAGAACTTCACTCGGGCGCTGGCGGCGCGCGGTTGGCTGGGGATGACGGTGCCGGTCGAGTATGGCGGGCACGGGCGCAGCCACCAGGAGCGGTTCGTGGTCACCGAGGAGCTGCTGGCGGCCGGGGCGCCGGTGGGGGCGCACTGGATCGCTGACCGTCAGATCGTCCCGTCGTTGCTCAAGTACGGAACGGTGGAACAGCGGCGAAAGTTCTTGCCCGCCATAGCCAAAGGTGAATGCTACTTCGGCATCGGAATGAGCGAGCCGGATTCCGGATCGGATCTTGCCAGCGTGCGGACCAAGGCCGTGCAGACCGACGGTGGTTGGGCGATCACCGGCGCCAAGGTGTGGACGTCTGGGGCGCACCTGGCCCACGCGTTCATCTGCCTGGCCCGCAGCGCGCCTGTCGATCCCGCGCACCGGCACGACGGTCTGAGCCAATTCATCGTCGATCTGCGCGCACCGGGCGTCGACATCCGACCCATCATCTCGATGAACGGCAAGCACCATTTCAACGAGGTGATCCTGGATGAGGTGTTCGTGCCCGACGCCATGGTGTTCGGCACCATCGGCAACGGCTGGCAGCAGGTGACCTCGGAGCTGAGCTTCGAACGCAGTGGCCCTGAGCGCTTCCTGTCGACGTTCCCGCTTCTGGCCGACATGGCCACGCACATGCGGGACGGATCTCTGCCGCGTCACACCGACCTCGGACGGTACCTGGGCCGCATCACCGGCCTGCACCAGATGTCGATGGCGGTCGCCGGCGCGCTGGAGCGCCATGAACCGGCCGACACCGCGGCCGCCGTGGTCAAGGTGCTGGGTACCGCCACGGAGGGTGACATCGCCGATTTCGCCGACGTCCTCGGCGAGACGGATGACGAGAGTTACTGCGCGATGCTGGCCGATGCGGTGGTCCAACGTCCTGGCTTCACCCTGCGTGGCGGGACCAATGAGGTGTTGCGTGGGGTCATTGCCCGGGGATTGGGGATGAGATGAGTGTCGACGCCGACCTGGTCGAGATGATGTCGGCGGTCTTCGCCGCGCACCGCGAACGGCACGCGCCCGGTGAGGCCACTGCCGAATTGTGGGTCCGGCTCGACGAACTCGGCCTGGTCCGGCTCACCGGCGCCGAGGAAGCCGGCGGCAGTGGCGCCGGCTGGCCCGAGGCGGTCGAGCTGCTACGCGCTGCCGCCTGGCACGGGGTGAAAATCCCGCTGGCCGAACACGATCTGCTGGCCTGCTGGTTGTTGGAGACGGCGGGGCTGGAGGTGGACAGGAAGCGCCGCACCGCCTGTCTGCTCGACGACGACGGTGTCGCCCGGGCCGTGCCGTGGGCGGCTGACTCCGAGCGGGTGGTGCTGCTCTGGCGCGACGGCACCGGCCACCGCGTGACGGACGTGGATACCGCGTCACTGTCGGTCACGGTGGGCCACAACAACGCGGGGGAGCCGCGCGACGAAGTCCGGGCGGACCTCGCAGCTCTGTCCGGAACCGGGGTATCCGACGCGGTGGTCACCCAGTTCGCGCACCGTGCCGCTCTGGTCCGCGCCGTTCAGGTGTGCGCGGCGCTGGACCGGATTCTGGAGTCGTCGGTGGCGCACACGCGCGAACGCACCCAGTTCGGCCGGCCACTGGCGAAGTTTCAGGCCGTGCAGAATCTGGTGGCCGACATCGCCGCCGAGTCGGCCCTGGCCCGAGCGGCCACCGACGGTGCGCTTGCCGAGGCGTTGCGATCGGACTGGTCGTCGTCGCATCTGGGTTTCCTTGTTGCCGTGGCTCGTTCGTGTGTGGGGCACGCCACCTCGGTGGTGGTGCGCAACGCGCACCAGGTGCACGGCGCGATCGGTACGACGCTCGAGCACCGGTTGCACGAGTTCACCATGCCGGCATTGTCCTGGCGTTCGGAGTACGGCTCGGTCGCGCACTGGGATCAGGTCCTGACGGACTACGCCACTCAGGCGGGCGCACACCAGTTGTGGGCGTTGGTCACTGCCGCCGACGGCTAGCGGCCGGGATGTCGACCATATGACACTGGCTGTCATATGGGACCATGTGGTCATGTCGTTCGTTCGCCGGTTGCGGGAGGTGCCATGAGTGCTCTGTTGCGCGCGGTACGTCAACAGCGCGGTATGACGCTCGAACAGCTCGCCGAGGCAACCGGATTGACCAAGAGCTACCTGTCGAAGGTCGAACGGCAGCGTTCCACCCCGTCGATCGCGGTCGCGATGAAGCTGGCCCGCGCGCTCGACGTCGATGTCGCACAGCTGTTCTCCGAGGACCCGGCGGT
>MSTD01000014.1:40205-98875 GCA_001942045.1 Mycolicibacterium porcinum
ACGTTGGCCGTCGACCGGGCCGTCGAACGGGGGACCAACCGGTATCAGGCGATCGCCGCGGGGATGCTGGGAAAGTCGATGTCGCCGTTCATCGTGCGCCCGACGCTCAAGTTCGCCGACCACCCCCACCCCGAACACGGCGGGCAGGAATTGGTGTTCGTTCATGCCGGCACCGTGGAGCTGCGTTACCAAGACGAGTTGGTCGTCCTGGAGCCCGGGGACTGCGCCTATTTCGACGCCTCCCTGCCGCACCAACTCCGACAGCGAGGCAGCACGCCGAGTCAGGTTCTGGTGATCACCCACACCGAGTACAGCCGTAGTCGCTGATAGCGCCGGGTCGGGCCCCAGCGGCAGACCGTCAGCATGTGAGGTTCACGTGCACCGTGGGGATCGGTTCGAAATCCGGTAGGCCGTGGATGGTGACCGTCTTCGCCTGCGGACGCACCACGACCGTGTGGACATTGGTCACTGTGCACTCGCTGAGCGGGCCGCTGCCGACCTTGTTGACGATCACCCGCTTGCCGTCGGCCTGTAGGCGCGCGATCGTTTCGGCTGCCGATGGGCCGGTGGGCGCGGCGGCGCCGACGGCGGATCCCACCGTGAGCCAGCTCGCAGTCGCACCGATAGCCAACGCCATGGACGTTGCGTTGTGCTTCATGGCTTTTCGCTCCTTCTTCGGGGGTTTCGAACTACACCGCCGATCGTATGACACAAAGTGTCATAGGAGAAACGTGATTAATCACGCGGAATATTCGGCCAGTTCACAAGGGTTGACCGAAGGACACAATGTGTCCTACTGTTCGTGTTGTGTCTCCGATGTCTCACGGAAAGGAATGTCGAGATGACCACCACGCTCGGTGATTCGAAACAAGTTCTGATGCAGCGTGCGCTCGATGGGTTGTCCACCCATATCGAGGAGTCCACGCTGACGACGCGGCAGAAGCTGGCCTTGACGTGCCGGGCCCTGTTCGACGCGGGCCACGACTCGGGACTGGCCGGCCAGATTACCGCCCGAGCCGAGGAACCGGGTACGTATTACACCCAACGCCTCGGGCTGGGTTTCGACGAGATCACCGAAGACAATCTGCTGCTCGTCGACGAAGATCTCAACGTTCTCGAAGGTGGAGGGATGGCGAACCCCGCCAACCGGTTCCACAGCTGGATCTACCGCGCGCGGCCGGACGTGCAGTGCATCGTGCACACGCACCCGTTCCACGTCGCCGCACTGTCGATGCTGGAAGTTCCGTTGCAGGTGTCGCAGATGGACATCGCGCCGCTCTATGGCGATTGTGCCTTCCTGGCCGATTGGCCCGGTGTTCCGGTGGGCAACGAAGAAGGCGATATCATCAGTGCCGCACTGGGAGACAAGAAGGCAATCCTGTTGGCCCACCACGGCCATGTGATCGCCGGGGCCAGTATCGAGGAATCGTGCTCGCTGGCGATGCTGATCGAGCGTGGCGCCAAATTGCAATTGGCGGCCATGGCCGCAGGAACCATCGCCGACCTGCCTCCGCGGCTGGCGCGTGAGGCCCATGACTGGACGTTGCGGCCCAAGCGCAGCCAGGCCAATTTCGCCTACTACGCCCGCCGTGCGCTCCGCAATCATCCCGACGCGTTGACCAGCTGACCCTGAAACCGCCCAACCGCACGGAAAGGACTCCAAGATGCCCTCTAACTCCGAGATCCACGGAATTCTCGCCTATCCCGTCACCCCCTTCACCGAAGACCAGCGGGTCGACACGGGCAAGCTTGCCGCCCTCGTCGACCAGTTGGTGACAGACGGAGCCCACGGCATCGTCCCGCTGGGCAGCACCGGCGAGTCGGCCTATCTCACCGAGGCCGAGTTCGACGCCGTCATCGACACCACGATCGGCGTGGTCGACCGTCGGGTTCCTGTCATCATCGGCGCGTCAGATCTGACCACTGCCAACACCATTCGCCGGGTGCAGTATGCCGAGCGGGCCGGTGCGGACGCGGTGATGGTGTTGCCCATCTCCTACTGGAAACTGTCCGAGCGCGAGATCGCCCAGCACTACGCTGCGATCGGCGCTGCGATCGGCATTCCGATCATGGTGTACAACAACCCGGCCACCAGTGGCATCGATATGCGGCCGGAGCTGCTGGTCCAGATGTTCGACGATATCGACAACGTCACCATGGTCAAGGAGTCCACCGGGGACATCACCCGCATGGAGCGCCTCTCCGAACTCACCGACGGCAAGCTGCCGTTCTACAACGGCAGTAATCCCATGATCCTCAAGGCTTTCAAGGCGGGAGCCAAGGGGTGGTGCACAGCGGCTCCGAATCTGCTGCCGCAGCCGTGCCTGGACCTCTATGCGGCGGCACGGGCCGGAGACTGGTCCAAAGCCGAGGCGATCTACACCGAATTCAAGCCCTTCCTGGAGTTCATCGTGGCGGGTGGACTACCCACCACGATCAAGGGTGGACTCGAGTTGCTCGGCCGGAGTGTCGGAGACCCGCGTCCGCCACTGCTGCCGCTCGACGCCGGCGGCCGTGAGGAGCTGGGCCGGCTCCTGCTCTGATTCTCACCTGCCCAACAACTTTCGGGTGCGGGCCGGTGCTGTGTCCGGGATGTCGGCGAGGATGTCGGCAAGGGTGACGCTCTCGAGGCTGGCCCGCCAGGCCTGGTGGGCTTCAGCCATCTTCACCGCCAGGATGCACTCGTGGCGGCACCACGAGGCCGGCAGGGCGCCCCGGCCCTGCCGGCGGATCTCGCGACACTCGTACGGCGCCGACGCGCCGTCGACCGCCTCGACGATCTGCAGCAGGGTGATGTCGGCAGGGCGCCGGCCGAGCCGGAACCCGCCGCGCGGGCCGGTCGTCGCGGCCAGCACACCTGCGCGCGTCAACGCCTGCAGTTGCTTGGCGAGGTAGGCGGCGGGCAGGTCGAAATACTCGGCGAGATCGGCGGCCGACGCGGTGGTCCCCGGCTCGAGCTGCGCCAGCGACGTCGCGCAGTGCAGGGCCCACTCGGTGGCCACGGGAAGTTTCACAGCCCGTAGTTTATTACAGATATTGCGGACCTATATAGTCCGAGATATCTATCGGCGAGGACGGGAGACATCATGCGAATCGCAGTTGCCGGAGCTACGGGAAACATCGGGGCGCGCGTGGTCGCCGCCCTGCAGGCCGCAGGGCACGAGGTGGTGGCCATCAGCCGTTCGTCGGGGGTGGACCTGTCCACCGGGGAGGGTCTCGACGCTGCCTTGGACGGGGTGCAGGCCGTGGTCGACGCGATCAGCGCCCCGCCCACCGATCGGGACAGCACCGTGGACTACCTGGGCACCGCGACCCGCAACCTGTTGGCCGCCGAGGCGCACGCCGGGGTGGGCCATCACGTGCTGCTGTCCATCGTGGGGATTCACGGTATCGACGGCAATCCGCACTACGCCGGAAAACGTGAGCAGGAGCGGCTGATCGAGGCGGGGCCGGTGCCGTGGACCATCGTGCCGGCCACCCAGTTCCACGATTTCGCCGAGATGGTGGTGGGCTGGACCGAGCAGGACGGCCGGGCCGAAATCGCGCCGCTGTTGGTGCAGCCGATCGATCCTGATGACGTGGCCGCCGTGCTCGCCGAGGTCGCCGTGGGCGCCCCGCAAGGCCGCTACGCCGACGTGGCCGGCCCGCAGACCCAGGATCTGGTGGACCTGGCCCGGCGGACCCTGGCCGCCCGCGGCCGGGAGGTGACCTTGGTGCCGACGTGGTCGTCGATCTTCAGTGTCGAGATGGCGGGCAATGCGCTGCTGCCCGGCGCCGACGCGCGCATCGCGCCCACCACCTTCGACCAGTGGCTGAGCCGGCAGCGATAGACGGCGCTCCCATACCTGTCACCGGTCTCTGACACCATGGAGCGCATGCCGTTGGAGGCTCCCTCGCCCGCGCTGGGCGATCTGGACGATGAGCAGCGGGAGGCTGTGCTGGCCGCCCGCGGCCCGGTGTGCGTGCTGGCCGGCGCAGGCACCGGCAAGACCCGCACCATCACCCGGCGGATCGCGCACCTGGTCGCCGGTGGCCATGTCGCGCCCAGCCAGGTGCTCGCGGTGACCTTCACCGCTCGCGCAGCGGGGGAGATGCGCGGCCGGTTGCGGGTGCTGGGCCAGGAGTCGGGTGTGAACACCTCTGCGGTGCAGGCGGTGACGTTTCACGCCGCGGCGCGCCGGCAGTTGCAGTACTTCTGGCCCCGGCTGGTCGGCGACACCGGATGGGAGCTTCTCGACAGCAAGTTCGCCGTGGTCGCGCAAGCCGCGAACCGCGCCGGCATGCAGACCAGCACCGACGACGTCCGCGACCTGGCCGGCGAAATCGAGTGGGCCAAGGCGTCTTTGATCACTCCGGAGGGCTACAGCACCGCGGTGGCCAAGGTGGGCCGCGACATCCCGTTCGATGCGGCCAAGGTCGCCGCGGTGTATTCGAACTACGAGAAGCTCAAGGCCCGCCGGGACGGCTCGGCGCTGTTGGACTTCGACGATCTGTTGCTGCACACCGCCGCGGCCATCGAGAACGACGCCGCCGTCGCGCAGGAGTTCCGCGATCGCTATCGCTGCTTCGTCGTCGATGAGTACCAGGACGTCACGCCCTTGCAGCAGCGCGTGCTCGATGCCTGGCTGGGCGAGCGCGACGATCTCACGGTGGTCGGTGACGCGAACCAGACCATCTATTCGTTCACCGGCGCCACCCCGCGCTTCCTGCTGGACTTCTCACGACGGTTCCCCGACGCCGCGGTGGTGCGGCTGGAGCGGGACTACCGGTCCACCCCGCAGGTGGTGTCGCTGGCCAACCGGGTGATCGCGGCCGCCCGCGGCCGGATGGCGGGCAGCAAGCTGCACCTGGTGGGTCAGCGTGACCCTGGTCCGGAGCCGACGTTCTCGGAGTATCCCGACGAGGTGGCCGAGGCCAATGCCGTGGCCCGGTCCATCAAGAAGCTGATCGAAAACGGAACGGAGCCCGCCGAAATCGCGGTGCTCTACCGGATCAACGCGCAGTCCGAGGTGTATGAGGAGGCGCTCACCGAGGCCGGGATCGCGTTCCAGGTGCGCGGCGGCGAAGGTTTCTTCAGCCGCCAGGAGATCCGCCAGGCGCTGGTTGCCATGCAGCGCTTCGCCGAACGTGACATTCCCGAGGATGATCTGCCCGCGCTGGTGCGTGAGCTGCTCGAGCCACTCGGATTGACCGCCGAGCCGCCGGCCGGCACCAAGGCCCGCGAGCGCTGGGAGGCGCTGACGGCGTTGGCCGAGTTGGTCGACGAGGAGGTGGCGCTGCGTCCGGAGCTGGATCTGCGGGCTTTGGTCGCCGAGCTGCGCCAGCGGGCCGACGCGCGGCATCCACCGGTGGTGCAGGGCGTGACGCTGGCGTCTCTGCACGCGGCCAAGGGTCTGGAGTGGGATGCGGTGTTCCTGGTCGGCCTGGCCGACAACACGCTGCCCATCTCGCATGCGCTCGCGCACGGGCCCGACAGCGAACCGGTGGAAGAGGAGCGTCGTCTGCTCTATGTCGGGGTTACTCGCGCCCGGGTGCACCTGGGGTTGAGTTGGGCGCTGGCCCGTACGCCCGGCGGGCGGCAGGGTCGTCGGCCGTCGCGGTTCCTCAACGGCATCGCACCGCAGCTGCAGAATTCGGTTGGCTCGGGCCCGGATCGCACGCGTCGTCAACGTGGCCCGGCTCCGCGCTGCCGGGTGTGCAACGCCGCGTTGACGACTCCGCCGGCGATCATGTTGCGCCGCTGCGAAACCTGTCCCTCGGACCTGGATGAGGAGCTGCTCACCGAGCTCAAAGAGTGGCGGCTGCGCGTCTCCAAGGAGATGAAAGTGCCGGCGTACGTGGTGTTCACCGACAACACCCTGATCGCGATCGCCGAGTCGTTGCCGGCCGACGAGGCCGCGCTGGTGGCGCTCCCCGGGATCGGCGCGCGCAAGCTCGAGCAGTACGGCCCGGACGTTCTCGAGTTGGTCAAAGGCCGCCAAAATTCGTAAAGATCATGCCAAAACCGCAGGTAGAAAATAGGTTGTGCGATTCGGCTGTTAGGCTTTAGCCTCGTAGCACAGCTCTGGTGACGAGACGGAAGGAGGGTGCCCGCAATGGATAACAACATCGAATTCAGCGGTGTAGCGGTTGCAGGCATGCCGTCGTCCGTGCTCGCCGTCGCCGCTGCCGCGGTTTCCCCGGCAGCCGACCGGCACGCCGCACCCGCTGCCCCCGCCGCCGCATGGTTGGCCGCCGCTGCTATTTCCCCGCAGCACAAGCGCCGTCCGGCCGCCGCGACTGGCGCGTCCGTGGATCGGAGCCCCCACTAGGTAGAGCTCCCATCACCGCCAAATGGCCACGGACCCGCAGTCAACCGGATCCGTGGCCAAATTTTTTGGGAGTTGTTCCACCCCGAAAAAGCTGGTCGCAGATCCCTCGAAGAGACAGATCGCCGACAACTACGACCAGGAAGCAGGGGGACATACACATGTCCATTGCGATGACCGCTCCAGAGATGAGCGTCGCGCCGGTGACATGCGAAGAGCGGCTACCGGCGGTGCCGTGCCACATCGGGAATCCCGATCTGTGGTTCGCCGAGAGCCCAGTCGATCTGGAGCAGGCCAAGGCCCTGTGCGCGGATTGCCCGATCCGCCGCGAGTGCCTGGCTGCCGCGCTGGAACGGCAAGAGCCGTGGGGCGTTTGGGGCGGCGAGATCCTCGACCGCGGAACGATCGTGGCCCGCAAGCGGCCGCGTGGGCGTCCGCGGAAGAACGTGGCCGCGGCCTGACACCGGGCGCCGGCGTCGATCCTGCGCTCAGGGTGCGAATGTTCGAGAAGAACGCACCCTGAGCGCAGTTTCGTCGTTGCTAAGCGGCTTCCTCGTCAAACCCCGGAACCAGTTGTGTGGCAATCGCTTTCACCGGCACATGGGCATCAAGCTGACAGCAGATCGCCGTTATCGAGGCGATCACCCGAGCCGGGATCGCCAGATTCGCCGGGAGATCGAGCTGACGGGCCATCTTGATCTGTGCGACCGAGTTGTCCATCTGCCCGGCAGCCATCTTCTGCAGCCACCGCCGGGTGTAGTGGAAGACGTCGACCTCGATGGGTTCGACGTACTGGCGCAGCATGTCGTTGACCTCTTCGATGGAGACCTGTTCACCCTTCTGGATGAACCCCGCCGCTTCCATCACGGGCAGCAGCTCGTCGTAGTTCTTGTCGCGGGCCAGCCGGATCATCTCGCCCAGCGCGTACGGCAGCCCGCCGGGCAGTGGCGCCACCGCTCCGAAGTCGATGACGCCCATGCGGCCATCGGGCAGGAGCATGAAGTTTCCGGGATGCGCGTCGCCGTGCATCATCTCGAGCCGTTCCGGTGCTCCGAACGTCAGCTCGGTCAGCCGGGTACCCATCAGGTCGCGTTGCTCAGGCGTCCCGTTGCGGATGATCTCCGACATCGGGATGCCCTCCATCCATTCCGCGATCACCACCTTGGGGGCGCTGGCCACGATGTGGGGAATCGCGAAATGAGGATCGTTCGCGTAGGCCTTGGCGAACGCCCGCTGGTTGTCTGCCTCCAGCCGGTAATCGAGCTCCATCTCGGTACGTTCGATCAGCTCGTCGACCACACCCTGGATGTCCGCGCCCGGGGCCAGCTGCTTGAACACCCCGACGAGACGCTGGATGGTCTTGAGGTCGGCACGCAGCGCCTCGTCGGCACCGGGGTACTGGATCTTGACGGCGACCTCACGCCCGTCGGACCACACCGCCTTGTGCACCTGGCCGATGCTGGCCGAGGCCACCGGTGTGTCATCAAATGAGGTGAACCGGTCCCGCCACTTCGTGCCCAGCTGGGCGTCGAGCATCCGGTGCACCTTCGCGGCGGGCAGCGGCGGTGCCTCCCGCTGCAGTTTCGTGAGTGCCTCGCGGTACGGCTTGCCGTACTGCTCGGGGATGGCTGCTTCCATCACCGACAGGGCCTGGCCCACCTTCATCGCGCCGCCCTTGAGTTCACCCAACACGGTGAACAGTTGTTGCGCGGCTTTGTCCATCAACTCGGCAGTGACCTCGTCCTTGGACTTGCCGGTCAGACGCTTGCCGAAGCCCAGTGCGGCCCGACCCGCCATGCCGCCGGCCAGGCCGGCGAGCTTCGCATTCCGTGCCACGCTTCCACGTTTGATGTCAGACACCAGACCATCATCCATGACTCGCCTGAATCCCCCACAACCAACTGGCAACAAACGTTTTCAACACGGACAGTCGGGGTGCCGGGACCAGCGGCGCGCGACGATCGAATACCCCTCGGAGTCGAGTTCCAGGGTGGTGTTCAGGGTGGGCGGCGCGTCGGGGGCAGGCTGGTCCCCGCCACGGTGTCCGACTGCCCGGATGACCAGGTCCACCTGGCGCATCGCCAGGGCCGCAGTGGCCAGGATGGTCGACCGGCTGGCGCTGCCGACCGCACCTCGGAGCTGGGTGGCCAAGGCCGGCCACGCCGCGTCCCGATCGGTGCGGTGAAGATCGGCGCAATGCAGACAGCTCGTCAGACCAGGGATGACGAGCGGCCCCACCAGCCCGGCGCCGTCGCGGACGCACACCGACAGGTGGGCGATGCCGTCGCGGTGCAGGTCCTGCAGCAGCCGCGGGTCGTTGAGCTGATCGTCGGCCAGCACCACCAGGTCGGTGGAGGCCGCCACGTTCCCGGTGTGCGGATTGGTACTGCGCCTGACCTTCGCGCCCGAACAGCGCAGGCCGCTGGCCAGCAGTTCGGACAGGGGGCCGCGGCCGTGGACCCGGATGGAAGCCGCACGGGCCGGTCTTGCGCGCCGCGTGGGTACCGCGGTGAGCAGGCCGGTTTCGGTGAGCGCCGAGATCAACTCGTCGATCGCCGCGGCGTCGTCGAATGATTCTGCGGCCATGACCAATTCGTCGACCAATTCGTCACGGGTGGCGCCGGCCTGCAGCATGCGGAGCAATCTGGCCAGATGGTTCTGGGGCATCCCGGTGGGAGGACGGACCAGCACCGCGCGTCGCGGATCCCAGCCGAGCTGAACCTTCTCGTCGGGACGCAGCAGAATCTGGCGGCCGGCGGCGAGCACATAGCGCGTCATGCGATGACTCTGCCACGGCGGCGACGACCGCCGTTTCAGTTATCCACAGGGTCGCGGATCAGTCGTCGTCGCCCTTGTCGTCGCGCTTGCCCTGTTCCTTCTCCAGGTCTGCGATGGCCTGTTCGAAGGCACTGTCGATGCCGGTGGTGTCGCCGCCGATCATGCGGTCGATGAACCCGGCCGGCTCGTCGAGATCGGCCGCGCTGGGCAGCAGATCGGGGTGCTGCCACACGCTGTCGCGGGCGTCGGTGCCGACCGCCTCGGTCAGCCGCTCCCACAGTGCGGCGGCCTCGCGCATCTTGCGGGGGCGCAATTCCAGGCCGACGAGCGTGGCGAAGGTCTGTTCGGCGGGGCCGCCGGTGGCGCGACGACGACGCAGCGTCTCGGCCAGTGCCGAGGTGCCGGGGATGCGATCGCCGAGTGCCGCGGTGACGACGGTCTGCACCCAGCCCTCGATCAGCGCGAGCAGGGTTTCCAGTCGCTCCAGGGCGGCTTCCTGCTCGGGGGTGGCCTTCGGTTCGAAGATGCCCTGGTTGAGCAGTTGCTCCATCTCCGAGGGGTCGCCGAGGGAGGCCGGGTTGAAGCCGCGGGCGAAGTCTTCGATGCCGGTCATATCGACCTTCATGCCCTTGGCGAAGGCCTCGACCGTGCCGAGCAGTTGGCTGGACAGCCACGGCACGTGGCTGAACAGGCGGTGATGGGCGGCCTCGCGGGCGGCCAGGAAGGTCAGGATCTCGCTGTGCGGGCGTTCCAGCCCTTCGGCCAGCGATTCGATGGCCTCGGGCATGAGCGCCGCGACACCCTTAGGGCCCAGCGGCAGACCGACGTCGGTGGAGGTCAGCACCTCACGGGACAGCTTGCCCAGCGCCTGGCCCAATTGAGAGCCGAACGCCATGCCACCCATTTGCGACATCATCGCCAGCAGGGGACCGGCCATGCTCTTGGCCTCTTCGGGCAGCGCCGACGCCCACACCGAGGAGATCTGCTCGGCCACCGGGTCGCAGAGCCGCTTCCAGGTGTCCAGAGTGTTGTCCAGCCAGTCGCTGGGAGTCCAGGCCACCGATCGGGTGGTGCCTGCGGGCAGCGGGGTGGCCCCGTCGAGCCACGTCTCGGCCAACCGCACGGCGTCGGCGACCGCACCGGTGGTCTTCTCCGGCACCGGCGCGACGAACCCGATCGAGTTGGACGCCAACTGCCGGGCCAGGTCGTAGTTCACCGGGCCGGATTGTTTGCCACCGGCCATCGCGCTGCCTGCGCCGCTGAACATCTCGCCGAGCTTGGTGAAGATCTGCCCCAGGTCACCCATGTCGAAGTTGGCTCCGCCCATGCCGAAACCGAACGGATCCGATCCCGGACCTGGTCCGGGATTGCCGGAGCCGGACCCCGAATCGGGGTCCTTCTTGTCTTTGTCTCGGTCGGGGTCGTTCCCGGCGGAGAAGCCGAAAGGCAGGTCAGCCATACCCACAACGGTACTCATGACCGGGTGTCCGGGTGCGGTCGTGGGTCACGCTGTGGGTGAACACGACGGCGCAGGCTTTACTGTGGGCGGCGTGAACAGGCGGATTTTGACGCTGCTGGTTGCGCTGGTGCCGATCGTGGCGTTCGGCGTACTGCTGTCGGTGGTGACGGTGCCCTTCGTGTCGTTGGGTCCCGGTCCGACCTTCAACACCCTCGGCGAGGTCGAGGGCAAGCAGGTCGTCGACATCCACGGACCCGACGCCGACGTGCACCCCACTTCGGGGCACCTGAACATGACCACGGTGTCCCAGCGCGACGGGCTGACCTTGGGGCAAGCCATGGCGTTGTGGATGTCGGGCCGCGAGCAACTGGTGCCGCGCGACCTGGTGTACCCGCCGGACAAGTCCAAGAACGAGATCGACGAGGCCAACAACTCCGACTTCAAGAAGTCCGAGGACAGCGCCGAGTACGCGGCGCTGTCCTACCTGAAGTACCCGGTGGCGGTGACGGTGCAGAGCGTCACCGACCCCGGTCCTTCGGCGGGCAAGCTCCGTGACGGCGATGCGATCGACGGCGTGAACGGCACCCCGGTGGCGAACCTCGACGCGTTCCAGGCGATCTTGAAGAAGACCAAGCCCGGCGACCAGCTGGTGATCGACTTTCGTCGCAAGAATGCGCCGCCCGGGGTCGCGACCATCACCCTCGGCGACAACCCCGACCGGGATTACGGATTCCTCGGCGTCGGCGTGCTCGATGCCCCGTGGGCCCCGTTCGACATCGACTTCAACTTGGCCAACATCGGCGGCCCGTCGGCCGGGTTGATGTTCAGCCTCGCCGTCGTCGACAAACTGACCACCGGTGACCTCAACGATGGCAAGTTCATCGCCGGCACCGGAACCATCACCGGTGAGGGCAAGGTCGGATCGATCGGCGGGATCACCCACAAGATGCTGGCCGCCAAGGAAGCCGGCGCGACCGCGTTCCTCGTGCCCGCCGACAACTGCACCGAGGCGCGCTCGGCGCCCCAGGACGGCATGGATTTGGTCCGGGTGGAAACCCTGACCCAGGCGGTCGACGCGCTGCACACGATTTCTGCCGGTGGCGAACCACCTCGCTGCTAGACCGCACCCGGCCGGTGGATGGCTAGAGTTGTAGAAAATCGGGCGGCCCCGTCGGGCATGTCACGAGTCCACCGAGGCTGAAACGGGAGTTCACGAGTGGGGATGCGGCCGGCGGCGAGGATGCCGAAGCTGACGCGACGTAGCCGAGTACTGATCGGGCTGGCACTGGTGGCGGTGCTGGCGTTGTTGATCGGACCTCGAGTGGTCGACGGTTACGTGGACTGGCTGTGGTTCGGCGAGTTGGGGTACCGCTCGGTGTTCACCACCGTGCTGGCCACCCGTCTCATCGTGTTCCTCGTGGTGGGTCTGCTCATCGGGGCAGTGGTGTTCGCTGGGCTGGCGTTGGCCTACCGCAGCCGTCCGGTGTTCGTCCCGGCCGCCGGCCCGAATGATCCGGTGGCGCGCTACCGCACCACCGTGCTGGCCCGGCTGCGGCTGTTCGGGATCGGCGTGCCGGTCTTCATCGGCCTACTCGCCGGTGTGATCGCGCAGAGCTACTGGGTGCGGGTGCAGCTGTTCCTGCACGGCAGCGATTTCGGGATCACCGATCCGCAGTTCGGCCGGGATCTGGGTTTCTACGCGTTCGATCTGCCGTTCTACCGCCTGGTGCTGACCTATCTGTTCGTCGCGACGTTCCTGGCGTTCGTGGCGAACCTGCTGGGGCACTACGTGTTCGGCGGGATCCGGCTGACCGGGCGCAGCGGGGCGCTGAGCCGTGCCGCGCGCATCCAGCTGATCAGCCTGGTCG
This sequence comes from Mycolicibacterium porcinum, assembly GCA_001942045.1. Classification (GTDB taxonomy): domain Bacteria; phylum Actinomycetota; class Actinomycetes; order Mycobacteriales; family Mycobacteriaceae; genus Mycobacterium; species Mycobacterium porcinum_A. The sequence continues at coordinate 52,619 of MSTD01000014.1, forward strand.
GTTTCCTGATCCTGCTCAAGGCTTTCGCGTACTGGCTGGACCGCTACGAGCTGTTGAGTAACACCCGCGCCGCCAAGCCCTTCACCGGTGCCGGCTACACCGACATCAACGCCGTGCTGCCGGCCAAGCTGATCCTGCTGGCCATCGCACTGATCTGCGCGGTCGCGGTGTTCTCGGCGATCGTGCTGCGCGACTTGCGGATTCCGGCTATCGGCGTGGTGCTGTTGCTGCTGAGCTCGCTGGTCGTCGGCGCGGGCTGGCCGCTGATCGTCGAGCAGTTCAGCGTCAAGCCCAACGCCGCGCAGAAGGAAAGCGAGTACATCAGCCGCAGTATCACCGCGACGAGGCAGGCCTACGGGCTCACCGACGACACGGTGACGTACCGCAATTACGAGAGCAACGGCCAGACCACGGCTGCGCAGGTGGCCGCGGACCGGGCCACCACGTCGAACATCCGGCTGCTCGATCCGACGATCGTCAGCCCCGCGTTCACCCAGTTCCAGCAGGGCAAGAACTTCTACTTCTTCCCGGACCAGCTGGCCATCGACCGCTACGCCGGTCCGGACGGCAGCCTGCGCGACTTCGTCGTCGCCGCACGCGAACTCAACCCGGACCGGTTGATCGAGAACCAGCGCGACTGGATCAACCGGCACACCGTCTACACCCACGGCAACGGCTTCATCGCCTCACCGGCCAACACGGTGCGCGGAATCGCCAACGACCCCAACCAGAACGGTGGTTACCCCGAGTTCCTGGCCAGCGTCGTCGGTGCCAACGGCAAGGTGGTCTCGCCCGGGCCGGCACCGCTGGACCAGCCCCGGGTCTACTTCGGTCCGGTGATCGCCGACACCTCGGCCGACTACGCGATCGTCGGCAAGAACGGTGACGTCGACCGCGAGTACGACTACGAGACCAACACCGACACCAAGAACTACACGTACTCGGGCACCGGTGGTGTGCCGATCGGCAACTGGCTGGCCCGGACGGTGTTCGCCGCCAAGTTCGCCGAGCGGAATTTCCTGCTGTCCAACGTGATCGGCGAGAACAGCAAGATCCTGTTCAACCGGGATCCCGCCAAGCGTGTGGAGGCGGTGGCGCCGTGGCTGACCACCGACACCAGCGTGTACCCGGCGATCGTCAACAAGCGCATGGTCTGGATCGTCGACGGCTACACCACGTTGGACAACTATCCGTATTCGGAGTTGACCACGCTGTCGAGTGCGACGGCCGATTCCAACGAGGTCGCGGTGAACCGGCTGGCTCCGGACAAGCAGGTGTCCTACATCCGCAACTCGGTCAAGGCCACCGTCGACGCCTACGACGGCACCGTGACGCTGTATGCCCAGGATGAACAGGATCCGGTGCTCAAGGCCTGGATGAGCGTCTTCCCGGGCACCGTCAAACCGAAATCGGACATCACCCCGGAATTGCAGGCGCACCTGCGGTATCCCGAGGATCTGTTCAAGGTGCAGCGGTCCTTGCTGACCAAGTACCACGTCGACGATCCGGTGAAGTTCTTCACCAACGCCGACTTCTGGAACGTCCCGCTGGACCCGAACCCGACGGCGAGCAGCTATCAGCCGCCGTTCTACATCGTCGCCAAAGACCTTGTGAACAACGATGGTTCGGCGTCATTCCAGTTGACCAGCGCGCTGAACTGGCTGCAGCGCGAGTTCCTGGCCGCCTATGTCAGTGCCAGCTCGGATCCGTCGACATACGGCAAGATCACCGTGCTGACGATCCCGGGTGAGGTCAAGGGTCCCAAACAGGCCTTCAACGCGATCAGTACCGACACTGCCGTCACGCAGGATCTCGGCGTGATCGGACGCGACAACCTGAACCGGATCCGATGGGGAAACCTGTTGACCCTGCCGGTAGCGGATGGCGGATTGCTGTACGTGGCACCGGTTTACGCATCGCCGGGGACCAGTGACGCGGCTTCGACATACCCACGCCTGATCCGGGTGGCCATGCTCTACGGCGACAAGGTCGGCTACGGCCCGACGGTCAGTGACGCCCTCACCGAACTGTTCGGCCCGGGGGCGGGTGCCACCGCCACCAATGTGGCTCCCACCGACGGCAAGCCGCAGGCTGCCGGTGCTCCGGAAACGCCGCCGGCCGCGCCACCGCCGGCGAATGCCGACGGACAGGCACCGCAGGTGGCCGCACCGCCGCCCGCGGCGGTCCCGCCGGGTGAGCCCGTGCAGTTGTCACCGGCCAAGTCCGCGGCGCTCAAGGAGGTCGAGTCGGCCCTGTCGGCGGCGCAGGATGCCCAGCGCAGCGGTGACTTCGGCAAGTACGGGCAGGCGTTGCAGCGGTTGAACGATGCGATGAACAAGTTCAATTCGTCCAAGTAGGTCCTCCCGCGAGCAGACGCAGATGTACCGCGGCGCCCGGCGTGTCGGGTACATCTGCGTCTGCTCGCCGTGAGTTGACCTGGGCACCAAGTCAACACCAAGAGGTCCCGGTAATGCTTTGCGCCGAAATTCGCGCCGGCTGCTGAGCAGCATTCCTGGGAGGACCCCGATGACCCTGACCGACCTTGCGCACGACGGCCTGGACGACGCGCTGGAGGGTTTGCGCGCCCACGTCGCCGCCCCGGTCGCGCTGCCGGGCGAGGCCGGCTATGAGCGCGCCACCCCGTGGAACCTGGCGGCCACCGTTGAGCCGGCCGCGGTGGTGTTGGCGACCTCGGCGTACGACATCGCCAACACGGTCGGTTACGCGGCCGCCCGGGGATATCGGGTGGCCGTCCAGGCCACCGGCCACGGTGCCCTGTCGGTCGCCTCCGACACGATCCTCGTGGTGACATCCGGAATGACGGACGTCACCGTGGATCCGGTGGCCCGCACCGCGCGGGTGGCGGCCGGGGCGACGTGGCAGCACGTGCTCGACGCGGCGGCTCCGCACGGTCTGGCCGGATTGTGCGGAGCCTCACCACAGGTCGGTGTCGTGGGATACCTGACCGGTGCGGGAATCGGCCCGCTCGTGCGCACCGTCGGGCTGTCCTCGGACTATGTGCGATCCTTCGAGTTGGTCACCGGCGCAGGCGAGTTGCTGCGCGCGACGCCGGAGGAGAACGCCGAGCTGTTCTGGGGCCTGCGTGGCGGGAAGTCGACGTTGGGCATCGTCACTTCAGTCGAGATCGACCTTCTGCCGATCTCGGAGTTCTACGGCGGGGCCGTGTATTTCGATGGCAGCGATGCCGCAGTAGTGCTGCGCGCATGGGCCCGCTGGTGTGCCGACCTGCCCGAGTCCATCTCTACTTCCGTTGCACTGCTGCAGCTTCCAGCATTGCCCGGGGTTCCCGAGCCGTTGGCCGGCCGCTTCACCGTCGCGGTACGCTACGCCGCCCTCGGCGACTTCACCGAGGCCGAACGACTCCTGGCGCCGATGCGCGCGGTCGCTGCCCCGCTGCTCGACACCGTCGCTGTGATGCCGTACGCCGCGATCGGTGCTGTGCATGCCGATCCGGTCGATCCGATGCCGATCTACGAACACCACACGCTGCTGCGGGAATTGACCGCGGAGACGGTTGAGGTGCTCCTGGCGATGGCCGGTCCGGATTCGGGCTCGGTGCAGACGATCGTCGAAGTCCGGATGCTCGGCGGAGCGTTGGCGCGTGAGGCGCAACACCGGAGTGCGTTCTGCCACCGCGACGCCGCCTTCGCGGTAGCCGTCATCGGCGTCTTGGCACCTCCGGTAGCCGAGCTGGTGGTGCCGCGGGCCGGCGCGCTTGTCGTGGCCCTCTCGCAATGGTCCAGTGGCGGCCAGATCGCCAATTTCGCGCCGTCTGAGGATGCTGGGTGGGCCGTGCGGGTCTACGACGAGGAGACCCGGCACTGGCTGGCCGCGCTGGCCGAGCGGCACGACCCGGCCGGGGTGTTCCGCTGCGGCCAGGTGGTGCGTTTCGTGGACTGATTTCCGGTCGTTTTGGGGCCAGAAAACCCTCTGAGCACCCGATTTGGAGCTCCGCGTAAGACCCCGGTAACCTTGTATTCGCAACGCGGGGTGGAGCAGCTCGGTAGCTCGCTGGGCTCATAACCCAGAGGTCGCAGGTTCGAATCCTGTCCCCGCTACCAAGAGGAAATGGCCCTCGGAGATTATCTCCGGGGGCCATTTCTATTGAGCGGGAAGGCTCACACCGGCCGACAGGCCGACGCGAACAAGTTGATTCCGGTGGCTTCGCGTCGCACGTCGACCGGCGCATCGCCGAACTGCGACTGTGCGAACAAAGCCGCCAGATCCTGCGGTGAGCGGTGGATCAGTTTCCAGTCGAGCAGGTGGTCCATGAAGGCCCGGTCGGGATTGTCGATATCGAAGTTCCCGACGATCGCGGTTCCGCCCGGGCGCAGGTGGCGGTAGATCCAGTCGAGCAGCTTCACCACGAGATGATCGGCGAGATAGTCGATGAGGCCGATCGAATACACCAGATCCTGATCGGCCAGCTCGAGAGGTTGGCGTCCCAGCGCGACTTTGACGATGTTGGCTTGTACGAAGGCAACTCGTCCGGTAACTCCGATGCTGTCCGCGATGCCGTGGGCGTAGGTCAAGGCCTGGTCGTCGATGTCCAGGCAGGTAGCGACGATGTCCGGGTAGTGGGCCTCGCCGAAGATGTCGAAGATCTCACGGGCCGGCCCGCAGGCCAGGCTCGTGATCGCAGCGGGCCGGTCGTGGCAGTGCAGCGCGGTGTCGATAATGATGTCGCGCAATAGTTCTCGTCGGTTCTTTACCGCGCACGAGGCGGGTATGCCGAGAAACCACCGGTCAATGTACGGGCCGAGTCGGCGCACACCGTCCGGCTGGTCGTCGTACACCATCTGCAACGTCAGGTAGTCACCCGCGTAACCCCGGGGCTTGGTGTAGGAGCGGTCGATCAGAGTGCTCAGCCCCAGATACGGGTAGGTCTCCTTGTGCACGAAGGCGCCCAGCTCATCGGCGTCAGGGGCACCGGGCCGCAAGTGCACGCGGATCTGGTCGGATAGGGCATTGCAGGCGGCGATAACTTGGGCCTGCACATCGTCGCGGGTGGCACGACCGTCGATGATCAGTCGATCCGCGGCCGACATCGCCGTCTTGAAACGTGCTGTGGTGAGGGCCAGCGGATGCGGCGTCCCGCTGGCAGTCAGCGGAAATGATGGGATCGCGCTCTCGAGGTGCGGTGCCGCGTCGATGATGGTCATTTCCTGATGCTTTCGCTCCGCCGGCTCGATGTATGCAGTAGTGCACTACTCAATTTCTCTTGGCGTCAATTTGCGGAGCCGCGCCACCCCAGCAAAAACCGGTTTCCCTGATGTCGGGTGTCCCACCTACCCTGGGTGGCTGCGCAAACGAAGTCTCGGGGGAGACAGGGGAGAGGTAATGAGCACGGGGGAGATCGCGACGCAACCGCGTGCCCAGGCGAGCGCCAACGTCATCATCGCGCTGCTGGTGGGTTCGGCGTTCGTGATGATCCTCAACGAGACGATCATGAGTGTGGCGCTGCCGGCGCTGATCGTGGACCTGGACATCACCGCGAGCACGGCGCAATGGCTGACCAGTGGCTTCCTGTTGACGATGGCCGTGGTCATCCCGATGTCCGGTTCGCTGCTGCAGCGCTACCCGGTGCGGAGCATCTACCTGGCGTCGATGGGGTTGTTCTGTACCGGCACCCTGGTCGCCGCGCTGGCGCCGGGGTTCGCGGTGCTGTTGGTCGGACGGATCGTGCAGGCGTGCGGGACCGCCGTGATGATGCCGCTGCTGATGACGACGGTCATGACGTTGATCCCGGCCGACCGGCGCGGCCAGATGATGGGCACCATCTCGATCGTCATCGCCGTCGCGCCGGCGATCGGTCCCACGCTGTCGGGGTTCATCCTGGGCTCGCTCGACTGGCGCTGGATGTTCTGGATCGTGCTGCCCATCGCACTGGTGGCGCTCAGCGCCGGTCTGGCCTGGCTGCGGGTCGACGATGAGCGGGAGGAACCGACCCCGATCGATCCCGTCTCGGTACCGCTGTCGGCGGTTGCGTTCGCGGGCTTGGTGTTCGGGCTGTCGCTGATGGGCGAGGGGGCCCACGGTCAGCAGTCGCTACCGGCGTGGGTGCCGATGACGGTGGGTGCGGTGGCGATGGTGCTGTTCGGCGCGCGCCAGATCCAGCTGCAGCGACGCGACCGCGCGTTCCTCGACCTGCGCCCGTTCACCTATCGCCGGTTCTCGGTGTCGCTGGGCCTGGTGATCCTCGGGTTCATGGGATTGTTCGGCGCCATCATCATGGTGCCGCTGTACGTCCAGGACGTGTTGAAGCAGAGCGCGTTGGTCGCCGGACTCGCGACCCTGCCGGGCGGGCTGCTGATGGGGTTGGCCGGCCCGCTGGTCGGGCGGGCGTATGACCGGCACGGTGCCCGGGTGCTCGTCGTGCCGGGGTCGCTTCTGCTGTGCGCGTCGCTGTGGGGATTCACCCTGCTGTCGGCGGCGTCGCCGGTGTGGGAACTCGTTGTCCTGCAGACGATCATGATGGTCGGCCTGTCGATGATGTTCACCCCGTTGATGACTGACGCACTCGGTGTCCTGCCCGACCGGTTCTATTCACACGGCAGTGCCATCTTGACGACGCTGCAACAGGTCGCGGGTGCGGCCGGAACGGCCTTGTTCGTGACGGTCATGACGAAGGCGTCGCAGGCGGGCGGGGCCCCGGATCTGCCGGGTGTCCATGCCGCGTTCACGGTCGCCGCGATGATCAGCGTGATCGCGGTGGTGGCGGCGTTTTTCACGGCGCCGCGCCCGAGTCCCGCGGGCGGTACGCCGACGCATTAGCGCCGGATCCCGGTCGAGTAGTGCACTACGCGTGCACGGTGCCGTGCCCACGGCTGACAGTGGATGTGCCCATCGACCGGGGGCACATCGGCACTCGACACAGGAGTTCAACATGAGCTGGAGATGGACTGGTAATCACGGGGACGCACCGTCGGCCGCGGCTGCGGCCACCGCATCGGGAGCAGGACCCGGTGAGGCGATCTTCGAGGTCAACGACGGTGGGACCGTCGGCCTTTACATATTCGACAACCACACCGGCACCGGTGGTCGCGCCTGGCACTGGACCGGCAATCACGCTGACGCCCCGTCGGCGGTGGCTGCGGCCAACGCAGCCGGCGCCGGCCCGGGTGAGGCCGTCTATGCCGTGAATGACGGTGGCACGGTCGGTCTATACCTGCTCAACTGAACTCCCTCGCCTCAGCGCAACCGGCGATCCCGGATGCGCTGAGGCGAGGTCGGGCACAATCGAACCCGTGCAGGAATCCCCGAAAGTTGTGGTCATCACGGGCGGCTTCGATCTCCAATATCGACGATGAGCGGTGGCGCTCCACGCGACGGGCGGATCGTCAACAACGGGTCGATCTGCGCGCGTCGTCCCCGTCCCGGGAGCCTGGCCTACACCGTCACGAAACACGCCCGGCCCTGTCATTACGCGCGAATTCTCAGCCGCTGCAGGCCGGCGTCGAGGCGATCGTGACAGTGCCGTCGCGAAGGATTCTGCGGCATAGCTCAGCAGTGGAATCGGTGAGTGCTGAGGCACTTTTCCGGAGCGCTTGCTGTAGCGGCGTTCCAGGCGGAGTGATCGCGATGATTTCGTGGACACCGTGATCCAGCATGACGGAGGCGTCGGGGCTGACCCGGCCGGCAAAGATCACTGCAGGCGTGTTGTTGGCCAGTGCAAGCTGCGCAACCCCGAATGGGGTCTTGCCCAGTGCCGTTTGAGCGTCGACACTGCCCTCCCCGGTGAGCACCCAGTCCGCGTCTCGGAGGTGTTCTTCGAGTCCGACAGTTTCCGCGACGATGCTCACCCCGGGCTGCATTTCGGCGGAGAGGTATTCGAGAAGCGCGAATCCGAGTCCGCCGGCGGCCCCTGCGCCCGGACGCTCGGGCCATGCCCGGCCCAGTGCAGTCGACGTGGCCGCGACCAGCTCTGTGAGTGCCGACTCCAACGTTCTGACATCGGCTGCTGTAGCGCCCTTTTGCGGCCCGAATACGGCGCTCGCGCCTCCAGCGCCCAGCAGGGGCGCGGTAACGTCGCACGCCAGACGGACACGGACGTCGCGCAGACGGCGGTCCAGACTGCTCAGCTCAATCCGGTGAAGACGCTGAAGCGCGGCTCCGCCCGGTGCTACGCAACGGCCGTCCACGTCGACGAACCGGGCGCCGAGGGCCGTGAGCATTCCAGTCCCGCCGTCGTTGGTTGCCGAGCCACCCAATCCGACCAGGATTTCTGTGGCGCCGGCGTCCAGGGCCGAGGTGATTAGCTGGCCGACTCCGAAAGTGCTGGAACGGAGAACATCTCGCTCACGCGGGGCGACGAGTTCGATACCCGCTGCCGCAGCGCTCTCGATCACTGCCAAGCGCCGGTGCGGCACGTAACCGTAGCTGGCGGTGACGGCCCGGCCCAGCGGATCCTGCACGTCGACGAAATTGCGTCGCCCGCCCAGCGCATCGACGATCGCGTCGACTGTCCCTTCGCCACCGTCGGCCATCGGAACTCCGACGCATTCCGCGTCGGGAATGACCGACAGCACACCTGTACGCATGGCCTGCACCGCTTGCGCTGCGCTCAACGACTCCTTGAACGAATCGGGCGCCAGGACGAACTTCACCGGACCGGGGTCAGAGGGGGTTGCCCGTCGAGCACCGCTGCGACGTTGTCGATGGCGAGAATGCCCATCGTGTCCCGGGTCGCTTCACCGGCGCTGGCGGTGTGCGGTGTGAGGGTGAGTCCGGGTGCGTTCAGCAGGGCCGGGTTGACGTGTGGTTCGCCCTCGAACACATCCAGTGCGGCACCGCGGATTTGGCCGCCGTGCAACGCGGCGATCAACGCGGTCTCGTCGACGACGCCGCCGCGGGCGGTGTTGATCAGGTAGGCGGTGGGCTTCATGGTCCGTAGCGCGTCCGCGTCGATCAGGTGATGTGTCTCGGGGGTGAGTGGAGTATGGACGCTGACGATATCGCTTTCGGCGAGTAGGACGGACGGCTCGACGAACCTCACACCGTCCTCGACGGTGCCCGGTACACGGCTGCGCGAGGACGCGATGACAGTCATGTCGAAGGCGTGGGCGCGCCGCGCAACCGCTTTCCCGATACGGCCATAGCCGAGGATGCCCAGGGTCGCGCCGGCGCTGATGTCGAGCCCGACCAGCATCCGCGGTCCCCACACCCAGGGCTGCCGGGAACGGATGAGCCGGTCGCCTTCGGTGACCCGGCGGGTGGCGTCGAGGATCAACGCGAAGGCGTGGTCCGCCGACGCGCGGTCCAGCACCCCGGGGGTGTTGGTTACGGTGATCCCTGCTGAGTTGGCAGCCGCCAGGTCGATGTTGTCGAATCCGACTGCGACGTTGGCGATGACCTTCAATTGCGGTCCGGCGGCGGCCAGCAATTGTGCGTCGACGCGTTCGGTCAGGGTGATCACCGCAGCGCTGGCGCCGGCGATGCCCGTTTCCAGTTCGGCGCGGCTCGGCGGCAACTCGGACCCGATCCGCACCTCGGCGCCGAGCGCGTGGAGATGATCCATGGCGCGGTCGGTGAGAAGCCGTGAGACATAGATCAATCCGGCCACGGTTCGGGTGGGGGACACCGGCGACATCGTCACGTCAAGACACTCCTACTGAGGCGCTGCGGGTTCGGGCCGCTGGGTCGAGGGATTCGTCGAGCGTGGCCGGCGGCTGGATTCCGGTGACGGTGGACCAGACCTGCCGGTAGTGCTGCCAGCGCTCGGCCACGATGTTGCGCCACTGCGGGCGGGGCCGCACCAGGCGCGCCTGCGGCGGGTTCACCGAATGCCCGACGAGCACCGTCACACACATCGCTGCGGCACCGATAGCGGGAAGATGACTCTCGTCGATGACCAGGATGTCGCGGTCCAACGAATCAGCCAGTAACTGCGGCAGTTCGGGCTCGAAGCCGAAAGCCCCGCTGACGTACAGGGTGCGCTGTCGTTCCTCGATGCAGGCTTCGATGATCATCCGGTCGGCGAACAGCACCCCTTCGACGATGCCACGGGCGGCAGCCGGTGCCGCCGGATGGGGGATTGCGCCCAGTATCGCTGTCCTCGGTTCGGCGAACCACAGAGGGCCGCGTTCGGGCCGGGTATGAGGAACGAACACCGGCGCCTGGTCCATCTCCTCGGGCTGGGCCCGGAAAGCGCTCGACACCAGGGCTTCTACCGCGATGTCACCTTGCCCGTAGCCCAGATGCGCGGCACCTTCGGCCAGCGCGTCACCGCCGTTGATCACTCCGTTGATCAGCCACCGGCCGGCGTGTACGTCGACCCGCTGCAGCGCTTTGGCGCGATGGTCGGGCGCCGACAACGCATTCGACACGACATGGGTTGTCCCCATGATCAGTAAGGGCCGTCCACCGGGCTCGGTTCCCAGCGCGAACGAGGCGGCAGGCGTGTCGCCGGAGCCGACGATCACCGGAATGCCCTGGGGCAGCCCAAGAGTCGCCGCCGTACTCGCCAGCAACGTGCCGAGTACGCTCAGTGACGGCCGCACCGGCGGTAGTTGCCGAGCCGGGATTCCCAGCTGCTGAGCGACCGCATCGAGCCAGCGGCAGGATCCGTCGGTGCTGGCCATCAGACCGGTGTAGGACGCCTGGGTGGGGTCGATCGCGCGTTCGCCGGTCAGCCACTGGCCCAGCCAGGTTCCGGCGAGTCCGAATGTGGTTGCCACAGAGACGGCTTGGGGTTCGATATCCTGCAGCAGCCGGTGCGCTGCCCCCATTGCGGTGGCCGGCATCAGGTGGTTTCCGAGCAGCTTTCGGTGCTCGGGGCTCAGCGAGGCGATCAATGCAGCGGTGGGTTCGGCCAGGCCGGGGTGATCCCAGGTGACGCCGGGAACCAGCGGCACACCGCATTCGTCGAGCAGTAATGCGGTGGGGCAGTGGGTATCCATCCCGACCCCGGCGACGGTCGCGGTATGCGGCGCCAGCCCACGTACGGCCGCGGTGATGCTGGCCCTCCATGCAGACGGATCGGCCCGCCCGGCCCCGGCTCCGCGTGCTGCGGGATGCGGAACCCTGGACCGGGCGAGGACCGTGCCGTCCCCGGCGAGGATCACGGCTTTGGTCGCGGATGTGCCGACGTCGATTCCGAGGTAGGTCGTCGAAGTGGCGTCCTGCGGATGCTGATTCTCAGACATTCGGAATACCCACTCCTTCGGGGGTCGCGCACGAATCGGTTCGGCCGGTGATCGGGTCAGTCGAGCAGCTTGGCGGCGACCTCGGGGCTGTCGCCACCGTGGATGACGGCCTTGAGAGCGGCGACCATCTTGCCGGGATTCTCGGCCTGCCAGATGTTGCGGCCCGCGGTCATTCCGTGGGCGCCGGCTTCGACGACGGACGCGGCCTGCTTCAGCACGTCCAGCGGGCTGTTGGCGGGTGCGCCGCCGGCGGCCACCACGATGGCAGGGGTTCCCTCGACAACCTTGGCGAACTCCGCGGTGGAGCCGGTGTACCAGGTCTTGACGATGTCGGTACCGAGCTCGGCCGCGGCACGGGAGGCGTACAGCACGGATTCGGTGGAACCCTTACGGTCACCCCACAATTCGCCCGACGGGTAGGCGTGGCAGACCACCGGCAGACCCCAGGTGTGGGCTTCCTCCACCACGCTGTTGAGCATCTCGAACATGGCAACCTGGTTGGACGAGCCGGCCGAGATACCCACGGCGACGGCGTCGGCGCCGAGCCGGACGGCGTCCTGCACCTTGGCGATGGTGGCGTCGTAGGTCGGGTGGAACTCGACGGAGAACATCGAGGCTTTCAGGATCCAGGGCAGCGGAGCGCGATTGCCGCCGAGCAGGGGGCCGGCCAGGCCCTTCGTGATGGTGACGGCGTCGGGCTCACCGTCGGCGATGCTGGCGAACGTGGAGCCGATGGTGGCCAGGCGGGGTGCGACGCCGCGGGGCACAGCCTGGTCCAGTGCCACGGTCAGGGTGCGGCCATCGGCACCGAACAGCCTGCGCAGGCGCAGGTTTCGGCCCAGCGCTGCGGTGGTTCCGGACGGATTGATGTCGAATGCGGGCGTAAAACTGGTGCTCATTGCGTGCTGCTCCTTGTGATGTGGGTGGACGAGTTCGGGGGCGGGATCAGGCCCAGGGATCGACACCGACGCGCATGTCGGCGCCGGAGCCGGCGAGGGTGAGCGCCTCGACGGCGCGGTCCAGCGGCAATTGGGTGCCGATCAGTTCGGCGACCGGAAGTTCACCGCTGGAGACCATGGGGGCGACAGCGTGGAAACCGTCGAGGCGGCACGAGGACGCGCCGACGATGTTCCATTCGTTGTAATGCACATCGTTGGCGGACACCGCGAGGTCTGCGTCGGACCCGAACCCGGCGAACACGGACACGCTGGCGCCCGGCGCCAGACATCCCAAATAGGGTGTCAGCGCATCGATTCGGCCGATCGCCATGACCAGCACGTCGATCCCGCCGTTGCTGAACTCGTTGAGCTGCTCGGCGGCATCGGGGCCGGGTTCGAGTACCAGATCCGCGCCGAACCGGGTTGCCATGGCACGGCGTTTGGCGATCGGGTCGACGGCGGCCACCTTCTCCACGCCGAGGTTCTTGGCGAGGCCGGTGTGGATCAGTCCGAGGGGACCGCAGCCGACGATCAACGCTGTCTCGGCCCGCGACATCCCGGCGAGCTTCTGGCCGTTGTATGCGCATGCGACGGGTTCGATGATGGCGGCTTCGGCGGCTGACACTCCCCGTACCGGCACCAGATTCTGCCGTGCTTCGGCCGGGACGTACACGTACTGGGACAGGCCGCCGGTGAGCTGGTAGCCGAACGCCTTGCGGTTCTTGCAGATGTTTTCGTGCCCCTTGCGGCAGGCTACACACTTGCCGCAGCTGACCAAGGGGTATACGGCGACCTGGTCGCCCATGGAAACACCCTCGGGCAGTGGCCCGTTGGCATCGACCACGGTGCCGGCGAACTCGTGCCCCAGCACAGTGGGGAACGTAACGTTCTTCTGCTTGCGGCCCTCGTAGATACGAACATCGGTGCCGCACAACAGGGCTGCGTCGACCCGAAGGAGAACATCGCCGGGTTGCAGCGTCGGCATCGCCACCTCTTCGATCCTGAGATCGTTGGGGCGGTGCAGTACGGCCTGGCGCAGTGAGCGGTCAGAGTAGGCGGCCGCCGCGGCTGAGGTGGCGGAGTCCGATGTGGTGGTCACGGCTGAGTGCCTTTCAGGTCGGTGATCTCGGAGAGGGCTCGTAGGGGTTCGGCGAGATCGATCTGGGCCCCGACGGCCCGCAGTTCGTCCAGTGCGGTCGCGTCTGCGGCATCGTCGGTGATCAGTCGCCACCGTGCCGGTATCGGCGACCAGTAGTTGAATTGGTCGGTGCTGACCTTGCGCCGGTCGGCGACTACCACGATCTGACGGGCGCGCTGCATCATCAGGGTCTTGAGCCGGCTCTGTTCCAGGGTGCGCGACGCGACGCCGTATCGCGGGTGCACCGCGTCAGCACCGATGAACGCGTAATCCGCGACGACGGAATGCAGCATGTTTTCGGCCTCGGATCCGCTGATCGTCTGGTTCACAGTCCGAAGCCGTCCCCCCAGCACGACCACCGAGACATCCTCGTTGCCGAGAAGTACGTTGACCGCACCAATGCCATTGGTGAAGACGGTGACACCGTTTGCGTCGAGGTGGCGGGCGACGAATTCCGTTGTGGTGCCTGCATCCAGGATCACGACCGCACTGTCGCCGACCAGTTCGGCCGCCCGCCGGCCGATGGCGTCCTTCTCGGCGGTGAACTCGAGGTGCCGTTGGTGGATCGACTGCTCGGCGGGGCCGGTCAATGCCACACCACCATAGGTCCGGGTGATGTGCCGATCCTGATGCAAGCGGCTCAGATCCCGTCGGACCGTGGCGAAGGAGACACCGAAGCGTTCGGCAATCTCCTCCACGCTGAGCGCGCCGGACTCGACGGTCTGCAGGAGCTGGAGGATCTGTTCGCGGCGCCGCGCCCCACGGACGTCGCGACGCCGGGCGATCAATTCGTCGTCGTTGCCGTCCGCGGCAATGGTGTCAGGTCGCTGCTCGTCGCTGCTCACAGTCATCGAAGTTACATGCGCGATATGCGCAAGTCAACCTTATATGAGTGAAACACTCATATAAGTGTCGACCGTTGCGCGATGATGCGCGTAGTTGCGCATGTAATCGTGGCTGCAATCACTTCTTGACAATCTGAATGATTGCATCAATCATGTTGCAGAAGAATTCTGATTGTGTCGCGCACCACACTCGCGCTCATTCAGCGTTCGTACTCACCCCAAGGTGAGCGAAACAATCAAGAACCGCACAGCTTGGAGACACGGATGACTAGCATTCCGGCTACGAAGGCAGACCCCGGGGAACCCGCAGGCCCTACGGGCGGAAGCCGCGCCACCAAGGTGCGGTGGGCCGTCGCGGTGTTTTGCGCCGTCGGCCTCGCCATCAACTACATCGACCGGTCTGCCATCTCGGTGAGCCTGCCGTTCATGACGGAGGACTTCCACCTCACTCCCACGGAGAAGGGGCTGATCCTGAGCGCCTTCTCGTGGAGCTATGCGTTGATGCAGATCCCGGCGGGACGCCTCATCGACCGGTTCGGCGAACGCGTGATGTTCGGCGCATCTGTTCTCGTGTGGTCGTTGTTCACCGCCGCGACGGCGGGCGTCTCAAGCTTTGCCGCCCTGCTCGGTCTGCGTCTCGGTCTGGGCGTCGGAGAGGCGGGTGCTTACCCCGCAGCTGCCAAGACGGTGTCGCACTGGTTCCCCCTGCGGTTGCGTGGCCGGGCCACCTCGGTCTACGACAGTGGTGCTCGCATCGGCAGTGCCGCCGCGACGCCGCTGATCGCGCTCATCATCGGCTTGTTCAGCTGGCATGCCGCGTTTCTCTTCGCCGGCGGCCTGGGCATTCTCTGGGCCATCGGCTGGTGGGCGTGGTACAGACGGCCGGAGGTCATGGCCGCGGTGAATGATGCCGAGTTGGCGATCATCCACGAAAGCCACCGCGAACAGGGCGCCAGCAATGTGAATCCGGACGTCAAGCCGATGCGAATCGTCGACCTGTTCAGGTCACGCACCGTGTGGGGGATGATGCTCGGGTTCTTCTGCCTGAACTTCATGATCACCTTCTTCCTCACCTGGTTCCCCTCGTACCTGGTGGAGGATCGCGGGTTCGACCTACTCAAGCTCGGTGCTTTCGGCATGATCCCGCCGCTGGCGGCCATCGCGGGCAGTTGGGCCGGAGGCATCATGGGGGACTACCTCCTGGACCGCGGATGGTCACTGAACAAGGTTCGCAAGTCCTGCCTCGTCGGTGGCATGTTGGTGTGCTCGGTAATCGCACTGGCTGCAGTCGCTCCTGCGGCGTGGCAGGCACTCGTGTTGATGTCGATCTCCTATGCCGCAGCGGCTTTCACGATCGTTTCGATCTGGTGCCTACCCGCTGACGTGGTCGACTCCAGCACCGTGGCCAGCCTCGGCTCGACGCAGAACTTCTTCTCCAACATCGGCAGCGCGCTGAGCCCCATCGTCATCGGCGCGCTTTACGGAGCGACCGGTTCCTTCGAGATGCCGTTGCTGCTCACTGCCGGCGTCATCATCGCCGGTGCGCTGTGCTTCGGTCTGCTGATCAAGAAGGTCGAGCCGATCCGCCGTCCCGACGTGGATATAGCGTGCTAATCCCACCATCCTCGTGGTGCCCTGGCTGAGCGCCGCTCAGTCGGGTGCGCCCGGCACCGCCGGTGCCGCGTGGGTCTGTTCGTACTCCGCCATGATTGCTACCCGTCGTTCATGGCGGGGTGCTTCAGACCACGGCGTCGACAGAAATGCGTCGACGATCGCCAGGGCCTGCTCAACGGTATGCATCCGGCCGCCGATCCCGATCAAGAGTGCGTTGTTGTGCTCGCGGGCAAGCGATGCGGTCTCAGGGCTCCAGCCCAGCGCGCATCGAGCGCCGGGGACCTTGTTGGCGGCGATCTGTTCGCCGTTTCCGGAGCCGCCCAACACGATGCCAAGACTGCCGGGGTCGGCTACGGTCTTCTCGGCCGCTGCGATGCAGAACGCCGGGTAGTCGTCGTCGGCATCGTAGGAGTACGCGCCGCAGTCGATCGGCTCGTGCCCGGTCTCACGCAGATGTTCGATGATGGCTTGCTTGAGTTCATAGCCGCCGTGGTCGGCCCCGAGGTATACGCGCATGACGGCCATTCTGCCGTAGCGGCCAACGGCATCATGCACTGTTCATCCACGAGTCCGCTGGTCGCAACGCTCGATGTGCGGGGCACAATCGAACCCGTGCAGAAAGACCAGAAAGTTGTGGTCATCACGGGCGCGGGTAGCGGAATCGGCCGCGCGACGGCCCGAGTCCTGTTGGCGGCCGGCCATCAGGTGGTGCTGTCGGGACGTCGCGCCGAGCCACTGAGGGCCGTCGCCGACGGGAACCCGAATGCCCGTGTCGTCCCGACGGACGTCACGGATTCAGCTTCGGTGCGGGCGCTGTTCGCCGATACGGTATCGGCTTTCGGCCGCGTCGACGTGCTGTTCAACAACGCCGGGGTGTTCGGCCCGTCCGCGTCGATCATCGATATCGATGACGAGCGGTGGCACTCCACGTGGCGCACGAACGTCGACGGGGCGGTGTTCTGCGCCAGGGAAGCCGCACGTGCCATGGCGGCTCAGCTGCCCCGGGGCGGGCGGATCATCAACAACGGGTCGATCTCCGCGCATCGCCCCCGTCCCAAGAGCCTGGCCTACACGGTCACCAAACACGCGATGAGCGGCCTGACCGCGTCAATGTTGTTGGATCTACGCGATATCGACATCTGTGTCACCCAGATCGACATCGGCAACGCCGCCACGGACATGACCGCCGGATTCAGCCATCAGACGTTGCAGGCCGATGGAAGTCTCGCGGCCGAACCGACTTTCGACGTCGAGCATGTGGCGCGTGCCGTCGCGCACCTCGTCGATCTGCCGCTGGAGGTGTCGGTTCCGTCGCTGACGGTGATGGCTCGGGCCATGCCGTACTTCGGCCGCGGCTAACGGAGGTGACCGCCGAAAACAACAGAGCCGGAGGCCGTGGGGCCACCGGCTCTGTACAGCGGGATCGTCATTTCAGTGATGCGAATCCTGAAGCTCGTGCCGCTGGACGACTGCGATCAACTCTTCGCGAACCGACGAGTCGGGCAGTTCGTTGATTCGCGCGTAGAGGCGGCGCCGCATGTTGGCGCGCTTCTGGTTTGCACGGAATTGTGCGAACGACATACTTCTCACTCCTTGAAAGTGCCCCGGATCACGGGTACTCGTTTGTTTTCACATCCACGCATCGGGGATCGCCCGAAAAGGGATGCCTCCATGCTCCCGCTCGGCGTAGATTAAAACCAATTCTTAGAGTGTGAGTTTTGCTACAGCTCAAGCTGATTGGGCACCGTGAAGTGCCCGCGGTCACAACCACGTGCCGAGGGTGACGCCGGTGACCGCAGAAAAGGAGTAAGACTGCTTCTGTGGCGCTCACCGTGCGGGACCTGGCCGAGGTCGACAGCCTCGGCCTCGTTGTGGTGGCCGGAGCACGCGGCGCCGACCACGAGATCTCCTGGGCGCATGCGATCGAACTGAGCGATCCCACCCCGTACCTGGCCGGCGGTGAGTTGGTGATGACGACGGGCATCAACATCGGTGCCGACGCTGCCGCGCAATCCGCTTACGTCGCGCGCCTGGCCGCGGCCGGGACGGCGGCGCTGGCCATCGACACCGGCACCACGATCGCCTATGTGCCAGCTGCCGTGCGGGCGGCCGGCGACGATTTCGGGTTGCCCGTGCTTGAAGTGCCGCCGTCGACACCGTTCATCGCGATTGCGCGGGTGGTGATCGATGCGCTCAAGGCCGACGAACTGCGCTCGGTGCAGGCTGTGGTCGATGCTCAGGAGGTGTTGGCCCGCGCCACGTTGCGCGGTGGCATTCCCGGCGTGGTCGGTGCGTTGGCCGACGCTCTGTCGGCGACGGTGGTGGTGGTCGATACCGACGCCACGGTGCTGGCGGCGGCCGGCCATGCGCAGGAGCGGTTGGTCGCGGTGCTGGGCGAGCAGGCCGGCACCGCGGCCCGGCACGGCGCCCAGGTCACCGTTGACGGCGATGCCTACGTGACGATCCAGAATCTCCGGGCCGCCCAGCCCGTGCGCGGGCGGCTCGCGGTGCGCACGTCCGGTGCGATGTCCAACGCCGACCGTCTCCTGGTCGCACATGCGGTGTCGCTCATCTCGATTGCGATCGAGAAGCCGGCCCGGCTGGTCGACGCCGAGCAACTGCTGCGGATCGCGGTCACCCGGGAGCTGCTCGCCGGGTCGGGTGCCGTCGACGATGCGGTGTTGCGGTACTTCGGTTTCGAGCCTGATGGTGACGTCGTGGTGGCGTCGTTCACCGGAGCGGGACCGCTGTTGGCCGCCGAGCATGTCCTGGGCCGGGTACTGACTTCGTTTCTGATGGCACCGACGGGCGACGAGATCGTGATCGTGGTTCCGGCGGCGGGGAGCCGACGCCGAATCCGCACCCTCGTCGAGGAGCTCGAGCGACAGACGGGCCACCCGGTCAGCGGCGGGATGAGCCTGCCCGGTCGCCTGGCAGACGTCCAGACGGCTGTGGAGCAGGCCCGGATCGCGGCGCATTCCAGCGCCGGGCGGTTCAGCGAGTTCGGTGCACTCAGCCCGATGGGGGTGCTGCTCGACGGCCGCAGTGCCGCCGAACTTCGCGTCTTGGCGGCACCATTGGACTCACTGGCCGGTGGGGACGAGCTGATTCCCACGCTGGCCGCGTTCCTCGGGCGCAACGGCCAGATGGAAGCCGCAGCCGCCGAGCTCGCGGTCCATCGCCACACCATGCGTAATCGGATGCGACGCATCTGTCAGTTGTTGGGCGACGACCTGGAATCTGCGGACACCCGGGCCCAGCTGTGGCTGGCGCTCAGGGCGTGGCAGCTGCTGGAGTCTCGTCGGCCGGGCTGAGCTCGTCGTCAGCGCCGCCGAGCCGCGGCGGCGCACTGCGGTAGGTGACCGGGGTTGCCGATAACGTGATCGGGTTGGCCACCTGGGGTGTGGACGTTCCCGGCACCGAGACCGTCGCCTCGATCCCGAGTTGCCGGGCGAACGCGAAGGCTTCCGAGAGGTCGTTGATCGGCCCGGCCGGCACACTCGCGGCGGTGAGCACCGAGTACCAGTGATCGGCACCGTCCTTCTTGAGCGCGGTTTCGATGATGGGGCACAACGTGTCCCGATGGGCGACGCGTTGCGGGTTGGTGCTGAACCGGGGGTCGTCGGCCAGCTCGGGTACACCGATGGCCGCGGCGAAGGCACGGAACTGCTTGTCGTTGCCGACGGCGACCGCGATGGGTCGGTCGGCGGTGTCGAACGTCTGGTACGGCGCGATGCTCGGGTGGCGGTTGCCCATGATCTGGGGCACCACGCCGGCGCCGAGATACCCGGAGGCCTGGTTCACCATGGAGGACAACAACACGGAGAACAGGTTGGTGTCGACGCGCTGTCCGGCTCCGGTGCGGTCACGGTGGGCCAGCGCGGCCAGGATTCCGCTCAGCGCGTGTAGGCCGGCCAGCACGTCGACCAGTGCCACACCGGCCTTCGTCGGATCGCCTGGTTCCGTTCCGGTGACGCTCATCAGCCCGCCGACCGCCTGCACCAGCAGGTCATAGCCGGGTAACTCGGCACCGCCGTCGCGGCCGAACCCGGTGATCGAGCAGTAGATCAGATCGGGGCGGATCGTGCGCAGATCCTCGTAGCCGAGGCCCAGTCTCTCCATGGTGCCAGGCCGGAAGTTCTCCACCACGATGTCGGCGCCGGCCACCAGAGACCGGGCCTGTTCCTGATCGGCCGGGTCGGTCAGATCCAGCACCACGGACCGCTTGTTGCGGTTGACCGCGTTGAAATACGTTGCCACACCGGATGAGTCGTAGGGCGGTCCCCAGGCCCGGGTGTCGTCGCCGATACCGGGGCGTTCGATCTTGATCACCTCGGCGCCGAAGTCGCCCAGCATCATCGTGGCGTACGGTCCGGCCAGCACCCGGCTGAAATCCACCACGACGACACCGTCGAGGGCGCTGGTACTCATACCCGCGCCTGCCCGCCGCGCAGGTACACCGTGGTGGTGTGGGTGAAGAATTCGCGCGCGGCACCGCCCTGCTCTTTCGGTCCGAGTCCGCTCTTCTTGGCGCCTCCGAACGGTACGTGCGGGTCGGCGCCGGCCGACTCGGAGTTCACGTGCAGCACACCCACGTCGATCTGCTCGACGGCCTGCAGCGCGCGAGTCAGATCTTGGGTGAAAACCGCTGCCGAGAGCCCGAACTCGCTGTCGTTGGCCATGGCGAACGCCGCGTCGGCATCGGCGGCCCGCCGGACGGCGAGCACCGGCCCGAACAGTTCGTCGGTCCACACGTCGGCCGGTGTCCCGTCGAGTGCGACGATGGTCGGCGCGATGAAATATCCCTCGGCCAGTGGGCCGTCAGCGTAGGGGAGGCCGCCGGTCAACACCGAGGCGCCCTGGGCGGTGGCGGTCTGGATTCCCGTCGAAATGTACTGGTGTGCAGTGTCATTGATGACCGGACCCATCTGGGTCGCGTCGTCGGTCGGGTCGCCGACAGTCAGCGCTGCGGCGCGCTCGGCCAGCGCGTCCAGGAACTGATCGGCGATCCCGTCGGTGACGATCAGGCGGGATGTCGCCGTGCACTTCTGGCCCGTCGAGCGGAAGGCGCCGAGCATGACCTGTTCAAGCGCGAGGTCGATATCGGCGTCGTCGAGGACGATGGCGGCGTTCTTGCCGCCCATCTCGGCCTGCGCCGGGATGCCGCGCGCCGCGGCGGCAGCGGCGATGCGGCGGCCGACACCGGTGGAACCGGTGAACGTGACGGCGTCGACGCCGGGATGTTCGACGATGGCGTTGCCGATGTCGGATCCACCGATCAGCAGGTTGAGCACGCCCGCGGGCAATCCGGCCTCGGTAAGCGCTTGCGCCAGCCGGATCGCCAGCAGCGGAACGGTGCTCGCCGGCTTCCACACCACGCTGTTGCCGAAGATCAACGCGGGCGCGATCTTCCAGGCCGGGATGGCGATGGGGAAGTTGAACGGGGTGATCACCCCGACCACACCGAGGGGCTTGTGGGTGACCAGGATCTGTTCGCCTGCCCGGGGCGAGGAGAAGATCTGGCCCGCCTGCCGATCGCCCTCATTGCCGTAATAGCGCAGGATCTGGGCGGCACGGCGCACCTCGCCGATGCCTTCGGCTTTCGTCTTTCCCTCTTCGCAGGCCAGTTCCAGGCCCCACGCCTCGGCGTTACGGTCGACGACGTCGGCAGCGCTCACGAGCACCGCGCCGCGCCGGTGCATCGGGGTGGCGGCCCAGGCCGGCGTGGCCGCGGTGGCGGCATCGACGGCGGCGTCGACATCGGCGGAGCGGGCGTTACTTCCTTGGGCCACAATCAGACTCGGGCGCGCCGGGTTCACGCTGAGCAACGCGGCGCCGCTGCCGGGCAGCCATCGCCCGTCGATCAGGTGCTCGATGGTGGCAGTCATCAGCGGAAGGCCGCCTGGCCGGTCAGTGCCTTGCCGATGGACAGGAGGTGCATCTCGGAGGTGCCCTCGTAGGTGAGGACCGATTCGAGGTTGTTGGCGTGCCGCAGCGGCGAGTATTCGAGTGTGATTCCGCTGCCGCCCAACAAGGTCCGGCATTCCCGCGCGATGGCCAGGGCTTCGCGCACGTTGTTGACCTTGCCGAGGCTGATCTGCTCGGGCCGGACACCTTCGGCGTCTTTGATGCGGCCCAGGTGGATCGCCAGCAGCATGCCCTTGCCGAGTTCGACGGTCATGTTGGCCAGCTTCTCCTGGGTGAGCTGGTAGCTCGACAGCGACTTGTCGAACACCTCACGTGAGCCGGCGTAGTCGATCGCGGTCTCGAGGCTGTCGCGGGCCGCGCCGAGGGAGCCGAACACGATGCCGAACCGGGCTTCGTTGAGGCACGACAGCGGGGCGGACAGCCCTTCGGCCAGCGGCAGCTGGGCCGAGGCGGGCAGCCGGACGTTGTCGAGGACGAGCTCGGAGGTCACCGAGGCACGCAGCGAGAGCTTGCGGTGAATCTCGTTGGCGGTGAACCCCGGGGTGTCGGTGGGCACCAGGAAGCCCCGGATCCCGTCGTCGGTCTGGGCCCACACCGTCGCCACGTCGGCGAGGTTGCCGTTGGTGATCCACATCTTGGTGCCGTTAAGTACCCAATCGCTACCGTCGCGACGGGCGCGGGTGCGCATGCCGGCGGGGTTGGAGCCGAAGTCCGGTTCGGTCAGGCCGAAGCAGCCGATCGCGTCGCCGGCCGCGAGCCGGGGCAGCCATTCGTCCTTCTGCTCCTCGGATCCGTAGCGGTAGATCGAGAACATCGACAGCGAGCCCTGCACGGAGACGAAGCTGCGGAATCCACTGTCGCCGGCTTCCAGTTCCATGCACGCCAGGCCGTAGCTGACGGCGTTCGTGCCGGCGCAGCCGTACCCCTGCAGATGCATCCCGAGTACCCCGAGCTTGCCGAACTCCTTGGCCAACTCCCGAGGTAACGTGGCCGACTCGAACCACTGACCGACGTTGGGCTTGAGCCTGGTGTCGACAAACTTGCGTACGGTGGCGGCGATCTCACGCTCGTCGGCGTCGAGCAGTCGGTCGGTATCGAACAGCTCCAGCGGCCGGTAGGTGGACTTCTTGGCAGCCGGTGCGGTGGTGGCGGTCATGAGACCAGGCTAGATTTGCCGCGCACATCCGCCTATGGCCGGTTCGTACAACTCCCAATCGACTCACTGTCCACTTCGGCGCTTCCAGGCGCCTGGGCGCCCGAACTGGCCGCCCCTCCCGGTGGCTTATGCTCGGTCCGACGAACGGCGTGGCCCCAGGTGTTCTCGTCGTCGATGACCGGCGAAGACAGGCCAGGGGAAGTACAGCGTGCAAGCGATTGTTGGCGATCTGGTTCGCGTCCCCGCTGTCCGGCAGCGGGTGCGGGACGACCTGATCGGATTGAGTGGCGTCGCCGCCGTGATGGTCGTCGTTTGCCATCTCTGGTTCGGTCGGGCACCCGGCGGTCTGGACGTCCTGCTGGTGCTGTCCGGCTTCTTCGTCGGAGGACGGGTTCTTCGCGACATCGGTACGGCGAGCCCTTCCGCCCTGGCCGCCGAGTTCGGGCGGGTGGTGCGCTGGCTGGTGCCGCCGTTGGTTCTCGTGGTCGCCGTGAGTGCGGTGCTCACCGTGCTCGTCCAGCCGGAGACCCGGTGGGAGGCGTTCGCCGACCAGACGTTGGCCGGCCTGGGCTTCTATCAGAACTGGGAGCTGCTCGGTTCGGCGGATGACTATGTGCAGGCCGGGGAGGCGGTGACCCCGCTGCATCACCTGTGGGCCGTCTCGGTGCTGGGTCAGTTCGTGCTGGCGTTCTTCCTGTTCGCCGGCGCCGTCCTCGCGGTGACGGTGCGGCGGGGTCGGGACGCGCGCCGCACGAGCCTCGTCGTCGGGTCCGGTGTCGCGGCTTCGGCATCGCTGTATTACGCGATCACGACCCAGTCGGACAATCCGATGCTCGCCTACTACAGCACTGCCGCCCGTGCCTGGGAGCCTTTGGTCGGGGTGCTGGCCGCGGCGCTGGTGGCCGGCCCGGCCCGGGGAACCCGGTGGCCCGGTTGGCTGCGCGCCGGCGCGGCGGTGATCGGCCTCGTGGCGATCCTGGTGTGCGGGCTGCTCACCGGCCGGGCCGCGCAGTCCCCGGGTATCTGGACCTTGATTCCGGTGGCGGCGACGGTGCTGGTGATCGTGAGTGCCGCCCGCGGGACTTCGCCGCGGACGAACGAATTCCTCCGCAGCGCCCCGCTGGTTGCCATCGGGGCCGCGGCGTATCCGCTGTATCTGTGGCACTGGCCGCTGCTGATCTTCTGGCTGGCGACGATCAACGACGATGCGGTCGGCCTGGCCGACGGCATCGCGGTCATGCTGGCCGTAGGGGCGTTGGCGATGCTCACCGCGCGGTGGGCCCAGTTGCCGTGGCGTCGCGGGCCGGGCCTGCGGGTGGCGTCGGGCGCGGTGGTGGTGCTGGTCGCGGTGGTGCTGGCGGCGACATCGCTGATGTGGCAGGAGCACGTCGCACGGGCCCGTGCCAGCGGTGCCGAACTCGGCATGCTCTCCATCCGCGACTATCCGGGCGCGCAGGCGCTCATCGAGAATCGACCGGTCGCGAAGCTGCCGATGCGGCCGAGCGCGTTGGAGGCCGACGACAACATTCCGCCCTCATCGGTCGACCATTGCGTCACCGGATTCACCGGCGCTGAGGTCATCAGCTGCGTATACGGAGACCCCAAGGGGGCTCACACGATCGCGCTGGCCGGCGGGTCGCATTCGGAGCACTGGCTGACCGCGCTGCACCAGCTCGGGCGCCAGCACGGCTTCAAGGTGACCACCTACCTGAAGTTCGGCTGCCCGCTGACCACCAAGCGGCTGCCGATCATCGCGGGATCGTTCGAGCCGTATCCGTCCTGCCGGACCTGGTCGGACAACGCGCTGGCGCAGATCATCGCCGACCGGCCCGACTATGTGTTCTTCACCTCGACGCGCCCGATCCTCAACAGCCCGGGCGATTATGTGCCCGACTACTATCTGGGGATCTGGGATGAGCTGTCCGCCAACGGGATTCCGATGCTCGGTATGCGTGACACGCCGTGGATGATCCGGGACGGATGGTTCTTCTCGCCGGTGGACTGCCTGTCCAGAGGCGGCGACGCGGAATCCTGCGGGTTGCCGAGGGACGAAGCCCTGGCCGAGCGCAATCCCACCCTCGACTATCTGGCCGACTATCCGCTGATGAAGGTTCTGGACCTCACCGACGCGGTGTGCCGCCCGACGATCTGCCGCGCCGTGGAGGGCAACGTGCTCGTCTACCACGATGCCCACCACCTGTCGGCGGCCTACGTCCGCACCCTCACCACCGAGTTGGCGCGGCAGATGTCCGACGCGCTCGGGTGGTGGTGACGCGTCACTCGACGACGAAGACCGGAATCTGTCGGTCGGTCTTGGTCTGGTATTCGGCGTACGGCGGGTAGGCCTCGACGGCCAGCTTCCACCAGTGCTCGCGCTCGTCGCCGGCCAGTTCACGCGCGGTCAGCGCCACGGTCTTGTCGCCGTCCTGCACCGTCACGGCCGGGTTGGCCTTGACGTTGAAGTACCACGACGGGTGCTCCGGGGCGCCACCCTTGGAGGCCACCATCGCGTAGCGGCCGTTCTCCTCGACGCGCATGAGCGGTACATACCGCTTCTTGCCGGACTTGGCGCCCGTCGTCGTGAACAGCACGATCGGGCGGTCCAGCACCTCGACGCCTTCGGTGGTGCCTTGTTCCAGGATGCGCTGGGTCTGGTCGCGTACCCAGTCGGTCGGGCTCAATTCGGCATGTTCAGTCACGCACCCCGCAACACCGGGCGTCGCCCTGCTATTCCGCGGGGCGCGGGTCAGGTCGGGCACGGCACCACGGGCTGCGGCCGTGCGCCGGCCCGGTCACCCCGAGCCAGCGCGGTATCCGCCACGAACAGCCCCAGAGCACCGACAGCCAGTCCGGCGCCGATCCACGGCACCACTGGATAGCCCGCCCCGGCCGTGAGAGCCATTCCGGCCAGCCACGGCCCGACGGCTATCCCGACGTTGAACGCGGAGGTGGTTCCGGCCGCGGTCAGTGTCGGAGCGGACGCGCCCAGGGCGAAGACCCGCGAATTCAGCGCCGGGTTCGTGCCGAATCCGGCCAGCCCGAGCAGCACGGTCAGCACGCCGACCGGCAACGCGTGGTGGCTGACGATCCCGATCGCGACCAGAACCGCGCACAATGCGCTGAATCCGATCAACAGCACCCCGTATGGCCAGCGATCGGCCGCGTAGCCACCCACCGCCATCCCGGTCAGTGCGCCCACGCCGTAGCCGAGTAGCACCACCGGCACCCACCCGGCCCCTAGGCCGCTGGTGGTGATCAGCATGGCGCCGAGATAGGTGAAGGTGCCCAGCAATGCCGCGGTGCTGACCGCGGTCATGGCGTAGGACAACCACAGCCGGGGCACGGCCAGCCCGCGCAACTCGTCGGCCATCCGTGGTGCGGTGGCGGGGCGTGCCGTCGGGACAGCGGCCAGCACCGCGCCCGCGGCCAGGGTGGACATGGCGGCGACGGCCCAGAACGCGCCGCGCCAGCCCAGATTCTGGCCGATCCAGGTGCCCGCAGGCAGCCCGATCACCGTGGCGACCGTGAGCCCACCGGCGACGACGCTCATCGCGCGGCCGCGCCGGTCGGGGGAGACCAGTGACATCGCGGTACCCGCGCCGACGGCCCAGAAGCCGGCGTAGACGAATGCCGCGACGAATCTGACTGCCAGCAGCACCGGGTAGGAATCGGTGAGCGCACCGGCGACGTGCGCCAGCACGAAGATCGTCAGGAACGCCAGCAGGGCCCGCCGGCGCGGCCAACGCAGGGTGAACACGGCGAGCACGGGAGCGCCGATCAGCATGCCGAGCGCGAACACCGATACCAGGAGGCCAGCTTGTGGAATCGTCACTCCGAGATCGGCCGACATTTCGGGAAGCAGCCCGGCCAGCATGAGTTCGCTTGTGCCCTGGGCGAATATCGCAGCGCCGAGGATCCAGATCGCGACCGGCATCAGAGCATCGACCCACCGCTGGCGTCGATCCATTGCCCGGTCACCCACCGGGAGTCCTCGGAGGCCAGGAACGCGACGATGTCGGCGACGTCGTCCGGCTGGGCGACTCGGTTGAACGGCGACTGTGCCGCCACCGCTGCCCGGCCCTCAGCAGAGGCCAGTCGGGCCGCGTTCATGTCGGTGTCGGTGCTCCCCGGTCCCACGGCATTCACCGTGATGCCGCGCGGTGCAACGTGTTTGGCCAGGGTCGCGGTGAACGAGTCGAGGGCGGCCTTGGACATCGCGTAGGTGAGCAGCTCCGGTACCCGGGAGCCGTGGGTGAAGCGCGTCGAGATGTTGACGATGCGGCCGTTGTCGCGGATGCGGGATAGTCCCTGCTGGGTGATGAAGACCGGTGCGCGGGTGTTCACCGCGAAGATCTCGTCGTAAGTCGATTCGTTCAGATCGTCGAAAGCGATACGACCGCCGAGTATCCCGGCATTGTTCACCAGGATGTCGAGGCCATCGGCGTGGCGGTCGAAGGCTTCCCAGAGTTGTGCTGCGTCGCCGGTGACGCCGAGCGTCGCCGACACCGCGAACGCCTCGCCGCCGGCGTCGGCGATCTGCCGCACGGTCTGTTCGGCGGCGTCGGCCCGGCTGCCGTAATGCACGCCGATCCGGGCCCCCTCGTGGGCCAGGCGAAGGGCGATGGCCCGGCCGATTCCCCGGCTGGCGCCGGTCACCAGGGCGGTCTTGCCGATCAGAGCGGGCATGTTGCCATCCTTTCTTTAGCGGTCGATACAAAATTTGACGCTAGCACATTAACTAGCGAGCGCTATAGAATGACTGGGTGACCCCGGTACGTGGACGGCCCCGCTCATTCGACCGTGACGCGGCCCTGGACAAGGCGATCCTGCTGTTCTGGGAGCGTGGCTACGAGGCCACGTCCACGCGTGACCTGAGCAGCGCGCTGGGCATCGGAATCCCCAGCATCTACGCCGCTTTCGGGGACAAGCAGTGCCTGTTCAACGAAGCGGTACAGGTCTACGACGAGCGGTACGGCGGGTTCATCAACGCCGCCTTGCGCGAAGAGCCCACCGCCCGAGACGCCTTCGGACGCATACTCCGCGAAGCTCCGGCCCGCTATACCCGCCGCGGCCTGCCCAACGGATGTCTCATCGTCAGCGGCGACGACGGCACCGTCGATCCGGCGGTGCGGGCAGCCCTGCAACGCATTCGCCGTCAGAAGACCGGTGAGCTCGCCGACAAGGTCAGCGCGGACATCGCCGCCGGGCAGGTGCCGGCCGACACCGACCCGCAGGCGCTGGCCCAGTACGTCATGTCAACGCTGAGCGGTATCGCCCAAGCTTCCCGTGACCGCGTTCCGCGGGCCACCCTCGACCGGGTCGCCACGATCGCAGCCCGGGCACTGCCGTGAGTCCGGCTACCTGAGCTTCAGCACCACTTTGCCCTTGGCGCTGCGGTTTTCCAGTGACGCGATGGCCTGCGCGGCCTGCTCGAGCGGGTACACCTCGGGCTGGGGTGCGGGCACCGCGCCGGAGGCCAGCAGTGGCTGAAGTTCGGCCCACTGCTCCTGCAGGTAGCCCGGGTGGGAGAACGTCCAGGCGCCCCAACCCGCGCCGATCACGTCGACGTTGTTGAGCAGCAGGCGATTCACCTTGACCGTCGGGATCTCACCCCCGGTGAAACCGACGACCAGCAACCGCCCGCCGACGGCCAGCGACCGCAGGGAGTCGGTGAACCGGTCGCCGCCGACCGGGTCGAGGACGACATCCACTCCGCGGCCGCCGGTGAGTTCCTTGACCGCGTCACGGAACCCGTCGGCCAGCACCACATCCGATGCACCTGCGGCCCTGGCGATCTCGGCCTTCTCCTCGGTGGACACCACTGCGATGGTGCGCTCTGCGCCCAGTGCCGGCGCCAGCCGCAGCGCCGAGGTGCCGATGCCGCCGGCCGCGCCGTGCACCAGCACCGTCTCGCCCTTGGCGAGCCTGCCGCGGGTGCGCAACGCGAACTGCACCGTCAGGTCGTTGAACAGGATGCCGGCGCCGGCCTCGAATGACACCGAGTCGGGCAGCGCGAACACCCGCTCAGCGGGCAGCGCCACCACTTCTGCCATGCCGCCGGACAGCATGGTCAGGCCGAGCACGCGGTCACCGGCGGAAACCTGGGCGCCGGCAGGTGCGCTGCGCACCACGCCCGCGATCTCGGCTCCCGGGGTGAACGGCAGGTCCGGCTTGTACTGGTAGAGCCCGCGGGTGAGCAGGGCGTCGGGGAAGGCGACCCCGGCGGCGTGGACGTCGATCACCACGGCGTCGTCGTCGCCGGTGGGTTCCTCGACCTCGGCCACCCGCACCGCGTCGGGACCGTCGAGGGCGGTGATCTGTGCTGCACGCATCGGTGTCTCCTTCTGGTGGGGTCGCCAGCCAATTGTGACAGGTGTCAAGTGGTGGTTAGCATCACCCGATGCTCAACGCCCGCGCCGCGGTGGTGTTCGACGCCGGAGCCGATCCGCAGCTCACCGACGTCCAGATCCGCGAACCCGTCGGCGACGAGGTGCTGGTCCGCATCGACGCGGTGGGAATCTGCCACACCGATGTCAGCGTGGCCGCGCGTTTTCGCAAGCTGCCGATGGTGTTCGGCCATGAAGGTGCGGGCACTGTGGTCCAAGCCGGTCCGGAGGCCACGCCGCGGGTCGGTGACCAGGTCGTTCTCACGTTCGCCAGTTGCGGCACCTGCGGCAACTGCCGGTCTGACGCGCCGGCGTACTGCGCGCAGTCGACCGACCTCAACATGCGCGGTAACCGCGACGCGCTGCACCTCGATGGTGCCCCCGTCGGCGGCGGATTCTTCGGCCAGTCCAGCTTCTGCACCTATGCGATCGCCGGCAGCCGCAATGCGGTGGTGCTGCCCGACCTGCTCGACCCTGCCCTGGCCGCGCCGTTGGGCTGCAGCGTGCAAACCGGTGTCGGCGCGGTCCTCAATGTGCTTGCGCCGCAACCGGCGGACGCGCTCGTGGTGTTCGGGGCCGGCGCCGTCGGGCTCTCGGCCGTGATGGCGGCCCGGATCGCGGGGTGCCGCACCATCGTCGCGGTCGACCCGATCGCGCAGAGGCGCGCGCTGGCAACCGAATTGGGCGCGACCGCGACCATCGACCCTACGGGGTGCGACGCCGCCGCGGCGGTGCTCGAACTGACCGGGGGAGCGGCCAGCGCCGTCGACACCACCGCCCGCCCCGAAGTTCTGGCGGCGGCGGTCGGGGTGCTGCGGGAGCGCGGCACCCTGGCGCTACTGGGCCTCGGCGCGTTGACGGCCGACCTGCCCGTGGCGGCCATCATGGGCAAGGGGCTGACCTTGCGCGGCGTGGTGGAGGGCGACAGCGAGCCGCAGACCTTCATCCCGCGCTTGGTCGAGCTGCACCGACGTGGCGAACTTCCGCTCGACAAGTTGGTGAGCCGCTACCCGTTCGACGACTTCGACCGGGCGTGGGTCGCTGCAAAGGCCGCTGACGTCGTCAAACCGGTGTTGATCACCGGCGCGGTAGGCTCGTAAACCCTCAGTCTCACCCGGCAACGACGCCAACGATCGGAGGATCATGACCCTTCCCCAGCTACCACCGGGACGCAGTGTCGAGGTTCATGCCGTCGACGGTGTGCGGTTGCATGCCGAGGTGTTCGGGCCTGAGGACGGCTACCCGATCGTGCTGGCTCACGGCATCACCTGCGCCATCGGGGTGTGGGCCCACCAGATCGCCGATCTGGCGACCGACTACCGCGTCATCGCTTATGACCATCGTGGGCACGGCCGCAGCGAGGCCCCGCACGGCCGGCGCCGGTATAGCCTCAACCACCTCGCCGCCGACCTGGACGCGATACTCGATGCGACGCTGAAGCCGGGTGAGCGGGCGGTCATCGCCGGGCATTCGATGGGCGGCATCGCGATCACCGCCTGGTCGCAGCGCTATCCGGCCCGGGTGGCCGCCCGCGCCGACGCTGTCGCGCTGATCAACACCACCACTGGTGACTTGGTCCGGGATGTGCAGTTGCTGCGGGCCCCGGCCCCGCTGGCGTCGACGCGCATCCGTGCGGCCGGCACCGCCATCCGGACGTTCGGCGGCGCATGGGTGCCACGGATCACCGAGCGGCCCAACAAGCGGCTCGTCGCGCACCTCGCCGTGGGCCACGACGCGGAGCCGTGGGTGGCGGAGTTCGTCTATCGGCTGTTCGCCGGTACCCCCGCCGCCGGCCGCGGCGGTTGGGCCAGGGCACTGGTCAACAGTCTTGGACCGCAACATATCTCGCTGCAGAACCTGTCGGTGCCCACGCTTGTGATCGGTAGTGCCAAAGATCGCCTGCTGCCCATCAACGCCGCCCGACGTATCGCTGCTGAGGCCCCGAATCTGAGCGCCTTCGTCGAGATGCCCGGCGGGCATTGCGCGATTCTGGAATGCCCGTCGCAGGTGAACGCCCAATTGCGGGTCTTGGCCGAGTCGGTGGCGTTGCCGCGGGCGGTCAATCAGTAAGCCGGCCCGCGACTTCGGCGGCTGCGCGCTGCCCGGACCGGACCGCGCCGTCGAGGAAGCCGGTCCACTCGTCGGCGGTTTCGGTGCCGGCCCAGTGGATGGAGTCCACCGGTTCGCGCAGCCACCGGCCGTACTGTGTCCACGATCCCGGTGGTACCGCCGCGGTCGGCCCGCCGGGCGCGAATTGTTCTGTGCTCCAACAGTGGTCGATGTAGTCGACCGGCTGCAGGGCGGCATCGCCGAACAGGGTGGCAAAGCCGGCCAGGGCCTGCTCGCGTCGTTGCTCCGGCGTCAGCCGGTCGAACGTGCGGGCATCGGTGAACCCCAACAGGATTCCGGGGCCACTGTCGCCCGGGCTGACGTCGAACGTGATGAACACCGGGCCGTCGTCCGACAACGCTTCTCCGGAACAGCCGTTGGCGCGCCAGAACGGTTTTTCATAGGCGGCGTAGGCCTTGCTGAGGTTGCCCTGAGGCCAGTTCTCGGCCAGGTCGCCGTAGGCCTTGGGCAGTGGCGGGTTGAACTCGATGGCGGTCCGGTGCTGCGGCGGGATCGCCACGATCACCGCGCGGGCGTGTACCTCGCCGGCCGGGCAGCTCACCGCCACGCTGCCGTCGGGACGGCGTCCGATACCGCTCACAGCGGCGTTGAGCACCACCCGGTCTCCGAGTTCCTCGGCCATCTTGATCGCGATCTGTTGGGTGCCACCGAGAAACCGGTCCTGCTGGGCGCCGCCGCGGACATCGAGCATGCGGTCGAGCCCACCGGCCGCCTTGACGTAGCGGGCGGCGTGGAGCATCGACACCTCGTCGGGCTCGGCACCCCAGGTGACCCGGGACATGATTGCCATCAGGTTGCGGGTCGAGGCGTTGGCACCGACCGAACGCAGCCACTTCTCCAAGGTGAGCTCGTCGAGTTTCTGGGCATTCGAACTCCGCCACGGCTCACTGACCCGGATCGCCCGGCAGAGCCGTTCGAAGCGCCACTGGATGCGGGACACATCGAACAGTTCCATCATCGACAGGCGGGGGATGGTGCTGCGGTATGAGCGCACCCGGCCGTGCCACAGGATCAGGTTCTTGCCACGGTCGTAGGTAGGCACGGTGCGGCACCCGAGTTCGTCGGCCAGCGCCAGCACCGCGTCCTGGGTGGGGCCGACGAACGTCCCGCCGAGGTCGACCGGCACGTCGGCGATGGTGGCGGTCGACGAGCGCCCACCGACGCGGTCCCGGCCCTCCAGCACCACCACCTGGTGTCCGAGTCGGACCAGGGTGCGGGCTGCGGTCAGGCCGGCGAAACCGGCGCCGACCACGACGACGTCGGTGCTCGTTGGGATGCTCACCTGTCTAGGCTCTCACGCGTGAAGGTCATGACTGCGTTGTTCGGGCCGCGAGGCGCGATCGATCGGGCGGCAGCCCTGCGTGAGGCCGGTGCCAGTGGGGTGTTCACCTTCGAGGGGCCGCACGATGTGTTCACCCCGTTGACGCTGGCCGCCACGGTCGAGGGTCTCGACCTGATGACCAACGTGGCAATCGCCTTTCCCCGCAACCCGATTCACCTGGCACACCAGGCGATCGACCACCAGATCCTGTCCGGCGGGCGCTTCACCCTGGGGCTCGGCACGCAGATCCGCACACAGATCGAGAAGCGGTTCGGCGCGGACTTCGACCGGCCCGTGGCGCGGATGTCCGAGTTCGTCGCGGCGCTGCGGGCGATCTTCGCGGCCTGGGACAGCGGCGAGCGGCTGGATTTTCGGGGCGAGTTCTATCGCCACACCCTGATGACGCCGACGTTCACCCCCCGGGACAACCCGTACGGTGCGCCGCCGATCTATGTCGGTGCCCTCGGCCCCCGTCTCACCCGGGCGACCGCGCAATTCGCGGACGGTCTGCTGGTCATGCCGTTCGGGTCGAAGCGGTTCCTGCACGAGGCCACGCTGCCCGCGGTGCGTGACGGGCTCGCCGCCGCCGGGCGCGACGAGGGGGAGTTGGCCATCGTCCCGGAGATCATCGTGTCGACCGGATCCGAAACGGACCCGACTCACGAGGCAACACGACGGTTGCTCGCCTTCTACGGCTCCACGCCGGCGTACCGCCCGGTGCTGGAGGTGCACGGCTGGGGTGATTTGCAGCCGGAGCTCAACGCACTGTCCAAGCAGGGGCGGTGGCAGGAGATGGGTTCGCTGATCAACGACGAGGTGCTGCACACCATTGCGGCCTGCGGTACCCCCGCCGACATCGCCGCCCATATTCGTGACCGGGTGGGCGGCGTGTCAGACCGAATCTGCCTGTATCAACCGGGGCCGATCGCGCTCGACGCGCTTGCCCAGATCGTTGACGCACTGCGCGACTGAGCACATAGGGTGGTGGTACTGCGCGGGACCAAAGGAGGTTCGGCATGGACGGTGCTCGTCATGCTGCGGACATGGACTACTCGGATGTGCTGATCATCGGGGCCGGCATCTCGGGGTTGGGCGCGGCCTACCGCGTCCATGAGAAGAGTCCCGGGCTGACCTACACCGTGCTGGAACGCCGGGAGCGGATCGGTGGTACCTGGGACCTGTTCCGCTACCCGGGGATCCGCTCGGACAGCGATATCTTCACGCTCAGCTTCCCGTACCAACCGTGGACCAGGCCGGAGAACGTGGCCGATGGCGACGACATCCGCGACTACCTCACCGAGACCGCCCGGGCGCACGGCATCGATCGCCACATCCAGTTCAACACCCATGTGCTGTCGGCCGATTGGGACTCGAACACCGACACCTGGACGGTGCAGGCCGAGCAGGACGGGCAGGCGCGGACCTACCGGTGCCGGTACCTGTTCTGCGGCACTGGCTACTACAACTACGACGAGCCCTACACCCCGGACTTCCCCGGCATCGAGAGCTTCGGTGGTGACGTGGTGCACCCGCAGTTCTGGCCCGAATCGCTGGACTACGCCGGCAAACGCGTGGTGGTGATCGGCAGCGGCGCCACGGCGGTCAGCCTGGTGCCCGCGTTGGCCCAGCGGGCCGCGCACGTGACGATGCTGCAGCGGTCACCGACCTACATGGTGTCGGCAGCCCGGATCGATCCGATGGTGCAGGCCATCCGGAAAGTTTTGCCGCGCAGGCTGTCTCACCAGGTGGTGCGGATGCGTAACGCGGCGATTCACGTGCTCAGCTACTTCTTCTTCCGCAAGGCGCCCGATCTCGGTCGCCGGTTCATCCGTAGCCGGACCGTTGCCGCGCTGCCCGAGGGGTATCCCGTCGACGTGCATTTCAAGCCGCGGTACAACCCATGGGACCAGCGATTGTGCCTGGTGCTCGACGGTGACCTGTTCGGGCATATCAGCGAGGGCCGCGTCGACGTCGTCACCGATCACGTCGACCACATCGATTCCACCGGCATCGTGCTGAAATCCGGTGCGCGGGTGGACGCGGACGTGATCGTCACCGCGACCGGCTTGCAACTGCAGGCGCTCGGCGGAATCAGGCTGGCGGTCGACGGTCACGAGGTCAAGCCGACCGAGCGGTTCGTCTACAAGGAATTTCTGCTGGAGGACGTGCCGAACCTGGCGTGGTGCATCGGGTACACCAACGCGTCGTGGACGCTGCGGGCCGACATGACCGCGCGGGCATTCGCAAACCTGTTGGCCTACATGGGGGCTCACGGGTACACCCATGCCTATCCGCACAAGGGCGCGGCACCGATGCCGGAGAAGCGGACCTGGGATCTGGAGGCCGGCTACATCCAGCGTTCTGCGCACGCGCTGCCGCGCTCGGGCACCAAGCGGCCGTGGCATGTGCGGCACAACTATGTGCTGGACGCCATCGACCATCGCTTCGACCGTATCGACGAGTCGATGGTGTTCGGTCGTGCCCCCGCCGCCTCCGCGGCCCCCGCCGCCGAGGCGGCTTCCTAAGCACCGCGAGCGTGCGTGTTTGCTGGCCGACACACCGCATTTCGTCAGCAGTTTGCGCACGCTCGTCACGGGATGCGGATACGCAACCCTGTCGTCAGCAGTTGCGTGGCAGACAGCCCGAACGTGGTCTTGAAGCTGTCGGCGAGGTGTGACGGGCTGGCGAATCCGGACTCGGCGGCGGCTGTGGTCAGATTCCGACCGGCCGCCACGGCGGTCCCTGCTGCCACGAGCCTGCTCCACATCCGGTAGCGGCGCAGGCTGGTCCCCGCCTCGCGCCGGAACAGATGCAGGAACCGCGATTCTGACAAGCCCGCGGTGGCAGCTAGCTCGCGTGCCGGCACCGCCTCCGCCGGGTTTTCGCGAATCTGCTTGGCCACCCGCTCGATCCGGGGATCGATTCGGTGGGGCGCTTCCGGGGCGGCCGCGTCCAGCCAGCGCCGCGCCGCCTCGTCGTCGTCGGGCATCACGGTCAGTCTCGCCTCGGCGGCATGGCAGACACCGATGCCGTCCCGGTACTCGGTGAACTGCCGGCGGCACGCCGCGCTGCGCTGCGAACTCGGATCGAGATAGCTCGACACCAACCCACTCTGCATCGACAGATGGTGGGTGAGCCGCGGTGGAATCAACACACTGCGCGCGACGATCGCGCTACCTGACACCGTTACCGTCAACGGTCCGTCGACCCCGACGGCCAGGCACCACACCGATCCCGAGTGCGGTTCCAAACCCAGACCGTGCCCGGCGTAGAGGGCCTGCCCTGGCCACAGCCACACCGTGGGGCAGCAGGTTTGTGGAAGCGCCGGCACGGTTTCAGTCTGCATGCTGAACGGACAGGTGAACAGGAGGCTACCGTGACTATCGCTGTCATCGCCGTCGTCGGCGTGTTCTTCGCCGGGATGGGCGCTTACGCACTGGCGGCTCCGAAGACGATTCTGCGTCCCTTCGACTATGACCTCAGAACGGCCGCGTCCCGCGCGGAAGTTCGTGGCGTGTATGGCGGTTTCGGTCTTGCCATCGCCGCGGTGTTGGCGTACGCGGCCGTGACGCCGGGGGAGGTGTGCACCGGGATATTGATCACTGTCGGAGCCGCACTGGCTGGTATGGCAGTCGGCCGGGCCGTCTCGGCGCTGTTCGACGAACGGACGGCCTTCTACCCCAACTGGTTCTACTGCCTGGTCGAAGCAGTCGGAGCCGCCGCGCTGTTCTGGGCGGCCTGATGTCGGTTTGTCATGCCAAAGTGGCTGTCGCCGTTGACAGCCACTCCAGCGTGATGTTTTAGGTGCTCGAGAGGTTACGGAGCGACGGTGAGCCAGTCGGCGAACCCGGACGGGTCGTGCCGGCCGAGCGCTCCGTGCTCGAACAGGCCCCAGCCCTCAGACGTCTTACCGTCCTCGGTGCACACAGCTCGACCGACGTGATCGATCACGCCGAACGCGGTCCGCCCGACGACCGCCGGGTCGTTCATGTCGTAGGTGCGGCGCTCGGTGAACTTCTCGCCCTTCCAGACGCCGTGGATCCAGTCGACGTCGCCGCCGTAGCCGCCGCCGACGTGAATCGGCACGGGCAGTTTGGATTCCACGTCGAATCGGACCGGGGTGCCGTCGGGTGCGGTGGCCTCGATGGTGGCGCCGGTCGGGATCCGGGTGCCGGAGCGGTAGTGGATCTTCACCCGCGGCCAGCCGAGCTGCTCGACGCGGCCGTCCTTGAAGACCCGGCTGCAGTCGTTGAGCGAGCGGAACCCGCTGGGGTCTTCTTGGATGATGAAGACGATCGAGAAGTCGTCGAACGCCATCGGCACGTACAGCCACCACATGCCTTCGAACGGCGGGTCGGCCGGACGTCCGGCGGGTTCGGCCTCGCCGACCGGGCGGATGCCCCATGACCGGTCGCGCGAGCCGATCCAGGTGTCCGGGTCGACGTCGATGCGCCGGCCGTCGATCTCCAGATACCCGCTCCAGGAACCCAATTGGGCGAAGCGCTGCGCGTCGAGCGTGACCCGGTTGCCCTGGCGCATCAGGTGGGGTTGTTCCTGGACGACGTCGAACAGCCCGTTCCAGGTGAGATCCGCTGCGATGCCCTCGGTTTCCTCAAGCACGATGCGAACCTTCTTGAGCGGCTCGGGGACCTCGACGCGGTAGGCGCCGACATGCTGGTTGAGCCGGTCCTGGTCGATCGCGTCGGACAGGTGCACGGCGGTCTGCTCATCCCCGCGCCTCACCAGGAAGTAGGCGTCTTTCACCCCGAGGTTGGGGTAGTAGCCCATCCCGGTGATGACGAAGATGTCGCCGGTGCGGTCATGGGCGTTGAAGTACGAGCGGTCGTAGAAATTCCGGTCCGAAGAACCGGGCCAGGCGATCGGCTGGGGGACTTGGTGGACGGGGAATTCGTCCAGCGGGCCGAGCATTTAAGACTCCTCGATCAGGCGCCGCAGCAACGGCGCGTGGTAGAACATCGTTTCGACGTCGTCGGGCTTCTCGGTTTCGCCGAAGTGCACGCGCCGGGCGCCGGTGCGCATGAACACGCAACACCAGATCACGCCCGAGTAGATATAGAACCAGCGAAGGTCGCCGAGCTCCATCCCGGTCAACTCGCGGTAGGTGGCGCGGACGTCCTCTTCACGCATCACGTCCGGCAGGCCGGGCAGCCCGGCCATCCCGGCCAGCTCTTGGAACACCATGTGCGCGAAGATGATCCACGAGACGTCGAGCTCGCGAGGGCCGATGGTGGCCATCTCCCAGTCGAGCACGGCGGACGGTCGGAAGTTGTCGTAGAGCACGTTGCCGATGCGCGAGTCGCCCCAGATCAGGACGGAGTCCGACGTCGCGACGTCCTCGGGGAAGTTCTCCTCCAGCCAGGCCAGCGCGCGCTCGACCAATGGGGAACGGCCGATGTCGGGCACCGCGTACTCGTACCAATCCTTGAGCCAGCCGAAGTGTCGGCGCAGCGGTGTGTCGCCGGGCGGGTCGATCTCGGACAGGAAGCCGAACCGTTCCGCGGCGTCGGGGATGGCATGCAGCTTGGCGAGCACCTCGACGGTGCTGTCCTGCAGCTCGCGCTGCCGCTCGAGGGGAGCATCGGCGAACCAGTTGCCGCCGAAGGTGTAGGGCATGACGTCCGGCGGTACCTGGCCGTCGACCCGGTCCATCAGGAAGAAGGGAGTTCCCAGCACCTCACCGGTGGTGTCCATCCAGCGCACGTTGGGGACCGGCACGTCGGTGAGTTCACCGACCTGACGCATCACCTCGAACTGATGATCAAGCCGGTAGGACGAGAACACGGGGACGTCGTCGGCGGTGGGGGCGACCCGGGCCACCCACTTCTGCTCCTTGGGCTCGCCATCTTCTTCCCAACGGCCGGTCAGCATGATCGTCTCCGAGGACATGCCGTTGGAGTCGACCCCGCTCTCCACGGTGATCTCGGGTGTGATGCCGCCGGGCATCACGGTGGACAGCCATTTCGACAGCACCGATGGCAGGGTGGTGACGTCACGGCTGGAGCGTTGCAGGTGTTCGACGTTCTCCACAGGAGCGTCCACGGCCTCGTTTGCCATTCAACTGTTCCTTACGGGCACAATTACGATACTGTTAGTAGCGTTATGAAAGCAGAGCCATCACCACTTGGCAAGAGTGCCGGAGCGGGACGCCCCCGTGACCCGCGCATCGACGCTGCCATATTGCAGGCGACCACGGACCTGCTTGTCGAAATCGGTTACGCGAACCTGACCATGGCCGCGGTAGCCGAGCGGGCGCAGACCACGAAAACGGCGCTGTACCGCCGGTGGTCGAGCAAAGCGGAGTTGGTGCACGAGGCGGTGTTTCCGGCTGCCGCGACCGCTTTGACGACGCCGGCCGGTGACATCGCCGGCGATATCCGGGCGATGATCGGTGCTGCCCGTGACGTGTTCACCAGTCCGGTGATGCGTGCGGCGTTGCCCGGGCTGGTCGCCGACGTCGTCGCCGACACCGACCTGAACGCCCGGGTGATGCAGCGGTTCGCCGGGACCTTTGTCACCGTGCGCGCCCGGATCGTCGACGGCATCATGCGCGGCGAGGTCCAACCCGATGTCGACCCGGACCGCCTGGTGGAGCTGATCGGCGGGTCGACCATGCTGCGGATGCTGCTGTGGCCCGAACGCGAACTGGACGACGAGTGGGTGGCGCAGACGGCGGCCATCCTGGTGCACGGGGCCACCGTCAGCAAGTAACGCCTGACGCCCTTTACGTCAGACTGAGGACAAATCTTCCGAGCCGCTCCGAGGCCGCATAGCCTGCGGCCACGTGACTATTACCGACCCAGGTTCCCTGGCCACTGCCAAGCCGAGTGCGCGCACCGTCGCGTTGGGCAGCGCGGTCGGCACCACGATCGAGTGGTACGACTTCTATCTCTATGCCACGGCCGCGGCCCTGGTTTTCAAACCGCTGTTCTTCCCGAACATCTCGTCGACGGCCGGCACGCTGGCTTCGTTCGCGACCTATGCCGCCGGGTTCGGCGCCCGGCCGCTGGGCGCCCTGATATCGGGCCACTACGGAGATCGGCTGGGGCGCAAGACCGTCCTGGTGATCGCCCTGGTGGGCATGGGCCTGAGCACGTTCGCGATCGGACTCCTGCCGACCTATGCCCAGATCGGGTTGCTCGCGCCGGCACTGCTGGTGGGCCTGCGGCTGCTCCAGGGTTTGGCGGTGGGTGCCGAATGGGGCGGTGCGGCATTGCTTTCGGTGGAGCACGCGCCGCCCGGACGCCGCGGTCTGTTCGGCAGCTTCACCCAATTGGGTTCCCCGGCAGGCATGTTGCTGTCGACGGCGGTCTTCTATCTGACGCGGTCGGTTATCGGTCCCGACGCCTTCCTCGCCTACGGGTGGCGAATTCCCTTCCTGCTCAGTGCGGTTCTGGTTGTCGTCGGTCTGGTTATCCGGCTCCGGCTCACCGATGCCGAGATGTTCACGCAAGTCCGGGACCGCGGCGAGGTGGCGCGGCTTCCGGTGCTGGAGGTACTGCGCACCCAGCCGCGTAATGTGTTGATCACCACGGGGCTGCGGTTCTCGCAGATCGCCCTGTTCGTCCTGTTGACCACGTATTCGTTGACGTAATTGCAGGATTCGTCGGCAGGCAGCCAGGTGGGCCTGACAGCCGTGCTGATCGCTTCGG
Source organism: Mycolicibacterium porcinum (assembly GCA_001942045.1). Taxonomy (GTDB): domain Bacteria; phylum Actinomycetota; class Actinomycetes; order Mycobacteriales; family Mycobacteriaceae; genus Mycobacterium; species Mycobacterium porcinum_A. Next base: position 92,910 of record MSTD01000014.1, read on the forward strand.
CTGTCGGACTGATCAGCACGCCGGCCTGGGCCATGCTGTCCGACCGGATCGGCAGGCGGCCGCCGTATCTGTTCGGTGCGGTGGCCGGAGTGCTGGCTCTGATCCTGTTCTTCGTCGCGGCGGGAACCGGATCGCACATCGCGATCGTGTTGTCGATCGTGTTCGGCGTCAACATCGCTCACGACGCCATGTACGGGCCGCAGGCCGCCTGGTTCGGGGAACTGTTCGATACCCGAGTCCGCTACAGCGGTGCTTCGTTGGGCTATCAGATCGGTGCGGTGCTCTCGGGTGGATTCGCACCGTTGATCGCGGCGGCGCTGCTGGTCGCCGGTGGCGGTAGCCCCTGGCTGATCGTCGCGTATTTCGCGGTGCTGACCGCGATCACCTTCACCGCCGCCTACTTCGCGCGGGAGACACATCTGGACGAGATCGGGGACGCGCGATGACCAGGATCTACCTCAACGCCTTCGACATGGCCTGCGTCGGTCATCAGTCCGCGGGATTGTGGCGTCATCCCGACGACCAGGGCTACCGGTACCGAGAACTCGGGTACTGGACCGAACTGGCCCGCACACTGGAGGCAGGGGGTTTCGACGCGTTGTTTCTGGCCGACGTGCTCGGCGTCTATGACGTGTACGGCGGTTCGCGGGACGCGGCGGTCGCCGACGCCGCCCAGGTGCCGGTCAACGACCCGACGCTGGCTGTTTCGGCAATGGCGGCGGTCACCGAGACCCTGGGGTTCGGTGTCACGGCGTCGTTGACCTACGAGCAGCCGTACGCGTTGGCGCGCCGGTTCTCCACACTGGATCACCTGACGGGCGGCAGGGTGGCCTGGAACATCGTCACCTCCTACCTCGACAGTGCTGCGCGGAATCTGGGCCTGGATGCCCAGATCCCACATGACGAGCGGTACGAGATCGCCGAGGAGTACCTCGAGGTCTGCTACAAGCTGTGGGAGGCGTCCTGGGAACCAGGCGCTGTTGTCCGCGACCGGGAACGCGGTGTGTTCACCGATCCGGCCAAAGTCCATGACATCGAACACAAAGGGCGCTACTTCAGCGTCCCGGGACCGTTCCTGTGTGAACCGTCTCCGCAGCGCACGCCGATGTTGTTTCAGGCGGGCGCCTCGCCGCGAGGGGTCCGGTTCGCCGCGGCTCACGCCGAAGCGGTGTTCGTATCGGGCCCGACGCCCGAAATCGTGGCCAAGCCGGTCAAGGCATTGCGTGCCGCCGCCGCGGAACACGGACGAGACCCCCGGTCCATCAAGGTGTTCACGATGCTGACCCCGATCGTTGCCGAAACCCACGACGAGGCGGTCGCCAAGTTGCACGACTACCGGCGGTTTGTCAGCACCGAAGGTGCGCTCGCCCTGTTCGGTGGCTGGACCGGGGTCGATCTGGCCGAACTCGCGGCCGACGAACCGCTGCGATACGTCCAGACCGAGGCCAATCGTTCGGCGCTGGCATCATTCACCACGTCGGACCGGAACTGGACGGCGGGAGAGCTGGCCGACGAGGTCGGGCTGGGCGGGCGTGGCCCGGTCGTGGTGGGCTCACCGGGTGAGGTGGCCGATGAACTCGAACGTTGGGTCGACGAGGCCGACGTCGACGGGTTCAACCTGGCCTATGTCACCACGCCGGGCACGTTCGGCGACTTTGCCCACCATGTCGTGCCCGAACTGCGTCGACGCGGCCGGGTACCCGATCGAGCCGAGCGGGTGACGCTGCGCGAACGGCTCGGCGGGACTGGGCCTTTGCTGTCACCCGACCATCCCGGTGCGGCTCAGCGCCCACCGGGCTGGTACCGAGACGTTGACATGAACCACTGTTGAGGTCGGACACTGGAGCCATGAACGCCAAGGATCAGCGGGACATCATGGATGTCATGGCGACGACGACCGATCTGTGGAAGGCGCACGATATGGACGGATGGGGGCGGTATTTCACCGAAGACGCCGATTTCGTCGCGCACAGCGGATTGTGGTGGACCTCGCGTCGCGACAATGTCGACGGACACCGAGACGTTCCGGAAACCGTTGTCCGGCAGAAGCGGAACTATAGTCAACGGGTCGAGACAATCGACGAGATTGCACCCGGTGTGGCGCTCGTGCACACCCGGTGGGACTGGCCCGACCACGTCCAGCCGGGCATGCCGGCGCAGAATCGCAGCGGCATCATCAGTTACGTCCTGATCGAACACGACGGGCACTGGCTGATCCGCTCCGCCCACAACACGCGGGTGAGCTAGCCATGGCCGTGCAACCGTTTCCTTCGGACTGGCATGTCGCGCTGGTGTTGGTGCCGCACCCGGACGACCCTGAGTACGGGGTCGGCGCTGCGGTCGCGAAGTGGACTTCAACGGGCAAGACTGTCCATTACGCCCTGGCCTCGCGGGGTGAGGTGGGTATCGCCGGGATGGCCCCCGAGGAGGCCGGGCCGCTGCGGGAAGGGGAGCAGCGCCAGTCGGCCGCCATCGTCGGCGTGGATGACGTGCAGTTCTGGGACTTTCCGGACGGCAACATCCGCAACACACCTGAACTGCGGGCGAAGATTGCCGAGACGATCGTGGCGTTGCATCCCGACGTGGTGATCACCCTCTACAGCGGGCCGAGCTGGGCGCCCGGCGCGCCCAACCAGCGGGACCACATCGAGTTCGCTCACGCGGTCGCTGCGGCATATGACGGCCTCGCCGACCCGCCGGCCTGGCTCTTCGAGAACGGGCCGGATCCGACGCATTGCGAGGTGGTCGACGGCTACACCGAAGTGGCAGTGAATTCACTTGCCGCCCATGAGGTTTACCTGTCGGTGCTCGATCCGGAAACACCTGTCATCGAACAGGCGCGGAAGCAGGTGGAGATGTCGACCCCGCCGATTCCCGGGCTTGGCGGGCGGACCGTCGGCTTCATCCTGAAGCGTCCGACCTGAACCGCGCGGGCTCGGCCTACCATCGCACCTGTGCGTGCAGTGATGTATTCCGAGATCGGCGCGGCACCGACGGTGGTCGAGGCGGCAGATCCCGAGTGTCCTGACGACGGGGTCGTCATCGATGTCGCCGCCACGGGTCTCTGCCGGTCCGACTGGCACGCCTGGCGCGGACATGACCCCGTAGCGCTGCCGATCATTCCGGGGCACGAATTCGCCGGGACCATCGCGGCTGTCGGTGCCGATGTAACGGGCTGGCAGGTGGGCGACCGGGTGACGGCTCCCTTCGTGCTGGGCTGCGGGCGGTGCGAGTTCTGTGTGGCCGGTGACGCGCAGGTCTGTCCCGACCAGGAGCAGCCTGGTTTCACCTTGCCGGGATCGTTCGCCCAGCAGGTGGCGGTACCGCGGGCCCAGACCAATCTGGTTCGCCTGCCCGACGGGGTCTCCTTCGCCTCGGCCGCCTCGTTGGGGTGCCGGTTCGCGACATCGTTCCGGGCCCTGGTCACCCACGGAGAAGTGGAGCGCGGCCAGTGGGTCGCGGTCTACGGCTGCGGCGGGGTCGGCCTGTCGGCGGTGATGATCGCGAAAGCGTTCGGCGCCAACGTCATCGCGGTTGACGTCAACGAGGGCGCCCTGGCCGCGGCGCGTGGACTCGGTGCCGATGAGATCGTCAACAGCAGCGAAAGTGGCGACATTGCCGCGGAAGTCGTGGCCCGCACCGGGGGCGGCGTGCACATCGGTGTCGATGCCCTCGGCCATCCGGACCTCGCGGCCGCCTCGGTCTTCTCACTTCGGCGGCGCGGGCGGCACATTCAGGTCGGCCTGCTCCTCGGGGACGCCGCCCTGACCACATTCCCCATGGACCGGGTGATCGCGCACGAACTCGCGATCCTCGGGTCGCACGGCATGCCTGCCGTCGACTATCCGGCGATGCTCGACCTCATCGCGTCAGGTGCGCTGGATCCGGAGCGGTTGGTGACCCGGCGAATCGGCCTCGTTGAGGCAGGTGCGGCGATGGCCGGCATGGATGCTCCGACGCCGGGGATGACGCTCATCGAGCCCGCCCGGTGATCGTGGGTGTGACTCGGGATCAGGCCGGGGCAGTGACGGTGATGGCGAAGGTCTTGGACACCGTGTTGCCCTGGATGTCTGAGCCGGACAGCGTCACGGTATAGGGCCCCGGAGCGGCCCAACCGTGGGTCACGGTAGGGCCGGTACCCTCGGGTGTCCCGTCGCCGAAATCCCATTTGACGGCCCCCATCGGCGACCAGGTATCGGCGATCCGGCTACGCAGTTGCACAACTTGATTCACCGCGACGGTCGCCGGGACGGCGGCCTCCGCAATGTCGGGTGGACCCGCGTCGAACGCAGTGGCGTAAGCGCGACTGGTCAACACGTCGTACAACGTCTCAGTAACCACCACGTTGCCCGATCGGTCGCTGACCACGTCGTCGATGGTGTGAGCTGGGCCCTGCTCAGCAAGATCCACGGCACTCTTCGGGTCCTTCAGGTACACCGGCCAGTGGCTGGCCCGGAAGATGCCCAACCCCGGGTCTCCTCCACCGAAACCGACGGCACCGGTGTATACCAACACAGCTTCCTCGCTTCCGAAGGGACCCTTACGGATGGCGATCTGACCGTCGCGGGACTCCGTGCCGAGGGGTGACACCACCTTCGGAGTCGCCCAGATGCCCGGATAGCTGCTGCGCGTCGCGCATATCGCAGTGTTTCCTGTGGTGCTCGGGCCGTCGCGGCGAACCAACGCGTAGCTCATACCGCTGAAGGTGATTCCGACGTCGAGGCATGAACTCCCGGCTGCCGTGGAGGTATTGAACAGTGCTGTGAATGCCTGCCACGACCCGGTGTTGTTTTCCCGGGTAGCGACGTTCGCCTGTCCGCCGACGTACGCGCCGAGGACGGCCGCGCCGGAATAGTTCACGGCGAGGCGCACGCCACCGGCATCGGTCCCGTTCTCGGGCGTGAGGGCGACCGCCGACGGTGTCATACCCGTGGCGCTGGGCATGCACACCCGGATCGACGACCGAGGCGGCGATTCCTGGTAGCGGTGGACCCAGGCGACTGTAGGGTTTCCCAGCCCGTCGACCCCAAGGGCCATGCCGCCGTTGAGCCCGCCGGTCGGAGCGAGCTTTTGGGGCGCGGTCCACGTCCCGTTGGGCAGGTGAAAGGTGACGACGACCGAGCCGACCGCCGATCCGGCAGCACCGTCGAACCGATCCGCGATCACTACGGCGTTTCCGTTGTCGGCCACCTTCACTCGCCGTTGCCGGATGAATTGGCTGGGGGCGCTCGCCGGCACCAACTCTGTTGGTGTCTCCCACTTCCGGGTCGCCGCCGGGGCATACGTGACGTAGTGGCGCCACTGGTAGGTGGCGGGGTCGGTGCTGCTGACGGTGGTGAAGCAGGCCGCGGCGCTGCCGTCCGCACCGGCTGCCAGCGTGATCTCGATCGGAATGTTCCCGGCGACCGACTTCTTCTCGAACACGTCGACCCACGTACCGTTCTTCCGCTCCGCGATCGCCACTCGGGTGGACACCGGGTCGAGCGACAGCAACTGGGCGTAGGCGACCCGCACCCGGCCGGAACTCTCGAGGCCGACACTGGGCCCGGACCAGTGCGAGGGAAGTGGTTGCGCGGGCGACCAATTTGCCATATGCCGACGCTACGACCCTTCTTGGCCGCCGCAGTGAGTAGTCGACTACCTGATTGTCCCGCCCGCCGGCAGGGCCGCACCGAGCAACACTTGCTCATCGAGCCAGGCCGGGATGCCTAACTGTCGATCTGGCCCCGGTTACGTTGAGCCACCGCCTGATACCGGTCGCTCAACCCGTCGAAGTCGCGGGCCTGGGTGCCGGCGATCGCCTGCTCGGCGGCGAGCGCAGCGCCGATGACCGGCGCGCTGCCGCGGGTGTAGATCTCCTTGAGCCCGCTCATGGTGGGGCCCGGCACCTCGGCGATCTGGCCGGCGAGTTCCAGTGCCCGGTCCAGCAGCCGCTCGTGCACCACCACCTCGGTCACCAGCCCCAG
>MSTD01000014.1:98885-130837 GCA_001942045.1 Mycolicibacterium porcinum
ACCCATGCCCGCGTCGGCATCCTGCCCGGCGGCGGAATGACGGCGCGCCATGGCGGCGCCGACCACGTGGGGCAGTCGCGCCGTCATTCCGCCGCCGGGCAGGATGCCGACGCGGGCATGGGTATCGGCGAACACCGCGCGCTCCGAGGCGATCAGGAAGTCGCAGCCCAGCGCCATCTCCAACCCACCGGTGAAGGTTGCGCCGTTGATCGCCCCGATGATCGGGGTGCGCAGCTCGCCGGTCTTGGTGATGCAGTTGTGCGATCGGAACTGCTCGAAGTACTCCATGCCGAGCGTCTGTGCCTCTTTGAGGTCGACGCCCGCGCAGAACGCGGGGTCCGTCCCGGTGAGCACGACGACGCGCACCGCCTCGTCGGCGTCGGCATCGTCGAGGGCTCCGTACAGTTCCTCGATCAACTGACGTCCCAAGGCGTTCCGTGCCTGCGGACGGTTGAGGGTGACGATGCGCACGGCACCGTGGTCAGCGGTCAGGACGGTTGTCATGGTTCGAATGTAGCCGTCATCTCTAGTTGGGAATGGCGGCGAGAATCACCGGGATGTCGGTGTTTTCGTCCACGTAGTAGCTGGCGCACACCCGGTGGTAACCGTCGGCGATCTGTAGCGGTGCCGCGGGGGAGAGTTGGCCGCGGACCAAGAGGATCGGCGAGAGCGGCTTGCCGTCGATCACCTTCTGCAGGTCGGCTCTGACGTGAGCGTTGTCTTTTGGCAGCAGGGGTAGCCGCGCGGCCCGCAAGATGTCCTTGGCCTTCTTGTGCGCGGCGGTGCCGTGGCGAAGCGCGTCGACGATGCCGGAAACCGTCTTCGGGTCGGCGATCAGCTCCAGGTAGTCGGCCGCCGCCGGGTAATCGTGCTCTTCGGGCTGGTCCAGCCACTGAATCTTCGGCATCGTCAAGCCCCCTTTGTGCGCGCATCTGATCGGCTCCGACAAACCTAGCGCGTGGCGTGCCAGCTCGCGTATATTAAATTACGGTACCGTTTCGTTATTGAAAGGCTGCGATGGACGACGTGTTGGTGGTCGGCGCGGGGCCGGTCGGTCTGGCCCTCGCGTGTGGCCTGCTGGAGCAGGGAATACCGGTCCGGGTGGTCGACAAGGCCGCCGGGCCCGCGACGACATCGCGGGCCAACTTCGTCCACGCGCGCGGTTCCGAGGTGCTGGATCGGCTCGGCGCGCTCGGAGATCTGCCGGAGCGGTCGGTGCGCGCCATGAAGATCACCACGTACCTCGGTGACAAGCCGGTGATGCGGATCAGATTCGGCGATCCCGGGATCCACACCGCGGCACCGCCGATGGTGATCTCCCAGGCGGAAGTCGAAGCGGCGCTGCGGAACCGGTTGACCGAACTCGGCGGGGCCATCGAATGGGGGTCACTGCTGACGGCCCTGCGTCAGGACGATTCCGGTGTCGTGGCGACGGTCGGTGACGCGCAGGTGCGAACCTCGTGGCTCGTCGGGTGTGACGGAGCCGGCAGTGCCGCCAGGCGGCTCGCCGGGATCGGATTTCCGGGGGTGAAACTCAGCGAGCGCTTCCTGCTCGCCGACGTGCATCTGGACTGGGATCTCGATCGGTCGGGAACCACCGGCTGGATCCATCCCGACGGCATGGTCGGCGTGATGCCGATGCCGGGTGACGGTTGGCGCGTCATCGCCTACGATCCCGAACACTCCGGCGAAAAGTCCACCGGTGAGGAGCTTCTCGCGCGCATCGCGCGGATCCTTACCGAACGAACCGGCCACGATGTCCACGTGGTAGATGCGGGCTGGTTGTCGGAGTTCACGGTGCACCGGAGGCTGGCCGACAGGTACCGCAGCGGCCGCATACTGCTCGCCGGGGATGCCGGCCACACACATGCGCCGTTCGGCGGTCAAGGCATGCTCACCGGGCTGGGCGATGCCGAGAACCTGGCCTGGAAACTGGGGCTCGTCTGCGATGGACGCGCCAACGCCCGACTGCTCGATTCCTATGAGGCGGAACGTCGTCCGCTGGCCACCGAGGTGCTGCGCAACACCAGCCTGGTGACCAAGGTCAACATCGCACAGAATCCATTGGGGCGAGTGCTGCGGGATCGGGTGATCGCGCCGATCTTCGGGGTGCCCGCCGTGCAGCGCTGGGTGACGTATCAGACCTCGCAGCTGTGGGTGACCTATCGGCGCGGTCCGTTGGCCGAGAAGAGCTGTCCGGCAATCAAACCCCGCCCCGGCGATCGGGTTCCCGACCGTCGGTGCGGGTCCCGACGTCTGTACGAGGAGTTGCGTGGGCACTGGGTGCTGCTCGGTCCGCGGCATCTGGCCGACGTTGCGCGTTCACACCTCGGTGATCTGGTCACCGGGGTGGGGAGTTCCGACACCATGCTCATCCGCCCCGACGGTCATCTGGCGTGGCGCGGGCAGGACGCCGACGGACTGGACCGCTGGCTCCGCGCGGCCCTGAGCACCGGGGCCGTGCGGTGACCCGCCCCGCACCCGGCCGGCCGCGCGATCCCTCGCTCGACACCACGATCCTGGCCGCGGCGCTGGAACTGTTCTCCGCGCACGGAATCGCCGGCATGAGTGTCGAACAGGTGGCCAAGCGGGCCGGCGTGGGGAAGCCGACCATCTATCGTCGCTGGTCCACGAAGGAAGACCTGGTGGCCGACGCGATCGAGACATCGGTGGGCGATCTCCGGTGGCCGACCGTCGAGGACATCGACGCGACAGCACCCGAGGTCCTGGTCGAGCGCAATATCGATGCCGCGGCCGCGACCGCGGCCGATCCGCGCTTTCGTGCGCTGGTCGCTCAGGTCTACGGCTCAGCGGTGACGCATCCCCGGTTGATGCAGACTTACTGGACGCACTACATCGCGCCCCGGCGCGAACTGACCAAGCGATTGCTGATCAAGGCTCGGCATGCCGGCCGGGTTTCTGAGGATGCCGACCTCGACGTGCTTGTCGATATGCTCGCTGGTGCGGTCACCTACCGTGTGCTGCAACCGAATCCGCCGGACGTCGCGGCGATGAGGCGATATTTGGTGGCGGTGTACCGGCAGGCCGGGTTGCTGCCGTGAGGTCAGCGGGCGTACTCAGCGCAGGAAGGTCTCGGCGTTGTTGGCCAGGTCCAGCAGTGGCTGAGGCAGGGCGCCGAGCGCGAACGTGACCGCTGCGGTGACGGTGATGACAGCCGTGCTGAGGCCGCTGGGGACGACCACCTCGGGTGCGTCCTCGGGCGGCTCGGTGAAGAACATCAGCACGATCACCCGGACATAGAAGTAGGCCGCGACGGCACTGGCGACGACGCCGACGATGACCAGCGGTATCGCCCCGCCTTCGCCCGCGGCCTTGAACACCGCGAACTTGCTGACGAATCCACTGGTCAGCGGGATTCCGGCAAACGCCAGCAGAAACAGTGAAAACACCACGCCGACAATCGGATACCGCCGGCCCAGGCCGGCCCACTGAGCCATGCCGGTGGCCTCCTCGCCGGCGCTGTTCCGGACCAGCCCGACGACCGCGAACGCGCCGAGCGTGCTGAATCCGTAGGCGAACAGATAGAACAACGTCGAGGACACCCCGGCGGGGTTGGCGGCGATCACACCGGTGAGGATGAATCCCGAATGCGCCACCGCCGAGTAGGCCAACATGCGTTTGACGTCAGTCTGGGTCACGGCGGTGATGGTGCCGACCACCATGGTCAGGATCGCGATCGCCCACAGGACCGGGCGCCAGTCATCGCGCAACTGCGGTAGTGCGACGTAGAAGATGCGCAGCGTGGCGCCGAACGCGGCGATCTTGGTCCCGGCTGCCATGAACGCGGTGATCGCGGTGGGGGCGCCCTGATACACGTCAGGGATCCACGAATGGAAGGGTACGGCACCGACTTTGAACAACAGCCCGACCAGCAGCAGCCCGATACCGATCAGCGCCAGCGGGGTGTTGGGCTCCTTCGTGACCACCGCGTTGGCGATCCCATTGAGGTCGAGGGTGCCGGCATAGCCATACAGCATGGCCGCGCCGTACAGGAAGAACGCCGACGAGAACGCCCCCAGCAGAAAGTATTTCAGCGATGCTTCCTGCGACAGCAGCCGCCGGCGACGGGCCAGTCCGCACAGCAGGTACAGCGGAAGGGAGAGCACCTCCAGCGCGATGAACATGGTCAGCAGATCATCGGCGGCTCCGAACAGCAGCATGCCACCGATCGCGAACATGGTCAGGGGGAAGACCTCGGTCTGCATCACCCCGGTCTTCGTGGCCAGCTGCTCGGCCACACTGCCCGGTACCGCCGACGCCTGGGGTGTGAAGCCGTCCAGACCCCGTGCGCCGTCGGAAGTCTCAGCGGCGGACTGGCGTTCGGCGATGAGCAGGATGCCGAGAATCCCGATGAGGGCGATCGTCCCCTGCAGGAACAACGCCGGGGCATCGAGGACCACCGAGCCCAGCACCGCGGGCCTCCCCGGGGTGCCGTGCAGATCCCGGGCCAGCAGCACCACGGCCACCACGGCGGCCAGCAACCCACCGAGCGCGAGGGCGACCTGCACCCCATACCGCGCCGGCCGGGGTAGGAAAGCCTCGACAAGCACACCGGCCACGCCCACCCCGAAGACGATCAGCATGGGGGAGAGCAGGCCGTACTCGATGCTCGGCGTCACCATGATCAGCGGCCCCCCTCGGCGATGGTCGGTGGTGCGCTCGGTACCGGATCGGTCTGTCCGATGGTGGTCAATGTGTGCTGTACGGCCGGATTGATGACGTCCAGCGCGGGTTTGGGATAGATGCCCAACACCAGCAGCAGCGCGATCAGCGGCGCCACCACAATGAGTTCGCGTGGCACCAGATCCCGTACCTTGTTCTCACCGTCGAGCAGCTCGTCGCGGACCGGCCCGGTCATCATCCGCTGGTACATCCACAGGATGTACACCGCGGACAGCACCAGTGCGGTGGCGGCGAAGACGGCGACCACCGGATAGCGCGTGAATGTGCCGATGAGAACCAGGAATTCACTGATGAACGGCGCCAGGCCGGGCAGCGACAATGTCGCCAAGCCCGCCACCAGGAACGTTCCGGCGAGCACCGGGGCAACCTTCTGCACGCCGCCGTAGGCGTCGATCAACCGTGAACCGCGCCGCGACACCAGGAATCCGGCGATGAGGAACAGTGCGGCGGTGGAGATCCCGTGATTGATCATGTACAGCGTCGAGCCGGCCTGCCCCTGACTCGTCATCACGAAGATACCCAGAATGATGAAACCGAAGTGGGATATCGAGGTGTAGGCGATCAGGCGCATCACATCGGTCTGACCGATTGCCAGGACGGCGCCGTAGACGATGCCGATCACCGCGAGCGTGATGACCAGCGGACGGAAATACGTTGAGGCGTCGGGAAACAGCGGCAGGCAGTAGCGCAGCATGCCGAAGGTGCCGACCTTGTCCATGATCGCCATCATCAGCACCGCGCTGGCCGGGGTGGCCTGCACCGCGGCATCGGGCAGCCAGCGGTGGAACGGCCACAACGGGGCCTTGACGGCGAACGCGAACATGAAGCCCAGGAAAAGCAAATTCGCCACCGCTGGGTTGATCACGAACTCACCCGACGAGACCGCCGCGACGATCGCCCGGAAGTCAAAGGTTCCGGAACTGAATGCGTCGCTACCGGCGGTGACCACGTACAGGCCGATCACCGCGGCCAGCATCACCAGACCACCGAACAGGTTGTACAGCAGGAACTTCACCGCCGCACGCGACCGATGCTCGCCGCCGAACCCACCGATCAAAAAGTACATCGGGATCAGCATGGCCTCGAAGAACACATAGAACAGCAGGATGTCCAGCGCCACCAGGGACATGAACACCATGCCCTCGACGGCCAGTGTCAACGCCAGGTAAGCCTGCACGCCCCGGCCACCGAGGCCGGTCTGGTGGGTGGCGTCGTTCCACCCCGCGACGATGAGCAGCGGCAGCAGCACCGCGGTGAGAACCACCAGGGCCAGTGCGATCCCATCCACCCCGAGGAGGTAGCCGGTCCCGAATGACGGGATCCACCGGTGCGATTCGACGAACTGGTACTGCTCGCCGGCCGGATCGAAGCCGACGGCGAGCACCCCGGCCAGCCCCAGAGCTGCCAGCGAGACCGCCAGCGCCAGCCATTTCGCGAGCGTCCGCTGCGCGGCCGGAAGCAGCATCACCACCGCGGCCCCCGCCGTCGGGAGCGCCCACAGCGCCGTCAGCCACGGAAATGTGCTCACCACAGTCGCACCGCCAGGATCGTCGCCACCACCAGAGCCGCCCCGCCGAGCATGGACAGTGCGTAGGAGCGGGCGAAGCCGGTCTGCAACCCGCGCAACCCATCCGACGTTCGGCGCACCAGCGCGGCCAGACCGCCGGCGGTGCCGTCGACCACCTTGTCGTCGACGGCGACCAGGGCCGCGGTCAGGGTCTGGCCGCCTCGCATGAACACCGCCTCGTTGAAGGCGTCGCCGTACAGATCCCGCCGTGCCGCCACCGTCAGCGCCGACCCGTCGGGTACGTCGGCCGGGACCTGCCGCCGCGCGTACATCCGGTAGGCCACCGCGATACCGACCGCGACGACCGCGAGCACCACCACGGTGACCACCCAGGCCGGGATCGCGTGGTGTGCCTCATGCGCACCGACCACCGGCTCGAGCCAGTGCGACAACGTGCCGCCGATGGCCAGCGCACCGCCGGAGACCACCGAGCCGACCGCGAGCAGGATCATCGGCCAGGTCATCACCGCGGGGGCCTCGTGTGGATGTGCCTTTTCATCCCAACGCTTTTCGCCGAAGAACGTCATCAACATCACCCGGGTCATGTAGAACGCGGTGATCCCGGCGCCCAGAATCGCCGCGCCCCCGAGGATCATGCCGCGGACGCCTCCGGCACCCAGCGCCGCCTCGATGATGCTGTCCTTCGAGAAGAAGCCGGCCAGCGGCGGCACCCCGATGATGGCCAGATAGCCGAGCCCGAAGGTGGCGAAGGTGATCGGCAGGACCTTGCGCAGCCCGCCGTAGCGACGCATGTTCACCTCGTCGTTCATCGCGTGCATCACCGACCCGGCACCGAGGAACAGGCCGGCCTTGAAGAACCCGTGGGTGAGCAGGTGCATGATCGCGAACGCGTACCCGGCCGGACCGAGCCCGGCGGCCAGCACCATGTAGCCGATCTGGCTCATCGTCGACGCGGCCAGGGCTTTCTTGATGTCGTCCTTGGCGCAGCCGATGATCGCCCCGAACAGCAGCGTGACGGCGCCGACGATGACCACACCGGTTTGGGCGCCCGGGGCCAGATCGAAGATCGGCCCGGACCGCACGATCAGGTAGACGCCGGCGGTGACCATGGTGGCGGCGTGGATGAGGGCTGACACCGGCGTCGGGCCCTCCATCGCGTCACCGAGCCAGGATTGCAGCGGCACCTGGGCCGATTTACCGCACGCGCCCAACAGCAGCAGCAACCCGATCGCAGTGAGGGCGCCTTCGCTCAATGCCGGTGCGGCGCTGAACACTCCGGCGAACGAGATCGACCCGATGGTGGCGAACATGATCATCAAGGCGATGGCCAGGCCCATATCGCCGACCCGGTTGACGATGAAGGCCTTCTTGGCGGCCGCGGCGGCCGAGGGCTTGTGCGACCAGAACCCGATCAGCAGATACGAGGCCAGGCCCACGCCTTCCCACCCGGCGTACAGGCCGAGGTAGTTGTCGGCGAGCACGAGCAGCAGCATGGCCGCGAGGAACAGGTTGAGATACGCGAAGAACCTTCTGCGATCGGGATCTTCAGCCATGTAGCCGATCGAGTAGATGTGGATCAAGGATCCCACACCGGTGATCAACAGCACGAAACACATCGACAGCTGATCGAGCTGCAAACCGAAGTCCACCTGCAGGCCGGCCACCGGTACCCAGGAGAACAGGGACTCCGAGACCGCGCGATGCTCACCGGCGCGGCCCAGCATCTGGGTGAACAGCACCGCCCCGAGCACGAACGCGGCCAGCGCAGTCGCACAGCCGAGCAGATGTCCCCACCGGTCGGTGCGTCGACCACCCAGCAGCAGCACCGCGGCCCCGGCGGCGGGGAGGGCGATCACGAGCCATACAGGAATCGTCATGGTGCCCTTAGTGCTTCAACAAGTTGGCGTCGTCGACCGAGGCCGAGCGGCGGGTACGGAAGATGGTCATGATGATCGCGAGGCCCACCACCACCTCGCAGGCGGCCACAACCATCGTGAAGAACGCCACCACCTGGCCGTCGAGATGGCCGTGCATGCGGGAGAACGCGACGAACGCCAGGTTGGCCGCGTTGAGCATGAGCTCGACGCACATGAACATCACGATGGCGTTGCGCCGCAACAGCACTCCCGATGCGCCAATCGTGAACAGCAGCGCCGACAGGTACAGATAGTTGTCGGGATTCACCGCATCACCCCTCCCCGTTCGCCGAGTTACTGGCCGAGCCGCTGATCGTGCGCTGCGGCAGGATCGCGCTGACCGACAACGTCGCATCGGATCCGTCGGGCAGTCGTGCCGGAACGTCGACGGCGTTGTGCCGGGCATAGACACCGGGATTCGGGAGCGGGGTCGGATGCCCACCGGCCTGGAACCGCTCGACCGCCAGTTCGCGTTGGGTCTTGCGGCGCTCGAAGCGCTCCCGGTGGGCGAGCACCATCGCGCCCAGCGCCGCGGTGATCAGCAGGGTGCTGGTCAACTCGAACGCCCACAGATAGCGGGTGAAGATCAGGGCGGCGAGTCCTTCCACATTGCCGCCACTGTTGGCCTGCGCCAGCCCGGTGAACCCACTCACCGATACGCTGCCGATCCCGGCGATCAGCAGGATGCCGAATCCGGTACCCGCGGCGAGCGCGGCAAGGCGTTGTCCGCGTAGCGTTTCGGTGAACGATTCGGACAGGTCGACACCGATCAGCATCAGCACGAACAGGAACAGCATCATCACCGCGCCGGTGTAGACCACCACCTGCACCACGCCGAGGAACAACGCGTCCTGAGCGATGTAGAGCACGGCCAGCGAGATCATGGTGCACGCCAGAAACACCGCGGAGTACACTGCTTTGGGTGCGGCCACCACGCCGATGGCGCCGAGCACGGCGACCGTCGCGAGGACCCAGAACAGCACGGCTTCGGTTGTCGAGGTGCGGGGGGCCACGGCGAGCCACGAAATGTCCCCAGCCATCAGCATGACGTCCGGGCTCACTGGGCGTCCTGAGAGAGCGGCTTGATCCGGCCGAGGTAGTAGTCGTCGTCGGTGCTGCCCGGCGCCATGTCATGTGGCGGCACCTGCATACCGGGTTGCAGCGGGGCCAGCAGCTTGTCCTTGCCCCAGATGAGGTCGGCCCGGTTGTCGTCGGCCATCTCGTACTGGTTGGTCATGGTCAGGGCGCGCGTCGGGCAGGCCTCGATGCACAGTCCGCACCCGATGCAGCGCAGGTAGTTGATCTGATACACCCGGCCGTACCGCTCGCCCGGTGAGAAGCGTTCGTCCTCGGTGTTGTCGGCGCCTTCGACGAAGATCGCGTCGGCCGGGCAAGCCCAGGCACACAGCTCGCAGCCGATGCACTTCTCCAGGCCGTCGGGATAGCGGTTGAGTTGATGGCGGCCGTGATAGCGCGGTGCGACGGGGCCGGGTTTCTCCGGATAGCCTTCGGTGACGGGCTTTTTGAACATCGAGCCGAAGGTGACCGCGAATCCGGCCAGCGCGTCGAGGAACTTGGGCATCTTAGGCATCGACAACCTCCTTTACGGCATTCGGCAGCGGAGGCACCGGATATGCGCCGGCGCTCTGCTCCGGTATCGGCCGAACAGTTCTGCCCCGCAAGGCTTTCCACAATGCCGCGGCCAGCACCGCCACGATCACGACGGCGGTGGTCACCAGGCCCGTCGCCCAGTTGTGGTAACCGTGCTCGCGCAGGCTGTGGGTGACCGCGACGACCATGATCCAGACCAGCGACACCGGGATGAGCACCTTCCAGCCCAACGCCATGAACTGGTCGTAGCGCAACCGGGGCAGGGTGGCCCGGAGCCAGAAGTACAGGAACATGAACGTCCACACCTTGGCGACGAACCACAGCAGCGGCCACCAACCGCTGTTGGCGCCGTCGATCAGGTTGAACGGGAACGGCGCATGCCAGCCGCCGAGGAACATCGTGGTGGCCAGCGCCGAGACGGTGGTCATGTTGACGTACTCGGCGAGCATGAACATCGCGAACTTCAGCGACGAGTACTCGGTGTGGAATCCGCCGACCAGTTCGCCCTCGGCTTCGGGCAGATCGAAAGGCGCCCGGTTGGTTTCGCCCACCATCGAGGTCACGTACACCACGAACGAGGGCAGCAGCAGGAACACATACCAGGTGCGGTCCTGCGCGGCGACGATGCCGGAGGTGGACATGGTGCCGGCGTAGAGGAACACCGCCGCGAACGACAAGGCCATCGCGATCTCGTAGGAGATCACCTGGGCGCTGGATCGCAGGCCCCCCAGTAGCGGGTAGGTGGATCCCGAGGCCCAGCCGGCCAGGACGATGCCGTACACCCCGATCGAGGTGACGGCCAGGATGTAGAGCACTGCCACCGGCAGATCGGTCAGTTGCAGCGCGGTGCGGTGGCCGAACACCGATACCTCACCGCCCATCGGGATCACCGCGAACGCCATGAACGCCGGAATCACCGAGATGATCGGCGCCAGCAGGTAGATGGGTTTGTCGATGCCGGCCGGGGTGAGGCCTTCCTTGAGGGCCAGTTTGACGCCGTCGGCCAACGACTGCAGCAGGCCCCAGGGGCCGACGCGGTTGGGGCCCGGCCGCATCTGCATGCGGCCCAGCACCTTCCGTTCGATGAGAATCGCCGCGAGCACGGTGAGCAGCAGGAAGACGAACACCCCGAGCGCCTTGGCCAGGATCAGCCACCACGGATCGTGGCCGAACAGTGTGGGATCGGGATACGTCATGAGTCGGCCCGCCCGATCGACACCACTGCCCCGGCGGTCACTCCGAGCTGGCGATGGATCGCCGATCCCGGGGAATTGGTCGGCAGCCACACCACCCGATCTGGCATCTCGGTCACCGCCAGGGGCAACGTGACGGTGCCGCGGTCGGTGCTGACGGTCACCGGATCATCTGATGTCACACCGAGTTCGGCGGCGGTGGCCGGGGACACGCGCACCACGGGGCTGACGGCGGTTCCGGCCAGGTACGGTTCCCCGTCCTGCAGACGTCCGGCGTCCAGCAGCAGACGCCAACTGGCCAGCACGGCCTGCCCGGGGCCGGGACTCGGGGTCGGTCCGGGAGCGGCCGAAGGTTCGGCGGCGCGGGGACCGGTCCAGGTGCCCAGTTGGGCCAGCTCGGTGTCGGCGGCTTCGGGTCCGGTCAGGCCGAGATCCACCCCGATCTCGTCGGCGAGGTAGTGCAGGACGCGCAGATCGGGGATGGCGTTGGTCTGCAATGCCGGTGTGAACGGGCGGATCCGGCCTTCCCAGTTGAGGTATGCGCCACCCTTTTCCACGGCGGGAGCCACCGGGAACACCACGTCGGCCAGTTCGGTGACCTCGCTCTCCCGCAGCTCCAGGCTCACCACGAAGGGGGCGGCCCGCAGCCCGGCCAGGGCCGCGGCCGGATCGGGCAGATCGGTGACGGAACGCTCTCGGCGCTCATCGCTCGACGCCGCCCACGATGAGCGCCGAGAGCGTTCCGTCACCGGCCGCTGCCAGGATGGCGCTGGTGTCACGGCCCGCGGCGGTCGGCAGGTCGGAGGTATTCCAGGCGGCTGCGGTCTGGGCGCGGGCGTCGGCGTCGTCGACGGGCCGTCCACCGGGCAGCAGGTTCGGCAGAGCACCGGCCTCCAGCGCGCCGCGCTCGCCGGCCCGGCGTGGAATCCAGCCGATCCGGGCGCCGGTGGCCGCGGCGAGCCGTACTGCGGCCGACAGGGCGCCCGGCGAGGTGGCCAGGCGTTCTCCGACCAGGATCACCGAGCCGGGGCGTTGCAGCCGTTCGTCGGACGCCAGCGCGTCCAGTGCGGCGGCTTCTGTTCCGGGGACGGTCGGGATCAGGGTGCCCGCCATCTTCGTCAGTCCACGGCTGGCCAGCGGTGCCACCGCGAGTACCTGCAGGCCGTTCTTGCGGGCGGCCTTGCGCAGCCGCAGGAAGACGATAGGAGATTCCTCTTCTGGCTCCAGCCCGACGAGCAGTACGGTCGGCGCCGTTTCCAGCTCGGCGTACCGCAACGTCATGGGTTGCCCGGCGATGCGTGATGCCAGGAATTCGGCCTCCTCCTCCGAATGCGGCCGGGTCCGGAAGTCGATGTCGTTGGTGCCCAGCACCATTCGGGCGAACTTCGAGTACGCGTAGGCGTCCTGCACGGTGCAGCGTCCGCCCACCAGCACACCGGTGTTCGCCCCAGCGGCCAGCAGGCCCGCGCCCGCGACCGTCAGCGCCTCTGACCAGGAGGCCGGCCGCAGCGCGCCGTCTTCACGAACCATGGGTGTGGTGATGCGGTCACCGGCCGTGGCATAGGTGAAGGCCCATCGGCCCTTGTCGCAGTTCCACTCCTCGTTGACCTCGGGATCATCACCAGCCAAGCGGCGCAACACTTTTCCGCGTCGATGGTCGGTGCGCTGAGCGCAGCCAGACGCGCAGTGTTCGCACACGCTGGGGCTGGAGACCAGGTCGAACGGCCGGGCCCGGAACCGGTACGCCGTCCCGGTCAGTGCGCCCACCGGGCAGATCTGCACGGTGTTGCCGGAGAAATACGACTGGAACGGTTCGCCGGGGGCGATGCCGACCTGCTGCAGCGCACCGCGTTCCAGCAACTCGATGAAAGGGTCACCGGCGATTTGCGCCGAGAACCGGGTGCAGCGGGCGCACAACACACACCGTTCGCGGTCGAGCAGGACCTGCGTGGAGATGTTGATCGGTTTCGGGTAGGTCCGCTTGACGTCTTCGAACCGGGTCTCGGGGCGGCCGTTGGACATGGCCTGGTTCTGCAGCGGACATTCGCCGCCCTTGTCGCAGATCGGGCAGTCCAGCGGATGGTTGATCAGCAGCAGCTCCATCACGCCGCGCTGCGCCTTGTCGGCCGCCTCGGAGCTGTACTGGGTGTGCACCACCATGTCCGGCATGACTGTGGTGGTGCACGAGGCCATGGGTTTGCGCTGGCCCTCGACCTCGACGAGACACTGTCGGCATGCTCCGACCGGATCGAGCAGCGGGTGATCGCAGAACCGGGGGATCTGGACACCCATCAGCTCGGCGGCGCGGATCACCAACGTGCCCTTGGGAACACTGATCTCATGCCCATCGATGGTGAGTGACACCATCTCCACCGGCGGGGTGTCCTTCGTCGGCTCGGCCAATGTCATGCACCGCCCCCTTTCCCAGCGTGAGCTTCCCTTGCGCGAGCAGACGTAAAACTGTCCAAATCGGCGCAGAATTGGACAGTTTTGTGTCTGCTCGCGGTGAGTAACATCTACGCACCTGCCCCTTCGGTCGCCATCAACGTCGACGCGTGCGGGTCGAACGGGCAGCCCCCGTCCAGGTGCGCCACGTACTCGTCACGGAAGTACTTGATCGAGGACATGATCGGGCTGGCCGCGCCGTCTCCCAACGCACAGAACGACTTTCCGAAGATGCCGTCAGCGATGTCGAGCAGCTTGTCGATATCGGCCCGGGTGCCGGCACCTTCTTCCAGCCGGGCGTAGATCTGGGCCAGCCAGTATGTACCCTCGCGGCACGGTGTGCACTTGCCGCAGGACTCATGGGCGTAGAACTGGGTCCAACGCCGTACCGCCCGCACCACGCAAGTGGTCTCGTCGAAGATCTGCAGCGCCTTGGTGCCGAGCATGGATCCGACCGATGCTATGCCCTCGTAATCCAGTGGTACGTCGATGTGTTCGGTGGTCAGTAGCGGCGTCGACGAACCGCCCGGGGTCCAGAACTTCAGGGTATGCCCGTCGCGGACACCGCCGGCATAGTCGAGTAGCTCGCGCAGCGTGATCCCCAGCGGGGCCTCGTACTGACCGGGCCGGTTCACGTGACCGGACAACGAATACAACGTGAAACCAGGGGATTTCTCCGAGCCCATCGACCGGAACCAGTCCACCCCGTTGACCATGATCGGCGGCACGCTGGCGATCGACTCGACATTGTTGACCACGGTCGGGCATGCGTACAGACCCGCCACCGCGGGAAACGGTGGGCGTAACCGTGGTTGGCCGCGACGGCCCTCCAGCGAATCGAGGAGCGCGGTCTCCTCCCCGCAGATGTAGGCGCCCGCACCGGCGTGGACGGTCAGTTCCAGATCGAAGCCCGAACCCAGGATGTCGGTGCCCAGGTAACCGGCCGCGTAGGCTTCGGCGACTGCCGCCCGCAGCCGCCGTAACACGGGCACCACCTCACCGCGGACGTAGATGAACGCGTGACTGGCCCGGATCGCGTAGGCAGCGATGATCACGCCCTCGACCAGGAAGTGCGGCGTGGTCAGCAGCAGCGGAATGTCCTTGCAGGTACCGGGTTCCGACTCGTCGGCGTTGACGACGAGGTAATGCGGCTTGGCCCCGGCGCCTTCGTCACCTTGCGGGATGAACGACCACTTGGTTCCGGTCGGGAACCCTGCGCCACCACGTCCGCGCAGTCCCGAATCCTTCACCAGCGCGATCACGTCGTCGGGGCCCATCGCCAGCGCCCGCTGCAGCCCGCGGTAACCGTCGTGGCGGCGGTAGGTGTCCAACGTCCACGGTTCTGGCTCGTCCCAGAATCGGCTCAGCACCGGGGTCAGCGCGGTCATGAGACCGGACCTGCCTCAGGAGCGGACATTCCGCGTTTCCGGGCTTCGTGCAGACCGGCCAGGGTGGCCGCCCCGGGAACGCCGCCCGGGGTATGCGGATCGGTCAGGCCGGCCAAGGTGCGCGCCGTCTCCCGGAAGGTGCACAGTGGTGCCCCGCGGGTCGGGGCCGGCGGGGTCCCGCCGCGCAGGCCGTCCACCAGATCCCGTGCCGACGACGGAGTCTGGTTGTCGTAGAACTCCCAGTTGACCATCACCACCGGGGCGTAGTCGCACGCCGCGTTGCACTCGATGTGCTCCAGGGTGACCCGTCCGTCGGCGGTGGTTTCGCCGGCGTGGATATCCAGATGCTCCTGCAATGCATCGAGAATCGCGTCGCCGCCCATGATCGCGCACAACGTATTGGTGCAGACGCCGACCAGATAGTCACCGGTAGGGGTGCGCCGGTACATCGAGTAGAACGTGGCCACGGCGGTGACCTCGGCGTCGGTCAAGTCCAACAGCGCTGCGCAGAAACCGATTCCGGCGGGGGTGAGGCAGCCGTCCTCGGCTTGCACCAGATGCAACAGCGGCAGCAGCGCCGAGCGGGCGTCGGGATAGCGGGCGGTGATCTGCTCGGCCTCGGCGGTGAGCCGGGCCGTCACGTGTTCCGGATACGCCGCGGGCCCGTTGATCGGCGGGCCCGCTTCGTCGGGGCGTTGCCCCAGCTCAAGAAACACTTCCTTCACCTATCCACACCCCCCATGACGGGATCAATCGACGCCACCGCGGCAATCGCGTCGGCCACCATGCCGCCCTCGCACATCGCCGCCACCGCTTGCAGATTCGTGAACGAGGGGTCGCGATAATGCACGCGGTAGGGCCGGGTGCCACCGTCGGACACCATGTGCACGCCGAGCTCGCCGCGAGGGGACTCCACCGCGACGTAGACCTGCCCGGCGGGGACCCGGATGCCCTCGGTGACGAGCTTGAAGTGATGGATCAGCCCCTCCATGGAGTGGCCCATGATCTTGGCGATGTGTTCGGGGGAGTTGCCCAGTCCGTCCGGGCCGACCTTGAGATCGGCCGGCCAGGCCAGTTTCTTGTCGCCGATCATCACCGGACCGTCGCCCATCTTCTCCAGCCGGTCCACACACTGCTCGACGATCTTCAAGGACTCCCGCATCTCCTTGACCCGGATGATGTAGCGGCCGTAGGAGTCACAGCGGTCGTCGGTGATCACGTCGAATTCGTAGTCCTGGTAACCGCAATACGGCTGTGTTCGACGCAGATCGTGGGGCAGTCCGGTGGAGCGGAGAACCGGACCGGTGATACCCAGGGCCATGCATCCGGTCAGATCGAGGTAGCCGACACCGACGGTGCGGGCCTTCCAGATGTAGTTCTCGTTGAGCAGATCTTCCAAATCCTGCAAGCGTTTCGGTAGCAGGTCGAGCAGCGCCCGAACCTGGCTCAACGCATCGTCGGGAAGGTCGGCCGCGAGCCCGCCCGGCCGGATGTAAGCGTGGTTCATCCGCAGGCCGGTGATCGACTCGAAGACCCGCAGGATCTCCTCACGTTCCCGGAATCCGTAGAACATGGCGCTCATCGCACCGAGCTCCATCCCGCCAGTGGCAAGCGCCACCAGATGCGAGGAGATCCGATTGAGCTCCATGAGCATCACCCGGATCACGCTGGCGCGCTGCGGAATGTCGTCTGTGATGCCCAGCAGCTTCTCCACGCCCAGGCAGTACGCGGTCTCGTTGAAGAACGGTGAGAGATAGTCCATCCGGGTGACGAACGTGACGCCCTGCGTCCAGTTGCGGTATTCCAGGTTCTTCTCGATACCGGTATGCAGATACCCGATGCCGCAACGGGCTTCGGTGATGATTTCACCCTCGATCTCCAGGATCAGCCGCAGCACTCCGTGGGTCGAAGGATGCTGCGGGCCCATGTTGACCACGATGCGCTCGCCGGCATGCTCGCGGGCCGCGGCCACCACGTCGTCCCAGTCCTGTCCGCCGACCACCACGACGGGAGATTCGGTACTCATCAGCTGTAAGACCTCCGCTGATCGGGCGGCGGAATTTGGGCGCCGTGGTATTCAACCGGAATGCCGCCCAGCGGATAGTCTTTGCGCTGGGGATGGCCGACCCAGTCATCGGGCATCTCGATCCTGGTCAACGCCGGATGTCCGTCGAACACGATGCCGAAGAAGTCGTAGGTTTCACGTTCGTGCCAGTCGGTCGTCGGATATACCGCGTACAGCGACGGAATGTGCGGATCCGCGTCGGGCGCTGCGACTTCCAGCCGAATCCTCCGGTTGTGGGTGATCGACATCAACGGATACACGGCGTGCAGTTCGCGGTCGGTGTCATCGGGATAGTGCACCCCACTCACACCCAGGCACAGCTCGAACCGCAACTGGGGATCGTCCCGCAGGATGCTGGCCACCGCGGGGAGTTGAACCCGGCTGACCTCCAGGGTCAGCTCATCTCGGTAGACCACCACACGTTCGATCGACACGGCGTAGCGCTCCTCACCCAGGATCTCGGCGAGTCGGTCGACCACCTCGTCGAAATAGCCGCCGTACGGCCGGGGAGAACTGCCCGGCAGCGCCACCGACCGCACCAGCCGGCCGTAGCCGGAGGTGTCGCCGGTGCCGGAGGCGCCGAACATGCCGCGGCGGGTGCCGATCACCTCTGAGCCCTGACCGGTGCCGGCGCCGTTTCCGTTGGCCGTGCTCATCGCAGCAGGCCCTTTAGCTCGATGGTCGGTGTGACGGACAGGGCCGCCTGTTCGGCCTCCCGGATGGCCTCCTCGCGGTTCACCCCGAGCGGCATCTGCTGAATCTTGTCGTGCAGCTTCAGGATTGCGTGCAGCAGCATCTCCGGTCGTGGTGGGCATCCGGGCAAATAGATATCCACGGGCACCACGTGATCAACACCCTGGACCACCGCGTAGTTGTTGAACATCCCACCTGAGGACGCGCAAACCCCCATGGCCAGTACCCATTTCGGCTCGGCCATCTGGTCGTAGATCTGGCGAAGCACCGGGGCCATCTTCTGACTCACCCGGCCTGCCACGATCATCAGGTCGGCCTGTCGTGGCGTCGCGGAGAAGCGTTCCATGCCGAACCGGGCGATGTCGAAACGTGGCCCGGCGGTCGACATCATTTCGATGGCGCAGCAGGCCAGACCGAAGGTGGCCGGCCACAACGAACCCTTGCGCACGTAGCCTGCGACCGCCTCCACCGTCGACAGCAGGATTCCACCGGGCAGACGTTCCTCTAATCCCAATTCAGGCCTCCTCGCCGCCACACATAGGCGTATGCCACGAACACCGTGAGCATGAACAACAGCATCTCCACCAGCGCGAACAATCCGAGGCTGTCGAACGCGACCGCCCACGGATAGAGGAAGACGATCTCGATGTCGAACACGATGAACAACATCGCCGTCAGGTAGTACCGGATCGGCATGCGCTGGCCGGTCACCCCCGCAGCTCCGGGTTGCATCGGCTCGATCCCGCATTCGTAGGCCTCGAGTTTTGACCGGTTGTAGCGGCGCGGACCGATGACGAGCGCAATGCCCACGGAAACCACCGCGAACGCGGCCGCGATCGCTCCGAGAACCAGGATGGGCGTGTATAGATTCATGCCACTTATCGCTCCCTCGGGGGCTGTCGATGTGAGCTAACCCACAGCCTAGCGAGGTTTGCGGCCTGTGCCACACATTTTGGTTAGTATCGTTTCATATCGGGGCAGCGTGTCGCTGCGGCCGCAGCCATGCCGCGAAAGTCAACGGCAACAGGGCAATTCGCGGAAAACTACTGGACCGGGGTGCGCAGCAGCGACACCACCGCATCGCCCAACCGGATCGGATCTATCGGATGCGGAACCGCAGCTTCGGCCTGTGACCAGCTAGCCAGCCAGGCGTCGTCGGGTCGTCCGGTCAGCACCAGGACCGGCGGGCAATCGGCGACCTCGTCCTTGAGCTGTTTGGCCACTCCCATGCCGCCGGCCGGGGTGGCTTCGCCGTCGAGGATGGCCAGGTCGATGCCGCCCGCGTCCATCCGTGAGACCACCATCGGCGCGGTGGCGATCTCGACGTATTCGAGCTCGGGCAGTTCCGGATGCACCCGTTTGCCTAGTGCGAGACGTACCTGTTCGCGGGTGCGCGGGTTGTCGCTGTACACCAGGATGTGCAGCGGCGCGGGGCCGGCCATGATGCCGATGCTACTGCGCAAGGCGTCGCCGGCCGGACAACTCAGTGAATTCTGTTGTGGTGCATCAGACTCGGGTGAACACGAGTTCACCGGACAAGACGGTCGTCGGACCGACCATCCCGAGCAGGTCGCCCGACACGCCGAAGTCGTCTCGTTGTACCTCGCATTGTCCTGACAGCCGCAACGCGCCGTCGTCGAGGGCCTGCACGTCGACCGGCAGTTCGACAGGCTTGGACACGCCACGAACGGTGAGCACCGTCGTCAGGCGCAGCCTGTCGTCCGACGGTTCCAAACCCGTCACCTCCACGGTGATCTCGGGATGTGCCTCGGCATCGAAGAAATCGGCCGATCGCAGGTGGGCGTCCCGTTTACCGATGCCGGTACGCACCGACGCCGCCGCGATGACCACCCGGCCGCTCACCCCGGCCCCGGCGGAGCCTTCCCCGGTGAACTCCGTGAAGCGCCCGGTGACCGTCGCCAGGCCCCACAGCGTCTTGTTCCGGAATGTCACCGCGGACCGGTCCGGGACGAGCGTCCAGTTTCCGGCGCTCGCGGTCAGGATGTCGCTGGTCGTGGCCATGACTCCTCCATTCTCGTCGGGTCGGATGAGCAGCTCGGCTCAGGTGAGCAGCGGCGCGATGTCCTTGGGATCGAAGTACTCGTCGATACGGTGGATCAGCCCGTCGGTACCCACTTTGATCACGATGCACACCCGCAGTGCGATCAATGTGCCGTCGCGGGCTCCGGCGTGCAGGACATGCTGCTGGACGAATCCGCCGGTGAAGAACTGCCGGTCCAGCACCTCGTAACGGCGCTCGCTCGTCGCATTGATGAACCAGTTGATGACCTTCAACGCGCGGGTGCGGTCGTTGTCTCTGGCGTCGCCGGCGTGCCACACCGCGACATCGTCGGCCCACAGCTGGGCCACCCCGGCTTGGTCGCCGCGCTCGATCGCGTCGAACAGGCGGTGCGCGACGTCGTCTACGATCTCGATTTCGGTAGGGGACATCATCGGCTCCTCGATAGGGCTTGACCTCAACTGCCATTCAGGTTTCAGACTCGAATCATGAACTCCACGCCTGCACATTCGCTGTTCGACGAAGCCTACGAGTCCCGCACCGCGCCATGGGTGATCGGCGAGCCGCAACCCGCCATCGTCGAGTTGGAACGTACGGGCCGCCTGGGTGGCAAGGTGCTCGATGTCGGCTGTGGCGCCGGTGAACACACCATGCTGCTGACCCGGCTCGGCTACGACGTGCTCGGTATCGACTTCTCCGAACACGCCGTCGCCCAGGCCCGTGAGAACGCCGCGCAGCGGGGTATCGATGCGCACTTCGCCGTCGCCGACGCGACCCGGCTCGGTGAGACGGAGGGCCCGCGGTACGACACGATCGTCGATAGTGCGTTGTTCCACGTCTTCGACGACGTCGACCGGCCGCGCTACGTGGCCAGCCTGCACCGGGCCGCCCGTCCGGGTGCGACGGTGCACGTGCTGGCGCTGTCCGACGCAGGCCGCGGGTTCGGACCCCAGGTCAGCGAGGAGGTGATCCGCCAGGCCTTCGCCGACGGGTGGGAACTGGAAGCGCTGGACACCACGACATACCGCGGCGTGGTGGGCCCGGCCCATGCCGAGGCGCTGGGCGAGCAGGTCGGAGCCCGGGTCGACGAGCCGGCGTGGCTGGCCCGGATCCGCAGGCTCTGACTGCTCGGGCGATCTGCCCGACGCGCACCGAGACCTACACCAGGGTTGTACTCGCGCGGCGACCACAACCGTGGCGTCGAACTCGGCGCGACAGGGAGTCATTGCTCGTCGTATCCCGGATGCGCGGCGGCCAGCCGTCGACGTACCAGGACGCGCAGGCAGGTGGTGACGTCGTCGGCCCGGTCATCGAGTTCGCCGGCCCGGATCGCGGCCGCGAGCGCGGCCTCGTCAGTGAACCCAACCGCGGCCAGGGCCGCCTCGGCCGCCGGGGCGGCCTCACCGGCGGACAGTTCGCGTTCGACCATGCGCAGGGCGTTGGCCGCCACGCGGGTGTGGAAGTTCAACGCTCCGGTGCATTGTTCGCGCACCTCGGTGTCGAGGAACTCCGCGACCGCGGCGACGAGTTCGGCCGCGGTCGGCCGTCCGTACAGGTTGCTCACCAGCTGCTCCCGTCCAGCAGACACAAGAGGTCCCACTCGGTCTCGCAGACTCGACGGCCGATGGTGGCCAGCTCCACCGATCGGGTCTGCCCGCTCAGGTGACGTTCGGCCTGGTAGCGGCAGATGATGCCCCAGCGCAGCGTGGCCAGCACCAGCCACCAGCGGATCGCCGACCGGTCGAGCGTGGCGCCACCGGCTTCCTCGTAGGCGTCCAGAAAGCTCTCGATACTGCCCAGGCCGCCCGCCCCGAGATGGGCCGGCGCCCCGAACCTCCAGGCCCGGATGCAGAACCAGGCCAGGTCCTCGTACACCTCCCCGAGGTGGACCAGCTCCCAGTCCAGCACCGCGGCCAGGCCCGAGTCGTCGACGATCACATTGCCCATCCGGAAATCGCCGTGTACCAACCGCGTCGGCGACGGCGGCGGCCGGTTGGCGTCCAGCCAGCGGAACGCCCATTCGAAAGTCGCTGTGGTGTCGCCCATCTCGTCGAGCTGTGCGCGCCACTCCGCGATCTGGTCCTGCTCGACGAGCCCGGACAACGCGGGCGGTGACGCCCGGTGGATGGCGGCCAGCGCCTGTGCACACTGGGTGAGCAGCCGGGCCCGGCCGGCATCGTCGAGCCTGCGCTGAATCCGCCGCACGATGGTCTCGCCGCCGATGAAGTCGCAGATCAAGAACGGATCACCCAGCGCGGCAACGGAATTGTCGGCGATCAGCACGTGGGGGACCGGCGCCCCGGCCAGCGCTGCCGCCCGCTGGGCCGCGGCCTCCAGCTCCATCCCGGCGTGCACCTCGTCGGGTGCGCCGGTGCGCAAGATCAGCGGGCGTCGCGCCGAGTCCGAGACGGCATCGAAGGACCAGGTGGTGCGGCTGGCGCCGCCGGTCAGCTCGCGCAGGTTCTCCACGGTGATCCCGGCGCCCAGTGCCGGGGTGAGGACTTCGACCAACCGGGGCGCCAGCAGGGCGGCCTCGCTCACCGCTTGACCTTGCCGAACCCGAAGAGTCGCTGTGCGACTCGGCGCATCTGGATCTCCTCGGCGCCCTCGGTGATGCGGTAGCGCCGATGGTGCCGGTAGATGTGCTCGAACGGTTCGTGCCGGCTGTAGCCGATGCCGCCGTGCACCTGCATGGCCCGATCAGCGGCCTCACACACCAGGCGGTTGGCGCGGTAGTTGGCCATCGAGACCTTGTCGGACACCTCCATGTGATGGTTCTGGTCCAGCTGTGTCGCGGCGTAACGCACCAGCAGCCGGACCATCTGCGCCTCGGTCTGCAGCTCCACCAACGGCCACTGCACGGCCTGGTTCACCGCCAGCGGTTTGCCGAACACCATGCGCCGGTTCGCGTAGTCCACGGCGCGGTCGATACAGAACTGGGCGGCGCCCAAGCTGCTGGCGGCCTGGCGAATCCGGTTCTCATGCAGGAACGTCTGGCCGACCTCCAGACCGCGGTCGATCTCGCCGAGCACCGCATCGGCGGGCACCCGCACATTGTTCAACTCGACCTCGCCGTGATCGGTGGGCATGTTGAACGTCCACCAGTAGAACGGGACGGTGAATCCCGGCGCGTCGGTGGGGACCAGGAATGCGGTGATGCCGCGAGCTTGCCCGGGTTCGCCGGAGGTCCGGGCGAAGATCAGATCGTGGGTGGACCGGTGTACTCCGGTGTTCCACCGCTTGCGTCCGTTGATGATCCATCCCGAATCGGCACCGTCGCCGTCTCGAACTGCTCTTGTCTCCAACCATGTGGCATCCGAACCGTGGTCGGGCTCGGTCAGGCCGAACGCCATGGAGCGCTTGCCGGTGAGCATCGCCTCGACCCATTCGGACTTCTGGGCCTCGGTACCGAACCGGTCCATCATGATCACCTGCGGGAAGTTGCCGACGATCGAGGATTCGTCCTGCAGGTCGTTGTGCAGCCCGAGGCCCTTGTGCGCCAGGTGTTCCCGGATCACCGCCATGTCGAGGTTGCTGCCGTCGCGCCCGCCGAACTTGGCGGGCAGCCCGTACCGCAGCCAGCCCGCGGCGTCGGCGCGGCGACGCATCTCATCGAGCAGATCCTCCCAGGCTCGATTGGGTATCCCGCCGTTCTCCCAGTCGGTGCGCGCATACTCGCGGCGCTGGTCGAAATACTGCATGTGCTCGCGCTCGAGTGGCTTGATCTGGGTCTCGATGAAATCGTCCATCTCGGCAAGGACGGTCGAAAGATGGTCGGGTAAAGCGAAATCCACGATGATCTCTCTTTCTCGGGTCAGGAGCTCGGGTCAGAAGCCGTACAGGGTTCGCTTCCAGATGGTGGACAGGGTGGCGATGGCATCGGCATCGCTGATCTCGATGCCGAGCCCGGACTGGCCGACGAAGACCGTGGTGAAGTTCTCGAACAGCAACGCGATGGCCGCGCCGACGTGTTCGGGCTGCAGTCCCTGCGCGTGGCCCTGTCCCTGGGCATGGTGTACCGACGCGATGACGATGTCGATGCCGAACCGGCGGAACTTGTTCTGCACGTCGGCGAATCGTTGCTGGGTCGCGGCCAACTGGGCGACCGCGATCATGATGCCGATGTTCTGTTTGAAGATGTTCCAGTAGCCGGTCACCACTGTGGTGAAGAACTCGGTGTCCTCTGCGGAGTCCGGCAGGTGCAGGTTCAGCCCCGACGGTTCCACGACGTCGTGCAGGAAGGATTCGGCCAGCGCCGCCAGCAGGTCTTCCTTGTCGGTGAAATACCGGTAGAACACCGCGGGGCTCTTGCCGGCGGCTGAGGTGATGTCGGCCAGTGTGGTGCCGTGAAAGCCGCGCTCGGCGAACAGCTTCCGCGCGGCGAGCTCTATGGCGGACCGCGTCTGGCGCCCCTTGGTACCCAGCTCGGCGGCGGTCATGGACGCCTCAGCCCAGGATCCGGTCGCCGGCCCGCAGCAGCGCGCTGGGGAGCTCGTGGCCCACGGCGTCCTGGGCGACCCGGGCAGCGTCGATCGCTGCGGTGAGTTCGACGTCGACGGCGATGTCGCTGTCGCGCAACATGTAGACCAGATCCTCGGTGGCGATGTTGCCGCTGGCGCCCGGCGCGAACGGGCAGCCACCGAGACCGCCGACCGAGGCGTCCAGGCGCGTGACGCCGGACTGCACGGCCGCGTACGCACTGGCCAGTCCCGCGCCGCGGGTGTTGTGGAAGTGCGCGCCCAGCGGCAGGTCCCCGATCAGCGGCCGGACCTTCTCGACCAGTGTCGTGACCCGCCGCGGGGTGGTGGTGCCGATGGTGTCGGCGATCGCTACCCGGTTCACACCGAAACCGGCTGCAGCCGAGACGATGTCGAGTACCCGCTGCGGATCGGTCGGACCGTCGAACGGGCAGTCCCAGGCGGTGGCGACGATCACCTCCACCGATGTGCCGCTGTCATGCGCGATGGCGACGATGTCGGCGATCTGTGCGGTGGCCTCGGCCGAGGTGCGGCCGACGTTGGCATGGGAGTGGGCATCCGAGGCGGACACCACGTACTCGACCGAACGCAGGCCGGCGGCGATGGCGCGTTTGGCGCCGTTCGGGCTGGCCACCAGCGCGGAGAACTCCACATCCGGAAACCTGTGGAGTTCCTCGGCGAGTTCGGCCGCGTCGGCCAGGGCAGGCACTTTCGACGGTGAGACGAATGCCGTCGCCTCGACCTCGCGGACCCCGGTCGCCACGATGGCCTCCAGGATCGCGACCTTGGCGGACAACGGGATCGGGGTCTCGATCTGCAGGCCGTCCCGCAGACATACCTCTCGGATGTCGACCTTCGTTGGCAGGTTCATCTCACAGCACCCCCTCCGATCGCAGGGTTTCCAGGTCTTGTGCATTGCGTCCGAGCAGGCCGCCGTACACCTCGTCGTTGTCTTGACCCGGCCGGGCCGAGCCCGCGTTGCGGATGGTGCCGGGGGACTCGGACAGCACGGGAACTACACCGGGGCCCTTGACGTTGCGTTGCACCCGCTCGTCCCAGTGGTCGGCGATCATGCCTCGGGCCTGCAGTTGCGGGTCCCGTACCACCTCGGCCACGGTGTTGATCGGCCCGCTGATCACACCCGCCTGCGACAGGGTTTCGATGATCTCCTCGGGCTGGCGTTTGCCGGCCCACTCGCCGATGATCTTGTCCAGTTCATCCTGGTTGCGGCCACGGGCAACGTGATTGGCGAACCGATCGTCTGTCGCCAGCTCCGGGCTGCCCATCGCGGCGCACAACCGGCGGAACACGGTGTCCTGGTTGGCGGCGATCACCACCCAGCTGCCGTTGGCGCTCTGGTAGATGTTGGACGGCGCAATGCCTTCCAACCGGGTGCCGGACGGCCCGCGGACGATGCCGCCGATGTCGTAGTCGGGGATGGTGGATTCCTGTATCGCCAGGCAACTTTCGGTCAGCGCGGTGTCCACGATCTGGCCCTCACCGGTGACGGTCCGCCGGTACAGGGCGGCCAGGGCTCCCTGGGCGGCGAACATACCGGCCAGGCTGTCGCCCAATGACAGCGCCAGGCGCGGCGGGGGACCGCCGGGGAACCCGTTCATGTGCCGCAGCCCGCTGGAGGCCTCCGCGACCGAGGCGTAGCCGGCCTTGCCGGCATCGGGTCCGGTCTGTCCGTAGCCCGAGACGCGGACCAGGATGATGCCCTTGTTGCGTTCGCGCAGAACGTCGTAGCCCAGGTCCCACTTCTCCAGGGTGCCCGGCCGAAAGTTCTCCACGATGATGTCGGACCGCTCGACCAGCTCCAGGAACAGCTCCCGACCCTTGGCGGTACGAAGGTCCAGGGTGACGGCCTTCTTGTTGCGGGCGTGCACGGTCCAGAAGAAGTGGTGCCCGTCGAGCTCGGCCTGTCCCCAGGTGCGCAGTGGGTCCGGGGTGGCAGGCAATTCGATCTTGATGACCTCGGCACCCATGTCGCCCAGCAGTCGGCCGGCGAACGGCCCGGAGATCAGCGTGCCGAGCTCGATCACCCGGATGCCGTCCAAAGCTCCGGTCGTCATCGGGGCCTCCTTTCCACCGCTCGCCGGAGGACGATCACAGCGAGAATCCGTGCCGGTGCAGCCAATCCGTGCAGATGCTCACGGCTTGACGCAGGGTGTCCCGTTGATCGGGGCCTGAGTAGTAGTGGTTGGCGCCGGGAATCTCGTGCATCTCCTTGTCGGGGTGACCGATCGCCTCGTACAGCCGACGGGTGTGGCTGGGCGTGCAGGCGTCGTCGGCGAGGTTGCCGATCACCAGGGCGGGCACGGCGATATCCGGGCCGGCCTTGACGGCGTCGCCGTTGGCGTCGTCGTAGCTCCATTGCGACAGCCAGCTGCGCAGCGTGCAGAACCGCGCCAGGCCGACCGGGCTCATGTTGACCACCTGGGGATCGCCCAGATAGCAGGTGCCGGGCGTGCGCTCGTTGGGGTCGACGGTCGGATCCAGCCACCGTGGGTCGGCCATGGTGCCGTGCACGACGAACGCGAACTCGTCATCCGGCCGGCCGGCAGCCTTGAGCTCGGCCAGTTTCTCCTTGACCCACTTGGTGATTCGCCGGTTGCGAGCGATCTGGGCCTGGTGGTAGCGCTCCAGGAACTCCGGCGTATACGGCGGCTGGTTGGGGTTGTCGGGGTTGTAGAGGTCGAGTTCCGGATCCCGTTTGGTCGGGTCGTTCTCGTCGAGGATGGACGCATCCATCCATTCGGTCATGGTGCCGTGCCGGCTGATGTGCGCGGCCAGCAGCATTATTCCGTCCGCGGGGATCAACCCGAGCTTTGTCAGGTCGGGGCCGTCCCCGGACGGGCTGGCCGTGACCGTAGGGTGCTGGGCCTGTTGTTGGTAGAACACCGAGAGCGATCCGCCGCCGCTCCACCCGGCCAGCACCACCTTGTCGTAGCCGAGCCGGTTCTTGGCGTCCTTGATGCACTCACCGAGGTCCTCGACCACCTTCTCCATGAGCAGCGCCGAGTCGGTGCCTCGGAACCGGCTGTTGCAGTAGATGACGTGATGTCCGGCGCGGGCCAGCGCGTTGATCATCGGCAGGTAGGCGCCGCCGCCGATCGGGTGCATGAACACCAGCACGGTGTCGCTCGGCTTGGTCTTCGGTTTCAGGAGGTAGCTCTCCAGCACGACCAGCTCGGCGACTCCGCCGTACACGTCCCGCACCGACGAGTTGTTCTGGTAGGCAACCAGATACGGGATGCGGTCGTATTCGTGCTTCACGGGTGCTTCAACGGTTGTCATTTCTAATGTTGCCCCAGGTCGTTGGCGAGGATTTCGGCGGACGGGATGAGACGACGGCGGGTGTCGATGGCAATCACCGACCAATCGACCCGGTCGTAGTCGTCGAACTTGCGGCGGGCGCGCTCCCGCGCTTTCTCGGGTGCGCCGTGGTGAACACCCTGGGGTGCGTGGGACAGCAGGCCGGGCGGCATCGGGATGCCGTACAGCGACCCGCCGTGGAAGAACGCGATCTCGTCGTAGTCGACGTTGCGGTGATACCACGGGGTGCGTTCGGTGCCCGGCACGCTCTCGGCGGGCTTGGGCAGGAAGTTCATCACGTACACCCCGGTGGCCTGCATGAAGAGGTGCACGGTCGGTGGCAGGTGAACGCTCTCCGACGTGATGACGGTGTAGTCCTCGATGTTGAAGGTGAACGGAAAGTTGTCGCCCCGCCAGCCTTCCACGTCGAGCGGATTGTGTTGGTAGAACAGCGAAGTCGGACCCCCGTCGTGGATGAGCCGGACCTCGTATTCGTCCCGCCCGTCATCGTCGATCGGTGCCGGTTCGGGGATCGTCACCTGTGCCGGGTCGAACGGGAAGTGCCGGCCCAGGGTACCGGCCGGCGGCACCCGAAAATCGTCGGTGGCCTGGATCATCAGCCAGGTGCTTTCGCTGTCAGGCACCTGGCGGAACGTGCAGGCCTTCGGGATGTACACCCAGTCGCCCTCGCGGTAGCGCAACGGTCCGAACTCGGTCTCCAGCAGACCCGCGCCCTTGTGCACGAAGATCAACAGGTCGCCGTCGACATAGCGGACGAAGAACGGCATCTCCTCGGTGCGCCGGCTCAGCAGCACCTGGCAGTCGGCGTTCGAGAACATCAGCAGCGGGCCGCCCTGCGCGTCGGTGGCGTCGCTGGGCTTGAGCTCGCTGGAGAGCACGTCGGTGGGGCGCAAGGGGCCGACAGTGCGGTAGGCGGTGGGGTCGTTGCGCCGGTACATGTTGGCGGTGCGGCCGACGAAGCCGCCCCGCCCGAGTTCGTCGTCTTTGAGCCCGTCGAGGTCCGCGTGCACCCGCTTCGGGGTCTTGCCTTTGCGCAGGTGGACGAAGGATTCCATGCTCGGCTCCTGACGGTGCGGGGGCGAAAACTGAAAGTGACATTACTTTTTGTTACGCGCGGTGACAAGGGGTGCTGAGCACCGATCTTCGGCGTTTCGGGAACGGCCTGCCGGGGTAGCCCACGAGCGGGCGCCCAAGCTCGCCGCTGCCCGTCGGCGTCAACGAAAGGACAGTCATGAGAAAGGAATTGGAAGGCCGCAGGGTCGGAATCCTTGCCGCCGACGGTGTGGAGCGCATCGAACTCGAACAACCGCGCGCAGCCGTCGAGAACGAGGGCGGCCATGTCGAGCTGCTGTCGCTCAAGGCCGGCGAAATCCAGGCCCGTGACCACGACCTGGAACCCGCGGGCACCTTTCCGGTGGACCGTACGGTCGCCGAGGCAAAGGTCGATCAGTTCGACGCCTTGATCTTGCCCGGAGGGACCGTGAACCCGGACAAGCTGAGGCTCGACCAGACCGCGGTGGCGTTCGTCCGTGATTTCGTCCGGTCCGGCAAGCCGGTCGCGGCGATCTGCCACGGCCCGTGGACCCTCGTGGAGGCCGACGTGGTCCGCGGCCGCACGCTGACGAGCTATCCGAGTATCCGTACCGATCTCGGCAATGCCGGCGCGACGGTGGTGGACCGCCAGGTCTGCATCGACGGCAATCTGATCACCAGCCGGTCACCGCGAGATCTGCCTGCGTTCTGCGAGGCGATCACCGAGGCGCTGGCGTGTACTCCGGCCCAGACCTGAATTTCGGGCCGGCGACCGTCAGATCATCGAGGTCCGGGGGATCCGCATTCCCAATGCCAACGCACCGGCCAACTCGCGGCTGGTGTCGTAGTCGAACACCACGTGGCCGGACAGCACGTCGACGTCGCGTTTGAACCGCTGCAACGGACTGGACAGGAAATGGATGCTCGCTCCACCCGCGCCCAGCAGGTCGGCGATCACCGCCTTGGACTCGCTGACGATGTGCGCGGCCGACAGCCGGGCCTGCGCGCGCACCGGCTTGTCGACCGAGTCGCCTGCCGCCACGATGGCCTCGATCTCGCCGACGGTGTCGGCCAGCAGGGCGCGTAGTGCGCGGACCCGCACCTGGGCCTCGGCCAGGTGGGCCTGGGCGATCGGCTTGTCCTTCTGTACAACGCCCTCATAGGGCAGTACCCGCTCTCCTAGACGCTGCGCGTAGATCTCCGTGACCCGCTCGGCGCTGCCGAGGGCCGGCATCGCCGCCAGCAGGGCCAGGGCGGGCACCATCGGCCACCGGTAGGCGGAGCCGTCATGCAATCCGGCGCCGGGAGCCGTGCCGGAATAGATGTCGAGCACCTTCACCAGCCGGTGCTCCGGCACGAAGACGTCGGTGGCGATGGCGTCGTTGGAGCCGGTGGCCCGCATGCCGTCGGTGTGCCACACGTCGGCCACGGTCACATCGCTGATAGGTAGTAGCGCCAGTGCCGGGTACAGCGCATCGTCGGGCCCGCACAACGCGGCGACGATGATCCAGTTCCCGTGCATGACGCCGGTGGCCCAGGACCACCTGCCGGTCAGGCGGATGCCGCCGTCGACCGGCAGTCCGCGTCCGGTCGGGGCGAGCGGGGCCGGAGCCAGGAATGGTCTGCTCGCGAACGCCTCCTCCTGGGCCTGCTCACCGAACAGCGACAGCATCCAGTTGTGTAGGGCAAGGAAGCCGATGGTCCAGGCGCTCGAGGTGCAGCCGTGGGCCATGCGGCGAACCGGATCGAGGAGCTGCGGGAAATCCGCCTGTTGACCGCCGTAACGCGCCGGCACCAGGAGTTCGGTGAAACCGGAGTCGACGAGGTCGGTCACGGTCGCGTCGGGCAGTCGGCGCAACTCCTCGGCTTCGGCGGCTCGATCAGCCAGTCGCGCGACGAATTCGGGGCTGATGACGCAGTCCGTGGTGGGGGGCGAAGTCATGCCCCGGAAGCTACCATACTTTTTAGTATGGCCTGGTTTTCCCGCCCGCTGAAGGCGGCGGACCGGCATTTCGAAAACCGGTTGGCGACGATCAGATAACCCTCCGGACACCAGATGTGAACAGATAGGCATCGGTGTTCACCGAACGCAGTGGGCCCGACCCATGGTTTGGGCCCGTTTTCGCAGGTAGATCACCTGTGGCCGGCCGTTAGATAAAGTCGAATTCACTTTTTTCCATCCGTAGATATGCAGTTCGGAGGCGCGCGGCGGGTTTTCCCCCGTCGTGGGCGCGTGCTTTACTCATGGCGCAACAACTGAATTCTTCGGTCCGCTCATCAGAGGCACCGGCTCAGGCGAGCGGGCGTGACAGTGCGGCGACCTCGGTCGCCGCGGTGTCGCTTGGCGATGCTGATCGCTGATCGCGCAAATGGCGTAATTGACCGGAAGACGGATGGATTCGCAGTATGACCTTCATTGACAAGATTCGTGGCCATTGGGCACGCCGCATGACGGTGGCGGCTGTGGCGGCGCTGTTGCTGCCTGGCTTGATCGGCGTTACCGGCGGATCGGCAACCGCTGGGGCGTTCTCCCGGCCGGGCCTGCCGGTGGAGTACCTGATGGTCCCGTCGCCGTCGATGGGCCGCGACATCAAGATTCAGTTCCAGAGCGGTGGTCCGGGTTCGCACGCGGTGTACCTGCTCGACGGCCTGCGCGCTCAGGACGACTACAACGGCTGGGACATCAACACCAACGCGTTCGAGATGTTCCTGAACAGCGGTCTGTCGGTCGTCATGCCCGTCGGCGGCCAATCCAGCTTCTACTCCGACTGGTACAACCAGGCCTGCGGTAAGGCCGGCTGCACCACTTACAAGTGGGAGACCTTCCTGACCAGCGAGCTGCCCCAGTGGCTGGCCGCCAACCGCGACGTCGCGGCCAACGGCAACGCCGCGATCGGCCTGTCGATGGCAGGCTCGGCCTCGCTGATCCTGGCGGCCTACCACCCCGACCGGTTCATCTACGCCGGTTCGATGTCGGGCTTCCTGAACCCCTCCGAGGGCTGGTGGCCGTTCCTGATCAACATCTCGATGGGCGACGCCGGTGGCTACAAGGCCAACGACATGTGGGGTCCGACGGAAGACCCGAACAGCGCCTGGAAGCGCAACGACCCGATGGTGCAGATCCCGACACTGGTCGCCAACAACACGCGCCTGTGGATCTACTGCGGTAACGGCCAGCCCAACGAGCTGGGCGGCGGCGACCTGCCTGCCACCTTCCTCGAAGGCCTGACCATCCGCACCAACCGGACGTTCCAGGAGAACTACATCGCCGCAGGTGGCACCAACGGTGTGTTCAACTTCCCGGACAACGGCACGCACAACTGGGCCTACTGGGCCCGGGAGCTGCAGGCCATGGTTCCGGACCTGCAGCGGGTGCTCGGCTAAGCCCAACACGCGATAACGAAATCGCCCAGAACACCAAGTGTTCTGGGCGATTTCGCTATCTGTAGGCGGTTTCTACGGCAGACGCCGGCCGCCCCAACCTTGCCGAGCAGTAGCTCCTATGTCAAGCCGCCGCTGATTGTGGCGGCTTGACTGGGT
>MSTD01000015.1 GCA_001942045.1 Mycolicibacterium porcinum
GGCATGTTGCTGGGCGTCGCGGGTGCACTGCTGGCCGGGCAGCCGCCTATCACATCGATCACGGTCGAGGACAACAAGTTTCGCCGCTGGTACACCATCGCCCGGGTGATCGGCTTCCTGTCGATCGCACTGGCGACGCTGTCGGTCGCATTCAACCTCTACTGGCGGCTGCGGTACCTGTTCGTCACCCAGGTCGAGTTCGGCAGCCACGACGTCGCCGTCATCGTCACCACCTTGCTCTACGGGGCAGAGGCGATGATCGCTCTGGTCATCGCCTCGCGCTGGCTGACCGAGCGGACCGGGGCGGCGCGGCTGGCCACCACGGCCATCGGTGTCTCGGGCGCTATCGCCGCCACCGTGGTGTGGCTTGCCGGCATCGGCCGCGACATCGACGCGTTCCACGGCATCGCCCAGAACACCTCGACGGCGGCCGTGGGTTACGAGGGCTACCTCGCCTGGGCGGCCGCCGCCGCGATCGTCGCGCCGACGACGCTGTACGCGGTCTTCCTGATCAAGCCGCCCACCATCGGCGCCTACCGCGGTGCCGCGCAGAAGTGTCTGACGCTCATCGCGTTCTGGGCGTTCGCGGCGGCGGCGCTGCGGGTCGTGGACTTCCTGATCGCCCTCTCGCTCGATCTCCCACGGGAGCTGTACGACACCGTCGCGATGACGGTGTTCAACCTGATCACCGCACTGGTGGCACGGTGGCTGCACCGTCAGCTGGATCGGGGAGTCACGTCGACGACCGTCGCCGCGGCCTTCAGCGCGGTGCTGTTCGTCTTCACCGTCGCGAACGTGGCCATCGGGGTGGCCCTGGCACCGCGCTACGCCGGGCCCGCGCCCGCGGCGATCTACGGCAACAATCTGGCCCAGCAGATCACCAGCACGTTCGATGTCACCGTGGCTGTGCTGAGCCTGCTCGTGCTGGCGGTGATGGTGTTCACCGGGCCGTTCGCCGGGTATCTGGTGCGACGCGAAACCCGTTCGGCCAAACCGGCACCCGAGCCGCCGACGGAGGTCGTGCCGGCCCCGCCGGCCGTCGAGGAGTCCGCCCCGCCGACCATCGCGCGGCAACCTCGGGCGGCGTCGGTGCCGAGAATCGTCCGCCTGAAAGAGGATTCGACGACGGTGCTGGCCGCCCCGCCGACCACCGACCTCCAGGTGCCGACGCAGGCGCTGCGGATCCAGCGGCGTCCGCAGCGCCCGCCGTCGGAGAACTAACCGGCCTGCTTGCTCTCGTGCTTGGCGGGCCGATCGTGCTGATCGTTCGCTGACTTCGTGGACTGCTTTTCCGTGTGCTTGGCCGCCCGCTTCGTGGTGCGGGCGGGTTTCTCGTCTGGCTGGTCATGGCCCGACTCTGATGTGTCCGCGTCCCGGACCACCTTCAGTCGCGGCGCCGATTCGCGTGGGGAGTCCGCGCGGGTCCGCGGGTGACGAACGGACGGCGTGGACTTCGGCTCGTCGCCGGTCTTGGCGTCGGCCTTGGCGTCGACAACGGCGGCAACCTTGCTGCTGCCTTCGGTGTCAACTTTGTCGGCCTTGATGTCCGCGTCGGCCTTGATGTCGAGCGGGGCGGGGGCGTCGGCCGGGTCGACGGTCTGGTGCGGCGCGGTGGCGCCGCCGATCGCCTGCAGCACCTTGGCCAGCGGTCGAGTGGCGTTCGACAACGCCGCCGCGACATCCTCCACCGAGTGGCGCACTCCTTGCTCGAATGGCGAGGTGCCCACCGGGTCTATCGGATGTTCGGTCGCCGGCGTCTCGGGTTCGGTGCCGGAGACGACGGGCTGGGGAAGCGTGGGGGTGTACTTCTCGCCGCCGAGAATCGCCAGGGATTGCTCGAACGCCGCCGGTAGCTCGTCGAGTGCTTCCTGGAACTTCTCCGGCGGGGTGACCCAGCCGAACTCCTTGACCTGGCTGGGATCTGCGGTGCGGTCGTATCCCATCTCGACGAACACTCGCAGCACCGGATCCATGGCGTCGACGAATCGCTCGGCGCCGATCAGGGATGCGGGGATGCGCAGCGGCTCCAGCAGCGGCAGGTGCTGGGGCAGCATCACGTAGGTGGTGTTGCCGACCTGGGTGGTGACGGCGTTGGGCGCGTCGGGGTGCTCCAATACATAGCCCGGGAAGACATGCTGGAACAAGATCCCGGCGAGGGCGTTCGAGATGGACAGCACGCTGAAATATGCGGGGAAATCGGCGAAGCCGTCGTACTGGTTCTGGTAGTAGGTGGTCTTGAACGGGCTGTCGGACGGCCCCGGCCGGCCGAGCGGGAAGAGATCGCCGAGCACGGGGACGTCGCTCCACGAGGTGAAGCGGGCCAGGATGCCGCCGTTGGGCTGATAGGGATCGCCGATGAAGACGAACTCGTAATTATCGGCATTGGCAACGTAATTCGGGTCTTTGGCCATCGCGGCGCGCACGATCTCGGCCACCTCGGTGCCTTGCGACATCCCGATGATCGTGACCTTGTCATCGGCCGGGGTGTTGGCGATGTCCTGCTGCAGGTAGCCCGCCCCGATCTGCTCGGACCGCTTCAGCGAGTGTGGCCAGTACGGAATGTCAGACAGACCGGGCAGGTCGGAGATGATCGGGATCTCGACGTTGATCTGTGCCGGGTAGGGAACGGTGTGGAACGAGTCGCCTTCGGGCACCGTGCTCCCGTAGAAGAACATCGGGACGCTCAACCCGAATCCGTCGAACGAGGGCCCGACGCCGATCGTGGTGCCGATCAGCCGTACCGCGGCGCTGTAGGTGGCCGTTGGGGTGCTGACCGTGACTCCTGCCGATACCGCGACGACGACGCCGCCGGCCAGCAACATCGATCCCCAGCGGCGTGCACCGCGCTCCCGCCGCGCACGGCGCGACGAATTCCCCCGACCCCTCATGTGTTCCCGCTTCCTCATCGTGGTGAGCGGCCGCCCGGATGGCGCGGCCGAACTTTGGGCCCGCCACCAGTGCGTCAATCGGGAAATGTGATGGACGCCACGTCGCGTGCTGTCGGAAAGTTAACAGCCATTCGCGAACTCTGGCAAGAGTCACTTTTGGAAACAAGAGCTCTTGTTGTAAACCGGGGTTGGCAGAATCAGCGCGTCGACGCCGCGATCCCGGCGCGAACCACCCCGACGAAGCTCGCCAGATTGCTGATCAACGTGTCGATGGTCGGCGGGGAATCGCTGTCGGTCTCCCGCTCGTGCAGCCAGTCGGCCACGCTTTCGAAGAGTCCGCCCACGGTCGACACCGCCAACGCGTGATAGTCGACCGCGCCGGTGTCGGGCAGGCAGGGGAACTCGCGTTGCCGCCACAGATTCTCGAGAAACGCCGCGGTCCAGCGGCGGTTCTCCCGGCGCAGCCGCTCGACCCGCGGCGAGATTCCCGCGCATTCCCCGAACGCCACCACGGCCACCCGGGGGTCGTCGACCAGAGCATGGGCGAACGCCGACAGCAGTCGGTGGACGGTTTCGTCGGGATCGTCCGGTGCGTCGGCCAGGGCTTGTACCGCTTGCTGCTCGATCCGGGCGGCTATCTGGGCCAACAGGGCCAGGTAGCAGTCCTCTTTGCTGTCGAACACTTCGTAGAACGCCTTGTTGCCCACGTAGGCCGTCTGGCAGATCTGTTCGATCGAGGTGTTGGCGTATCCGTCGCGCGCAATCAGGTCGAAGGCCGCCGTCAACAGCTGCTCGCGACGGTGGGCGCGACGCTGTTCGGCGTCGAGCCCGCGGATCGTGCGCTGCCCGCGAGGCTTTGCCGCCGGTGCCGACGTCGTCCGTTCGCCGGGCGTCGCCGGCGGTCTAACCATGGCCCGGAGTGTAGTGCGGGCGGTGCCAGGTCTGTGTCCGGACGGTCAGCCTGCGCGCTTGCTCTTTCGTTTCGGCGGATCCTGGCGCTGAGCGTGTGCAGTCTTTGCCGCCTGCTTTGCGGAGTTCACCACCGAGCGGACGTGTTCCCGGCCGGACTGTTTCTCCTTCCGGAGGTTCTTCAGCCGCTGCGCCGGGCCGGACCGCGGTGAGTCCGATTGCGTTCTCGCCGAACGGTTCAGCCGATAGACCGGGGCCACTTCCGTGGCGTCGGCTGCTTCTGCGGCGTCAGTCACGTTGCCGTCGGGGGTCCGCCCGCCGATGGCCTGGAACACCTTGGCCAGCGGGCGGGTGGCGTTCGACAACGCTGCCGCCATGTCGTCCATGGTCCGCCGCAGACCCTGCTCGAACGGTGACGTGCCGACCGGGTCGGCCGGATGCTCGGGCAGCGGGGGATCAGGTTCGGCGTCGGAGACGACGGGCTGGGGCAGTGTCGGCGTGTACTTCTCGCCGCCCAGTATCGCCACTGATTGCTTGAACGCACCGGGCAGTTCGTTCAGCGCTTCTGTCACCTTCTCTTCCGGCACCGTCCAGCTGATCTGCTTGACTCGGCTGGGGTCTGCGGTGCGGTCGTATCCCATCTCGACGAACACCCGCAGCACCGGGTCGATCGCGTCGACGAATCGCTCGGCGCCGATCGGGGATGCGGGTATGCGCAGGGGTGCCAGCAGCGGCAGGTACTGGGGCAGCGTCACGTAGGTGGTGTTGCCGACTTGGGTCGTGACGGCGTTGGGCGCATCGGGATACTCCGCCACATAGCCAGGGAAGGCATGCCCGAACGCCATACCGGCCACGGCGTTCGCGACGGACAGGACGTTGAAATACGCTGGGAAATCAGCGACGCCGTCGTATTGATTCTGGTAGTAGGTCGTCTTGAACGGGCTGTCTGACGGTCCGGGGCGGCCGAACGGGAATGTGTCACCCAGTAGCGGCACGTCGCTCCATTGGGTGAAGCGGGAGAGGATGCCGCCGTTCGGCTGATACGGGTCGCCGAGTAGGACGAATTCGTAATTCTGGGCATTGGCAACATAGTTCGGAAGTTTGGCCATCTCGGTACGCGCGATCTCGGCCACCTGCGTGCCTTGCGATACGCCGATGATCGTCACCTTCTCACCGGCCGGTATTCCGGCGATGTCCTGCAGCAGATAGCCGGCGCCGATCGCCTCTGAGCGTGTCAGAGACTGCGTCCAGTATGGAAGGTCGGACAGTCCCGGCAGGTCCGAGATGATCGGGATGCTCACGCTGATCTGCGCCGGATAGGGGACGACGCGATAGGAGTCGCCCTCGCGAATGACAGTTCCGTAGAAGAACGCCGGGATGCTCAGACCGAATGCGTCGTATGACGCCCCCACGCCGATCGTCGTGCCGGTCAGGCGAACTGCGGCGCTGTGCGTGGCCGTCGGTGTGCCGGCCGTGACGCTCACGGATGCCGCGGCGACGCCGCCGGCCAACAACACCGGCGCCCAACGAGATGCGCCCCTTTGTCTGCGCGCAGTGCGCGACGACCCTTTCCGCTGCCCCCGACCCGTCATGTCCGCCCTGCTCTCTCCACCGTGGTGGTGGTTCGGTCATCGTGTGATTCAGGTGCGGCCGCAACGTCTGTGGCCGCTGCCGACGTGAACGGTGGAAATGTGACCCTCGTCATTTCCGCAGTTCACGGGCCTGAAAATTACCAGTGAGACGTGCCGCCCACGT
Source organism: Mycolicibacterium porcinum (assembly GCA_001942045.1). Taxonomy (GTDB): domain Bacteria; phylum Actinomycetota; class Actinomycetes; order Mycobacteriales; family Mycobacteriaceae; genus Mycobacterium; species Mycobacterium porcinum_A. The sequence continues at coordinate 5,553 of MSTD01000015.1, forward strand.
CGAGTTCGGCTGAAAGTGGTTGGAACAAGCGATAATTCGTGAAGCTTGCGGTGATGGTGTGCGGCGCGGGTGGCGCGGCAATGTGCCCGATTCCTGAGAATTCTCTCTGGTTCTTGTGGGAACTCTATGCCTCCGCTCGCTCGGAGAGCGATCAATGCTGGGCTGTGCCACCCTGAATCAGTGGGGAAACTCGGAAGTGCCGGTTTGGTTGCCGTCATGGCGGGGGCGGCTTCCGTGATGGGCAATATGGCCTTGCCGTCCGCCAACGCGGCACCGTGTCCGGATGCTGAGGTGATATTCGCCCGCGGCACGATGGAAGCGCCCGGTGTAGGCGATACGGGCGAGGCGTTCGTTAACTCGTTGCGCGCCAACGTCGCGCCGAAATCGGTGGAGGTCTATCCGGTCGATTACCCGGCGACCACCGACTTCCCAACTGCTGTACAGGGAATCGCCGATGCGCGGGCGCGCATCATGACCATGGCTGCCAATTGCCCGGACACCAAGATGGTGCTCGGCGGGTTCTCGCAAGGCGCCGCGGTCATCGGATTCGTAACTGCGAGCGTTGTGCCGGACGGGATTTCACCGGACAGCGTCCCCGCGCCGATGCCGCCCGACGTTGCTGACCATGTCGCCGCCGTCGCGTTGTTCGGGAAGCCCTCGTCGCGATTCATGAAGGTGATCAACAATCCCGCGGTCGTGGTCGGGCCGAATTACACCGCCAAGGCCATCGACCTCTGCGTGGACAACGACCTGGTGTGCGACCCACAGGGCAGAAGCTTCGGTATCCACACGCAGTACGCGGAAGCCGGTTTAGTGAACCAGGGCGCCGCATTCGCGGCGAGCAAGCTTCAGGACGACTGGGCGCAACAGCGGACGCAGCCGGGGCCGCCGCCGGCGATGCTGGCCGGCGCCGGGCCGTCGCAGCCTTCGCGTGTCCAACCTGCCCAGCCGGCGCAGACCGCACAGCCTGCCCAGCACATGGGCCCGGCGCCGCAGACTCTTCCCGGTCCGGCGCCTGCGCAGAGCCCTCCGGCGCCGACCCCGCCGTCGCCCGCTCCGTCCTCACCGGCTCCCGTCGCACCGCTGGCCTGAGCGGGCGCGGGTCAGTGCCCGTTACTGCTGAACAGGTACACCCCGGTGTGATGGCCGATGAAGTTGTTGGCGATGAACAGCACGCCGGTGACCACCACGACGAGCACCAACGCGAACATCACCCAGCTCAGCCCCGTCAGCAGACGACGGCGGCCGGCGTCTGACGGGCCATCGGAGACACCGGCGGCGATGTGCAGGCGCACCCCGATCGCGAACAGGGTCGGCACCGAGGCGCCCACCGCCAGGCCGAAGATCAGGATCTTGCCGACGGCCACGAGATTGATCCAATTGCTCATGCGATGTCCCCGTCCCTACTTGCCTTCGACCGCGGTGAGGCTGCCCTGCCACGCATCGTTGACGTTCTTGTGGTCGATCGGTGGCTTCCGCGACTTGAGCCAGATGGGCACCGTCGAGGCGATCAGGGCGACGAACCCGACCAGCGGTCCGGCGAAGCCGCCGATCCCGTGCACGAGGACGTAGGTGAGCGCGCCGACCAGGCCCGCGGCCGGCAGCGTGATCAGCCACGCGGTGGCCATGTTGCGGGCCACGCCCCAGCGCACCTCGGTGCGACGGCCCAACCCGCTGCCGAGGATGGATCCGGTCGCGACGTGCGTGGTGGACAGCGAGTAGCCGAAGTGGCTGGACAGCAAGATGGTTGCCGCCGAGGAGACTTCTGCGGCCATGCCCTGCGGAGCCTCGGTGTCGACGAGCCCCTTGCCCAGGGTTCGGATGACCCGCCAGCCACCGGAGAGCGTGCCGAGGGCGATGGCGACGGCGCAGGCCGCGATCACCCAGAACGGCGGCATGGTCGCCGACTCGTCGACGGCGCCGTACGAGATCAGGGCGAGAAAGATGATGCCCATGGTCTTCTGCGCGTCGTTCGTGCCGTGCGCCAGTGAGATCAGGGAGGCCGAGCCGATCTGGCCGTAGCGGAACGCGGCGATCGTGCGGTCCTGCGGCAGGCCGCGGATCAGCCGGTAGACCAGCCAGCTCGCGATGCAGGCCACCACGCCGGCGATCAGCGGTGAGAGCACGGCGGGCACGATGACGGTCGAGACGACACCGTGCCAGATCACGCCGTGGCCACCGACGGCCGCGATCATCGCACCGACGATGCCGCCGATGAGGGCGTGCGACGAGCTGGAGGGGATGCCCATCAGCCAGGTGAGCAGGTTCCACAGGATGCTGCCGACGAGCCCGGCGAACACCAGCTCCAAGGTCACCAGGTCCGCGTCGACGAGTCCTTTGGCGATCGTCGCGGCGACCGCGGTGGACAGAAATGCGCCGACGAGGTTCAGCAGTGCCGACAGCGCCACCGCTGTACGTGGTTTGAGTGCGCCGCTGGCGATCGACGTCGCCATGGCATTGCCGGTGTCGTGAAAACCGTTGGTGAAATCGAACATCAACGCGGTGAAGACGACAATGCACAGCAGCAGAAACTGTAACGACACGGTAAACAATTGTTGAACACAACAGCTACGAAAGCCTAATTAGCTGGCTGAGGCCTCCATCACGTCTCCGAAGTCAGCGCTTCGGGATCTTCACCTGGAGAAGCTTGAGCGCATCCATGATGTGCAGGTGGGCCTCGTCCATGGTGGCCTCGAACTTGCCCAGTCGGGCGTCGCTGTTCTCCGGGGTCAGCACCACGCACTGATCGGCCATGCTGCGGTAGCCGTCCAGGCCCGCCCGCAAGGCGTTGTTGACGTCGATGTCGGGGCCGGGCAGAACCTTGTTCCGGACCGAGTCGACATAGGTGCGCAGGTCGTTGCATGCGCTGTGCAGGGCGCCGAAGTCGGTCTGGTGATCGGGGGTCACCATCGCGTTGGCGATCGGCCCCATGTGCGTGCCGAGACCGGCGATGGCTTCGGTGACGGCCTGCCGCCATTCGTCGGTCACCGGGGCCATGGTGGGCTTGCCCGCGACGGCGCACCCGGCGAGCGCGGACGTGGTGGCCAAGACGGCGGCGAGGTACCTCATATGCAGCGAGCTTATGGTGTGCGCACTTTGAACGCGGTCTCTGTGTCAGCCGTAAGAGTTTGCGCATTGATCGCCGCCCCCACGTGTAAGCGCCGTCACACCGGTAACCTGATCAACGACTGACTAGGCAGATCGGGGGATCGGTATGGATCTCGTGCTCGGCCTCGCGATGACTTCGAGAGCCGTTCGGTGGGTGCTCGTCGAAGGAACGACGGGCGAGGGCCGCCCGCTGGATCGCGGCGCGATCTCGTTCGACGATGCCGCCGGCTATGACCCCGACGGACTGCTGCGGGGCTTGGTCGACGACACCGAGCTCGACGGCGGTCACCGCATCCACGCCATCGGCGTGACGTGGACGAACGATGCCGCGCCGCTCGCCGGTCACATCATGCAGTCCCTGGACAACCGCGGTTACGGAAATGTCTTCGCAGTCTCGGAGATCGAGGCGGCCGGCATGCTGGCCAGTGGCATCGCCGAGATCACCGAGCATGACGACATCGCGGTGTGCATCGTCGAACCCGACGCCGCCGTCGTGGCGATCGTGACCCCTGACGACGTCAGCGCCGACCGCATCGAGCGGTCCGACACCTTCGTCGCCGACATCACCGGATTGCTGGCGCTCACCGGCAGACCGATCAGCGCCATGTTCATTCTGGGCTCCGACGCCCACGGTTCGGTGGTGGCCGACCTGGCCGAGTCCCTGCCGGCGCCGGTGATCACCGCGGCCGAATCCGATCTGGCCTTCGCGCGCGGCGCCGGACTCGCCGCGGCGCTCGCGGTGAATACCGTTGCCACACCGGTTAAACGGATGCACTGGACCAAGGTCGGTGCGTTGTCGTCCGTCGTCGGCGGAGCGCTGGTGACGCTGGTCGTCGCGAGCTCGGCCGCCATCGGGCTGCATCTGCACCCGGGAGCGGTGTCGGAAACCGCGCAGGTTGCGCACATCCAGGAATCGGCCCCCGAGGCCGGGCCGGCTCCGAAACCGGTGCAGAAACCGGTCGACAAGCCTGCGGTCAAAGTCGACAAGCCCGCCGTCAAACCGGCCCCCGCGGCTCCTGCGGCTCCGCCGCCGGCTCAAGCGGTCGAGGCGGCCAATCCGCCGGCGCACCAGCCGCCCGCCCAGATTCCGCCGGCCCCTGCGGCTCCGGCACCCGAACCCGCGCCCGCCTACGTTCCGCCCGCGCCGGCGCCGGTGTACACGCCCCCGCCCGCGCCGGTCTACGCACCGCCGCCGTATGTTCCGCCGCCGGTGACCTACCCGCAGCCCCGGTTGCGGGACCGGATCATCGAGCGCATCCCGATCATCAACCGGTTCCACTGAATTTGGCGGTCAGCCCGGCCCGGGCCAGCCGGGCCTGTTCGGCCCGCACCACCTCGTCCTGATGCGGCGGGGCCTGGTCGGGATGATGTGCCAGCCGACGGATGGGTTCGTCGACGGTGCCCCTGGCCAGCAGCCGGTACACCCGCACGGTGTGCAGTTCGCTGAGCCGCTGGGTGCGTCCGACGACCTGCCGCTCCGTGCGCGGCTGCCACTGCGGTTCGGCGATGATGAACACCACTGGTTCGTTCAGCCGGCGTAGATCCAGTGCGCCGGCACCGATGTGGGCCAACAAGGTGGCCGGGCCACGGTCGGTCGCGAACGCGTCGATGACGGCCTGCCGGTCGGGGACCGATGCGTCTACCGGGCCGAATATGTTGCCCGGCAACGCTTTCCGGATCACGTCGAGCACTGCTGGAAAGTGGGAGAAGACCACCACCCGGGCCCCGTTGATGTGGGCCTCGTTGGTGAGTTCGATGAGCCGGTCCAGCTTGGCCGCCGGTGTCGGTGAGCCGGACGGCCAGGCGCCCTGCCGGATCGCGCTGAAGTTTCCGCTGGAGACGGACTGCCGGTAGCGCTCACGGTCGGCGCGGCTGAGCCTGACCCATTCCTCGGTGGCGATGCGGGACGGCAGTTCGTCGACCACATCGCGGTAATCCCGTCGCAGGTACACGCGGTCCACCGCGCGACGGAAGGCGATCGATCCGCGTTCGCCGGCGTTGGGCGCCACCTTGCCGGCGACGTCGGGTTGCAGGAAGTCAGCCAGGTGGCGGAAACCGGCGATGCGCGGGTGCATCGGCACGCCGGACAGGAACAGCACCCGGTTGTCGGAGGTCAGTACGTTGCGGACGGCCCGGGACCGGTCGGATTTGGGGTCTCGCAGCAGGTGCGCCTCGTCGACGATCACCAGCGTGGGGCGCTCGGGCAGTTTGATGCGCTGCAGGGTGTCGTAGGAGACGATGGCCACGCCGCCGGCGGACTTCCAATTCTCAAGGCGCGCATCGCGTTCGCTGCCGCGGATCTCGATCGCCCGCAGCGCGGTGTGTTTGGCGGTCTCTGCGGCCCAATGGATTCCGGTGTTGGCCTGGCACACCACCAGGGTGTGGCGCAGCTGCGTGGCCGCCAGATGCGCCGCGACCGCCAGGGCCTGCAGGGTTTTGCCCAGGCCCAGGTCGTCGCACAGCAGTACCCGCTCCCGCGCCAGTGCGTACCGGGCGCCGAATTCCTGGTAGCCGCGTAATTCGGTGCGCAACAGGGTGCGGTTCAGCACGGTCTGCTCGACCAGCTGGGCCACCTCGGCGCCGACGAATCCCTGGGCTGCATCCACATCGGTTGTCCCGGAGGCGAATTCGTTGAGAAGCTGGTCGATGGGGCGGGGGTCCGCGCGGTAGTGTGCCCACACGTCGCCGTCGTGGTGGTGGGCGTCGTCGATGCGGTCGAGCAGCCCGCGTACCGACTCGAGTAGCTGATCCGACGCGGTGTTGCCGCGCAGCCGGAGCATCAGCCGGCGCAACTGCTTGACCGGCGCGTCCGCCTCGGTCAGCGTCAGCAGCGAGGACAGCAGTTCGGTGTCCTCGCGCTCGCGCAGCCGGGGGCGGGTGGTGGTGCGGATGTGGTCGGACATGGCCTGGGCGGCGGACTGCACTGCCTGCGCGGCCTCGATGTCGACGCCGGGCACCTGGGTCAACAGCCGGGCCGGCACCGAGTGGATGTCGGCGACCGTGCGGTATTCGGAATTCGCCAGCCCGCCGAGACGGGCCCCGCGTGCCAGATACGGCCGGAGGTGCGGCAGTGGCGCCGACTGCAGGATTTGTGTCACTACCTCGTCGGTGCGGGCGCGGATCCGGTCGGCGGTCTCGGCGCGGAGTTTGCCGACACCGGCAAGCGCAGAGTCGGCATGGCGGATCAATTCGGTGGGATCGACGCCGTCCATGACACATCATCATGGCACCTGATCGGGATCGCCGGACGCGCGGATTGTCCGGAATTCTTCGCCAGACGTTTGCTGCCGGGTCGCCGGGAGCGGTGCGGTCGCGAATTTTCGTCGAGTGTCGAGTTGCCCGCCTGTCAGCGACTTTTCAGCGACAATTGCCACATTAGTCACATGGTTATCGCCAACCCCGTTGTCGCTGCGGATCTTTGAAACGCCAGCACCAGTGGGCGCACTGACCTCATGTGTCCAGTGCCCGCCTCCTAGCGACACTGTCGCTGATAGGCGGGCACTTCAGATTCCGTGACATACGAGATTGATGTGTATTGAGTGACACAAGTTCACAGTGCGCGCGTGGCATCTGGCGCTCACGGTACGAATGTGGCGATTGTCGCTGAGTTGTCGCTCATAGCCGGGCAACTCCGCACCCACGCGCCCGGCCGGGACACGCCGACCGCGGCGCGCCGTAAACGCGCCTCAGATCATGTCGTTCTTCGTCAACCACCGCATCACCGGCCAGCCGATGAACACCGGCAACCAGCAGGTCAGCACCCGGTAGAGCAGCACCGCGGGCACGCCGATCGCGGCCGGTACGCCGAACGCGGCCAGACCACCGATCAGCGCGGCCTCGACGGCGCCCACACCGCCAGGGGTGGGGGCGGCCGAGGCCAGGGTGCCGCCGACCATGGTGACGACCGTGACGGTGATGAATGAGGTGGTGCCGCCGAAGGCCTCGACGCTGGCCCACAGCGCCAGGGCCGCACCGAGGGTGGTGCCCGCGGCGCCCAACACGATCAGGGCCAGCCGTTGCGGTTCGCGGGCCAGTTTGATCAGGTCGTCGCCGACCTCCTGCAACTTGGGGCGCAACGAGGAGGACAGCCAGCGCCGCAGTTTGGGCACGGCCAGAAACGCCCCGATGAGTCCGAGCGCGAGCCCGGCGATCAGGTACAGGATCGTGGAGCTCGGCACGAAATGCGACAGGTCCGCCGAGGCCCCGGCCATGGTGCTGAACAGGATCAGCAGGATCACGTGCACGATCACCTGCACCGACTGTTGCAGGGCCACCGCCGCGGTGGCGCGCGCGGTACTCAGCCCGCCCTTCTGCAGAAACCGGGTGCTCAGGGCCAGCCCGCCGACACCGGCGGGCGTGGTGGTGGCGGCAAAAGTGTTGGCCACCTGCATGATCGAGAGGTTGCGGAAACTCACCAGCCCGTCGGCGCACGCCCACAGCGCGGCCGCCGCACCCACATACGTCAGCGCCGAGACGGTCAGCCCGAGCAGCGCCCACGACCAGTCCACGGTGCGCAGCTCGGAGAAGAATGTCGGCACCGTGCTGATGAACGGGTACGCCACATAGACCAGTGCGACCAGCAGCACCAGCTGGATCACCTGGGTGCGGGTGAACCGGGTGATGGTCTCGGCCTGGATCTGGTCGGCGCCGGTCTGGCGTTTGACCTCATCGCGGGCGGCGGTCATCACTTCTTTGGCGTCGGGAATCTCGGCGCGGACCCGGGCCGGCACCGCGGCCTTGGTCAGCCGCCGAGACGCGGTGAGCACGGCGTCGCGGCCGAACGCATCGATGGCCGCGGCGACCGCGGATTTCGGGTCGTACAGCGCCGTGGTGGTGACGAGCAGTTGCGCGATGTCGGACTGCAACTGCGCGTCGGTGGCGCCGTATTCGGCGCTGCCGAACCCGCCGAACAGCACGGCCCCGTCGTCCACGGTGATTTCCTTGCCGCGCAGGTCGCCGTGGGAGATCTGGTGGTCGTGCAGGGTGCGCAGCGCGTTCCACACCCGCCCGACGGTGGTTTCGTCGGTGCTCTGGTCGAGCGGGATGCCGCGTTTGCGGTTGTGCGCGTACAGCGTCCAGCCGCGGTCCAGCGCGGCCACCGACATGGTCGACGTACTCGCCAGCCCCAGGTCGCCGATGGCGATGGCCATCAGGGCCCGGTGCTCGACGGCGCGGCGCATCGAGGTCTGCAGAGGCGCGGTCTCATTGGAACGCAGCCGCAGTTTGCGCCACACCTGCCGCACGGCGCCGCCGCTCTGCTGGTTGGGGCCGTATAGCTCGACGACGGCGCTCGCGTCGGGATCGGGTGACTGTGCGGTCAACGTCAGCGGACCGGCACCGGCCGGGCGCACCACGGTGAACGCCGAGACCACGAACCCGCGTCGCGCCAGGGCGCGCACGGCGCCGTCGAGCGGGACCTCAAGGGCGGGGGTACCGACCAGCCACACCACCAGGGCGCCGACGAACCAGCCCGCGGTCAAACCCAGCAGTGAGCGCGCCGGCACAACGGCGCTGACCACCAGGTGGATCGGGACGAACGCCAGCAGCAGCGTCCACCACCAGCGGCGCAGCCGGCGTGACAGCCACGGCCCGGAAACGGTGAGCACCGCGGCGAGCATGCCGATCCAGCGCGGGTCGTCGAGGAACTGCGAGAGCTGGGAGCTGAGCCGGTCCGAGAGATCGAAATGCCACTTCGGGGCGGCGATGCCGTTGGCGGTGATCGACAACGACAGCATGGTGATCAGCGCGGCAGCGGCGTAGGCGCCCAACAGTTTCCATTGCCGCCCCAGCACCAGGCTGACCAGGATCACGAACGGCAGCGCAAGGATCGCGATGCCGTACGCCAGGTACACCAGATTGGACTGGGTGGGGGTCAGCACACCGACGATCTCGGAGATCGAGCGCTCCAGCGCGACCCATTCGTAGCGGGTGATCAGCGAGCTGGTGATGACGGTGGCCAGGAAGATCGCGGCCAGGATCAGACGCAGGATGTCGTTGGTGCGTCGGGTCGGTGGTTGCAGGAGACTGCCGGTGACGGTGATGTCCCGTCCGTCAACGCGCATGTTCCCCCTTTCCCGGCCCGTTACCAAGACTCGCTATCCAAGCCCGCGACCAAGGTAGCGGGATCGGACCCCGATATCGGCATTTGGTGGCGATCTGGACCGTTACGAATTCACATCGTTCTCATCTGTCACCGCGGGCGACAATTTTTGCTCGATCGATGTGATCTAGGACGACGCATGCTGCGAACGTGATGTAACTTCGAGCGACATGCCGACGCCGAATTGGCCGCTCCCGAGGAGTTGAACGGTGGATTCGACCCCATTCGGGCACTATCAGCTGCAGAAGCTGATCGGTCGGGGCGGGATGGGTGAGGTTTACCAGGCCTACGATTCCGACACCGACCGCATCGTCGCGCTCAAGGTGCTGCCGTCGCACATGGCCCAGGACGCCGCCTTTCAGGAGCGGTTCCGGCAGGAGTCGCACGCCGCGGCCGGGGTCAACGATCCGCACGTGGTGCCGATCCACGGGTACGGAGAGATTGACGGTCGGCTGTATCTGGACATGCGGTTGATCGAGGGCCGCAACCTCGGCGCCATGCTCGCCAACCCCGGCAAGCCGATGGAGCCGGCGCGTGCGGTGAGCCTGGTCGAGCAGGTCGGGATGGCGCTCGACGCCGCGCACAAGGTGGGGCTGGTGCATCGGGACGTCAAGCCGTCGAACATCCTGATCACCGACAACGACTTCGTCTATCTCATCGATTTCGGGCTGGCGCGCTGCGCGGACGACGTGGGGATCACCACCGCGGGCAGCACGGTCGGCACGTTGGCGTACATGGCCCCTGAGCGGTTCGAGGGTGGGAAGGCCGATCCACGTTCGGACATCTACGCGTTGGCCTGCGTGCTCTACGAATGCCTCACCGGCGTGCGGCCCTACCCCGGGGAGAGCCTCGAGCAGCAGATCGCCGGGCACATGGTGTCCCCGGCACCGAAAGCGTCCGACAAGGATCCGCGGTTGGCGGCCTTCGACGAGGTGATCGCCAAGGGCATGGCCAAGAAGCCGTCCAAGCGCTATCAGTCCGGCGCGGCCCTGACCGCGGCGGCCCGCGCGGCACTCGCGGTGCCGGTGCGCACCACCGGGCGGTCGGGCCGGCATTCGGCGCAACGCGTTTCGGTCCGGCCGCGGGTGTCCAAGAAGGTGGCCGCGATCGTCGGGGCCACGGTTCTGGTGGCGGCCCTTGGCGCGGTGGGGGCGTGGCAGCTGCGTGACGACGGTTCGGACCGCGTCGCCAATGCGGTGGGTTCAGCCGGGTCCGGTCCGGTGCAGGCGCCTGTGGGCGCGGTGGACGAGATCGCCAAGACCGTGCCGGCCGATATCCGCGACTCCGGGCGACTGGTGATCGGGGTGAATGTGCCCTACGCGCCCAACGAGTTCAAGAATTCCAGCGGTGAGATCGTGGGGTTCGACGTCGACCTGATGAAGGCCGTCACCCGCACCATGGGCTTGGTCCCCGAATTCCGCGAAACCGGGTTCGAGGGGATCCTGCCTTCGGTGCGGGACGGCAACTTCAATGTCGGGATGTCTTCGATCACCGACACTGCCGAGCGCGAGCTGCAGGCCGACTTCGTCACCTACTTCCAGGCGGGCACGCTGTGGGCACGGCGGGCGGGAACGTCAGCTGATCCCGGATCCCCGTGCGGGCTGCGAGTGGGCGTGGCGTACAGCACGATTCAGGACACCACGGGGGTCCCGGCCAAATCCGATGCCTGTGTTGCGGCCGGGCTGCCGCCCGTGGAGAAGGTGGTACGCACCCATCAGGACGAGGTGACGGCCGCGCTCATCGCCGGCGAGGTCGACGCCATGGCCGCCGATTCACCGGTCACGGGGTTCGCGATCAAGCTCAGCGGACCCGTGTTGGAGCCGGCCGGTGAGGTGTTCGACTCCGCCCCCTACGGCTGGCCGGTGGCGAAGGACTCCGGCTTGGCCGAGTCGTTGCGGCTGGCGCTCGAGCACGTGATGAACACCGGCGAGTACCGCACGATCGCCACCATGTGGGGCGTAGAGAAGGGCATGATCACCCAGCCGGTGATCAATGGCGCCTTCCACTAAGGGTTTTCGCGTCTCAGACCGAGTTGCGCCCGGCGATGGCCTTGGCCAGCTGCACCACCTGGTTGTCGGTCAGGTTGGTTCCGGTGATCCGCACATCGACGACGAGGTTGTCGACGGCGACGATCGCGCGGCGGCTGCCCTGTTGCGGGCTGGCCGGGGATTGCTCGTTGGTGACGTCGATGTCGTCGACGACGCTCGGGTTGCCAAGCACGAAAGTGCTGGGCCGACGATTGCCGTCGTACCTGATCGTGAGGCTGTCACCCGCGCACTGCCGCCAGGTGTCCACCGTTCGGCTGACGAGAGTCTTTGCCGCCGTGGGGGTATCGAAGGCGGTGACGGCCTGGTCGACCTCGAGGTCGTCGCCCTCGTCGGCGAACAGGGACTCGCGGAACTGGCGGTACCCGCTGTCGCGGTAGAGCTCGTCCATGGCATTGCCGATGACGGCGAGGCAGACCGGGCGGGAGGCGTGCTCGTCGGCGTCGAGCCTGGCGGGCTGACGCAGCGCGGTCTTGGCGCGCAAACCTGTGGTGGCCAGGATCGTGTTGAGTTCGGATTCGCTGGCCAACATGCTGCCGAGGACGTCGATCTGCGGGCTGACGTCGTCATCGGTTTGCTCAGTGCCGCACCCGCTCAGGGCGGTACCCGCTATCGCGATCGCCGCGATGGCGGGGATGGCCGCACGCTGCCCGTACATGAAACCCCCTTGATTGTGTTTGCTGATCGTAATCGGTCAGCAGGGGTGGGCGCAGCGCTGGGGCAGGCCCGGGCATCTCTGATCACACGGGTCACAGCAGCACCACTCAGGCGGGGTTCGGTGATGAGGAGGGTTTAACGCTTCTTGTGATGCAGGATGTCGTCCGTCGATGACGTGTCGCCGGCTTTGGCACGCTTGGCGGCGCGCTTTTCTTTGAGGGATTTGCCCGACTTCTTGGTCAGGCTTTGGCGCGGGGATTTGTCGGCCATGTCGGCCCCTTTGATTTGGGGGCCTGTATCGGTCCCGGTGCCACGACCCTACGCGTACGGTCGGGCATACGCAGCGGTACACGTCGGCGCGGTTGACAATGTCTCTGGTGCAGCGTTGACTGGTGTTCTGGCCCGGATCCCGTCATTAGGCACAATCGATCCAAGCGCCGACGGAGAGCAACGAGTTTTCCTGCGGTATCGCGAAATTCGGTTCAGTTCATACACGTCGGTCTTGACGTGCTCGGAGTAGCCGAGGTGTCGGCCGTGAGCCGAAGCGAGGTAGTCATCACGCACACCGCCGAGCCGAGAGTGATCGGCAACCACAACGCTATGGGGCTATCGCAGCCGAAAAATGCTGAGAATTCGGAATTTTCACTAGTTACCCCAGCAGCCATGGAAGTGCCTCACGCCCGAATCCTGTCAGGGTCGCCTTGAGCGCTCCTTCGGTGCTGCACTGGCCGACCGACCCAACGTCAGTGCATGTGGTTCCCGATTCTCTGAAGATCGGGATACTCAGCCCCTATCCGCCAACGCCTTGCGGTCTGGCGACCTTCAGTGCGGCACTCGCGGGCGGAATGTCGGCGGCCGGTGCCGACGTGAGTGTCGTCCGAATCGCGGATGGCTCGCCGTCGGGCAGCCGCCGGGTCGTCGGCGAGCTGGTCAACGGATCCGCTGCATCGGTCGCGGCCTGTTCGGATCTGCTCAATCAGAATGACATCGCCGTCATCCAACACGACGATGGCGTCTACGGTGGCTCTGATGGTGACGACATCGTCGACATTGTCGGGGAGCTCGATATTCCGTCGATCGTCGTGGTGCACACCGTTCCCAAAGATCCGACGCCCCAACAGCGTTCAGTGCTGGAGGTAATGGCGGCGCTGGCGGATCAGGTCGTCGTGATGTCCGAGTCGGCCCATCGGCGGCTGTGCCTCGACTTCCATGTGGAACGGCGGAAAGTCACCACCATCCCGCATGGAGCGATGGTCCCGGCGCATACGCAGACCAAGCGCGCCGGCAGACCCACCCTGTTGACCTGGGGTTTGCTCGGGCCGGGAAAAGGTATCGAACGGGTCATCGAGTCAATGGCCGAGTTGCATCAGCTCAACGGCAGGCCAAGGTATCTGGTGGCCGGCCGGACCCACCCAAAGGTGCTCGCGGCAGACGGCGAGGCGTACCGCGACTTCTGTGTCGAGAGAGCGCGGTCGAGCGGACTGGCCGACTCAGTGCACTTCGACTCCGGCTTCCTCGACGGGACGTCGCTGACCGCTCTGGTCCGCTCCGCGGCCGTGGTGGTGTTGCCCTACGACTCGACAGAGCAGGTCACCTCGGGGGTGTTGGTCGACGCGGTCGCCCATGGACGGCCTGTTGTCGCGACCGCCTTCCCTCATGCCGTTGAGCTGCTCGGGACCGGGGCGGGCATCGTCGTCGACCATGGGAATCCCGACGCGCTCACATCCGCATTGCGGAGCGTGCTCACCCAACCGCGCCTCGCCGGCGCGATGGCGGCCGAGGCACGTCGGCTGGCGCCGATGATGTCGTGGGCTGTCGTCGCTGACGCCTACCAGTCGACAGCACGGAAGATCCTGGCCGACCGGTCGGAACGTCAGTGACCGATCTGCCGATTCCCCGGTTCGACCACCTGCTGCGGATGACCGACGGCAGCGGCACCTTCGAACACGCCCGACTGGCGGAACCGAGACCCGAAAACGGTTATTGCACAGATGATATGGCTCGAGTGCTGATCGTCGCGACCCGCGCACCCGGCCTGGACAGGGACCTGAACCGTCTCGCCGGTGTGGCGATGCGCTTCCTCAACGAGGCGCAGACACTGACCGGCGCATGTCGCAACCGGATGGACAGTACTGGCGCATGGCTCGACGAGGCGGCGCTGGAGGACTCCTGGGGCCGTTGCCTGTGGGGCCTGGGAACCGCCGCCGCACACAGCGATGTCGGCATGGTCCGCAAGATGGCCGTCAATCAGTTCAAGCGTGCCGCACAACAGCGGTCGCCACTGCCACGCGCGATGGCATTCGCCGTGCTGGGAGCGGCCGAGTTACTCACCGCGCACCCTGGGCACAACGTCGCCCTCGCGCTCATCGCCGATTACGTCGTCGGCATCCCGGCGCCCACCGGTGACCCGGCCTGGCCATGGCCGGAACCGAGACTCACCTACGCCAACGCGGTCGTCGCCGACGCCATGATCGCCGCGGGCGTCGCGATCGACGACTCGGCGCTGTATTACCGCGGCCTGGACCTGCTGGCATGGCTGGTCGAGCGCGAGACAGCCGACGATCACCTGTCGGTCACGCCGGTCGGCGGCTGGGGCATCGACGACCCGCGGCCGGGATTCGGCCAGCAACCGACCGAGGTTGCCACGCTGGCAGATGCCTGTGCCCGCGCCGCCGCCGTCGATCCGAGCGCCATCTGGCCTGAAACCGTGCGGGCCGCTGCCGCCTGGTTCCAGGGGGCCAACGACCTCGGCGAGCCGATGTGGGATCCCGAGACCGGTGGCGGATTCGACTCCTTGCATGCCGACGGGGTGAGTCGTGATCAGGGCGCAGCGTCGACACTGGCCGTGCTCTCGACGTTCCAGCAGGCGCAACGCTTTTCTCACGCCACCCCATGATGGCGACTCGGCGGAGCCGCTAGGTGCTGTGGCGAGGATCCGCGGCAGCACCTAGTCTGAAGGCATTCTCACCCAGGTGGCCCGGGACCATGCCGCCGTACACAGACGGACCGGGAACACTGACAATCAGAGATATTGCTGCGTACGCGCAGTTGAGCCGCGCCGATGTCGAGGCGATCGGAGCCGAGCTCGACATCATCCGCCGGGATGTCGAGGAATCGCTCGGTGCCCGGGATGCTGCCTATATTCGCCGCACCATCGTGTTTCAGCGGGCGCTTGAGGTGGCGGCCCGGCTGCTGATCGCCGGCACTCGGTCCAAAGCCGGTCTGTGGTCCGGAATGGTCGCGCTGGCCTATGCGAAATCCGTTGAGAACATGGAAATCGCCCACAACGTCTCCCACGGCCAGTGGGACTGGATGAACGACCCCGAGATTCACTCCGCCACCTGGGAGTGGGACATGGTGGGTCCGTCGGCACAGTGGCGCTATTCGCACAATTACCACCATCACGTGTTCAGCAACGTGCTGGGAGTGGACGACGACCTCGGCTTCGGCATCTTGCGGATGAGCCGTGACCAACAGTGGGAACCTCAACATCTGGCACAGCCCGCGCGAAATGTGTTGTTGGCATTGATCTTCGAGTGGGGGATAGCGCTACACGACTTCTACTCCGCCCGGGACCGGGCGGACACCGAAGGCGGGAAGAACGCGGCACGACAGCTGTTGCACGCCAAGATCGGCCGCCAGCTCGCCAAGGACTTCGTGGTCTTGCCTGCGTTGAGCGGGCGACGCTGGAAGCGAACCCTTGTCGCGAATCTGGGCGCCAATGTGCTGCGCAACGTATGGGCGTACCTGGTGATCTTCTGCGGGCATTTCCCCGACGGGGCGGAGCGGTTCGGCCCGGAAACGCTGCAGGACGAAAGCCGCGGCGAGTGGTATCTGCGACAAATGCTAGGGGCCGCGAACTTCAAAGCCGGTCGGGTGCTGGCATTTTCGAGTGGGCACCTGTGCTACCAGATCGAGCACCACCTGTTCCCGGACCTGCCCAGCAACCGTTTGGCAGAGGTCAGTGTGCGGGTGCGCGGCGTGTGTGAGAAATACGATCTGCCCTACACCAGCGGTCCTCTCGCCCGCCAGTACCTGCAGACTCTGCGGACGATTTTCACACTCGCACTGCCCGATGGGGGCTGGCGTTCACTGCTGGAGCGGCGCCACCCACCTGACCAAGATCCCGAAAAGGAACATTACTTCTGAAGTCCCTGTGCCGTATTCGGTCGAACAGGGAGAAGCTGTCGATCAGCGGGTGACGCGCCCTGAACCTTCAGTACACGCCGATCTGGCGGTCGTGTCAACGTTTCCGGGAGCTGATCTGTAATCTGTTGCAGCGCAGTAGTTTATGACGATCCCATCCTCGTAGTGATCAGACCCGGTCAGTCCCGTCCGGCGTTGTAGTCGCGATACCGCAGGCCGCGGCGAACTGCACCGGACTGAGGCCGTCGGCGGAATTCATGTCGCATCTGCCGAACGGTGGCGCCCCCTGCGGCAGGCCGGGGCTGAAGCCGCGTCCGTCGGTGTACTGGTGGGCGACCTTGCCGGGGTAGTCAGGGTTGCTGCCGTAGGCCGCCACGACGAGCCTGATGCCACTGGGCTTCGTGCGCCACATAGTGTTCAGGTCGCCGACGTTGCCGTAGCCGATGATGCGGGCGCGGTTGCCGGTGTAATCGGCCAAATTCCAATACAACCGATTGATCCAGTCGGAACCGTCGCCGCGGGGATTGCCGCCCTGCTCGACATCGAGCATGAGGGCAATGCGCGGGTGCAGACCGCCGTGGGCGTCGATCATCGAGCGCACGGTGTCGGCGTTCGACTGCCAGTTGGGCCGGCAGTAGGTGTAGACGATGCCGAACACCAGCCGTCCGGAATCCAACGCGCCGCGCATCCAGGCGTAGTTGGTGGCGAAATTGCGATCACGGTAGGTGCCGTCGCTGACCCGGATCGAGAGCACCGGGTAGGGGTAGGTGTCGTCGACCGGGCGTTGCCATTCGGAGACGTCGGCGAACAGGGTGTCGGTGACGGCGGCGGCGCTGCGCACGATCCAGCGGGAACGCAGGGTCTGTGGGCGTTCGATCCTTCGGTTCACAGTGCGGCTCACCATGCTCACTCCTGAAACCAGGGTAGGCGTCAGAGCGCGTTGCGTCCGGCGATGATCTTTGCCAGCTGGACTGTCTGAGCATCGGTGACGTCATAGCCGCTGATCCGCAGATCGACGACGTAGGCGTCGACGGCCAGGATCGCCCGATGGGTGACGCGGTCAGTGACATCCAGTGGTTCGTCGTGGGTGATGTCGACGCCGTCGAGCACGGTCGGGACGGCCATCCGGCGGGCGTCCTTCGTTTTGCCGCCGTCGTAGCTGAAGGTCAGGGTGTCGTTGCCGCAGCGGCGCCAGATGTCGAGAGTGCGGGCCACCATGGCGTCTGCGGCCTTCGGGTTGTCGAACCTGGCGATGGTCTGGTCCACCTCGACGTCGTCGTTGTCGTCGGCCAGCTGGGTTTCGCGGAACTCGCGGTAGCCGCTGTCGCCGTAGACCCACTTCATCCCGTTGCCGATGACGACGATGCACTCCGGGCGGGACAGCGGCTCGTAGTTGGCGTTCGTCATCGGGCTGCGCAGCGCGGTTTTGGGCCTGACCTCGGCGTTCATCACGGTGTTGATCTCGGATTCGCTGGCCATCATGCTGCCGAGGACGTCGACGTGCGGGCCGTCGGAGTCGGGCAGGGTAGGGGTGCAGGCCGCGAGCAGGACCGCGCTCAGCGCGACGCCGGCCGCCTGGAGATCGATGCCCATCTGGTCCCCCTTGGATCCGTTTGCTGATCCTAAACGTCGAGGTGGGGTGTGGTTGACGGCAATTTGGTGGCCAATGGGTGAAGTTCCCTGGGCTCGTGTGGCTGCTGCAGTTCCCCTTCCGCCGCTTTCTCCTCCACGGCTGCTCGCCTTCGCGATCAACGACCCAGGCGTGGAAATCGGTGGACTGCTCGGGCGGGCATTGGCGCCCGTTTCTGCGCCCGGGTCGTGATGGTCGAGCCGCAACGACCCAGTGGTGGAAAACGGCGCAGCCAGCGCCAGCAACTCGCCTCGTTCCCCCGATCGGGGGACAAGCGATTCGTCCGGTGGATGGGCCGGTCGGCCGATACAGCCGAGGGCTGCGGCGGCGCATTCTTATTTCAACGCCGGAACGCACCGGAGAAAACACCAAAAGCCTTATCCGACAAAGGAGTCGACATGAACACCATCACCCGCCGCATCGCCGCCGGTTTCGCCCTCGCCGCCGCCCCCGCCTTGATCGCCTTGGGCGCCGCCACCGCTCACGCCGACGCTTCCGTCGCCAACACCGGCCCGTCGGTGAGCTCGCATCAGGCCTTCCCGAACCAGCACAACATGCCGCAGCCCGGGTCCGCGACCCATCACCACCACCAGCGCAACCACGCCAAGTAGACCAGGGGGAGGCAAGGCCCGGACGCAGCCGGCGTCCGGGCCTCTGGCTTGCGAGCTTCCGCCCCACCGGGTGACATCGGCTCGTAGGGTGGAGGAATGGGGTTACCTCCGGGGCCTCCGTTGCCCCCTTCGGTGCAGGCCGCGTTGATGTTGCATTACTGGCCACGGTTCGTCTCGGCCTGTCGACGCCGCTACGGCGACGTCTTCACGTTGCGGGTCGCGACGATGGGCACGATGGTGTATCTGGCAGATCCCGCCGACATCAAGATGGTGTTCGCCGGAGATCCGACGATCTTCCATGCCGGAGAAGCGAATTCGGTGCTGAGCTCCCTACTCGGCGACAGCTCGGTGCTGGTGATCGATGAGGATGAACACCATCAACGGCGACGGCAGATGCTACCGCCGTTTCACCGCGACGCGGTGGCCCGCCAGACCGAGATCATGACCGAGATCGCCGCCGCGAACATCGCCGGCTGGCCGGTGGGCACCACCTTCGCGGTGGCCCCGAAGATGGCCGAGATCACCTTGGAGGTGATTCTGCGAACCGTCATCGGAGCCTCGGATCCGGCCCGGCTTGCCGCATTGCGGTCGGTGATGCCGCGGCTGCTCAGCGTGGGACCGTGGGAGACGTTGGCGCTGGCTATGCCGGGCCTGCAGCGGCGGCGTCCGTGGCGGAGTCTGCAGCGCAACGTCGAGGAGGCGGACCGGCTGCTGTACGCCGAGATCGCGGATCGGCGGGCGGACCCGGAGTTGGCGACGCGCACCGACGTGCTGGCCATGCTGGTGCGCTCCGCCGACGAAAGCGGGCACACCATGACCGACCGGGAGCTGCGCGATCAGTTGATGACGTTGATCGTCGCCGGGCACGAGACGACCGCGACCGCGCTGTCGTGGGCTCTGGAGCGGTTGACCCGTCATCCCGCGGTGCTGGACAAGGCGGTGCGGGCCGCGCGCGACGGCGATGACGAGTATCTGGACGCGGTGGCCAAGGAGACGCTGCGGATCCGGCCGGTGGTGTTCGACGTCGGCCGAGTGCTCAAGCAGCCGGTCGAGCTGGCCGGGCACCGGTTGCCGGCCGGGGTGATGGTGGCACCGGGCATCGGGCTGGTGCACGAACGTGATGACGTGTATCCCGACGCCGGCCGGTTCGACCCGGACCGGATGCTGGGCGCCGCGCTCGGCCCCACCACGTGGTTGCCGTTCGGCGGCGGCAACCGTCGCTGTCTGGGCGCGACGTTCGCGATGGTCGAGCTTCGGGTCGTGCTACGCGAAATCCTGTGTCGGGTCGACCTTTTCACGACGACCACTGCCGGCGAGCGTCAGCGCGTCAAGCACGTCACGCTGGTGCCGAGTCGCGGTGCGCGGATCTGTGTGCGGGCGGTCCGGGAAGTGGCCGAGGTTGCGCGCGAGCGGGAGGAGCCGGCCCGCCACTAGTCGATCCGGTAGTCGGGCAGGTCGAGGTCGTCGCGCACACTGCCGGTGAACAGGCCCGCCACCGGGCGGCTCAGATTCATCGCCCGCAGCGCCACATTGCGGAACCACAAACCGAACCTTGTTCTGGTGGCGAAGAAGCCGAGCATCCGTTCGGCACCGGCCTGCTTGCCCTCGATGAACGGCCGCAGTAGCGACTCGTAACTCGCGAAGGCGCCGCGGTGGTCGCCGTCGGCGCGGGCAAGTTCCCCGGCCAGGGCGTAGGCCTCGGTGATCGCCAGTCCAGTGCCCTCACCGCCGAGCAGCGAGATGCAGCCCGCGGCGTCGCCGATCAACAACACGCGGTCGTCGCACCAGCGGTCCATCCGGATCTGGCTGACCACGTCGAAGAAGAGGTCGTCGACGTCGTCGACGGCGGCCAGGATCTGTCGGCATTCCCAGCCGACGTCGTCGAACTGGTTGTGTAACTGCTCTTTTGGCGTCATGCCGTGGTCGTCATGGTCATCGCGGAATACGAACAGGAACATGGTGCGGTTGCCGCGCAAGGTGAACTGCCCGACCTGCCGGCCCGGAACGCTATAGGTGAGATAGGTATCCGACGTCCCGCCGGAATAGCCGTCGACCACACATGCGGCGACCTTGCAGCCCAGGTAGTGCTCGAACCGCTCCTCAGGCCCGAACACCAGGCGGCGCACGTTGGAGTGCAGCCCGTCGGCGCCGATGACGAAGTCGAAGTCGTCGGCCGGGCCGTTTTCGAGCGTCACCCGCACCCCGTCGGGGTGTTGGTCGATGCCGGTGATGCTGTCGCCGAACACGACCGGCACGCTGTCCTCGATCGTGCGGTAGATCGCCGCGGCCAGGTCTCCGCGCGGCAGGCTGGTGAAGTCGTTACCGATCATCCGCCGGAACACATCGACCCGGACCTCGGCCTGGGTGGTGCCGTCGGGTCGCAACGAGCGCACCGACTGAACGTCGTAACCCGCCTCGCGGATGGCCGGCTCGATGCCCATCCGCCGGGCCGTCCGGTAGCCGATGCCCCAGAAATCGATCATGTAGCCACCGGTGCGAAACGCGGGCGCCCGTTCGATCAGCGTGGGGCTGTGGCCGGTGCGGAGCAACCAATGCGCGAGCGCCGTCCCGGCGACTCCGGCCCCACTGATCGCGATCCGCATGACAATTCGAGGCTACGCGGGTGCCCGCTGCGGCCGCGCCGTTTCTACCCCAGGGCTGCTCCGGGGCAAGGACCACAACCCTGGTGCAGAAATCGGCGCAGGAGGGTGACGGCGTGCCAAGCTGGGGTCATGGTTGCGAAACGTTCCCCGCACCGGGCCGACCTCGTGCTGTCCGGTGGCGGGGTCAAAGGCATCGGCCTGGTGGGTGCCGTCGTCGCGCTCAAGGACGCGGGATATGCGATCGAGCGGATCTCGGGCACCTCGGCCGGCTCACTGGTCGGCGCGGTGGTGGCCGCCGCGGTGCATCGCAACGAGTTGACCGGCGACCAGCTGCACGAGTTGGCGCTCAGCGTGCCGTACCGCAAGTTCCGTGACAGTGGGCCGATCGAGAGCATCCCCGTCCTGGGCACGGCGTGGGGCCTGCTGCGCGAAACCGGTATCTATCGCGGTGACTTCGCCTATGACTGGATCCGCAGCGAGCTGAAGAACCTGGGCGTCAAGACCTTTGGTGACCTCGCCATCGAGGACGACAACCTGCTGCCCGAGCGGCGCTACCGGCTGACGGTCACGGTGACCGATGTGACCACCGGGCAACTGGTGCGTCTGCCATGGGACTACCGGCGGGTGTACGGGCTGGACCCTGACGAGCAACTGGTCGCCGACGCGGTGCGAGCCTCGATGGCGATCCCGTTCCTGTTTCACCCGGTGACGCTGAAAACCGCTGACGGGCAAGCCTGCACGCTCGTGGATGGCGGGGTGTTGTCGAACTTCCCGATCGATACCTTCGACCGCCCCGACGGCGCCGAGCCGCGCTGGCCGACCTTCGGGGTGACGGTGGTGCCGTATCTGCCCGCACCGTCGGCCGAGCAGCTCATCCCCGGGTTGGGCCTGTTGAGTTTCGGCCGCCCGAGCTTGTTGGAAAGCCTCCTCACCACGATGCTGGTCGGCCACGACCAGGCCTACCTCAGCCAGCCGTGGGTGAAGGTGCGTGCGATACAGGTGGATTCGACCGAGGTCGGGGTCCTGGACTTCGATATCAGCCGCGGCGAGGCCCAGGCTTTGTACGAGAAGGGCTACGCGGCGACGACGGAGTTCCTGTCCAGCTGGGACTGGCCCGGCTATCTGGACCGCTTCCGCCGGGCACATCGGGTGGATCCGCGCCGGTGAGTATCAGCTACTCCGCCCCCGGCCGGGTCAACCTGATCGGCGAGCACACCGACTACAACGCGGGGTTCGCGCTGCCGATCGCCCTGCCGCAGCGCACTCTTGTCGATTTCACCCCGGACTCGTCAGGTGTGCTGACGGTGTCGAGTGCACTGGGCGACGTGCGTTTCGGCATGGGCACCGAGCCCGGAGAAGTGACGGGCTGGGCGGCGTATGTGGCCGGGGTGGTCTGGGCGTTGCGCGCCGCAGGGGTTTCCGCGCCCGGCGGGGCCATGACGATCACTAGCGACGTCCCCATCGGCTCGGGGTTGTCGTCGTCGGCCGCGCTGGAATGTGCGGTGCTCGGTGCACTGCTCACCGCTGCGGGTGTGGAGCTCGATCGTGTCGAGCAGGCCCGGATCGCGCAGCGGGCCGAGAACGAATATGTGGGCGCGCCAACGGGACTGCTCGATCAGCTGGCGTCGTTGTTCGGTGCCCCGGGGACGGCGATGTTGATCGACTTCCGCGATGTCACCGTGCAGCCGGCGCGGTTCGATCCCGAGGCGGCCGGGGTGGCGCTGCTGTTGATCGACTCGCGGGCCCGGCACGCGCACGCCGGCGGCGAGTACGCGGCCCGGCGAACATCGTGTGAGCGGGCCGCCGGCGATATCGGGGTGGCCACGCTGCGGGAGGCCGACCCGTCAGCGCTCGGAGTGGTCAAAGATTCCGTCGATGCTCGGCGGGCGCGGCACGTGCTGACCGAGAACCAGCGCGTGCTCGATTGTGTTGCGGCGATCGACTCTTCCGACTTCGCTGTGACCGGTGAGCTGTGGACCGCTTCGCACGCCTCGATGCGCGACGACTTCGAGATCACCACACCGCACCTCGATCTGATCGCCGCCGCCGCAATCCAAGCCGGTGCGCTCGGGGCGCGGATGACCGGTGGCGGGTTCGGTGGCTGCGTCATCGCGCTGGTGCCGTTCGAGCGGGAGGTAGAGGTCGGTGATGCGGTGTCGCGGGCCGTGCTCGACGCCGGATATCCGGAGCCCGCCATCACCAGAACCCGTGCCAGTGGCGGTGCCCGGCCGTAGGACCACCCCTCCGCAGCGTGTCATTACTTGGCCCGTGGTGGCGGAAGCCGCGCGTAAACGCCGCCCTATAGCCGCTGGCCTAGGGCTTTACGAAGTAACAGGTGGCGTAACATGCGCCGTATCGCCACCTGGTGTCCGCGGTGGCACAGTGAGGTCATGACCCGCCGCCCGCACATCCCGCCGAAGGACTTTCCTCGTCCGGCGACCAGGGAGTACGCCGGGACTCGGGCCGACGCCGCCCGCTGGGCCCGCGATGTCCTGCGCGGCCAGATCCTCGACGGTGTGTACGGCGGACTGGCGGCCGCGCGCCCGATGTTGCCGCCGGAGAACGAGCTGGCCGCCGAGTTCGGGGTCAGCCGCAACGCCATCCGCGAAGCGCTCGAGCTGCTCCGCGGCGAGGGGCTGATCACCCGGGTTCAGGGTGCCGGAACGTTCGTCACCGGCGCCAAGCTGAGTCAGCGCATCGATCGTCTCGAGGGTTTGGCCGAGTCGCTGGCCGGCCACCAACTGCCCGTCGAGAACACGGTGCTGTCGGTGCGCGAGTCGGTTGCTTCGCCCTTCGTCGCCGCCAAGCTGCAATTGCCGGAGAACGCGCCGATTCTCTTCATCGAACGGTTGCGGTCGGTCGGCGGGGTGCCGCTGTCGCTGGACACCACATCGCTGCGGATCGGCGCGATACCCGTGGACGCCAACCTCGATCACCAGGATGTGTTCGCGTTGATCGAGCGCGAACTCGGCATGCGGCTGGGCTGGGCCGAGATGACCGTGGAGTCGGTCTCGGCCGATGCCAACACCGCCGAACTCCTGCAAATCCGTTCCGGCGCACCGCTACTGCTGCTGCACCGGTTGACCCATCTGGAAGACGGCACCCCGTTCGACTTCGAGACCGTGCGCTATCGCGGGGATCGGTGCTCGTTGATGACGATCGCCGCGCGGTCGCCTGACCAACCGTCACAGCCGCCAACGTAGCCGGCGCTTCTTCACTTCACCTTCACCGGATTTCACCCTATCGACAGAGAGGTAGCTCAACCATGCCCAAAAAACCCAACATCGTGTATTTCCACGTCGACAACCTAGGTATGGGTGAGCTCGGCTGCTACGGCGGTGGCATCCTTCGCGGCGCGGACACCGCCCGGATGGACGCCTTCGCGGCCGAGTCGTTGAAGTTGTCGCACTTCGTCGTCGAACCGCAGTGCACGCCCACCCGCTCCGCGCTTATGACCGGGCGCTACCCGATCCGATCCGGCAACCACACCATCGCGCTTGGCGGTAACGGCGGCGGCATCGTGGCCTGGGAGCGCACCATGGGCGACATTCTGTCCGAAGCTGGCTACGCCACAGCATGTTTCGGCAAGTGGCACATCGGTGCCGAGGACGGCCGGTGGCCGACCGATCACGGATTCGACGAATGGTACGGCCCGGCCCGCACGTACGACGAGTGCCTGTGGCCCGACGATCCCTGGTACAACGGTGACCGCGACGGCTACTCCTACATGTATGACGGCACCAAGGCCGACGGCGTCCACGCCACCGACCAGCAGCTGACGGTCAAGCTCAAGGGCGAGGTCGACGGCGAATACGACCGCCGGGCCAAGGCGTTCATGAAACGCAGCGTCGAGGCGGACAAGCCGTTCTACCTGTACCACAACCACTCGCTGATGCACTTCCCGATGGAGGTCCGCGAGGAATTTAAGGGTAAGAGCAGCAACGGGGCATGGGGCGATTCGCTGCTCATGCTCGATCACGACTTCGGCAGCATCCTGGACTATTTGGCCGAACTCGGCATCGAGGACAACACCATCGTCATCATGGCGGGGGACAACGGCGCCGAGGACCATCTGGCCGGACGTGGCACCGCAGGTTTCTTCGACGGGTCCTACTTCAGCTCCGCTGAGGGCGGCATCCGCACCCCGTGCCTGATCCGCTATCCCGGGCATGTCCCGGTGCGTGAGAGCAACGAGATGGTGCACGTCACCGACATGTTCCCGACCTTGCTGCGCTGGGCCGGTTGTGAGATTCCCGAGGACCGCATCATCGACGGTATCGATCAGCGGGAATTCTTCAGCGGGGCAGAGGAATCCAACCGCGAGGGCTGCATGGTGTGGCTCAACGAGGAACTGCACGCGGTGAAGTGGTCTCAGTTCAAGATCAACTTCAAACGACAGCAGCACTTCCACGACCCGGAGATCCCCTTGGGCTTCGCGCGCATCACCAACCTGCTGGAGGACCCGAAGGAACGCGAGGCCGTCAATCAGACCTGGGTGCGGTGGTGGGTGATGCAGCATGCCTACCGCTTCATCCAGGAGTTCGACGCCAGCGTCGAGACCGAACAGCTGATTCCAGCCGGCGCGCCAATCGATTTCGTCCCAGTTCGTAGCCAGTAGCCCCGAAGGGAATCCACCGTGTCCACCACCTACGACGCCGCGTCGATCACGATCCTCGAAGGGCTCGACGTCGTCCGCAAGCGGCCCGGTATGTACATCGGGTCGACCAGTGAACGCGGCCTGCACCACATGGTGTGGGAGGTGGTCGACAACGGGGTGGACGAGGCGATGGCCGGTCATGCCACCCGGGTCGACGTCACGCTGCTGCCCGACGGCGGAGTCGAGGTGAGCGACGACGGCCGCGGCATCCCGGTTGCCATGCATGAGACGGGAATTCCCACTGTCGATGTCGTGATGACACAGCTGCACGCGGGCGGGAAGTTCGACGGCGAGTCGTATCAAGTGTCGGGTGGTCTGCACGGCGTCGGCGTGTCGGTGGTCAACGCCCTGTCCACCCGCCTGGAGGTGTGTATCCACCGGGACGGCTACGAGTGGTTTCAGCACTACGACCATTCGGTACCCGCCACCCTGCGCCGGGGTGCCCCGTCGGAGCGCACCGGCACCACGGTCCGGTTCTGGTCGGACCCAGAGGTTTTCGAGACGACCGAGTACAACGCCGAGACCATCGCGCGGCGTCTGCAAGAAATGGCGTTCCTCAACAAGGGCCTGCTTCTGACCCTCACCGACCGACGCGCCGGCGACGATTGCCCTCGTACCTTTCATCATCCGGGTGGCTTGATCGACTTCGTCGGCCATATCAACCGCGTGAAGGAGCCGATTCAGCCGTCCATCATCGCGTTTGACGGCGCCGGCGCCGGCCACGAGGTGGAGGTCGCTATGCAGTGGAACGCGGGGTATTCCGAGTCGGTACACACCTTCGCGAACACGATCAACACTCACGAGGGTGGCACCCATGAGGAGGGTTTCCGGGCAGCGTTGACGAGCGTGGTGAACAAGTACGCCAAGGACAAGAAGCTGCTCAAGGACAAGGATCCGAACCTGACCGGTGACGACATCCGTGAGGGATTGGCAGCGGTGATCTCGGTGAAGGTCGCCGAGCCGCAGTTCGAGGGTCAGACGAAGACCAAGCTCGGCAACGCCGCGGTCCGGTCATTCGTGCAGAAAGTCTGCAATGAGGCGCTGACCCACTGGTTCGAGGCGAACCCGGCCGAGGCCAAGGTGATCATCACCAAGGTCGCGTCGTCGGCGCAGGCGCGGGTCGCCGCCCGACGAGCGCGGGAACTGGTGCGGCGTAAGAGCGCGACGGAGATAGGTGGCTTGCCGGGCAAGCTGGCCGATTGCCGTTCGACCGACCCGACGAAGTCCGAACTGTATGTGGTGGAGGGTGATTCGGCCGGTGGCTCGGCCAAGAGTGGTCGCGACTCGATGTTCCAGGCGATCCTGCCGTTGCGAGGCAAGATCATCAATGTCGAAAAGGCCCGTATCGACCGGGTGTTGAAGAACACCGAAGTCCAGGCCATCATCACCGCCCTGGGCACCGGCATCCACGACGAGTTCGACATTTCCAAGCTGCGGTATCACAAGATCGTGCTGATGGCCGACGCTGACGTCGACGGCCAGCACATCTCCACGCTGCTGCTGACCCTGCTGTTCCGTTTCATGAAACCGTTGATCGCCAACGGTCACGTGTTCCTCGCACAACCGCCGCTGTACAAGCTCAAGTGGCAGCGTCAGGACCCGGAATTCGCCTACTCCGACCGCGAGCGCGACGCGCTATTGGCGGCCGGCAGAGCCGCGGGCAAGCGGATCAACGTCGATGACGGTATCCAGCGCTACAAGGGTCTCGGCGAGATGGATGCCAAGGAATTGTGGGAGACCACCATGGATCCGACGGTGCGGGTGCTGCGTCAGGTGACGCTCGACGACGCTGCCGCTGCCGACGAGTTGTTCTCGATTCTGATGGGCGACGACGTGGAAGCACGGCGCGGCTTCATCACCCGCAATGCGAAGGACATTCGTTTCCTCGACGTGTGACTGGCCGGGGTGCCCGTATCTCGTCCGGGACACTGTGACGAGTGTGCAGCTTTTGCAGCCAGAAATGCGCAATCGTCGGCTAATCCTGCACGCTCGTCACAGTGCCCACACCTGTGCATAACCCCCGAGCGAGCCCGAGAATTGTCGGTCCGCCCGCTGATGCTGGTCTCATGAACACGCAGTTCCCAGGAGCGTTTCCCGGCAGACGGCCCAGCCCGTTTCTGGGCAGAGAGGCGATCACGGCCGGGCTCCTCACCAAGCACGAACTCGCGACCAAGTACCGAGCGGTCTACCGCAACGTCTACCTCGACAACGAGGTGGCCTTGACCCCGTTGTTGCGCGCCCAGGCGGCGTGGCTGTTCGCCGGTCCCGATGCGGTGGTCAGCGGGGTGTCGGCGGCAGCGGTGTACGGCACCAAATGGCTGGACGCCAACGCACCGGCGGAGATCGTGCGGGCCAATCGCCACGCGCCGCCCGGGCTCCGGGTGTACTCGTATGCCCTTGAACCAGACGATGTTTGCGAATGGGACGGGATGCGGGTCACCACTGTCGCTCGGACGGCGTTCGACCTGGGTCGGTTGTTGCCGCATGCCCAGGCGGTATCGATCTTGGACGCGCTGCTGAACAAGACGGGTCTTGACCCCGAGGCCGTCTGGTCGTTGTACGAGGCGAATCGAGGTATCCGCGGCGTCGACCGGCTGCGGATGGCGCTGGCGGAGGCCGACGGCGGCGCTGAAACACCGCTCCAGACCCGGACCCGGCTGGTGCTGGGCTACATCGGCATGCCGGGACTCGAGACCCAGATTCCGTTCTTCGACACCTGGGGCATGGTGTGCAACCGCGTGGCGATGGGTTGGCGCCGTTGGAAGGTCGCCATCGAGTGCGACGAAGAACGGGACTATGCGGACTATCGAAGGTGGATCCATGCGCAGACGGCGGAGCTCGAGTCGTTCGGTTGGTCGGTGGTGTGGGTGACCCATTCGATGGTGTCCGACCGACCGGGTCTTGTGTCGCGCGTGCGGCAGAAGCTGTTGCGTGCGCAGCGTCAGGCAGGCATCGCCAGGTAGGTCACCACAAGGCCGCCTTCGACGATGACGGCTGCGCCGACGACCGGCACATATCGGCGACCCGCGACGGCGCAATGCCGGGGGTGCGCCAGCAGTTGCCGACGACGGTGTGCCCCGAGCGTGTAGACCGCGGCGGCCAGAGCGGCCGCGGCGCCGACGACGGCCAGCCGCACCGGGCTACCGAGAAGATGGCCGTCGCGCACCAACACCAGCACGCCGGACGCGGCGATCGCCAGCGCGGTGCGCGTCCAGGCCAACGCGGTCCGCTCGGCCTGCAAACCCCGGTCCTGCGCCAGCGCCTGTCGCGTCATCGGACGGTCGCCACGATCGCGAAACCCACCGTGACCAGACCCATCATCGCCAGGCCGGCGGTCAGGTAGGTCGGCACCGCGGCGCGGGGGAGCGGCTCGTCGTGGCGCATCGCGCGATCGACCTGGGCCCACCTGCGCAGCCCGGCGACGGCGGTCAGGATCGCCATGGCGCCGACTGCCACTCCCAGTATGTGCCGAAGGCCCGGGACTGTCAGTTCGGGCATGAACTGCACTACCGCCACCGCTGCCGCGAGCAGTCCGAGGGAAGTGCGCTGCCACGCCAGGAACGTGCGCTCGTTGGCGAGGGTGAACCGGTAGTCGGGCTCGATCGGAACATCCACGACTGCAAGCTTTTCCGAAACCGAGATCGGTTACCAGGGCGGTATTGGTGGCGTAACCTCGGTGTTCTTTGTGTGCAGATGGCGTAACTGCTGCGCAACCTCACATGACAGTGAGGTAACAGAAGCCGTCGACTCTTGTCGGTATGGACGACGTGCAACATCTTCCTCGGGGCCGGTGGCGGGCCCGGTCGGCCGCTCTGCTGGCCGCAGTCACGGTCAGCGGCGCCCAGCTGCTCACCGGCTGCGGGCTGCTCACCGAGCCGACCGTCGTCGTCAACGTCGGCTACCAATCCAAGACCATCAACACCGTCAACGCCGGCACCCTGCTGCGCGACCGCGGTGACTTCGAGAACGCACTCAAGGAACTGGGCGCGGCCACCGGCACCAAATACCGGGTGGTATGGCAGGACTTCGCCTCCGGCGCTCCGCTGACCGCGCAGATGATCGCCACTCACGTCGACATCGGCTCGATGGGTGACTACCCGTTGCTGACCAACGGATCCAAGACCCGTAAGTACGACGACGCCGCCACCGAGATGGTTGCGACCACCGGCTACAACCTGCGCGGCTCGCTGAATCAGGTTGTGGTGCAGACGGATTCGTCTGCCCAGAAACTTGCCGACCTGACCGGCAAGAAGGTTTCGACCAGCCTCGGATCGGCCGGAGACGGCATGTTCTCGTCGGCGGTACGCAACATCGGCATGGACAAGGCCGCGGTGCACATCGTCAACCAGGACCCGTCGGTGGGTGCCTCGGCCATCGACGGTGGACAGGTCGACGGCCTGGCGCAGTTCGTGCCATGGCCGCAACTGGTGATCTACCGCAACCAGGGCCGGCTGCTGTACGACGGCGGCGACAACAATGTGCCGACCTTCCACGGCGTGGTGGTGCGCAAGCAGTTCGCCGACGCCAATCCCGAGGTGATGGCGGCGTTACTGCGGGCGATGAAGTCGACCACCGATGACATCGTCGCTCACCCGCTGGCAGCCGCGCAGCGGGTCGGCGAACTGACCGGCATCGAACCCGAGGTGATCTACCTCTACAACGGTCCCAACGGGTTGGTCAGCTTCGACATGACCCTCAAGGAGCAATTCCTCACCGCGTTCGCGTCAGTGAAGGAGTATCTGGTCGGGCGGGGCTCGGTGACAAAGGATTTCGACGTTCCCGGCTTCGTCAACGACAGCTACCTGCGGCAGTTGTTCGGCGACCAGTACCCACAGCGCCGCGCCAGCGTGGCCAATCCGATGACGCTCACCGGTTTCGACGACGCGTGCGGGCTGCCGGTGAGCGACCCGGCCCAGGCGTCGGAGGTGTGGGCGTCAGGATCGGAGACCACCGAGGTGGCCGCGACGCCGACGTGTCTGCTGCGCCGGGTCGCCGCGACCCCTGAGGTGCGGGCCGCCTATGTGCCCGACACCCTGACCGGGCTGCGGATCTTCGCCGATCACGCTGTCTGGCTGGACGATCCGACCGTACCGCCGACGCAGCGCTACAAGCCGTTCGCCACCGGCGCCGCTGCCGACACCTACCGCGCGAGCCATCCGCAAGCCGTACCCGTCGCCTACCCGGCTGCCGTGGGGCAGTCCCGCACCGCCGGCTAAACCCCTCCCAGAAAGGAAACCGCATGACCGAGCTCATGACCCGGCCCACGATCACCGCACCGCGGTTGTGGTCCCCGGCCGGCCGGGACGAGGACTCGCCGCGGCGCAGCCTGGCAGATCTGTTGCCGGCTTCCGTCACCCGTCGGGTTCCCGCCATGCTGCTGCCGTTGATCCCGATCACCGTGTTCCTGGTGGCCTGGCACCTGTTGACCACCAACAATGTGGTGGCCTGGCTGCGGTTCAACCGAATGCCTGCGCCGGAAGCGGTGCTGCAGGCGTTGGTGGCGCGGATCGGCTCGGGCAGCTACTACGACGACCTGCTCGCCAGCCTGCAGCGCATCCTGCTCGGCTTCGGCCTGGCAGCGGTGGTCGGCATCGGGTTGGGTGTGCTGGTCGGGCGCTCGGAGATCGCACGAATGGCGTTGCGGCCCTTCATCGAACTGATCCGCCCCATCCCGGCGATCGCACTCGTTCCGCTGACCATCCTGCTGTTCCCGTCCAGCGAGCAGGGCATCGTGTTCATCACGTTCTTCGCCGCGTTCTTCCCGGTCGTGGTCAGCACCATCCACGCCATGGACTCCATGCCGAAGGTGTGGGAGGAGGCCGCCCAAACCATGGGTGCCGGTCGAATGTCGTTGCTGTTCCACGTGATCATTCCGGGCGCACTGCCGGGTATCTTCGCCGGTCTCTCGGTGGCGATGGGCGTGGCCTGGATCTGCGTGGTGAGTGCCGAGATGATTTCGGGCCAGTTCGGCATCGGGTACTACACCTGGCAGGCCTACGGTCTGCTGGACTACGCCGGCGTCGTGGTCGGCATGATTTCCATCGGCGCGCTGGGGCTGGGCACCGCCTGGCTGGTCGAGCGCGTCGGACGGCGGGTCAACCGCTGGCTGCCGAGGGCCGCCCGATGAGCGCCGGCGCCGTCAACCTCCAGCAGCTGCAACTTGGCTTCAACGGCGTTGTCGCAGCCAACATCACCCTGGCGATCGAGCCCGGCGAGGTGGTGGTGTTCCTCGGCCCGTCCGGCTGCGGCAAATCGACCATTCTTCGGGCCCTGGCCGGGCTGCTGAAACCGATGGGCGGCACCGCGACTGTCGATGGTGCACCCGTCACCGGCAATGTCGCCCAGTGCGCCATGGTGTTCCAGGAGGACGCGCTGTTCCCGTGGCGGTCTGCACTCAAGAACGTGCAGTTTCCGCTGAAACTGCGTGGGGTGCGCGGCAAGGAACTCAAGGAGAAAGCCGCCACCCGTTTGCAACAAGTCGGGCTCGGCGACTACCTGGATCACCTGCCCAGCCAGCTTTCGGGCGGCATGCGTCAGCGCGTGCAATTGGCCCGCACGTTGGCCTGTGAGCCGCGAGTGATGTTGATGGACGAGCCGTTCGGTGCGCTCGACGCGCAGACGCGCCTTGAGATGCAGCAGCTGCTGACGTCGGTGTGGGAGACCCAGAAGATGACGCTGCTGTTCGTCACCCACGACGTCGACGAGGCGCTGCTGCTGGCCGACCGGATCGTGCTGTTGAGCCACCGGCCCGCGACCGTCGCCGACGTCATCACGATCGAAAAGCCCCGTACGCCCGAGGCGCAGTTCGAGGAGTCCTATCAGCGCCGCCGTCGCGCCATCCTGGACTTCCTCGGCCACCGCCCGGCCGCGTAGCTGTTGCACTGTCCGTCAAGGAGTTTCGATGAGTATGACCATCCCTGGATTCCGCGCGCCTTCAGACGGCATCGTTCGGCCGTCACCGTGGTCACCGGCCGTGCTGCGCACCGAGGTGCTGGCCGGGTTGGTCGTCGCGCTGGCCTTGATCCCCGAGGCGATCGCGTTCTCGGTGATCGCCGGGGTCGACCCTCGGGTGGGCCTGTTCTCGACGGTGACGATGGCGATCACCATCGCCTTCACCGGCGGCCGGCCCGCGATGATCACGGCGGCCACCGCGGCGGTCGCACTCGTCGTCGCCCCGGTGGCACGGGAATTCGGGGTGGGGTACCTCGTCGCCACGATTCTCTTGGCGGGCGTGATCCAGATGCTGCTGGCGGCGTTCGGGGTGGCCAAGCTCATGCGGTTCATCCCGCGCAGCGTGATGGTCGGGTTCGTCAACGCGCTGGCCATCCTGGTGCTGGTGTCACAACTGCCGCACCTGGTCGACGTGCCGTGGCTGGTGTATCCGCTGACCGCCGCGGGCGTGGTGCTGATGTTCTTGCTACCCAAGCTGACGACGGCGGTGCCCGCGCCGCTGGTGGTGGTGCTGGTGCTGACGGTCGTCGTCGTCCTGTTCGGCTGGGACGTGCCCGACGTGGGAGATCAAGGGGCACTGCCCGATTCGTTACCTGTGCCCGGGCTGCCGCATGTTCCGTTGACCCTGCACACGCTGCAGGTGATCGCGCCCTACGCGTTGGGGGCGGCGCTCGTCGGTCTGCTGGAGTCGCTGATGACGGCCAAACTCGTCGATGACATCACCGATACTCCGTCCAACAAGACCCGGGAGGCGTGCGGGCAGGGCATCGCCAATGTCGTCACCGCGGTCTTCGGTGGCATGGGCGGCTGCGCGGTGATCGGGCAGACCATGATGAACGTCAAGGTCGCCGGCGCCCGAACCCGGCTGTCCACCTTGCTGACCGGTGTCTTCGTCTTGATCCTGGTGGTGTCCCTGGGGGATCTGGTCGGACGCATCCCGATGGCTGCGTTGGTGGCGGTGATGATCGTGGTGTCGTTCGCGACCTTCGACTGGCACAGCGTGACGCCGCGGACCCTGAAGATGCTGCCGCGCAGTGAAACCCTGATCATGATCGTCACCGTCGTCGCGACGGTCGTCACCGGGAATCTCGCGGTCGGGGTGTCGCTCGGGGTGCTCACGGCAATGGTGGCGTTCGCCCGACGCGTCGCCCACTTCACCTCGGTGACGGCCGTGACCGGACCGGACGGTGTGCGGACCTATCGGGTCCGCGGCGACCTGTTCTTCGTGTCCAGCAATGACTTGGTGCACCAGTTCGACTACGCCGACGATCCGGCCGAGGTGGTGATCGACATGTCCGGTGTGTCGGTGTGGGATGCGTCGTCGGTCGCGAGTCTCGATGCGATCAGGCTCAAGTACTCGTCACGTGGGAAGACCGTTTCGTTCACTGGGCTCGATGGGGCGAGCCTGGAGCGGCTGAATCGGTTATCGGGACGGCTCGGGGTGTGAGGGTCAGCGGAGTTTGACCATGCGGGTCGTCGAACTCTCGTCCAGTTCGACGACATTGGACCGCGACCGCAGGAAATCACTGAACGATTTGAAGCCCAGCGACTTTTCGCTGAACGACGGATCCATCCGCTTCATCTGCGCCTTGACCGCGGAGTTGTGCAGCCACTCGACGTCGTCCTTCTCCAGGCCGATCTGCAGGGCCCGGGTGAGTAGCGCGGTGGCCTCGGCCTGCGGATCGGGCTCCTCCTTCTTGCGGGTGCGCTTCTGCGGCTTGGGTTCCGGCTCGGGAGCGGGGGTGGGGATGCCGGGCAGCGAGTCGTACACGACGAACTCGTCGCACGCGGCGGCCAGCACCCGGCTCGACGATCCGGCCACCCCGATGCCGACGACGTAGCGGCCCAAGCGTTTACAGCGCTGGGCCAGCGGGATGTAGTCGGAGTCGCCGGCCACGATCACCACATGGGTGAGGTCGGGGAGCCGGAACATGTCCTCGACCGCGTCGACGGCCAACCGGATGTCGGCGCCGTTCTTGCCGTACGCGGCGGCCGGAAACAGCTGCACGAGGTCGACGGCGCGGCCGACGAGTTGCTCGCGGTAGCCGGCGTTGAGGTCGGCTGACCAGTCCGCGTAGGCGCGGGTGAGCACCAATGTGCCGAAGGACGAGGCGAAGTCGAGGATCGCGCCGACGTCGACCGTGGCCCTGGTGAGCTTGTCGGGCTCCAGACCCTTGGCCTTGTCTTTCTGGAAAGAGTTGCGACCGTTGACCTGGTCGTAGCGCGAGATGACGATGTTGTCGAAGTCGAGGTAGACCGCGACGCGGCTGTCGAGTTCGGTCATCAGTCCTCGGTTTCGGTTCGACCGATGAGGTTCTTGGCGCCGGTGGGGCCGAGCAGTTCCCGGAATGCCTGGACGGTATAGCCGACGATCGTCGCGTCGGTCTTGGCTCGGGCGGTCGCCGACCGGGGCAGGCTGAACAGTGGCCCCATCTCGCCGAAGTAGTCGCCGGGCCCGACCGTCTTGATGACTTCCTCACCGCCGCTGGCCAATTCGCGGGCCAGCTCGATCTCGCCGTCGGTGATGATGTAGATCAGGTCACCCATCTCACCCTGGGAGAACAGCACCGCTCCGGCCCCGATGGTCACGGTCTCGGGGCCCTGATGCTCGACGGCGACGTGCGGGACGAGTTCCACCACCTTATCGGCGAGCGGCAGGATGCGGGTGTCGTGGGTGGCGACGACGACAACACGCTCGTCGCTGGCCAGTTCCCGGATGAGCCGCAGCACCTCCTCCACCTGGATGAAGTCGAGGTGGGCGGTCGGTTCGTCGGCTAGGATCAGCGGCGGATCGAGTGCGATCGCGCGAGCCACCGCGACGCGTTGTTGTTGCCCGCCACTGAGATTGCCGGGGCGGTGGTGCAATCGGTCCTTGAGCCCGACGCGGGTCAGCAGTTCCATCGCGCGTTCGCGGGCGCCGTAGCGGCTCATCCCGGCGGCGCGCAGCGGCACCATCACGTTCTCCATCGCGGTCAGGCTGGGCACCAGGTTGAACGCCTGGAACACGATCCCGACGGTGTCGCGCCGGTAGTCCGACAGCGCCTTCTTGTTCAGCGTGGTCACGTCGACGTCGCCGAATTCGATCCGGCCCGCGGTCGGTTTCAGGATGCCGCCCAGGCAGGAGAGCAGCGTGGTCTTCCCGCAACCACTGGGGCCCAACAGGATTGCCAGTGATCCGGCGGGCACGTCGAGGTCGAGGCCGTCGATCGGGCGTACCGCGTATCCGCCGCTGGAGTACTCCACGACGAGGTCTTTGACGAGTAGGTCGGCCATGTCAGGGTCCTCGGAACGCCAGGGCAGGGTCGATGGTGACGGCGCGGCGCAGTCCGGCCACGCTGGCCAGCAGGCCGATCACGACGGCGACGATTGGCAACGCCACGAACGCCACGGTGGGGACGTCGCAGCGCATCGGGAACGGCGGTCCGAGCACCAGCGACAGGCCTGCGCCCAGCAGGGCGGCCAGCAGTGCGACGGCGACGGCCTGCATCGCCAGGCCTCCCATGATCGATCGGGTGGCGACGCCGACGGCCTTGAACACCGCGAAGTCGCGGGTGCGTTCCAGGGCGGACAGGTAGATCACCGAGCCGACGATCAGCGCCGCCACCGCCCACAGCAGGCCGGCCATCAAACTCATCGCCTGGTTGGCGCCGCGCAGCGGACGCACCATGTCGTCAATGGCACCGGCCCGGTCGACGATCCGGAACTCCGGCGGCGCCGCGCCGGGGTTGCCGACGATGCCGACCGACGAGATCAGCTTCTGCCCGGAGAACAGCAGTTGTTGGGCGCCGGGCACCGTCAGGTAGATGTTGTCCTGGGCGGCCAGGGCGGTGAGGTCATCGACCAATCCCACGACCCGCAGTTTCGACGCGCCCACCGCGACGTCGGCGCCGACCGGGCGGCCCATCGTCGTCGACACCGCGACTTCGTCGGGGGTGTGCGGGGCCCGGCCTTCCTTCAATGTCGGAGTGCCCGGGCCCTGTTCCGGCACCCCGAACACGTTCACGTTCCGCGGCGTGCCGCCGGCGGGGATCGTCGACGAGCCGTACACCAGCGGGACTGCGGTGACGACACCCGGCAGCTTGGCGGCGCGCTGGACGTCGGTCAGCGGCAATGGTGCCGACCCGAGGAACGGGCCCGCCGCGCCCTCCTTGATCATGAAGGCGTCGAGGTGGAGGGCGTCGACACTGCGTTCGGCTTCGACGCGGAAACCGTTCGCCAGGCCCGTCAACACCAGCGTCATGGCGAAAACCAACGCGGTGCCGACCGCAGCGATCATGAATCGCCGTCGGCGCCACTGCAGGTCGCGTAACGCCGCGATCAACACGTCGGTGCCCCGCTCATCGCTGCTGACGTTACCGAGATGGGTGTGGCGGGTGGCGGTTATTGGGGCATTTGGTGTGGGGTGCCGGCGGGCGTCGCCATCGTCACGGCAGTTGCTGTGAGGGTCCGCCGGGCCGCTTGGGGTGGCATGTTCCTACGGAAGTCGTCAAAACTTTTGACGGTCCTGACCGCTGATGTGAGGAACGGAAGCACCTGATGGGCCGACGGTCAGGCTCCCGGGGTCAGCTTGATCGCGACGAGATGCTCACGGTCGACGGCCTCGCTGAACTCGTCCAGCGTGGGGATGCGCTGATCGCGGAAGACCAACCCCATCATGCGCTGGGCGCGTTTGACGCCGTATGACTCGGCGCAGCGGTGGAACAAATCGGCGACCGTCGCGCGGTCTGTGATGAGCTCGCCCCGCATGGTTGTGGTCTTGCCGTTGTGGAGCACTTCGGCCGTGGCGCCATCGCGGAAGTTGTGCTTCCACCCGGCGTCGGTCATCGCGTATAGGACGTTGTCGATGAAGTGGGCGCTCAGCGGAATCGCATACTGCCGTCCGGTCTTTCGGCCGTTCACGGTCAGAACCATGAACTGCTGGCGGGCGGCACCGGCGAACGGTGTGCGCAGCAGGAACCGCAGCGCGGGGTTGACGACGCGCAGCATCAATGTCGGCGGATGAGCAGCGGTGACCGCAGGTGACTGCTCTGTCATCGCTTCATGTTGTCACCTCGCGCACCGGTCGACCAGACGTTCTCGATCAGGTCAGGCGTTCCATCGCGCGGCGTGCGTATCGGCGCATGTCCGGTGAGCTGTCCTTCAGGTGGGGTGCGATCAGGTCGCGAACCCCGGTGGCGTTCATCTTGATCAGGACCGGATCACGATGTTCGCCCTTCGATCGAAGTAGGGCAGGAGGATGTCGCGGGATTGGGTGGTTTCACCTTGCCGAAGTTGGTCGTGTCTGATCTCTCGCGCGGCGATGCTGGGACGTTGCCAAGCGCAGCAATTCGTCCACTGCTGGCTGGAACGCCGAACGGATATCCGGATCCAGTGTTTCGAGGCGCGTCGGCAGGTTGTCGATGATCGTCGTAACGATCATGTCGTTCGACGGCTCACGTAAATCCAACATCAGGACGTTACTGTCTTGCAGCTCAACCACTTCTGATCTTTTCTGTCCATCTGGGAGCTGCTCGGCGAGAAAGTCGAAAAAGAAGTGTGTCACCGACGAATTCCATGACCAGTCGCCGTCAACGAATCGGACGAATCCGCTCATGTGCCCCCCAGGAAGTTGCTGTTCCTAGATTACTTCCGCCCGTGCGGTCGTCAGTGCGCGTCTTGCCAGGCTTGCCAGATCTCCGGGCGGAGGCGGCCCCGGGCCGGAACTTCCAGGCCGACCTCGCGGGCCCAAGCGCGGACATCGGCAGTGCTCGGTTCGGACTCCTCGGTGCCCTGATCAGGCGTGGTTTCGGCCTTGACTGTTGAAATACGTTGTATTGCAGCCTCTTCAGTCGTCGACCAGGCATGCGCGGCGGCAAGGAACCGGTAGGTCCATTCCTCGGCGAGTTGGCGCGCCTCGCAAAATACGATCGGCACGTTCGGCCACCGGATCTGTAGTTCTGCCAGCCCGTCGGCGACGACGGCGGGGCGTACCCAGTCGAGCTTGAACAACTGCGAATAGCGGTCTTCAACGACCACCGCCGCGCGGGGAAGCGCGGCCAGGTCGGCGAGCTGATAACGCAACTTGCCACTGGTAAGGCTGGAGACCAGGTCGGCGAGGGATTTGCGTTCCACGCTGGCGATGAGCGTCCCGTCGATGAGCAGCCCGTAGTCGCCGCAGGGCAGTGCGCGTTGAGCGGTGCTGACCTGTTGGCTCGCGAACTTGTAGGCGTACCGCTCGTGGCTGTCGACCACGATGTGCAGCTCGTCGATGCCCTGGGCGCGCGCTGCCGGGGTCCGCACATTCGGGCGCGCCTGCTTGCGGGTGCGCGGCGACTGCCAGAACACCGCGTCCCTGCCCCGAGCGGTGGTGAACACCAACTGCGAGCGGTTCTCCCGGGGCCGCTGCAGAATCACATCGATGGCCGCGCCCCGGCGTTGGCATGACCGCATTGCGACGCGTTCGACGATCTCCGCGTCTGTCGGCCACTCGCTGAGGCTGGCCGGGTGGCAGTACAGCGCCTTGGCTCGCGGCCACGTCCCCGAAGTGCGAAACAACAGGTCGCCGCCGGGCTGCGGTATGCGCAGCAGGTAGGGCAGTCGGGAGCCTTCGTCTGGGTTGAGGGCTATGACCATCTCCGCCACAACGCGATTGTGCCCGGATTCGCCGTCGAGACCAATGAGGCGACATGTGCGGGAGAAGATCGTCAAAACTTTTGACGATCTCCGACCAGCGACGTAGGCACCGCGCGGGGCTAGGTTGTCGGCGCATTGCGGTCGACGAACCCACGCGCGACCATGGCGCTATGGCTGGCTTCGTGCACGTCCGGGCCTACGCCGAGCTCAACGACTTCTTGGACGCTGACTCGCGCAGCCAGACCCTGCGTCGCCCGTGCCAGGACCACCAGACCGTCAAGGACGTGCTGGAGGCCATGGGCATTCCGCACACCGAAATCGACCTGATCCTGGTGAACGGGGAACCCGTCGGATTCGAGCATCGGCCGGCCGTCGGCGACCGGATCGCGGTGTACCCGATGTTCGAGGCGCTCGACATCGGGGCGACGGCCCGGCTCCGGCCGGAGCCGCTGCGGCATCCGCGATTCGTGATCGACGTCAACCTCGGCCGGCTGGCACGGCTGCTGCGGCTGCTCGGGTTCGACGTGTGGTGGTCCAACGACGCCGACGACCAGGATCTGGCCGATATCAGCGTCGAGCGGCAGCGGATCCTGCTGACCCGCGACCGCGGACTGCTGAAGCGTCGCGCAATCACCCACGGCCTGTTCGTCCACTCCCAGCAGCCCGAGGAACAGACGCTGGAGGTGCTGCGGCGGCTCGATCTACGACGGCAGGTGGCGCCGTTCACCCGGTGCGTGCGATGCAACGGTGAGCTGGCCGCGGTGCCGAAGGAGGCGGTGATTGACCGGCTGGAGCCGTTGACCCGCCGCTACTACGACGAGTTCAGTAGCTGCCCGGATTGCGGACGGATCTATTGGGCCGGAACGCATTTCGCCAGACTGAGCAGCGTCGTCGACCGTCTTCTCGGCCAGCTCTGTTGACACCGGATTGGCTGGGCGCGAAGGGGTTTCGATCTGTCCCACTCTCACTATACGGCCGGGGGTGGGGCTTGCGGCAAGGCCCCTGATGTGCTGCACAATCGTCCGGTCCGCGACGAGATGGGGGATGTTGTGACGAGCAGGCCGATACCGTTCGAGGTGCACGAGTCCGGTGCGCTGCTGCACGGCACCAAGGCCGATCTGGCAGTGGGGGATCGCTTGGTGCCCGGACGTGAGTCGAATTACCAAGCCGGCCGGATCATGAACCACGTGTACGTGACACGCACCTTGGATGCCGCGGTGTGGGGAGCCGAGATGGCCGTCGGCGAGGGGCGGGGCCGCATCTACATCGTCGAACCGGAAGGGGAGATCGAGGACGACCCGAACGTGACCGACAAGAAGCTGCCCGGCAATCCGACCCATTCCTACCGCACCC
Source organism: Mycolicibacterium porcinum (assembly GCA_001942045.1). Lineage (GTDB taxonomy): Bacteria > Actinomycetota > Actinomycetes > Mycobacteriales > Mycobacteriaceae > Mycobacterium > Mycobacterium porcinum_A. Next base: position 46,026 of record MSTD01000015.1, read on the forward strand.
GCGAGCCGGTGAAAATCGTCGGGGAGATCACCGACTGGGTGGGCCATTCACCCGAGCAGCTGCAGGCCATGCGCGACGGGCTGGCCGACCTTCGGCGGCGCGGGCTGGACGTCATTTACGACTGATCGCCCACGGGTTGACCGTTTCGCGGGCGGCTGGGGTCGTATGTCCCGTTCGGGGCACTGTGACGAGCGTGCAGCTTTTGCGGGCCAGACGACGAGATCACCGGGAAAGCCTGCACGCTCGCCACAGCCCGGCGCCCACCACCCACAGCCCGACGCCCCTGCCAGGTCAGTTCGCTCGATACGGGGATTTGTGCCCACCCGCCGTACCCTTCCATCGTGAACGCGATCGATCCTGACCAGCTCAGCACGTGCCTGCGGGTGCTGTCCGAGGTGCACAAGCTCCCTCCCGAGCACCCCGATGCCGTTGCTGTGCGCCAGGCCACCGCGAAGATGTTCAAGGAATTGAAGAAGGTGCGCCGGGCTGCCGCACGCGAACGGGTTGCGGCCGCTGATCGCGCCGTCATCGCCGCCACCGCGACGGGTGCACCGGGCCGGATCGACGACGAGACCCAAGGCCTGCCGCTGGTGTCCACCGCGGTCGGCGCCACTGCGGGCACGCTGCTGCGCTCACAGCACTGCTATATCTGCAAGAACCACTTCACGGTGGTCGATGCGTTCTACCACCAGCTGTGTCCGGACTGTGCAGCGTTCAACCGGGCCAAGCGCGACGCCCGCACCGACCTGACCGGGCGCCGGGCCCTGCTCACCGGCGGGCGCGCCAAGATCGGCATGTACATCGCGCTGCGGCTGTTGCGCGACGGTGCGCACACCACGATCACCACCCGGTTCCCCAACGACGCGGTGCGCCGCTTCGCCGCGATGGAGGACAGTGCCGATTGGTTGCACCGGCTACGGGTGGTGGGGATCGACCTGCGGGACCCGGCCCAGGTGGTGGCCCTCGCCGACGAGGTGGCCGCGCAGGGGCCGCTGGACATCCTGATCAACAACGCGGCCCAGACGGTGCGTCGCCCGCCGGGCTCGTACGCGGCGCTGGTGGAGGCCGAGCGCACTCCGCCGCAGGCCTTGGTGGACGTCGTCACCTTCGACCACGTCAGCGACGCGCATCCGCATGCCCTGGCCGGGAGCCTCAGCGAGCACCCCGCCCCGCATGCGCTGACCGAGCTGGCCCTGACTGCCCGCAGCGCCTCACCAGAGCGGATCTCCGCGGGGACGGCCATCGACGCCGGTGGGCTGCTGCCCGACACCGCGCCGGTGAACAGCTGGACCCAACGCGTGCACGAGGTCGACGCGATGGAACTGCTCGAAGTGCAGCTGTGCAACCAGACGGCGCCGTTCATTCTGGTGAGTCGGCTGCGCCCGGCACTGGCTGCGTCACCGGCCCGGCGCAAGTACGTGGTGAACGTGTCTGCGATGGAAGGCCAGTTCGGCCGCGGTTACAAGGGGCCAGGGCACCCGCACACCAACATGGCCAAGGCCGCGTTGAACATGCTGACCCGCACTAGTTCCGGGGAGATGCTGGAGCAGGACGGGATCTTGATGACGGCCGTCGATACCGGGTGGATCACCGACGAGCGTCCGCACCCGACCAAGCTGCGGCTGGCCGAAGAAGGTTTCCACGCACCGCTGGATCTGGTGGATGGTGCTGCGCGCGTGTATGACCCGATCGTGCGCGGGGAACTGGGCGAGGATCTGTACGGGTGCTTCCTGAAGGATTACGGGCGCGCTAGTTGGTAGGGCGATCCGTCAGATCGCGTCGAGCAGCCGCATCACCCCGCGATCGGTCGACGCACATCCAGCTGCGCCAAGTCGGCTGCGATCCGCCCGGCAGACCAGCCGGCGCCGTTGGACGGCGACATCATGCGGGCAATGGTCGCCGGGAAGAGTCGGTCGGTGAGGTCGTCGGTGGCCTGGCTGCGAGCGGCCAGGACCGGAAGCAGCGTGCCGCGGTCCACCTCGGTGGCCACCGTAGTCGAGGTGGCGGTGAGGCGTTCACCGATGCGCTCGGCGTACGAGAGAAGAAATGATTGACGAAAGGAGCGGGTCCGGGCCCGTCCGTCGCCGGTAGCACGGCCGGCGGCCAGCATCGCCCGGTTGGCCTGCACCAATAGCGAAGTACACAGCAGCTCAACGAATTCCAGATCGCACTCAGCGCCGATGACGGCGACGAATCCGATCTTCTCCGCGCACACCATCCGACACCGGTTGGCCGTTGCCACGGCCTGCACCAGTGCTGCCTTGGCCATGACGTAGGGACTGTCGATCCAAATCCGCCGGGCGATCGCCTCAGCTGCACGACCTTGCTCATGATCGCGGATCGCATGGTGCAGCGAGTATCTGCTCATCAGTTCTTGCGCCTTGGCCGAAAGTGCTTCTGCTTCTTCGGGAAACTTCGTGGCCTCTGCCTTGGCGAGCAACCCGCGTACCCGGCTGAGCGCTTTCGCATCGGCTGCGTTCACCTCGACCGCCGAATGCTGGTGCGCGCCGGGCAACGGCAGCAACGGCTCGAGCCTCGGCAGGGTGCCCAGCAGCCGCAGCACCTTCAACACGACGGTCAACGCTGCGTGACGGTCGACGGCGTTCCTGTCCGCCCAGTCCCACATCTGCGGAGCGCCGTGATCGATGTCCACGGGCAGCGCGGTGAGCTCGGCGCGCCACCGCGGGTGCAGTGAGGTGACGGGATAGTGCCGGGATTCGCGGACGACGGCCTCGGCCAGGTAACCGGCTGCCGCTGCGTCGAGACGGCGACGAGCGAACTCGTGCAGGTCATTGGGCGACCAACCCACCTGCCACGCACCGCTGATGGCACCGGCCAGGGTGCCCTCGGCGGCAAGGTCGAGATCGTGTGCCCCGCAGAGCCACTCGTCGAGCAGCTCAGCGGCGTGGAATTCGGCGTCGTGGTCGGGACACAATGCGGAGTTGTACAGCGCCGCGGTGAGGCGGTCGAGGATGGCGACCCGGTCGTACCCGGGGTCGGTGCTCCAGCGTTCCCGTTGGGACGATGCGCGTCGGCGATCCTTGTGCTTGGCGGCGCGCTTTTGGCGGTTGCGGCGGCTCATGTGTGGATTCTGGAGCAACGGTCCGACAAGTTGCGTCCGCTGCCGCGCACAGCGCCGCCGCACACCATGGGCTGGCTCTGCGTTCGTAAACCTGGTGGTGGGCCGAACGCCGTTTCTTCGCCCTGACGTTACGAGCGCGAGCAGGTCGCTCGCCGGTCGGCGTCTAGCGGGCGCAGCGCGCTCGCAGAAGGTCGTGCTGCGCCGTGGACTCTGGGCAGACGTCTGCGGCTTTCCTTGTGCCTGCGCGTAATTCGGCGATGCGGGCGATGGCCTCGTCATAGGTCAATCCGGATTCGGCGAGCAGACACCCGATCACTGTGCTGGTCCGGCCCTTCCCACCCCAGCAGTGCACGTAGACGTTTCGGCCGGAGTCCAACTCGGAGTGGATGCGCGCCAGGATCGCGTCGTAGCCCGCATCGTCGATGACGCCGAAGTCGGGAATCGGATACGCGAAGTACCGCACCGTGCGCCCGGACTTCTCGGCTGCCGCGTGCAGAAGCGCTCGGTAGGCCGTCAGATGGTCGGCTTCTGTGGTGAGGTCGATGACGGTGTCGATTCCGGCGTCGAGCAGGACGCGGATCTTGGCTTCGGCATGCTGGGGTGTGGCGGCGCCCGGGTATTCACCGGCCAGCAGCCGGTTCGGCTCGACCCACCAGGCGTGCAGCACGTCGTCATGGGGCCACTCCATGCTGCCGAGGTTAGCGATCCTCGTCAGGCGAGCTGGCCGAGCACCGCCGCGACTGCCGCGCGCACCGTCGCCGCGACGGAGTCGGGGGAGGACGCGTCGAACTTGCCGTCCAGGTGCAGGAACGCCAGGCCGTGCACCAGCGCCCACACCGCGTTCGCCATCGCGTCCGGATCTGATGTGGGAAGCGCTTGCCGCACAATCGATCTGAGGTACTCGCTGATGGCCTCCACCGCGGCGACGCGTTCCGGGCTGGTGGGGTCGCACGGTTCGGCGAACATGGCCCGGAACAGGCCCGGGCGTTGCAGCGCGAAGTTCACGTAAGCGATGGCGATGTCGGCGAGATCGTCGGGCGTCTGCGGTGACGGGTTGGCGGCGGTCAACTGGGCGGCCAGATCGCGGTAGCCCACCGCGGCGACCGCGGACAACAGCGCGTCGCGGTCGGCGAAATGGCGGTAGGGCGCGGCGGTCGACACCCCGGCGCGGCGGGCCGCCGCGCGCAGCGACAGCTCGGTCGCGCCGCCCTCCTCGAGCAGTTCCAGGGCCGCCTGCACGAGCGCGGTGGGCAGGTCGCCGTGGTGATACGACCTGGTTGACGTGGCCATTCGGGATCTACCTCACAAGTGTTGACACCGCTTACATCCGCCTCGTATGTTAGCAGCAAGGTGAAGTAAGCACTGTCAACATCGCTAGGAGTTTCCATGTCGAAAGCGTCGGAGGCGTTGTTCGCGCCCCTGCAGCTCAAGTCCGGTCAGGTCTTGCGCAACCGGATCGCCAAGGCGGCCATGGAAGAGGGCATGGCCGGGCGGGCGCAGCTGCCCGATGAGCGGCTGATCACGCTGTACCGGCAGTGGGGCGCCGGCGGCACGGGCCTGCTCATCACCGGCAACGTCATGGTTCACGCCGAGGCGATGACCGGCCCGGGTGGCGTCGTGCTCGATGCCGACTCCCCGCTGGAGCCCTTCGCGGCGTGGGCGCGGGCCGGCAAGGACGACGGGGCTGCGATGTGGATGCAGATCAGCCATCCCGGCCGCCAGGTGCAGGCCAACATGCCGGGCGTTGTGTGGGGACCGTCGGACGTCGCGGTCGAGCTGGGCCGGCACTCGAAGCGATTCGGCCAGCCGGTCGCGATGACGGCCGAGCAGATCGCCGACACCATCACCCGCTTCGCCACCACGGCGCGGCGCGCAGAGCAGGCCGGGTTCGACGGTGTCGAGGTGCACGCCGCGCACGGATACCTGTTGTCGCAGTTCCTGTCTCCGCTCGTCAACACCCGCACCGACGAGTGGGGCGGCTCGCTGGAGAACCGCGCTCGACTGCTGCTCGAGATCGTGCGCGCCATCCGCGCCGAGGTATCCCCGAGCTTTTCCGTTGCGGTGAAACTGAATTCAGCGGACTTCCAGCGCGGCGGCTTCGACGCCGACGACGCCCGCACGGTGATCGACATGCTCGCGCCCTTGGATGTCGACCTAGTTGAGTTGTCCGGCGGCAGCTACGAAAGCCCGGCCATGACCGGCCGCCCGGCCGACGAGCGTACCGCCGCTCGCGAGGCGTACTTCCTGGAGCTGGCGGCCGATCTCGCGGTGAGCAGTCCCATCCCGCTCATGCTGACCGGCGGGATCACCCGCCACCAGACCGCCGAGCGGGTGCTGGCCAGTGGCGTCGCGGTGGTCGGTATGGCCACCGCGCTGGCCGAAACCCCGGACCTGCCCGCGCGGTGGCGCCAGGGTAGGGAAGCGACCGGTCGGCTGAAGCCCGTCACCTGGTCGGACAAGCCGCTGGCCTCGATCGCCAGCATGGCGATGGTCCGCTACCAGATGCGGCGGCTCGGCGCGGGGAAGAAGCCCGCGCTGGGTGTCGGTCCGGCGTTCGCGCTGCTGGCCGACCAGCTGGTGTCGCGACGTGCCCTGCGTGGGTACTCCAGGTGGTTGAAGTCCCGGCCGCAGCCGGCTCGCGTTGTTGGTACCCAACACATTTAAGGGGAGACGGACCATGACGAAAGTTCTGATGGTGATCTCGGCGGCCGACCGCTGGACACTCAACGACGGGACGGTGCATCCGTCCGGGTACTGGGCCGAGGAGGTGGCGCGGCCACACCAGATCTTCACCGAGGCCGGGTGGGAGATCACCGTGGCGACGCCGGGCGGTAAGGCGCCGACGCTCGACAAGCTCAGCCTCGGCATCTCCGGCGGCATGCCGTGGAAGCGCCGGGAGGTCAAGAACTACCTGGACAGCATCGCCAACGTGCTGGCGCACCCGGTCGCGCTCGACACTGTGAACGCCGACGACTACGACGTGGTGTTCTATCCCGGCGGGCACGGTCCGATGGAAGATCTCGCCTACGACCCAGTCTCCGGTGCACTGCTGGCGCACCGGTTGGAGTCGGGCCAGCCGCTCGCGCTGCTGTGCCATGCGCCGGCCGCGATCCTGGCCGCGTCGGGGCCGGACGGGGTGTCACCGTTCGCGGGGCGACGGATGACCGGGTTGTCCAACCGCGAGGAGCACCTGAACAGCTTCGGGTGGAAGGCGCCGTGGCTGTTGGAGGACAAGCTGAAAGAGGCCGGCGTGGACTACTCGAAGGCTTTATTGCCACTGCGCCCGCACGTGGTCGTCGACGGGAATCTCTACACCGGACAGAACCCGCAGTCCTCGGAGAAGCTGGCCGAGCGACTGGTGGCCGACGTGGGGAGGGGCTGATGTCTTCCGTCGAGGTCGAACTCGGTGGGTATCTGGTCACCGTGCCCAAAGGTGGTCTGTACGACCGGTTTCGGATGCGGACCGACCTCGACGAGGTGGAGCGCGATCCACGGGTGTCCAGCGTCGACTTCTTTCGGAAGCTGCCCAAGACCGAGGTGAACTCGGCGATCGGTCCCACGCTGACCCCGAACTTCTACTACCGGATTTCGACCGCGCGACTGGTGATGCTGGCCCGGTCCCGCGATATCCGTACCCGACTGCCCAAAGCGCTTGCGCCGCTGGAGGTTGCGCCCGGTATCGGGATCGTCTCGGTGATGTTCCTTCGCTACGACGTGTGCGACATTGACTTTTACACCGAGGCTGCCGTTGGGGTGGCGGTGCGGCCGGCGCGGCACGGCAAGCTGGGGTTCGCCGACCTGGCGAGCAGCCTGGCCAACGATCACCTGCACTCGTATGTGCTGTCACTGCCTGTGAGCACCCAGATCGCCCAGGTCCGTGGGCATGACGGGTATGGCTTCCCGAAGTGGGTGACGGATCTGGATGTGTCTATCGATGCGGACCGGGTGGTCGCTCGCGTTGGGAATGATGCCGGTGGGGTGGATCTCGGGTTATCGGCTGTCACCCCGTCTCAGTCGAAGTACGGGACAGGGGAGCGGGTTTCGACGCTCACGTCCTATACGTCCTTGGGCGGGGCGTGGCATTCCACGTTGAGTCAGACCAACGTGCTGGCGAGCGGGATGGCACGGTTCCCGCGCGGTGTGGATCTGGAGATCGGTCAAGGGCGGATGGCGGACGACTTGCGGGCACTGAAACCCATCAAGACCATTCAGTTTGATGTCGTCGCGGAAGGCCAACTCGCGCTGCATATGCCGGTACCGGTGTCGGTGCGGAAGTGAGGCAGCGGGGCCCGCTGGGGTGGACATGTGGGTTGGAAGATCGTCAAATTCTTTGACGATCTCCCCACCGCCAATGTGCGCATAGCCTCGGGTAGTCGGCCGCGCGTATGACGCAGCGCGCTTGAGTGCGTCGTGCGCCATATCCCGGGGCCGCCTACGCAGGCCGGCCCCGGGATCGCTGGCTACGGCGTCAGCGCCACGGTGACGCCGCCGGAGAACATCGAGTCGTGCAGTTCGATGCGCGCCGGTGCTGCGCCCGCGGGCATGTCGTAGACCAGGGATACGTCGACGGCATTGCCGGGGTTGATGTCATCCCAGACTGGGATATCTGAATCGCCAAGCGCGATTTGTGCGGACGAATCGCTCTCGAAACTGCGACCCTGGGTGTCGATCAGCTTCTGGTTGGACGGGCTTAAACCCTGTGCCCGGTCACCGATGTTCTGCACGCTGAGCGTCACGATCACGAACTGGCCCTGAGCCTTCTCGCGCAGATAGGGATTGTCGCCGACCTCGGTGAGCCCGGGCTGGACGGTCTTGACGACGAACTCGAACTTGCCGTCGCGGACCGGAGTGTTGAGCCCGGCCGTCGGAGTGGACTCTTCGGCCGGGGCCTGCGCCGCGAGAGCGGCACTGGGCTTGGTGTCCGGCTTGGTGTCGTCCTTGTCCGACAAGGCCGACGTGATGGCCAGGAATGCGACCACGCCGATGACGATCGCCGGCCACTTACGCTTCTTCGCGCGAGGTGGTGCGTACTGGGGGAACCCCTGCGCGGCAGGCTGATTCGGGTCGACGGGCTGCTGATAGGGACTGGTCATGACGGTGTTCCTTCTGTCTCGCGCCCGGGCACCGATGCCAGGCGAACAGGAGAACGTACAACCGACTGCCGACAACTTCGGGCCGTGGCACTCGACGCAGCTTGGCCGATGCGGCGTCGTACGGGGTTGTCGGTGGCGGATGCGACGATGCGCGGTTCACTTCGAACCCAGGAGGTTGTGATGAAGGGTGTATTGATCGCCGCGGTGACGGCTGGCATGGCTTTTGCCTCGAGCCCCGTGGCGTCAGCTGAGCCGTCGTGGACCATGCCGAATCTGATCGAGATGGATTTGCAGGGTGCGCAGGATGCGATTCAGTCGCTGACCCGGGGTGAGGTGTGGTTCAGCAGCTCAACTGATATGACCGGCAAGGGTCGGGCACAGATCAGCGACCGCAACTGGCAGGTATGCAGCTCGACGCCCGCGCCGGGGGCGAAGTTCACCGTGAGCACCGAGATCGACTTCGGGGTGGTGCGGGTTTCGGAGGAGTGTCCGTGAGGTGTTCTGCTCTGCTGGCCCGTCTGATTGGCGGGCCAGCAATGGCGCTCGATTCTCGGGGTATTGGCGCAGGACTTCGGTATCCGTACTTATCCTCACGCCATGAGCACTGAGGGATTCACGTCCGCCATCGGTATCGCTGAATTTCGCGCGGTGGAGAGCACAGACCGTCCGCACGTCATCGCAACTCGCACCGATGGCCTGCCAGATCTCCACATCCATTACGGATACACGAGCGGGTTTCACCTCAGAAGAGGAGATCATCCAGGTCGTGGGCAGTGGGGTTGGGCGTGCGCCGAGTTCACGGAAGGGAACCTGGTATGTCGAACATCCGATCACCCGGGTACACCGCGGGAGCGGGCGGTCTCGCGATGTTCGTCGCACCGCGGGGTTCTGCAGTTGCGGGATGCAATTGTCAGTGACTGGAGTCTGCGGGAACTGCGACTAGAAGGCATGGTTAGGGTCAAACACGGGGTACATCGAACATTATTCTGACGGTTCCGATTTGACGCCCGCGGATCGCCACCCGACTTGTGCCGGCCTAGCTGTAGCTAGAAGGCGACCGGCCTACACGCCAACTGCTTGGTTTATGGGAGCGCATGCTGTCCCGCGCGATCTCGTCAGCGAGGGTTTCGGCAGCACTTTTTGGAGATCGCGGTGCTGGCGCGAGCAGTTCTTTGACCCGTTTGCGGACCTTGTCGGGATCCGCTTTCGGCCTAGGACCGCGATCGACCTGAGACTTGGTGATTGACGGGATCCCCAACTGTGATGCCAAAGATGTCGAGGTAGTCCGCCTCGGCTGCCGTTCGGCCCTCGTTATCTCCTGCCACGGCCATTCTGGCATCGACTTTGACTTGTACGTCCCCCGCTTCTTCCGCGTCTTATTGCCCACTGGCTTCTGTTTGGCTGAACTGACGACGCTGCGCTTCGATTGACCCGCCCCAGGCCTCCGCCGTTTGCCTCCTTGTCCGTCCGAGGCACTCGCCCTCTCCCGGCGCTTCGCCCTCTGAGCGTTTTCGTCCGGTCGTTGACCTTGAATGGTTAGTTTGCATGGGCTCGCGACATGCGCATCGGTTGGCGGTGTATCCGGCTCCTTGGAGGCCGCTATTCCGATGAGCCTTCGGCAGTCCGCCGATATGCGCCACACTACGTCCGGTCCACGTAGTTCAAAACAACCATCCGAGCACTGAGTGATGTTGCCCGGCAGGGAATCCTTGACGGATGAGCGAATCGCCTCGTCCAAATCTCCGTCAGGCAATGAGCCCATCTCGCTAAGCTTGGCAAATGCCTGGCGTACGCGCGCGGTGAGGTGAATATGAGCTGGTTCGAACGACCTCGGAAACGCATCCAAGTCCACGGCAGGTCCTTCGTCGGGCGCGGGACCCGCCGCGGTCCGGACTAATCCGCCACTTTTGAATCGAGACCTAACACCGGCTTTGACCTGCTCCCAGGTTCGCTCACGGTGGACTGTGCCGTATCCTCGGATTGAATCGCCGTTTGGCGTGACGACGAGTACGAATCCCGCTCGCGAGAGTTGCACCAGTCCCGATTTTAGGGTCCGCTTCGCGGATTTCAGAATGAAGTCCTCGAGCATCGCCTGCATCTGCGCTTGCGCTTCGGCTTTGCCGCCACCGTGGTGGGAGCGAAAGCTGCTAACTGCCCGCGCACTCACGTGTGCATTGGCGACCTCGTCAATCGCAAGTTCGCCGACGGACACGTCATGTGGGTTACAGGTGCGCTTGTCGGTTCCGGACGCCGCACGTTTGACGACTGGTGATGCTGCCGGATCCGCTCGATTGAAGCCTGGGCATTCGGGCTGACGGCACCACCGGTCGACGTTGTCTGTGTCGTTCGCACAGGCGGTCCCGTCCGCTCGAAACCGGTTACAACTCTTCACAATGCGGATTGTGCCGCAAGAGTCAGACAGGTGGTGGTGAATCGGATCGCCATTTTTTCGCGCTGTTCGACCCAGTTGCCATCCAGAACCTTTGCGCAGTCGAACGGCCGGTCCGCGATGACGACAGAACTGAATCTGTGCACGCTGTCATTCCGCCGCGCTAACCTCCCGACGTGGATGTAGGCTTGTATGAATCCCTGCTCACGGAGCGCCTCAACACTGCCCTGGCCCAGAGCCCGGACCTCCAGCCAGAGTTCAGCACTGTCGACGACGCCGAGCAGGCGGTGACCATCGCACGTCACCTCACACCGCTCATCGAACGGCAACTAAAGGCAGCGGGTAGTCCCGAGGCACGCGCGGAGCTGCTGCGCAACATTATCGAGGTGCTGGGGGATGCTGATGCACAGCACGAAGTGTTGTATCAGGACGATCCCGCAAAGATCCTTCGGCTGGACGTCGTGACTCGAAAAGCACTCGGAACAGTCCAGCTGCCGCGTCCCGCGACGCCGTTGTCGGACGCCGCACTCATGACGAACGCCCGCAACGAGCCCACGCTGGCGGCAGAGCTGCGGGCCGAGCTCGGCAGCGCCGACCACGTCGACCTGCTGTGTGCATTTGTGAAGTGGCAGGGCCTGCTTCTGCTGGAACGTGAGCTCACTGAACTGCGTGAACGTGGCGTACCCCTGCGGGTCATCACCACCACATACTTGGGAGCTACAGACGCCCGGGCTCTCGACGCGTTGATCGACGACTTCGGCGCTGAGGTGCGGGTCAACTACGAGACTGACCGAACCCGGCTGCACGCGAAGGCCTGGTTGCTACGCCGCAACACCGGGTTCCACACCGCGTACGTCGGCTCGTCCAACCTCTCGCATGCCGCGCTCGTCGACGGTCTGGAATGGAACGTGCGGCTGTCGGCGATTTCTACCCCGCACCTGTTGGAGAAGTTCCGTGCGACGTTCGACTCGTACTGGGAGAACCGCGAATTCGAGCTCTATCGCCCTGCTGACGATTCAGAGAAGCTCAGGCTGGCGTTGGAGGTGGCCTCCGGCAAGAAGCAGCGGGACCCGCTGGCCGTCACGCTTTCCGGGCTGGAGGTCACTGCCAAGCCGTATCAAGCCGAGCTGCTCGAGCAACTTGACGCAGAACGCGTGCTGCACGACCGACATCGCAACCTGATCGTGGCCGCCACCGGCACGGGAAAGACCGTGATCGCCGCACTGGACTACCGCCGGCTCGTCCGAGAAGTGCACGGCCGCGACCTCACGCTGCTGTTTGTCGCACACCGCAAGGAGATCCTCCAGCAAGCGCGGCGGATGTATCAGGAAGTGCTCACCGATCCGCTGTTCGGCGAGTTTTTGGTCGACGGCGATGAGCCGACTCGCTGGCGCCATGTATTCGCCAGCATCCAATCCCTCACTGCCGACCGACTTTCCAGTATTGAACCCAACCGGTTCGACATCGTGGTGATCGACGAATTCCACCACGCGCAGGCGACTTCGTATCGCCGGCTCCTTGAGCACATCGCGCCGATGGAACTACTCGGACTGACTGCCACCCCGGAACGCGGTGACGGTGTCGACGTGCGGGCATTCTTCGGAGGGCGGGTCGCCGCCGAGCTGAGGCTGTGGGATGCGCTTGAGCAGAACCTGCTTTGCCCCTTCCACTACTTCGGCATCCACGACGGGACTGACCTGGAGACCCTGCAGTGGAAGCGCGGCGGATACGACCTGGCCGAGCTGAACGAGATCTACACCGGCAATGATGCCCGCACACGCATCGTGCTTGACCAACTGCAGGACAAAGTTGCCGATGTCGGGGAGATGCGGGCGCTCGGCTTCTGCGTGAGTGTCGAGCATGCCCGCTACATGGCCGACCAGTTTGTCGAGGCCGGCATCCCGGCCCGCGCCATCGTCGGGCTCGACGATTCCGCCGAACGGCGCGCAGCTCTGACGGCGCTCCGCAACGGCGACATCAATGTGTTGTTCACGGTCGACCTGTTCAATGAAGGCCTCGACATCCCGCTGGTCGACACCGTGCTGTTTCTGCGGCCCACCGAGAGTGCGACCGTGTTTTTACAGCAGTTGGGTCGCGGGCTGCGGCTTGCGCCCGGCAAGACGGTGTTGACGGCGCTCGACTTCGTGGGCCACCAGCGCAAAGAGTTTCGGTTCGATCAGCGGTTCCGAGCGCTGACTGGGCTGGGCCGTAAGCAGCTGGAGAAGCAAGTCAAGGAAGGGTTTCCGTTCCTGCCGTCGGGTAGTCAGATCGTGCTCGATTCGGTGGCCCGGGAGCTGGTGCTGGAGAACGTGCGCCAGCAGGTGTCGCCGAAGAAGGCCGTGTTGGTTTCCGAGATTCGGGCGCATCCCGACGATCGGCTGGCGTCGTATCTGGAAGAGTCGGGCCGTGGGCTCGAAGACATTCTGCGGACGGACCGGTCGTGGACCACACTGTGCCGTGACGCCGGGAAGCTGGGAGAGCAGCGCGGGCCTCGCGAGGCCAAACTGATCAAGCGGGTGAAGGCCTTGGCGCACGTAGATGACCGGCGACGCTGGAAGGCCTACAACGCGCTCCTGCAGGACTACCGGGCTGAGAACGGGGTCACCGAGGCCCGGTTGGCCGCCATGTTGTTCTACTCGTTGTTTCCCAACGGCGGCGGGTTCGACAGTGTCGCAGAAGGACTCAGTGTTCTTCGAGAAGAAACAGTAGCGCAGGAAATGCGCCAGGTCATCGATATCGCCTTCGATGCTGCTCACCGCAGCACGTATGGCCTATGGAATATGGATGACGAGTTCGCCGACGTGCCGCTGGCGCTGCACGCCAGCTATTCGCGGGAGGAGATCCTCGCGGCGCTGGGCTTCGCGTCACAGAAGCGGACGCCAAGCACGATGCGAGAAGGGGTCGCGTGGTGCCCAGAGGTCAACGCGGACGCCTTCCTCATCACGCTGAAGAAATCCGACACCGACTACTCGCCGACCACCATGTACCGGGACTTCGCGCTGAGCCCGGAGCTGTTCCACTGGGAGTCGCAATCCACGACGTCGGCGGCGTCACCGACCGGACAGCGGTACATCCATCACCGTGAGCGCGGGTCCCACATTCTGCTGTTCGTCCGCGAGACGAAGACGAACGTGTTCGGTCCGTCGCCGTACATCTTCTTGGGGCCCGCCGACTACGTCGCGCACGAGGGCGATCGGCCCATGGTGATCACATGGCGCTTGCGTCATGCAATGCCGACCGAGGTGTACTTGGGGGCGCGGGCTGCGGTGGCGTGAGGGCGATAGTTCCGGGTCTCTCTCGGGGTAGCTTCGCCCCTGCGAACAGGCTCGATAGGCGGGCCGGTGTTGTCACAGCGGAAGTGGGTCGCACGCCTTGCTTTCGCGTCGGACGGGGGGCGAACCCCATTCGGGCCACTCGGGCACGTCGAGACGCGGATTTCTGAACCATTTGCTGTCCGCCGGCCCTGGAGCCGGCAAACGTAGCTAGCCAAATCTGGATCGATGTGCAGGGCCACGACAGTTTGTCGGACGCAAGGGTCATAATCATCGGTAATTGACGGCGGTGACGGGTGCCACATCCGCCTGCCGCGTGTGATGTGGACGTCGTCTGGAAGGGGTGCGCCATGGCTGCCGAGCGGAGCGGGACGGTGCATCGCGAGTTTCGGAGGAGCGGAGCTGCCGCATGGGGTCCTGCGCTCGATCGATCCGCACCATTCGACGGAGCCGGTGATCCGAGAAGCGTCACGGCGTACCTGCCGAGGATGGATGCGGTGGGTGGTGCGTTGTCATGTCGCTGACAGATTGGATGAGCGATAAGGAAGCCGAATGGCGTGATCGGCTGAAGCCGGTCAACCTCGTCATCGAAGCGAACTTCTCGGCCGACGAAGTGAAGACCGCTCAGAGCAAATATGGCGCCGCCGCGCACCACCTGATTGCTCGGGATTGGTCGTATGACGAGATCATCAAGCGGTATCCCGCGCTGACCGTGATGGTTCTCGTCGGACACGCTGCACTTGCGTATGACCACGGGGCCTACTGGGAGAGCTTCTGGGAAGAGCTCGGCTTGCCCCGCGACGCGGACTTCGAGAATGCGATGCGACACCACTTCGTCGAATTGCTCACGAAGTTTTCGCTCGCCCGGTTTCCTAAGATCGAAAGGGACACCGCGCGCAAGTACGTAATGACGTTCGCGTTGCATGCCGGCATCCCGGTGCATTGTTTACGCGACCTCCTCACCGTGATCAATGACCACATCACCCAGGGCCGCCCCGCCAAAGGCGCCGCAGTTATGGAATGGCTCGAAGAACCCGGCAAGGAACACCGAGCTGCAGGTTTGGACATGCCAGTACGCAACTTCCTCGTCAACGGTGGAGAGTTCGCTGCCGACATCCTCGACCGGATTATCGAGTTCGTTGAGGAAACAACCGCTGACCCCAACGTCTTCGACAGGGACTTGAGTTCGTCGACCACCGGCCTGCCACGCGTGCTGCTCGAGGAGCTGGTGCTGCAGCTGCGGGAGAATCCGTTGCGGTTCGAACGGAAGCGCCTCGTCGCCAACAATGCGCTCAATCCTCGGATCACCTACAACGTCGACGACGA
This sequence comes from Mycolicibacterium porcinum, assembly GCA_001942045.1. Taxonomy (GTDB): domain Bacteria; phylum Actinomycetota; class Actinomycetes; order Mycobacteriales; family Mycobacteriaceae; genus Mycobacterium; species Mycobacterium porcinum_A. The sequence goes on from MSTD01000015.1 coordinate 61,188, forward strand.
CGAGATTGTGTTGGTTCTTCCGGCTCCCCAGGTAGACCGGGATCTACCGTGGCGGGTTTCGTTCGACGGCGAGGTCCGACATGTGCAAAGCGCCCGCCGGTGGGGTGGTGATGCGCAGACCGCTAGCGCGCAAGTATCAGTTCCTGGGCCGGTCCGCGAGGCAGTTCTGTCACATCCCGGGATCGGAGCCGGTTCCGTGCTTCCCCTTGTGGTCAACTCTGACCCGCTGTTCACGTTCGACAAGGCTGGGCGGTGGATTCCGAAACGCGACGGTTTGAAGGACTGCGTCTGGGCAGTCTTTCCCGCCAATCACCAGCTGGTGGACGGCGACACCCTCAGCCCGGTCGACATCCGAGATGACGGGGCCCCGGCAGGATGGCACGGCTGGCGGAGCGCCTTCATTGAGCTCGATCGGGTCGGCTCGTTGCAGCTGTTCCACAACGGCCAGCCGGTCGGCAGCCAGCGTTCGGTGCGGAAGGATGCGCGACCAACCTTCGAGTTGGGCCCCACCGTGACGGGAATCGTTACGGCGGACGGCCGATCCGTGCACAGCGAGCGGCCATGGGTCATGCTTCCGCCGTCCCAAACCGAGCCTGGCCCAGACTGGATTGTGCGGGTCCGCCGCTTTGGCGACACCGAGTGGATTGCTGAAGAGTCGTGGACAGGTGAAGACGTCGAGACCTGTGTCGATCCATTCGACGACGCAGAGGGGCCTCACCTTGGGCTATTTGAGGTCCTGGTAACAGGTCCCCTCGGATCTGACGCCCGCTGTGTGGTATTCGTCGCCGAGGGCCTCGACACGACTTTCGATACCCCGATTCGTGTTCCGATCCACGGCGGGTTTACTCCTTGCACGGCTCAGATCACCGCGGACGGTTTTTCTGAAGCACCGTCAGACCCAATTACCTTCGGCCCGCGAAGTCTTGAGGTTGAGATTCGCCTGGCCACGGCGGATGGTGTTGCGTCCGTGCTACTCAAACCACCTCATGTGGAGATTCGTACCGGGGAATCTGGCATTCCTGCTGCGTGGAGAATGACCGCGGACGTGCTCGATCCGGACGATTTCACGCAGGACCGTTTTGTGGCGGTCCGCGCACCCGGCATCGAGACCGCTGAGTTCGGTTACTTTTCCGAGCTGGGCGACCTGCTGCAGGTCGACCCCAGCCCACGAAAACGCCAAGGAGATGTCTTCGAGAGCCGGCTTCAGCAGTTCGCCGACACGGTTCGAAGTCATCCGACCGGCACGATCGTGGCGACGTTGAGAACCGACATCGGGACCATCGCAGTCAACGTGCTATCTGCCCAGCCACGTCGCCTCGCGGCAGGTGTGAGCCTGCACGAGGATCTACTGAAATTCACGCAGGTGGCGGCTGTCGCGGATCTTGCGGCCTATGTATGGAGCGCTACGGCACCTTGGCGTCCGGCCGAGGTTCTGCCAGTCGTCGACGGAACTGCAGCCCTACCGGCTCATCTCGTCGATGCGGGCGAGTTACGGTGTCAGCTGTTTGTCGACGATCCGTGGGTGTTCATCGACCCGCCAGCTGTGCCAGGCGAGACGGCCTTCCAGATCGAGCAATTCGGCTGGCGCGAGGACGGCACTCCCGCCCAAGTGCAGCTGTCCCGTTATCTGGGTGGTCCACGCCGAGCCCCGGTGGAAGTTGGTGCCATCCCGGAGGTCTGGGCCGCATTAGCGAGGTTGCACGCCGACGGTAAAGCTGATCGGTTCGCAGGGCTGATCGTCCTTCTGGCTGATGAGCCAAGGAAAGCGCTGGAATGTTTGGGGCACAGCACAATTCCCGCGGGCGAAAAGATGGCGATGCTTATCCGTAGCGAGCTCGTCAACCGCGACTTTGCGATCGACCAGACCCATAACGAATTGCATTCGCATCCATGGTTCGGCTGCATGGTCGAACTCGCCGACTTGGTGTCGCTCCACCGCCGTCAACACGAGGTGCGAGCCGAGCGCGCTGAAACCCTTGCTTACCTATGGGATCGAGCGGGACAACCGCTGATGGAGCTGTTGAGGACAGGCAAGTCGGCCAGCATTGATGACGCCTGCTTTGACGCCAAAGTGTTCGCGATGAGTGGGGTACCGGGGAATCAGGTTGAGGCGAAATTGCGTGAGATCCAGCTGGCACCGCGTGCGCAACTGCACCCGGAAACGATGAGGATCGCGATCTACGAGGCATTCTGCCGGCGAACCGAATGGATAGCATCTGGATGGACTCCCAACTTCGCCAAACAAGCGTCGTGCGTGGTCAACCCGATCAAACGCGCATCGCCCCGCGCGCACGAAGCGATCATCATGCGCAGCGATCGAGTAGGCAAGATCGACATCTCCGAGAACCCATGGATGCTGATGTCCGTGCAATCTCTGACGCTTGCACTACTCGCCAGGCTCGAAGCGCACGGGAGAATCGGTGGTCAGTATCTGAACTCTGGCCTGCTGGGTGACTGGGCACGGATGGCGCAACTCTGTCCGTCGATGGTAGCCAACGATCTACTGATTGCTGAAGCGCTTGTATTGCACGACCGTCGTGGTGATCTGACTGGAGGAGACAGTGATCGATAGGCTCGACCCCCTCGACACCGCCAAAGAAATCGAGGGCAGCTACAAGCGGTACCTAAAGACCCTCCTTGCACCACGCGACGAGCAGCTCGCCGCAGCATTCGACGCCGAGATCGACGCCAGCACCCTGCTGACCAAGGGGCCGATCCTCGAGCTGACCCCGCCCTACGAGACCGGCGCGACGTGTCGCCAGCTCATCGGCGAGGGGGTGCTGCACCCAGACTTCGCTCGGATCGATAGTCAAGCCTTCCCAATTGATCAACCGCTGTATGTGCACCAGGAAACCGCGATCCGCAAGTTTGTCGCAGGTCGAAATCTTGTGGTCAGCACCGGAACTGGTTCGGGCAAGACCGAGAGCTTCCTGATCCCCATCGTGAACGCATTGATCGAGGAGCGCGCGAAAGGAACGTTGGGGCCGGGGGTGCGAGCATTGCTCCTGTACCCGATGAATGCGTTGGCCAACGATCAGCTCAAACGCCTCCGTGCGGTCCTTGCCAGCGTTCCGGAAATCACGTTTGGTCGGTACACCGGTGAGACACCTCCAGATTCGCGCGCCGCGGAAGCTGAATTTTGGCAAAGCAATCCGGGGGCGACCCGGCTGCCAAATGAGTTGCTGAGCCGCGAGGAAATGCGCAGCAATCCGCCGCACTTGTTGCTGACCAACTACGCGATGCTCGAGTACCTGCTGTTGCGCCCAGACGACATCGACCTCTTCGACGGACCCTACGCCGGAACCTGGCGGTTCATCGTGATGGATGAAGCGCACGTCTACGACGGAGCGCAGGGTTCCGAGGTGGCGCTGCTAATGCGTCGGCTCAAACAACGCGTGGCGCCGAACATAACCATGCAATGCATTGCTACCTCTGCGTCGCTCAATGGATCCGTGCGCAATGATCCTCGCGGCGAAGCGATGGAGTTCGCAACCAACCTTTTCGATGCCCCGTTCGAGTACGTCGACGGTGATTCGGCTAGTCAGGACCTTGTTGAGCCGACGCGAAAGAAGCACCTGCCAAAGGCGGACTGGCGGTTGACGGGCGAACAGCTGGCGGGGCTGCGCAGCGGTGTGATCAAACCGGACGAGTTTGTACCGCCAGGCCGCAGCCTGTCGGAAGCGTTGAGCAGCGAAGGATCGATCGTCGAACTCAAAGAGGCACTGAGTAACGGGCCGGTCGATGTCCGACGGCTCGCCGAACACATTTGGCCCGATGACGATGAGTCGCCGGAGAAACTCGACGCACTCGTGGAGCTAGGCAGCAATGCCCACGATAACGCTGGGCACCCCGTTCTGTCGGCTCGATACCATTTGTTCGTCCGGGCGACCGAGGGAGCGTTTGTCAGCTTCAGCGATGATGGGCCGCGAATCTTCCTGTCCCGCCATGAAGTAGACCCCAATACTGGACGTGCAGTATTCGAGTTCGGAACCTGTAACCGCTGCGGTGCGGTGCATTTGGCGGGTGATCTCGAACGGCGTGACGGTCACGAGTACTTCCTGCCGGCCAAGAAGGCGGACCTGTCGGTGAACTGGCTGGTATTGGCAGACACCGACGCTGATGTACTCCTCGACGAGGATGAACTCACCCTCTCTGAAGACGATGCGAAATCAGCCAAGTCCGATCCGACGACGCGGCGGCTGTGCACCGGATGCGGATTGCTCGCCGAATCGAGTGCCAAAGTTTGCCCATCGCCGAACTGCCGTGGTGGACAGATGCTGCCGGTACGCGAACATCCTCGCGCTACTAAGATCATGAGTCGTTGCACCGAATGCGGTACACAATCACGCCAGGTAATCCGGCGCCTTAGAACTGATGTGAACGCGGCGCCGGCCGTTGTTACCACGGCCCTCTATCAGCAGCTTCCCGAGGCGGCCGACGAGGCAGCCGATCAGGTGGGCGGTGGACGTAAGCTGCTGATGTTCTCCGACTCTCGCCAGGCGGCAGCGTTCGCGGCGCCGTACCTCGATCGCACTTATGCCCGGATGCTCGAGCGTCGGTACATCACGCAAGCGCTTCGGGACCCTGCCGCCTGCGGCGAAATCACGGTCGGTGACCTAGCGATACTGACTCGTGACAAGGCTCATGCCGCAAGGCACTTCGCGCGCACCCTGGGCACCATTGAGACAACGCAAGCTGTCAACCAGTGGGTCTCGGGGGAGCTGATGACGCTGGAGACGCGCCAATCGCTCGAAGGTCTCGGGCTGATGCGGGTGGCGCTACGTCAGGACGCTCCGGTGCCGATGCGGGGGTTCACTGCCCTTGGTCTGACTGAGGCCGAGGCATGGGCGTTGCTCAACGAGCTGGTGAAAACGGTGCGGTTGCAGGGTTCCATCACGGTGCTGGACCGAGTTGATGTGAAGGAAGAGCGGTTCGCGCCCCGTAATACTCGGGTAAGGATGCGTTCAACGGGATCTGATCGGACTAAGCAGATCATTAGCTGGAGCCCCAGCGGCACAGGCACTACGAACAGTCGAATCACCTTCCTCCGCAAGGTTCTTGCGGCCTTGAACAACGACACGCCCGCGGAGCGTCTGCTCGAGGGCTGCTGGAAGCTACTCGAATCTGGTGGATTCCTGGCCGCGGAGTCCGACCGGGCAGTTGGCGGGACGGTCTACCAGCTGGACCACAGCAGGCTGGCCATCGCCAACGGCGCAGCATGCCCGTGGTATCGGTGCGACACCTGTCGGCTGATGACAGCGTTCACGGTCCGGGACATCTGTCCCAATAGCAGGTGCACTGGCCGACTGAAGCCTTTCGACCTGCCCGATCCCCAGGATGACGCGAATCACTACCGCGTGGTTTACCAAACCATGAACACGGCGCCGCTGACTGCTCACGAACACACCGCGCAGTGGCACGCCAAGGAAGCCGCCGCTATCCAACGCGACTTCATCAGCGGCAAGGTCAATGTTCTTTCCTGCTCGACGACATTCGAGCTGGGGGTCGACGTCGGCGATCTGCAGTCGGTGGTCATGCGCAATATGCCGCCGAAGACGGCCAACTATGTCCAGCGTGCGGGGCGGGCAGGCCGCCGCGCCAGCTCGGCGGCGCTGGTGGTCACCTACGCCAATCGTTCCGCGCACGATCTCGCGCAGTATCAGGATCCAACCTCGATGATTGCTGGTCGGATGCGAATCCCCTGGGTGCCCGTCGACAACGCGCGGATAGCCCGTCGTCACGCGCACTCGATCGCGTTAGCAGCCTATTTCAGGCAGTGCTTCGAACGGCGCCACGAGAAGTGGGAGACGGCAGGACAGTTCTTCTTGCCGGCAGCTGATGGCGGGCCTTCGCCCGCCGACCGGGTACGTGAATTCCTCACTCCCGTACCTGCCGCGGTTGCGGAGGGTTTGCGTACAGCTCTTCCTCCGAGCGTCCAGACCGAGATCGGGGTCCACGACGGAAGTTGGGTCGAGGCGCTGCTCGAACTGCTGTCTTCGGTAGGGATGGAACTGACTAAGGACGTTGATGACATCGAGGAGCGCATCCAGGAATCGGCCAAGGAACGCAAGTTTTGGTTGAGTAACCGCCTTGTGGAGACCAAGCAGACAATCACCGGTCGCTACCTGCTGGGCTTTCTGGGTAGCCGAAACATCCTGCCCAAGTATGGGTTTCCGGTCGACACCGTCGAGCTCAGTACGGTCAATGCCGCAGATCCAGTGGGGCGTCGGCTGGAACTTTCACGGGACCTCAGCCTCGCGATCTACGACTACGCACCAGGAAACGAGGTCGTGGCCGGCGGCAAGCTCTGGACCTCGACCGGCTTGAAGAGGCGCCCCGGCAAAGAACTGGTTCGACATAACTACCGGATCTGCCAGACCTGTGGGCGGTTTGAGCGCGGCAGCAACCTCGATCCGGCGGATCTGTGTCCGAGCTGTGGGGATCCGTTCAAGTCGACCGGCACCCTGGTTATCCCGGAGTTTGGGTTCATCGCCGCGAGCGATGCCCGCGATGTTGGAAGTGCCCCGCCGGAACGTCGCTGGCACGGCGGTAGCTATGTCGAGTCTCCGGGGGATGACATCGGTTTGTATCACTCGTCCGGTCCCAATGGGCTTAGGGTGACCGCGCGTGCAGGTGTTCGCGCTTGGCTCGCCGTGGTTTCGGATGGAACCGGCGACGGATTCCAGCTGTGTCAGTGGTGTGGCTGGTCGCGGGCAGTCCAGCGGGGCGGCCGACGCCGTAAGCATCAGAAACCCGACACCAACAAGGACTGCGACGGGCCGCTTGAAAAGATCTCGTTGGGCCATCGATACCAGTCCGACGTCGCGGAGTTCACCTTTGACGGCGTCCCGTACCGCCGGGACCACGAGGCGAACTGGCTGTCGTCGCTGTACGCAATTCTGGAAGGGGCGTCATACGCTCTGGAGATCAGCCGTGACGACATCGACGGTGCCCTGTCCTGGAGCGCAGACCACCGCCGCAGCATCGTCCTTTTCGATACGGTTCCGGGTGGGGCTGGCGCCGCGAAGAAGATCGCTGAGAACATCGGCGTGGTCCTGCAAGCGGCGGTCAAGCGAGTAACCAGCTGCGACTGCGGTGAAGAGACCTCCTGCTACGGGTGTCTTCGCTCGTACCGCAATGGGCGGTTTCATCAAGATCTTTCACGAGGAGCCGCGTTGCAGATTCTTGGAGGGGTGGCGCAGTGACCGCGATAAGCGATGGATTGCCTTCGGTGCGGGCGATAAGAGAAGCGCTCGAGGAGGTACCCGGTGCGCTCCGCGAGGAACCGCTGCCGGAACATGCTGGTTCGGGCGAGGGTCCTGCATCCGCGATTTGGATCTCTGACCCCGAACGCGGCCGTGGCATGGAGATGCGCGACGCGCCGAATACGTCAGCAGAAGACTCCGACAACGGATTTGTCGATGAACCGGCCCTGATTTTCGAAGTGCCGCCTGTGGTTACGGATTCCGATATCGAACGCGTGCTGGGCGAGGATCGCATCCGGGAACTCGAACAGCTGCAGCAGATTCGCGCCATTGACGCGCTGGGCTGGTACGTCACGTTCCACCAGCGAAAGTACCAGCACGGCGTGCACATCCCAGTCGAAGGTGTGTTGATGCTGGCGTGGCAGTCTTTCTACAAGGTAGGCCTGCCCGTCGAGCGAAAGCTTGAACTGGCCTTCCATGCGATCCTTCGTCACGAACTGTTTCATTTCGAGGCTGACTGCATGACGGCCAACTGGGAACTGGCGACTGGCGTCAGCGTGCACTGGGACTCTCGTGTGCACCACCGAAATGTCAATGGATATGTCGAGCTTGAAGAGGGTTTGGCGAACGCCTACATGCTTCGCGGCTTCAAGCACCCTGCCCGGATGTTGGCGAATTCCGCTGGGGCCTACAGAGCGCTGAAGAGCTTCTGCGCACAACAGCCGACAGGGTACGACTGGGGGCCAAAGTACGCGATAAGCCGCGGCGCATACATCGAAGGCTGCCGCGATCTTGCCGACGACTACCAGCAGACCTCGGCCGCCACCTGGCATGTTCCGCACGCGTTCGACACATTGATGCTCTACCCCGATCCGATCCGGATCGACTGGACCCGATGTCCGATCCTCATCCTTGACGAGCACGACCTCCTGGCGCAGCTCGGGATCGGAATCTCGTATTTCGAGATGGTTGAGCATGTAGAGGAAACGGCAGGTTTTCAACGCTCACTTCGCAAGCTTGACAACCGATTGCGCAAGACCTGGGAATCCACCAAGTATGACCTTGCGCGGTCCACGGCGTTGAAGAGTCTCGACTTCAAACAATGGAAGAAAGGTGGCAGAGACGTCTACTCGGTTCGGGTGGGCGGCAACTATCGCGCGCACCTTCAGTACGACCGCGCAACGACCACCTGGTTCGCTGAAGAGATCGGCGACCACAAGGAGATGGGCCACGGCTAGCCGAAGCGCCCGGGCTCCTAGGCCTCAGATACCGCGAGAACGATACGGCCTGGTATTGGGTGGGCTAGATTTCGCTGTGCATCCGGTGAAGCAGCTTCGAGTAGCGGGGACGTGCCACACGTAACCGGGTCGGGTGCCATCGGCCACGCCGGTGATCGCTGATGCCAGGAACGCGGGAATGACGGTGAGCCCGCAGCAGACCCGCCCTCACTGTGTCCGGGGGAGGGTGAGCGTGCCATCGTCACGGATCGTGGCCTTCTGATCCATGACCAGCTGGTCGATCGCCTTGTTGATGCGACGGTCTACAACAACTCCGGTCCTGCTCCACCCGAATACCCGTGCCACGCATTGAACGGTCTCAGCGCGGCTTACCGCGCCGATATCTCGAATGGTGAGCACTACGGCCATTGCGAGTTCGTCGAGATGCACTTGGTCAACTTTTCGGGCGGCGTTCAGCGTGGGCGTGCGGACCTGTGTGATTTCCCTACCGGGCAGTGTGAGGAAGTCGCCGTCGTGGACGGCTCGTGATGCCTGAACCGCGCGCCTGATGTTGTTGCGGATGTTGGACCCGATGCGTCCGATGTTCCACCACTCACGCAGGCGCTCGTGGGCAATATCGAGGTGGATAGGCCCTTCGTGTTCGACGAGCGTCTCGATGGCATCGACCATGTGGAGGTGGCTGCCCGGCTCGCCGGGGTCCACCCACCGGGGAATCTGGCACGCCGGAGCGAACTGATATTCGGCTGTCCATGTCGGTGCAGTCGCGATTTCAGCCTTCTCAGTCTCCACGACGGGTCGCTCTATGGCCGCGACATTCTTGGTTCGTTGGTTCAGGGGCGCGGCGCTTGCTTCCTCGATGGCGGCGCGCAGTCGTGCCTCCTCGGTGGCGCGATCGCGGTACCAAGCTGTGCCCCAGATTCGGTGGAGCCGCCAGCCGAGGCCGGTGAGAATCTGGTCACGAAGCCGATCGCGGTCCCTGGCGGCGGGTGCGGAGTGATATTGGTAGCCATCGCATTCGATGCCGATGGCGAACATTCCAGGATAGGCGGGATGACGGACGCCGATATCGATACGGAATCCGGCGGCGCCCACTTGGGGTTCGACGGTGTAACCCCATCCACGGATGGCGGTAAGCACCGACTCTTCAAACGGCGATTCGGGGTCGAGTCCGGTGGATGAGTAGGGCACCGCGAGGGTTTGCGAGCCCTTCTCTGCGTAATCGAGGTAGGCGCGGAAGTATTCGACGTTCTCGTTGGCAGATGGGGGGATCTGCCCTGCGTGCATCGAAGCAACAACCTCGACACGTTGCCGGGCACGGGTGATGCCGACGTTGAGGCGTCGCCACCCCTTGTCTTTGTTCAATGCACCGAAGTTTGTTGATATTTTTCCTGCCTCGTCAGGACCGTAGCCGACGGAGAACACAATGACGTCGCGCTCGTCGCCCTGTACCTGTTCCAGAGCTCGGATGAAGAAGCCGTCGAGTCGGTCCTCTGTGTCGAAGAATCGGTCGAGGTCTCGCCTGCTGACTCGTGCCTCGTCAATCGCGTTCTGGACAGCATCAGCTTGTGCGACAGAGAAAGTTACAACGCCTAGAGTCAGGTCCGGGCGCTCGGTAAAGTGCGCAATCACGCGCTCCGCGACCTTGGCTGCCTCGACAGGATTGAACGAACCCCCTCCCCGCCGATACATCCCGTGAGCATTAAAGAACTCGACTCCGACGTCGTTGCCTTTGGCGTGGGCGGAAGGGAAGGTGACGAGCTTACCTTCATAGAACTTGTAGTTGGAGAAGGCAATAAGGTCTTCGTGGCGAGAGCGGTAGTGCCAGCGCAAACCGAGATTGTTGAACGCGCCGGAGGCCTTGGCGAGCTCGAGGACGGACTGGAAGTCCTTGACATCAGTTTCGTCTTCGCCATCATCGTCGGTGCTGCGTTCAAAGAATGAGGTGGGCGGTAGCTGTTTGTCATCGCCGGCGAGTATCAGTGCCTTGCCTCGGTAGATGCAGTTGATGGCATCGCCGGGGGTCACCTGCGAAGCTTCGTCGAAGATGACGACGTCGAATTCCATGTCCGAGGGCAGGAACTGGGAGACCGCTAGCGGGGACATCATGAAAACCGGTTTGATGCTGGGCGTGACATTGCGGGTGCGCGACATCAAATCACGCACTGGCATGTGCTTTTTCTGTTTGCCACCTTCGCGGCGGATCACGCCGGGCTCGCCCATCGTGGTGTTGGCAGGACGGCGGGTGTTGGCGGCCATAATGATGTCGGAGGTCGCCGATTTGATGAGATCGCGGTCGAGGGATTGATACTCCTCGGCCAAGGCTTCGCGGTCGGTCGCGAGCAGTGGGCGGAGCCGTTCGTCATTTTGAATCACTGCGTCGGACCAGCCGCGAAGGAGGGCTCGCTTGACGACGTTTGGAACTTCATGCTCGGTCAGGCGCTGTTCGATGCAAAAATCGATGGCGGTGTCGAGACCTCGTTTGCTCAGGTCGGCGTACGTGCGTTGGTATTCGAACCATTCCTGCTGACCGACGGTATCGGAACGGAAGTCGTCGATCAGGTCAACCGCACCGCTGTAGTCATCAAGCTCACCGATGAGTTCGACATGGCGACTGGGGGCGAATGCCTCGACTATGCGGTCGCGGCATTGGATCCACTTCTCGTAGACGGGACCGGTGGCTTCAACAAGGTTGGACGTCGCAAGTGACTTGACCTGACCGATGGTAAGCGGTCGGTTTGTCACCGAGCGAAGGTTCGTGGCCCACTCGATGGCTGTATCGAGGGTGTTGAGATCGGTGTCGCCGAAGTTGAAGTAGTCGCCAAACATGGCTCTGTAGACCGGATCGGACGCGCGGAGCTCCTCGGTTGCCTGCTTGGCGATTCCGCACAGGGCCAGCAGGTTGTTGGCATCGGCGAGCGAACGGTTTCCTCTGGTGGCATCGCCGACCGCGTTGATACGGGCGGCGGCCTGGCGCATCGGGTCTACATGGGCGGTGAGCCAGTCGATGGCATGCTCAATGGATTCGAGGAGGAGCTCCGGAGGAGCGGCTAAGGCGGGAGCGGGCTGGAGATCGGCCTTCCAACCCTCGAATTCAGCGCGAGCAGTATCCGCCACAATTTGATGTGCCTGGTTGGAACCGCTGCCAGTCAGATAGGTGACCAGCGGTGCAGGAACGTTGCCGTTCGTGAGGGTGAGGACTTCCTCCACAATGTTGAACGCAACGCCGAGGGCGTCGAAGTCAGTCTCGCGCCCAGACCAGTGTGCCCCAAGGGTTTCCCCACACATGGCTGCAAGGTTGTCGAAGGCTTTGCTCGTTTCACCCCACGCGATGGCGTCGGAAAGGTGGCTGATTCCGGTCTTCACATCAGCGGCATCGTTGAGCAAGCCAGCGAGGCGCTTCTTGTCGGCGCGGTAATTCCCGGACAGCTTCTTGAGACCCTTATGGAGGTTGGTGAAGCGGTCCTGCAAGTCGGCCAGCGGCGCCGTTAACGCTTCGGAGGTGAAGACGGTAGAAGCCTTGGCCTCGGCATCATTCAGAGCCGCAATGTGCTCCCGCAATTTGGCCGCGGTAGCGCGAGCGTCGGCCAGGCCACCGGTGGTGAACCAACGGCGGTCCGGGTGAGTGTCTTGGGAACGCAGGTTGATCAGTCGCGTCAACCGGTCCACATCGGCGAACGTGGCAACTGGCGCGATCCCGAGGCTAGTGGAGAGTGAGGCCAATGAACTTAGACGCTCGCGCAGCATGCGTGCCTGGGCTTCGAATCTGTCGGCGGTTGCCGTGAGATTGGGCGCCGATACCGTGTCGAGGTCTAAGGGGAACGGAGAAACCGCCACCGGAGGGGGAGCTGGGGATACTGACGCAGGATCTGGCAACACTGTCCACGGCACGCCAGCGGCCTGGGCGACGGCTTCCTCAGCGGCCTTGAGATGAGCAATTTGACGTCCGAGGTCGGTGCGGGTGGCGACCAGCGGTTGCAAGGTCTCAGCGGTAAGCCAGTGCTCCATGGCAGCTGCTGGGCGTGATCGGTGCTGGTGCTCGATGAGCGCCAGCAGGCATGGCGTGTCCGACGGCTTCGTCAGACCGAAGGCATCGATGAGGTCGGCGTTGAGTGCGACGGTGCCGCGTAACTCTTCCAGCGCGGACTCTGCCTGGTACAGGCGCACTTCCAATGACTGTTCGTCGGTGACATCGCGCCACAGGAACGATTTGCCCTGCGTTGCAGGTCGCCAAGCACGGACCAGTTTCGAGAGCTTTTCTTCGATTCCGAGGTACTCAGCCTCGGTCAAGTTCGTGGGGGCATTTTCCGGTACCGGCGCAATCGGAGCGGTCGAGAGGTTCGAGTACAACCCCAATGCGTGATGCAGCGACATGTTCAGCGGCGTGCGGACCTCGTTCATCGCAGCCGCGTACCGGTTGAGTTGCTCGCGACGTTCCTTCGCACCCGCTCGCGCCAGGGTGGTCATCGCAGTGGGCGGTTTCGCGACGTTGTCGAGTGTCTTGAGTAGTTCGGTCGCTACTTCCTTGCGGCTCGCCTTGTGGGAGTGGAGTTCTAGCAGGTAGGAACCGAGCCCGGCCCCGGCGAGCCGATTGCGTACCACATCGAGTGCCGCGATCTTCTCCGACACGAAGAGCACGGTCTGACCTGCGTGCAGGAGTGCGCCAATCATGTTTGCGATGGTCTGAGACTTACCTGTGCCTGGCGGGCCGTCCATGACGAACGTCTTTCCCGCAAGAGCCGCTGCGATGGCCGCCCGTTGAGACGAATCCGCATCGAGTACGAGCGGTGTCAACTCTGGGGGTGCGAGCCTATCGATGTCGGCAGGGCTTATCGGGTCGAATTGGAATTCTGGTGACTGCTGCGACGGGTCTGAGGTGGCCAGCGCCTGCACGATGGGGTGCTCAAGAATTTCTGCTTCGTGGTCGAGGAGGTCTTTGTACATTGCCTCCTTCGCGAAGGAGAATGTCGACAGGTATGTGGTCTCGCGCAGAGCCCATCCGGTGAAGGTCTTGTTCTTCTCCAGTGCTGCTCGGATGGCCGCGAGTGTCTCCGAGACTGTAAGTCCCTCAACGTCTTCGGCGGCTGGGAGGTCGATACCGAACTCTTTGAGTCGGAGCGCGAGTGCCGGGTTCAGCACGAGGTCGTCCTCACCCTCGGTGACGCGCGGGGTGCCCTTCGGCCCCTGTGGGAGCAATTGCACCGGGACCAGGACAAGCGGCGATACCATTGCCGTGTTGTCGACGTCTCGCCAATCCAGCATGCCGAATGCCAGATAGAGTACCGACAGTCCACGATCAAGGAATTCTGACGAGGCTCTCCGCATCAGGTTTCGGACCACCGGACCGACCTCACTGTGAGGGCGTGGCGAGTGGAAAAATGTGCCGGGGAGTGACTCGGCGGTTTCCAACTCTTCCGGGGTCATGTCGCCCCGGAATGCCTGCGGATTGCCGGATTGCAAACGCACCAAAACTTCGTCGGGTGTGGGGGTGTCGATGCTCAGCGATGACATTTTCGGGGCACGAAATTTGAGGAGCGCGCTTTGCCGTGTCAGACCTACTAGTCCGTCTCGCCACGTCTTGAGGGCCGCCTGAATCTCGCGTTGCTGAGCCATCGTTCTCCCGGGAATTCTTGGTTGTCGTGCGCTCGACTCACGAGCGGTAGGAAACAGCATGCCTGACGGCCATACGTATGCGGCTGGGGAGTGGGCACACGACGACGCTATCGACGAGATCTCGGACTGCCTCACCCGGACACGAGGAGCGCCGGGCTCCGCGCGTTCTAACCACCGACGCAGAGTTCGTGGTGCAGGCCCCAGCTCCCCTCGGTGAAATAAGTTTGGTCACAGTGAAAATAGGGCCAACGCTCGCTTGGCCAACTTCTCGGTTCTGGCCTCGATCTCGTCCGCCGTCCATTGCTTCGCCTCTACCACATCGGCATTGAGCGCCAACCCATTCTTGAAACCGACGAAGTTGCCGTTGATGTCCTTGCGAATCTTCTTGGAATGGAAGGATTTATTGCTTAACGTGCTGTTGTATCCCGTCACGGTAAGGTTCCCGAGCCGGTGCACGTGCTGTTGCTGAATCGCCGCTGCTGCATCAGCTCCGCCTAGCATGCTCAGCCATTCTTTCGGAAGCCCTTGCCCTTGCGGCAAGATATGCTCGATCGTCCACTTGTAATGATTGCCCTCCCGCTCCCATAGGTCGGTGAACGTTTCATTCGTCATGCCGGCCCGGGCCAGCGCGATCAATATGTACCTCGTCACGTCGGCGTTCTCGTTGTAGAGCGGGGCTGTGAGTTTGGCATAGAAGGTTGCATCATCGGATGCCACGCGGCGCAGACGTTTTTTCACTGCGTCAACGATGCCTTGACCTGCCATTCCTGATACTTCTCCAATGATTGACATGAAAAGCCGCTGGAGCGCATTTGTCGCTGGATCACCTGTCAGGTTCCGTCGGACGAAGAAGCTGACGAGCGTCTCGGTAACCGACTTCAGCAACTGGTCGGTGAGGTCCAGGTCGTCACGGTATGTCATGAGGTAGAGGAGAAGCGCTTCCGAAGGCGCACCCTGCACGCGAGCAAGGTTGGCGAGCGCATCGTCGAATGCATTTGTTTTTTCGTCGGCATCCAGATTGCCGACGATCCGGCGATACACTCCGCCGCAGAGCAAGATGTCCTCAAGTCGCCGTTCGAGGTCTGTATCGATGACTCGGTCGTAAATCCTGATTAGGTTCGACCGTGTCGCGATCGGCGCCTTCGGCACAGACGGTAGCTCATCTTTGAAGGCGTTGTAGTAGTGCCGGAAGAAACGTTCTTGCACCTTGTAGTCGTCGCCGAGGTCGTTAAGAAGTTCGTTCCACTGCTCGAACACGTGGTCCGCGGTGAACCCTTTCTGCCGCTTCTTGTCGGCGGCCGCAAGCAATGAATTCTTGATGATGTCGATGGGTGTGAGCGGAATGCCGCGGTTGTTCAATGACTCGAACAACGTGAAGGCATCCGAAGTGCTGTCGACCTCCAGCTTGACGAGTATCGCCTGTTTGACGCGCTTGAGTAGGTCGAATACTGGTTTGACCGACGATCTCGGCCCTGCGTGTTGCTCGATGAGGCCGCTGAAGTGGTTGTAGCACTTCATGATGCGACGGTTGCCCAAGAACTTGACTGTTGGGGCTTTCTGCAGAAGGCCAGCGGCCTTGAGAACATTTACGTAGTCGTCGTAGTTGGAGTTCTGGATCTGAGGGCGTACCCGTAATCGGTTGCCATCTTTGAGGATGAGTTGCCTGCCAAGATAATTCAAGTCGACCAACTCGTTCTCACCGAGCCGATCCCTGTGGTTGGACAGAAACGTGTAGATAGCTGCCATCAAGATGGACAGCGTGGTCATTCGCTGCTGGCCATCCACTAGCTCGAGGACGTTTTCCTTGGTGGCATTCGCGGTGCGGTTGATGCAGATGATAGTTCCGAGGAAATGGCCGGAGCTTGCGTCTTCCTCTTCGAGTAGGTCATCGAAGAGCTCGTCCCATTGTTGCTTGGTCCATGCGTACTCTCGCTGGTACTTCGGCACTTCGTAGACAACAGTGTTCTCGGAGCTGAGCAATTTGTATACCGGTTCGTCGGCAACTGACTTGATCACTGAAGCTCCTAACTGTTGTGGTGCCTGAGAACGGCTCGGTCTTGCGAAACAACATCCGCGGCGTTCGCTCGATCCCCAAGTCGAGCGCTCAATGTGTTGACCGCCAACTCGCCGGGCAGCGCCGACGAAAACTTCAGTCCCCGAAGCGCATTGGCATCCACGTCGGGATCCCGCAATTCCACGCCAGCGAGTGCTGCGGAAAACTCCTGCACCGAAACTCCGGGCAGCAACCGCACGGACTTCTCGTCAATTCGCTGCCGCGGGTCGAGCACCGACGGTAGCGAGGCTTGCAGGGTTCGGTTCGCCGCAGTGCCGGCCCACGTCCACCACCGACCAGCCGAGCCGTCGGGCAATCGCACGATCAAACGGTCGGCCGCCACGTTGTCGGCGAATGTCGATCGCAGCTCCGCCAACACCGTTGCCGCGCGGGCGGTGAATACCACTCCGGCGGGCATTGTGCCCAGCAGCACCGCACGCATACCACGGGTCACCTCATAGGACAGGCCGCCGGAAATGCCCGACCATTTGGCCTTGCCGCCGCCGTCGACTACCTCGACGAAGCAGCGCCGCCGTTCCCAGTCGACGTGGGTAACTTTCCACGATCGCCCGCCGAGCAGGAGAAGCCTTGGTCCCTCGGTGCTTTCGGTGAGCAGGTCGGTGCCGATGGTGCCCACCTCGACTCGCCCGGCCAGCACCACGAACTCCGGGGGCGCGGTGAACACCGCCGTCAGGTCGGAGAAGTAGCGACGTCCGAACCGTCGCTCGGCCTCCGGTCCGATCTGGAGGAACGGCCCATCGCAATCGAAATAACCTTCAGAAACCAGGAACTCAACGATCTCCGGGGTGCTGTCATCGAACACCGGCAGGTCGCCCCACCACTGCGACCATTCCGCGGCGCTGATCCGATGCTGCTGCAAACACAGCGCCATCAACTGTTGCGCGGCGATATGCCGCGGATGCGGAGGGGTAATGATCGGTTCGACCCAGCCGTCGGACCACCGTTTGAGCATGCCGGCCGCCAACAACACACTGTCGTCCTCGATGCACAGGAACAAGCAGTTGCGTGTCGAACCCACACGTCGCCCAGTGCGGCCCAGTCGTTGCAGGAACGACGCGACGGTGCGGGTTGATCCGATCTGGATGACGCGGTCGAGGTCGCCGACGTCGATGCCAAGTTCCAAGGTCGAGGTCGCGACGATGACGGTGTCGCGGGACTCGGCGAACGCGGCTTCCGAGCGCCGACGTTCGGCCGCCGACAGCGAGGAGTGAGACAGGTAGGTTTCGATGCCACGTTCGCGCAGCGCCGCGCCGAGTTCTTCGGCTTGACGGCGGCTGTCGACGAACACCAGCCGCTTTTCTCCTACATGAAGAGACGCAATGACGGTGGCGGCGTTGGTAATCGAGCCGACGTAGTCCACCGTGATCTCGGGGACGGCAGGGGAGTCGACGGCAGGAGCCACCACCGCGGAATCTCGGGAATGAAAGCTACCCTGCAGCCACGCCAGCAACTCATCGGGGTTGCCGACGGTGGCTGACAGTCCGATCCGCTGCAACTCGCGGCCAGCGATGCGCGACAACCGTTCCAACACGGCCAGCAGATGCCAGCCACGGTCGTCTCCGGCGAAGGCGTGGATCTCGTCGACCACCACCGCCTGCAAACCGGAGAACAACACGGCAGGGTCCACCTTGGTGGACACCAGCATGGATTCCAGCGATTCGGGCGTGGTCAGCAGGACATCGGGCCGCTGCGCCAGAATGCGTTGCCGCGCAGCCTTGCCCACATCGCCGTGCCACACCGCGGCGGTGCGCCCGAGCCATTGGCAGTAGCCGTCGAGGCGGGGTTGCAGATTGTTCAGCAGCGCGCGCAGCGGGCACACGTAGAGCACCGACACGCCCTGCCAATCCTCGCCGGCCATCCGGGACAGCACCGGGAACATCGCCGCCTCGGTCTTGCCGCCGGCGGTCGGCGCCAACACCACGATATCGCTGCCGGACAGGATCGGCCCGACCGCGGCGGCCTGGGTGGGCCGAAGACCGCTCCACCGCAACGTATTCGCCAGGTGGTACTGCACCCCCGGATGCAGCCGGTCGAAGGCGTCCATTACAGGTCGAGGGGCACGTCGTCGGCGGTCAGGGCGGCGCGTTCGGCGTCGGAAAGCTCGGTAGCCCCGATCTTCACCTCGTAGTCGGTGTACGGGTCGAAGTCAGGGAACTGCTCGATCTTGTCGAGCACATCGACCAGTTTGCGCAGAAACAGTCGCGGCGCGATACCGACCCTGCCGCCCAGCTCCCCGGCCACCGCGGCGGCGAATCGTTCGAGGAACCCATCGTCGGCGGCGGCACGCACCCGGTCGGGGTCTGGCACGCCGCCGACATACAGGTCGCGGACCCTTGTGCCCAGCTCCACCAACCGGGCCTGATCGAACCCGGTCAGCCGCAACTGGGGGGCCCGCGGATTGTCGAACTTGGGATCCTTGGCGAACTCGGTGTGGAGCCGGTCGGCCAGCGGCGGCAGCAGCGGAATACCTTGTCGTCCTTCGAAGAAGGCCGGCGTTCCGGTGATCAGCAGGTACAGGCCGGGGAAATGGCCGTCGTGCACCTCGTCGATCAACTGGCGCAGCGCATTCAGAGCTTTGGCGCGGGCGTCGCTGCGGACTCGTTGCAGGGTTTCCACCTCGTCGAGTACTAGCAGCAGGCCCGGGTTGCCGGCGTCGGCAAGTATCGCCAGCAGGCCGCGCAGAAAGCCGAGCGCCAGATAGTGGTCGAGGTCGCCCTTGATCCCGGCCCGGCGTTTGACCGCGGCCGCCACGTGCGGCTGCCCACCCAGCCAGGCCACCAGCGCGTCGGCACCGTCGTGGTCACCGTCGGCGACGAACCGGCGGTAGGCGCGGATCGCCAGTGGGAACACCGGTGCGCGGGCGGCGACTTCGGCCAGCCGCCGCTCCAACAGCACATCGACATCCACGCCTTGCTGAGCGGCGTCGTCTTCGATGGTAAACAGCCAGGCGTCCAGGATCGGGCGCAGCGCACTGGGCTGAATCGAGGCGGTGCGCAGCGATTCAATGCTGCGCCGGTACACCGTCTCCAGCTTGTGCAGCGGGGTGTCGATCTCGTTGATCTGAACTTCGGCGACCGCGAAGCCCTTCTTCATTGCGCGGTCGGCTAGCCATCGGGCGAAAAAGGTTTTACCCGAACCATATTCACCGCGAACGGCTTTGAATACCGCGCTGCCGGCGGCGACGACATCGAGCTCGGCGTCCAGTTCGGCCTCGAAGCGACCCAGCCCGACCGCCAGTTGATCCAGTCCGTTGGACGGGACGGTACCGCGCCGCAGCGCGTCGAGGATTTCGCGGCGCCGCCGCGCCGACACTTGGCTGCTCACTCGGACACCCCGAACTGTTCCTTGAGTGCGGCCACATCAAGGCCGGTGACGCCTCCGCCGACCCGCAGCACCTCGTAGCCCTCGACGTCGAGTACCCGCTTGGTCTGCATCAGCGCACCGTTGACGCTGGCGGTGGCGACCCCGAGCGCGGTCGCGGCCTGGGCGAGGGTGATCTCGCACGCGCCGGCAGCCAGCAGGGCCTGCAGCAGGTTCTTGATCTGCGGAGCCTTGACGACAATCCGGCCGGCCAACCGCAGCTGAGCCTCGAACACCTTGCTGCGAATCACCTTCTCCGGCAGTGGGCTTAACTCTTCGGTGCTCTCCTGGGTGAACAAGGTGAGTTCCGTCTCGGCCTTCTTCCGCTGGGTTCTGGGCAGAGGCTCCGAGGGAGAAGATGCAGAGCGATACCACCAGGACGGTTCGGCTGCGGCCACCGGGACTGCCCAGTCGGGCAGCTGCCCAGGCAGGAACGCCAACACCGGGACCAGCGCTTCGGCCGGTAGCCCACCGCCGTGGTACCCGGCGTTGCGGGCGCCGTAGCGGATGGTTTCGTCGACGGCCAGCACCACCCGGTGGTCGTCGGTGAGCACCCGCGGTCCCTCGACCACCACCTCGCGGTCGGGGTCGACGTTGGCGAAATCCCCGTGGGCGCGTTGACCGTAGGTGTTGGCGCGGCTGACCTTGGCGCTGCCGCCGTATTCGACAACGTGGCCGTGGTCGGAGGTGATGATGACCGCGCGGCCGGCGTTCTTTGCGGCATGCAGCAGTGCCCGCAGATGGGTGATGGTGGTCAGGTTCCAGTCGGTGCCACCGGGATCGGTGTGGTGCAGGGTGTCGTCAACGTAGTTGAGGACGGCGGCCACCAGCGGCTGCCGGGTGGTGTCGGCGATGGCGTTGCTGACGTCGGTGGCCAGGCTGGCTCCGCTGGGGATGGCGTCGAGAGCCATCTTGTGGAAGATGGGGTCGGACGTGCCGCCGGTGGCTTGCAGCCCGGCGTCGCGGATCAGTGCGAGGAAGCCGGACCGTTCGACGGTGTCGGCGCCTTCGCGCAGCTCCCCGCACAGCAGTGAGCAGCGGCTGCGTTGGGTGAGGGTGGGCAGCACCGCCAGCGCCCAGGCCCGGTCGGCGGCGCCGGCGGACATCTCGGTCCAGCCGTTTTGTTGGATCGCGGTGACCAGGTCGTTGGCGGCCGCCAACGAGAGGGCATCGACCACCAGTAACAGGGTGGGCACCTTTCGGGCCACCGGTACGACGAGCTCGCGCAGCACGTTCTCGATGGTCTGTAGCGCAGGCTTGGGTGAGTCGGCCAATGCCGCGGCGAACAGTCGGTCGTGGCGCGCGCGACGCGCCACCACGAGGTCGATCAGGGCGCGCAACGCGGCGGCGGGGACCGGGCTTTCAGCGCCGCGGCGGGCCTTGATGAGCGCGGTGTCCACCCAGGAGTCGGTACGGACATACCGCGCGGCCACCTCGGTGAGTCCGCCGGCTGGGGCCGCCGGCTGGGCAAGCCAGCGCGCCAGTCGGACCGCGCCGGAGAACGCGGCGACGGTAGGGGAACTGGCGGCCAGGAAGTGCTGTCCGGCCTCGGCCCAACGGGTTTCGACAACCTGCAGCGCCGAAGCGGCGACCAGGGCGCCGTCGAGGTCGGCGGGCAGTGGGTGTGGCAGCGCGGCGGTGAGGGCATCAGCCAGCAGGTTGACCCGAGCTTCCAGCCCATGTGGCAGCAGGTCGGAAGCCGATGCGGCAGCACCGATTCCCAGTTCGTTGACGATGCCGGCGGCGGTCTGCAGCACCGCGTGCTGATGAGCTGCTTCCAGCGCGGTGGTCAGCAGCCCGCGGGCGCTGGTGTACCAGGCGTGCAGGTCCTCGGTTTTCAGGCCGGTCAGCCCGTAGCGCCCAAGAAACACACCGAGTGCGACGGCATCGCCGGAACCGTCGTCCGGGCAGAACAACCCCGCCACCACACCGAGCGGAACTAGATCGGTGATGCGATCGGATTTCAACAGCGCCGCGAGTGGCTTCTTCAGCTGCCCGCTCTTATCGGTCAGCCAAGCACTCACGGCTGCGGCGAGTTCGGCACCGCCGCGGGCCTGCAGGTCCACCAGGTGGGCGGGCGCTGCCGGTGAGCGGCTCCATTCCAGGATCGCCAGGGCATCGACCTCGACGTCGGGGCCCTTGACGATTTCCAACGCATCGCGGGCCAGCGCACGCATCGTGTGATCCCGGGTGAGCACGCCACCGGGTGCCGGGGTGTAGGCGTCGGCCGAGAGCACACTGAGCAGGCCGTTGGCCACGGCGCGATCATTGGTCGACCGGTACAGCGCCGGTTCGATCGTCGATGCGGAAAAGTTGCTGCGCAACGCATCCCACGGATCGGGGGTGATGAGCCGGCCGTCGATCAGGTGCGCCAGCACGGTGTCACCGAGATCGTCGTCGTCGACGTTGGTGAGCACCACCGTCCAGCCTTTGGCGTCGCGGGCGTCGATTGCCTCCCAGATCGACAGCACCGACGGGCAGGCCACCACCGTCACCGGGGCGCCGTCGTACTCGAAACCGTCGCCGTTCCACACCGGTTTGGCGCGCAGTCCGAGCACCCCGTGCCGGTACTGCTTGGCGCTGGCCTTCTTCAACCGGGCCCGGATGATGGGTTCGGTGGCGGTCAGGGTGGTCATTCCACCCACCAATGCACATGGACTTTCTTGCCGTCGTCGAGTGCCGAGGTGAGTGCGGTCTGCAACGACGAGAGGTCGCTCGCTGCGCGCAGCACCACCTCACCTGACGGCCGAGGGCCCGGGGGCGGAGGTGGCGGCGGGGGCTGCACGGGCGGTTCATCCTCGACCACCCAGGTGACGAGTTTGTTCTCACCGCCGGCCAGTTCATCACCGAGCGAGCGGCCCGGAATCGAGACCGCGTCCTGCAGCGCCTTCCAGATGGAACGGGCGTGATCGCCGGCCTCACCGGCGCGGTCGGTGCCGGCTTTCAGTTTCTCCAGCAGCTTCCATTTGAAGTTCCGCAGCGCGCGGGTGTCGCGGGCGGCGTCGCCGGCGGTCTGGCCGGCGGTCTCCAACGCGACGGGCAACTCGACGGAGGCCATCGCAGTGATGACGGCGACATTGCTCGCCGTGCCATACAGGTTTTCGACGAAGCTCTGAAGCGCCTGAGCGGCGGCCAACCGGTCATTGGCGCCGGCCCCGAACTCGAGTCGATGATGGGCATTGCCGAGCTCTTCGATCAGATACCCCAGCTCGCTGAGCGATTCGTTGGCCTTGGCCCGCACCTGGGCGGCGAAGTCGGCGACGTTGGCCCCGGTCAGGTAGGTGCGGGGCATGGTGTAGCCGAACAACTTGGCGGCGTTGGCGCGGGCGTCATCCCAGGATTCTTGATCGGGCAGCTCCTCGGCCCGCAACTCGATGTTGGGCCGCATCCGCCCCAATGCCGGTGCGGTGATGGCACTTCCGGCTTCGAACCAGGCCCGCTTACGCAGCAGCGCCCAGGCGGATAGCACCAGATCACGGGCTTCAGGCCGCAACCCCCAGGCGGGGGACAGGCCGTCGATGTGCTGCTGCAACGCGCCGACGGTGACCGGATCGGCGTTCACGGCGGCCCGGTCCAACTCACCGGCCCAGTAGGCGAACGAATCCTCGGCGAACAGGTAATGGTCCTCTGTGGCCTTGCCGACCCGCAACGGCCCTGCAACCCGGCGGGCCACCTTGCGGTCGTTGCCCGGGTTGGTGGGGATGCGGCCGTCGCGGTGGCTGGCGGCCTGCTCCACATAGTCACGGACGGTTTCGAAGTTGCGGGTGGTGACTTCCTCGGCCGCCGGATCGAACTGAGGATGATTCGGGTAGGTGGCGGCGAACGCCTGGTCGACGATCTTGAGGAAGGCGTCTTCCAGACCGGTGGCGGGCGGCATCTGCGGGTCGAAGTCACGGCTCAGCGAGGTCAGCACCTCGAACTGTTGGGATTCGGCGGTGATCCGTTTCGGGTCGGCCGGCTCAATCCCGTAGGCCTGTTTGAGCAGGTTTCCGAAGCTGGTCAGGGTTCCGCTGAACATGTTCTGCAGAATCCCCAGTGCCTGGGCCCGGTCGGTGGCCGACAGGTGATCGGAGTTCTCGGTCCAGCGGTCCCCGCTGCCGGTGAACAACCAGTCCAGCTTCACCAGCAGCGCTAGGTCTTCCATCGCCGATTCGGAGAAGAACCTGGGCAACCACACCACCGCGTGGCGGTCTCCGCTGGTCAGCAGCCGGTCGATGCGGCCGATGTCATCTGCGCTGGTGTAGCCGTCCTCGTCGAAGGGATAGTCGACGACGAATCGCCAGGTGCCGGGCCGGTTGTCGAACGACTGCTCGGGCAGCGAACTGGCGTCACGCACATTGCCGAACACGATGTCGACTTCACGCCGTGACCCACGCCAGATGACGGTGCGGGTCGCGGCCCCGCCGAGATCGTCCTGGGCGGTGGTGACGCCGAGCGCCTTGTGAACCAGTTTGCGTAGCAGCACCCGGCGTCGGCCCGAATTGTCTTCGCCTCGAACTCGATCCAAGATCGACTGGTAGTCGACCTCGGCGAGCTGAACGCGGATCACCGGGTTAGCGCCGTCGGAGAGGCTGATCTCTGGCACGTCCTTTTGTGCCCACTCGCGCACTACTCCGAGGACGACTCGGGATTCACCACCGGCGACCCGGGCCTTGATCGATCCGTGGTTCAGTGCGGACAGCCGGGGCGCGGTGATATCCCGTAAGGCCGGGACATTCGGCGCGATCGCGGACAGCAGTAGGGTCTTTGCGATCCGCTCCTGGCCGCGGAAACCACCGGGCACCGAATCCGGGTCGGTATTCAGCTGTTCCTTGCTGACCGAATGCTTTTCCAGCAGCAACGGCAGCAGCCGATTGCCGTAGAGCTCGTGGGCGGCCTTGAACATGGCCCCGGCATGGTTGTCGATGGGTTCGCTGCCCTCGACGATGTAATCGAAGGAATCACCGACCGGAATCAGGTCGTCGACGGTGAGGGTGTCGCGGCGATCGACCAGCATGCGTTGCATCACCTTGAGAGCGGTGCGTTCCCGCTGCATCACCGAGGACAGGTGACGCAGGGTGGACACCAGCACCGGGGAGAACGGGTAGGTCAGTCGGAACTCGGCTTCCGAGGCACCGCGATGCTTTTCGTCGGTGTTGAGGCTGTCGCGCAGCACATCCCACACCTCGGGTCGCCGGGTCAGATCGGCGAACGCCTGGTCCAGAACGACTTGGGCGGCTTCGTCTTTGGGTTTGAGTAGCCGCGCCTTGGCGACCTCGGCCAGGTTGTCGTCACCGAGTTCGATCTCCCGGAACCGGCCTTGCTGGTACTGGAAGGCCCGGTCCAGGGCTTCCTGCTCGGCACCCGACGCCCCTGCATCGGCGAACCACTTCCGCAGATCCATCTGCCGGGAAATAATCGACACCAGCGGGATGGAGCGTTGGCGCCCCGAGGATTCGACGAGTTTGGTGATCTTTTGTGATTCGCGGGCGAAGAACTCGGTGTCGCGCACCGAGAACGCCAGCCACAGCACCAGCTCGTCGAGGAACAGCACCACCCCGTCGTAGCCGAGGGCCTTGGCATGCTCGGAGATGACCACCAGCCCGCGGTCCAGATCAACGTAGTCGGCGGTTTCGGTGAACGATCCGAAGTACCCGTTGACCAACGCGGAGACCAGTTCGCGGCGCTCGGAGTCCTCCGGGCCGGCCTTGAGCGCAGCCAGGTAGCGGGGCAGATCCCAGGCCGCGCCGAGCAACCCGCCCCAGCCGTCGCCGCCACTTTCGCCGTCCCCGAGGCCGGCCAGGAACTCCTCATCGCCCATCCGCTCGCGCAGGTTCTCCGCATCGCCGAGCAGCTTGTCGGAGACATGTACGGCAGGCAGCGGGGCGTCGGGATGCAGCCGGGTGATCTGCTCGACGTAGCCGCGCAGCACTGCCTGCTCCAGGGTCTTCGCGCCCAGCAGGTGGTAGGTGAGCCGCAGCAGCTTCCTGCCGGCCAGTGCGCCGTCGTAATGGCCAGTGAGGTCCTGAAACTTCGGCACCCGCACGGCCGAGTGGTTGCCGAGCAGTGCATAGAGCACGGCCATGAAATGGCTTTTACCGGAACCGAACGACCCGGTGAGATACGCCGCGCGGGACGTGTTCTTGCTGAGCGCATCGGCGACAAGATCGAGTGCGGCGGCAAAGTTCTCCCGCAGCGACTCGGTGAGCACGTACTCGTCCAGCGTCGCGGCGATGTGGGCGTCATCGTCGGTGCTGTCGGTCAGCCGCAACACGTAGTCATCGCTACCGACCCGTTCGGGAATGTTGATGACATCACGCAGAAGCACTGTCATGAGGATTTCGTCCTTTGGCCGCGGCGGGCGGGTTCGGGCCGCCAGCTGGTCAGGTCGGTCACGGTGAGGTGGTGTTCACTCAGCCGGGCGGTGAGTTCATCGTTGATGGTGTCCGCGACGGACTCGCCGTATTCGGGGTCGATCTGGTTGTGCCACTGCCGAACCCACGGCGCCAACTCATGCAGACCGGCGAGCAGCGGCACCAGCTTGGGAGTGTCCCACCCCTCGTCGATGCGCTGAGCGATCAGCGAGGCCAGGGCGAGCGCCTGGTCGGCGTGATCCCAGCCGGCCCAGCCCAGCAGTTCGGTGGCATCAGTGTCACGCCCGGCGTTCGGATAGCAGATGAACCGTTCTTTGGGGACATCCAGCTTGCCGCGATGCGACCAGTATGCGCCCTTGGCGAAGTCGGCGGGCTTATACTTCGGCGGCACCGGGATTGGGCTGGCCAGCTTCTCCCCGGCGTCCTCGCGACGCTGCAGCGTCCAGGTTTCCTCCCACGCGGTCCGCTTGTCCAAACCGGAGGGCTTGTACCGGTAGGCGGCCAGGAACGGAACAGATTCGTCGGCAAGCAGTTTCGCCAAAGCCGCACCGGTGGCCGCATTCGGGTCCCCGGCCCACAGCCGCAGCACTCCGCGGAACTCCCCATTTCGGTCGAGCACGTCGGCGAGTTGCGCCACCGACCGTGCGGTCGGCCGACCCTCCCGGTCAAACCACAGCAGGCGGTCCTCGACCCGGTCTAGCAGCCAGCTCCGCAACGCGGCATCGACCTGTTTATCCCAAGGTTCGGATGCCCAGCGCCGCTTGTATTCCGGCTTTTCCAACAACCGGATGTGGGGATTGGATTCGATGGCGTCGAGGCGACGCTGCAACAGGTCGCGGTAGTCGGCGGGCAGATGGTCGGGGATCTCGGTGGTGGCTGTCGAGCCGTGCCGGTGAAACCACGCGGTTTCCTCGCCCTCCTTCTTCATCCGACGAGCCAGCGCGATTTCGAAAACCCGCTGACCCAGCGCAATTTCCGGCGGATCACCTGCAAAGGTCAGATCATCATCGACGAGGCCGTAGATGCGGTAGTAGTCCCAGTCCAGTTCTTCCTGGTGAGCGATCATCAAACCGCGCAGTCGGTCTGATTCTGTGAGCGCCGCGTCGAGCGCCGCGGTGGTGGGAATCTGCCGGTGCGCGACCTCGGCTGGAGAGTGGTGGTGAAGATCCTGTGCCAGCTGATCGATAAGTTGCGCACGCTCAACGGATGTGGTGGCAGGTAGAGGGAAGTCTTTGAGGGTTGTCCCGGTGTACTCGTAGAACCGCTCCCAGTCTTCTGACGCGATCCCGCCACCATAACCGCCGTTGCCCTTATCATGGCTGTTCTGTTTGAGCCAGAAGCACGCCACCGACGAGTTCAGCACCCCCAGCAGCCGCAAATGATCCTCGTCCGAAGCACCCTCCGGCAGCTTGATCACCGGAGCTGTGCGCGTGAAAACCTTCCCGCCGCGATCCAGCACGAAGTGATTGTGGGTGGAGACGAACGCGAAGGCGATGAGGCGATCGGCGTTGAGCCGGACAAAGTTTGGCAGGATGTACTCCCACCACTCTTGCTTCTTCTCGAACCGTGTCTTGCCAAACGCGAGTCCGGCCCGCAACTGCGTCCGCCATGGCCAGAAGACGTGTTCAGCCTCCTCCGACTGGATGGGCCGGCTGCCTACATAGGGGTACGCAGCTAGAGGACCCTTCGAAATGGCAAAGTTCCGGACACTCTCGCCTTCAACAAATCGACGGATCGGCAGCGAATGTCGGCGCCAAGCCTCCGGTACACGGTGCCCTGCAACAAACACATCATCATCGCCGGTAATAGCCACAAACCCAATCGATTTGACCTTCGACGTGAGTTGTCCCGATGAATTATCGTCGATCATTTTCGCGAGATGTACCGCTCCACCGCCATTTAGGCTCCACGGGTGGGTGCGAAATTCGTCGCGGTGGAGGTCTGCCACGCTGATGTAGTCGTCTTCATATCCAGCTTGACTAACATGCTGGGTAATCGTTGACCAAACGACTCCCTTTGCTGGTTCCGGTGGTCGGTCAGGCTCACCGCGGATCCCTAGCACGGATCGGATACTTCTGCTCGAGGGACGCTGGTTTCTACCAACAATGATTGCTGTTGGCGTTCCATGTCCCGGAATGTAGGCGCCTGACGTATCGATAATCTCCCGCACGTCGACTGTGGGCAGGAACTCCTCAATGAGCTTCGACCCAAACTCCCGCTTCATAAAGGAGTTTGACGTGATCTGACCGACCCATCCAGCAGGTCGCGTTCCTGCCGAACGATGTGCCAGACGGAAGAAGAGTTCCATGAAGGGAACTGTGAGCGCGTACTTTCTATGTGGCGTCTTGTATAGCTGCCGGTACATCGCATTAAGTGCCGTGTCCTTCACCATGATGTAGGGCGGATTACCAACCACCACATCGTGCTCGCGTTGCAGAATTTCTTTGAGCGCGTCGGCGTCCTCGGTGGTGTCCGCACGAACTGCAGGCCCAGCCAATAGATCTTCGGGCAGCAATTGCTGATTCGCTCCCCACAGCAGGCTGTCGCCGGCGGCCAGATGCGGTTGGTAACGGATCTTCTGCTCGATGCTGTGATCGTCGGCGGCATGAAGCGCGGCGACCAGCAGCCGGAAGCGTGCGATCGCCACCGCAAATGGGTTGATGTCGACTCCGTACACCCCGTCGAGGGCTTTCTCTACGAGCTCGCGGGCACCGAGTGCGGGGGCCTCGCGTTGCCACCGTTCGTGCAGGCGGTGGAACGCGCCCAGCAGGAAATGCCCTGAGCCACAGGTCGGGTCGATGACCGTGAAGCCCTCCAGCGGCCGATCTTCGAGTGCCGGCTCCATTGTTTGGTCGAGGATGAACTCCTCGACGAACTCCGGGGTTTGCAGCAGAGCGTAGGTCTTCTTCGCATGCTCGGAGAGGTCCTGATACACGTCACCGAGGAAACGGGTATCCACCCCGGCGAATGAGTAGACAGACTGGCCGTCGTCGCCTTGCTGCCACCAGAACTCCAGCAGCGCGCGGGCCGCGTCACCTGACGGCGCGACCAGATGCAGCGGGGAGAAAGTGTCCACCAGTCCGGCGGTCGCCGGGAACATGCCGAAGTGCTCGATGATCTGGCCGAGCCATTCGCGGTCGGTGTGCTCTGGCTGGGCCTGGAAGTAGCTCCGCCGTGCATCAAGTGCCTGGGCGCGCTGGTCGGCGTCGGCCCCGCTGATCCAGCGCGGGCTGACCAGGGCGTTGTCCTCGCAGTAGCGGGCGAACACCGTCAGCAGCACCCACGCCACCGCGGCCTGGGTCACCCGGTCGTTGCGCCACTGCTGCCACGCCGACGCGGTGCGCTGCGCGGCGAACGCGGCGTCATAGTCTGCCTTCCACGCCTCAAACACGTCGGGCTGGCGCGCGTCGTGATCGTCGCCGTCGACCCGCGCCCGCAGATCACCCTCCAAGTCGAGCACCTGCCGGCGTAATGCCGCTACCAAACCTGATGCCGCCCAGTTCATTTACTGCACCCCTTTATCGCCCCCGGCGGGCACCGCATCCGGCGCCTCCCGCCACACCACGAATTGCCCACCCGGTGAACCCAGCTGGATCGGCTTGCGGTCCACCAACGCCCCGACTTGACCGCGCAGCTGCGGCAGCACCACCCACACCGGCCGGCGCCGCGGCGCCGACAGGTCGGACAGCTTCGCCAACACTTCCAGATGGCCGTACCGCGCCAGCGGGGAAATCTCGGTGAGAATCAGCGGACTGCTGCTGCCGTCACCGTCGAACACCGCCGACTGCAACTCGGCCCACAACTGCGGCACCACCCGGTCGATCACTGCGCGCAACCCGCGGGCATCCCGGCTGCCTGACTTGGCCGCGTCGGCTCCACGGATCAGATCCCACGAAACTCCTTGCTGCGCCGCGAGATCTCGCATCGCCGCCATGAGCCGCGTCGTCACGTCCACCACTTGGCCACCGTGGGTTTCGGCGAGCAGCTGGGCCACCCGCTCATGCTCACCGGGACGATCCGGCGGGATTGGCACGCCGACCGCCACAAACCCGCACTCATCCACCGAACGGCGCAGCACCGTCAGGGTGCTTGTTGCCTGCTCAGCCGCATCCAATGATGCTGTCGCAGCCACGGGGACCTTGGTGGGTTTACGGGTGTGCATCGTGGTCGCGCTGGCCGGCTCGGCGTCCGGAAAGCAGAAGGTTTCGCTCTCGTTGTCCCACCTCAGATTTAGGGTGGTCTGGTCGAGAATCTTGTCCAGATGCGGGCGCAACGGCACCCGGCCCAGCTCGGGGAACCGTGCGGTGACCCGGCTGCGGATCTGGGACGCCGACAGGGACTCGCTTTGCGCCAGCCCGGTCAACGCCACCTGCACTGCCGCCGCTGGTGACATGTCGTGATTGTGCAGCTCCCCGCGGCCCGACACCCCGGCATGCTTGGAAATCGCCGCGGCCAGCCGTACCAACCGCACATCACCCGGTGTCGCGACCGTCACCGCGCGGTCGCTGACCGCGTTGTAGCCATCTGCAAACGCTGCCCGCAATTCCCGGGCGGCACTATGCGCGGGGATGACGGCGTTGCGGTCAGCCGACACCAGCTCATCGGCCCTCTTGGCCGCTGATTCGGCTGCGCTAAGCAGCATTTCGTCATTGGCGAGCAGCGAAAGCCGGCGGCCGTGGCGCCGCCGCACGAACTCCTTGTCGCCGGAGGCGGCCTCATGCTCGCTGAGCCGATCCAGCGCCACCCGCAGCAGCCCACCGGCCGCTCGGTCGGCACGCTCACGTGCAACGGCGTCGGCAGGACCGAGGCCAACCTGTGGCAGCTGTGCCCGAATCTCGGCCGTCAGCGTGCCGATCGAGGCCACCCCGCCGAAGTCAGCAATCACCCGTCGTGCGATGTCGGTGATGTCGTCGAGCCGCTCGCGGGTGTCGGCGTGTTCACCCCAATCCTGCTGCAGCTCCTTGAGTAACTGTGGCCCTCGCTGGGGCGCCTTGCCCAGCTTCTCGGCCAGTTCGGTGCTGCTGGCGAATGCGTCCAATCCGGGATGGACTCCGAGGATCAGTGCCGCTGCCTCCTTGCGGGTGGAGGAGCGTTGACCAGACACGGCCGACATCAACAACGCGATCGTGTCGTCGAGGCCCATCAGATCGCTCTTGGCCGATGGCGACTGCTTGCCCAGCCGTTTCGTCCAAGCGCGATAGCGGGTCTTGATCTCGTTGGCCGTGTCCTTCGCCTCGCGGGTTACCAGCCGGTTCAGCGCGGTGGGGTCCAGCGCCAGCAGCTCGCCGACCGTGGTCACCTGCACCGGCTGCAACGCCGAGAGCGCACGCGGGCTTAGCCCCGCCGCGGTGAGTGCGGTTGCTGCGTCTGCCTTTTCGGCGGCGGCGTCGCCGGCTTGCGCAGTGACGTCGACGTCGGCAACCTCGAAAATGCGTCGCCACGCGCGCAGCATGTCCTCCGCGGTGTCCGGGCGGCGCGCGGTATCGCGGGACAGTGCCGCGGCGAAGAACGCGACCATCGCCGCCGCCAGGGTGGGCTCGAACAGCGTCGGGTCCACCGTGACATCATCGTTGATGGTGGCCGGGTTGGCGCTCGGGTCCGGGCCGTACTGCGGGGTGGCGCCGGTGGCCATCTCGAACAGCACCACCGCCGCGCCGTACCGCTCGGCGGCGGTGTCGTACTGGCGGCGAGCACCGGTGCCCAGGAACGGGTCGAGGTAGGGCGGGGTGCCGGCCTCGATATTGCGAGCGTCCACCCCGGCCATCGAGAAGTCGAACATGATCAGATGCGACTCGGCCCGTGAACTCGTTTGGTACACACCAAGGTTCGCTGGCTTGATGTCGCGGTTGGTGACGCCGTGGCGTTCCAGGGCAACCAGCGCCGTCAGCAGATCGGTGCCCCAGCGTTCCAGGACGTCGATGGATAGCCGGCCGCGATTGTTGAGTTCCTCGGCCAGCGTGGTGCGTCCGGCATAGCGCAGCAGCAATGCGGTGCGCCCGCCCACAGTCTCGACCCCGTGCAGCGTGACGATGCGATCGTCGTTGTCGAACTGGCCGAGGATCTGCGCCTCGGCGTGCAGCCGCTCGGCGGCGTCCGCGTCCTTGGCGACCTTCAACACCCGCTCCGCGCCGCCGACCTGGTGGTCCTCGACCAGGATGCCCTCGGCCGTCGACCCCGCACCCAGCCGTCGCTTGTAGACGAAACGGCCCCCGGCCAAAACGGTGCCCGGGCTGGCCTCCAGCGGGTCAGTGCCGGTTGTCTTCTCCGACAGGTCCTTTCGGATGCCCGAGAGTTGTTCCACGAACTCGGCGACAGTTTCGGTGCGTTCGGCCGGGCTGGGATCGGTGGCGTCCAGGACAAACTGCCGCAGCGACGAGCGGACCTGGGGCATCTCGGCGGCCAGGTCGAGCCCGCGGTCCCGGCGTAGCCGATCCATCAGCTCACCGCGCTCGGTGGCCGGTGCGGTGCCGCCGGTCAGGATGAAGAACGCCAGCGCGCCCAAGCCGAAGACATCGATGCGGGCCGGGTCGGTCGGGCGGGGGCCTTCCGGGGCGGCGAACAGCCGGGCGGTGTCACTCGGAGTGGCGGCCATCAGGCTGAGCGACCCCGAGGAGAGCCGACTCACCGCGGTGTCCGGGTTGGCTGGCAGCACCCCGGCGCTGTCCCAATCGGTGACTTGCGGCAGCAGATGGGTGCCGCGCTCGCGGATCGCGACCGAGCGGGGGTTGAGGCTGCGATGCACCACTCGATTGCGGTGTGCGTAGTGCACGATGTCGGCGATGTCGGAGATCAGCTCGAGCTGCTGATCCAGCGTCAAGGTGTCCTGGTGGTCGGCCAGCCACAAATCCAGAGGAGTGTCGGCCTTGGGTTGTGGGAACACCAGGCCGATGCCCAGCTCGGGTTCGTTGACCAGATCCTTCGGGGCCTGCAACCCGTCGTAGGTGAGCCGCGACAGCAGGTTGAACTCGTGGGTAACGGCCTGCTTGCGGGCGTGATCGTCGGCCTTCGTCGAGCCCTGACCGGTGGTGTAGAACCGGATGCGGACGTGGTCTTCGGTGTTGACGTGGTGAAACGCCGGCCAGTCCTGCCAGCCGTCGCCGTCAGCCAGCGGCTGATCGTCGATGATCCAGGAACCGACCTCGCGTTGGCGGCGCGGGGCCAGGCCGATCGCCTTCATCAGATCGGCGATCAGCAGGCTGCCTTCTTCAGACACCGGCGTATGGCTGGCCGGGGCGAGCAAGCGCTCGGAGATGCCCGGGAGTCCGCTGATCTTGCTGTGTCCATCGAGCCCGTAGAGATTGATCTTCGAGCTTTGCGGCAGATCGCAGACGAACTCGGGGTGGTGCAGGAACACCAGTTCCTGCACCCAGGGGACCGCACCTTTGGGGGCCTGACCGGTCTTCTGGCGCAGGGTGTCCTTGAGCAGTGACGAGAAATATTGGGCTTTGCGTCGGGCAAGGAGCAGCGGGGAATCCTCGGCCCGGTGGCCGTCACGCATCCACACGTGGTCGTTGCCGCGCAGGATGCCGCGGTAGTGCTTGAGCTCGACGAGGTAGAGCGTGTCGCGGGCCAAAACCAGCAAGTCGACCTCATGCCAGCGGCCGCGATTATCGCGGAACTCGAAGTTTGCCCAGGCCCGAAACGGGGGAGCGTCGGGCAGGGCC
The DNA here is from genome assembly GCA_001942045.1 of Mycolicibacterium porcinum. Lineage (GTDB taxonomy): Bacteria > Actinomycetota > Actinomycetes > Mycobacteriales > Mycobacteriaceae > Mycobacterium > Mycobacterium porcinum_A. The sequence goes on from MSTD01000015.1 coordinate 94,692, forward strand.
TGCTTGACCGCTTCCAGACCCTGCTTTTCGTGGGTGAACTGGGAGTCGGCGATCGTGACCCAGCGGCCGTCCTTCACCGGTGAGCCACCCCCTTCTCGCAACGTGTAGGCAACAACTTACTGACTCGGCCGTCAGGCATGGTGGAGAGTGCTGGTTTCTCCGCTCGACTGATGGCGCGAGGGGGAAGTATGCACCTGTTGACCGACAATGCGACGCTCGGTGGCACTCGAGATTGCCGAATTTCTGACAGTCCTCGGCTTTACACTCAGGGAAATGGACGGTGAGGGGGTGAATCATGGCGGGCTCGGGCGAGCACTTCAAGGCGCTGGTGCGCACCCACGGGAGCGGCGATGACGAGGCCTTTTATTCGGTCGCGTTGCAAGTTGCTGCCCAGGCTGCACGTCAGGGCCACCACAAGCTGGCCGCCGACCTCAAATCTGCGGTCGAGCAGTCGCGCACAGGTCGTGCAGGCAAGGTTGTCTCGATCGCCCAGCCTCGCGGGGATCTCTCCGAGTTGGTGCTCGCCTCGCATCCGACCGTCACGTTGAAGGACTTGGTGCTGCAGGACGAGTTGGACGCGCGTGTGCGTCGAATTCTGACCGAGCAGCGGCAACGCAAGAGCCTGATGGATCACGGGTTCGACCCAGCCCATCGGCTCTTGTTCGAAGGCCCGCCGGGTACCGGCAAAACCATGACCGCAGCTGTCCTGGCGCATGAGCTGTCCTTACCGCTGTTCACCATCCGCCTGGACTCCTTGCTGAGCAAGTTCATGGGTGAGACGGCCAGCAAGCTTCGGATCATCTTTGATGCCGCGGAAGCGCAGCGTGGGGTCTACCTGTTCGATGAGTTCGACGCGCTCGGCGGTGACCGCGCGGGAAATGACGTCGGTGAAGCACGACGAATCCTCAACTCCTTCTTGGTATTTCTGGAGAACAGCAGCAGCGAGAGCATTATCATCGCGGCCACCAACCACCGGTCGATCCTGGATCGGGCACTATTCCGCCGGTTCGACATGGTCCTCGACTACGCACTGCCCGATGCCAAACAGGGTGCTGCCGTCATGCGGGCACGGCTGGGGTCCCTCGCCAAGGGAATCCGGTGGACCTCGCTCGCTGCTGACATTGAGGGACTTTCCCACGCTGATCTGGTGCGGGCGGCGGAATCGGCAGCGAAAAGCGTTATTTTGGAGGGTAGTACGCAGGTCAGCGTCGAAGAGCTTCGCCTGGCTTTGAGTGCGAGGAAGTCGGCTAGCATTGGCTGACGGGCGCGATCATCTCAGTCACTTCCTTGTCGTCGATCGTGTAGCAAACGAGGACTTTCACCGTCGAGGTGGCGGAAATCCGAAAGTCAGACCGGTGGAGGATCGCGCCAGACACGGGCGGGGTCGGCTCGGCGAGCTGGAATCTGTGTTTGCCTCCAGCGATCAGGCCCGCGATGAGCTGCTGACGGAGGAGGAACTGCGTGCACTCGGCACGATCGTCACACTCGAAGGCGAGGATCCTGCATTCCCGCTGAAAGTTGAATCCCTACAGCAGTTCACTCGGCATCGGAAGTCACCCCGCAGGCCCAAGTGGCTGCTGCTCGCGGTTCATCCCGCCAACGTCGAGTCGGGACTGCCCGAACGGGCGATGGTGTGGGTCGCGGACGCATACCGAGCTGAATTTGTTGAGCTCTTCGAGAAGTACCTGGCATCTGATACTCCGGCCGGCAAGCCAAAGAACAACGAACTCGTGGCCAATATCGCGCGAATCCGTGCGACGGTGCTACGAGACCTATGGCAGTCCGATGGTGAGCCTGCCCAGAAGATGCCGGTGTGGTGGGAGCTGTGGCTGCACCGGACGCAGAATGGCCCGGATCTCTTGCGGCGCTTCGCGGAAGCGAACAATCTCAACGTCTCCTCCCGCATCCTGCGCCTCGCTGACCGAGATGTCATGTGGATCGAGGCAAGGTGGGGCCAGCTTGAGATTCTGCCTTTCACCGAAGTGCCTATCGCCGAGATCCGCAGCCCCGAATTTATTGACACCGTTGAAGACCTGAGCGCCGGGGAGCAGGCCGAGTACACCGACGACCTCGCTCAGCGGCTTGAACCCGCTGGCGAACACCAACCCGCCGTGTGTCACTTGGATACCGGCGTGGCTCGCACCCACGTCCTGCTCGATAGGTCACTCGCGCCACAAGACCTACATACCGTTGTTGGTACAAGTGGATTCGATACGGCAGGGCATGGCACCGCGATGGCGGGCGTCGCATTGTTCGGGCAAGACCTGGACCAGTACCTCATCGGCAATGATCCGGTGGTCCTGCGGCATCGGCTTGAGTCAGTACGCATCAAACCGACCCGAACGGAACCCAACCACGAACCGATCACATTCGGTGACGTGACTGCTCAGGCAGTCTCTCTTCCCGAAGCCACGTCGGCGCGTCGCCGGGTGTTCTGCTTGCCTGTAACGGTCGACGGTGACACCCCAGGAACTCCGGGCCAACCCACGTTGTGGTCAGCAACCGTCGATGCGCTCGCGGTCGGGACCGATGTGGTTCGCATCGGCGATGAATTGCAGTTGCTTGCACCACCCAATGGCGAAGCGGCGCGGCTCATCGTGGTGTCGGCGGGCAACGTGGACCGATTTGTTACCGAGCATCTCGACGAATCAGACACGTCGTCGGTACGTGATCCTGCACAGGCATGGAACGTGCTGACCGTTGGTGCTCACACTGAGATGGTCGACCTGCCAACCGACCCGGCTTACGAAGGGTGGACTGCCGTCGCTGCCAGCGGTGAACTCTCACCGCACAGTCGCACCTCCCTGCTTTTCGGCGCGCGACCATGGCCCATCAAACCCGACATTGTCATGGAGGGCGGCAATGTGCTCCACGATGGCGGTTCGCTCTTTGAGCCCCGTCATGCCGCGGTATCCGTGCGAACTACCGGTAACTTCAATGACCAAGCCCTCTCGTCGGCCAACGCGACAAGCGCAGCGACGGCGCAGGCCTCTCGACTCGCAGCGTTGGTGATGGTCACCTATCCCGAGTACTGGCCCGAGACTGTTCGAGCTCTGCTGGTGCATGCAGCCGAGTGGACACCAGCGATGCGGCAGGCGTTGGAAGTTGCGCGTAGCCAAGGATTGCAGCAGCAACAGACGTTACTGCGCCGCTACGGATGGGGCGTGCCGACCGAGGACCGCGTGCTCTACTCCTCCGATCAGGCGGTTACCCTCGTCGTTCAGGACCAGTTCGTGCCGTTCGAAGGTGACGAATTCAAGGTGCCGGTCTTTCGACTACACGACTTGCCTTGGCCGAAGCAGGTTTTGGAGGAACTTGGCGAAACGCAGGTCGATTTGCGGGTAACCCTGTCCTACTTCATCGAGCCGACTGCGTCACGCCGTGGCTGGCGGCAGCGGTACAAGTACCCGTCACATTCGCTTCGCTTTGAACTTCAGGACCCTCTGGAGTCAGACGAGCGATTCGTGCAGCGTGTCAATCATGATGCGGGCACCGAAGAAAATGGCGGCGGCCGCGCACCGAGCCATGTGCGGTGGCGAGTAGGACCGAATCAGCGCAACCTCGGTTCGTTGCACCAAGATATTTGGGAGACATCAGGAATTGAGCTTGCCCAGTCGGGGAAGCTCGCGGTGTATCCGGTCGGCGGGTGGTGGAAGTACAGCAAGGCGAAGGATCGCGTCGACAAGGCGGTGCGTTATGCGCTCGTCATCTCGCTGAGTACACCCCAGACAGATGTCGATCTGTACACGCCGATCGCCAACCTCCTGCGGGTTCCGATCGCGATTCCGATCGAATGAGGTGCGTGCATTGTGCGTGAATAGTGAGGATCGGCAATGCAATTCAGGCTCCACGACGGGAGGGCGGCGGCATGGAACTGGTTAGTGCTTTAGGTGTTGCATCGGCGGTGATCGCCTTGTCCGCGGTCATCCTGGCATGGCGGACCTTCCGACAGGGTGCCGAATTGCAGGCGTCCTTGAATCTGACGGCGCGCTACGAAGACATCATGAGCGAACTGCCACGCAGGGCGCGGCTGGAGGACACGTGGGGTCCAGATGTCGATCCTGAGTTCGAGGTTCGGTTGCGCTATCTCAATCTGTGTTCCGAGGAGTACTACCTCATGAAGAAGGGGCTGCTCTCTTCTCGGGTGTGGGACATCTGGGAGGCCGAGATTCGGCGAGCACTAGCGTCGCAGCCGTATAGGGATGCCTGGGAGGCACTCCACAGCCAGTTCGGGAGCTATCCCGCCTTCTCAGAATTCGTCGCGCAATGCCAGGAAACCACGTCCACGGCGGATCCCGACAGTGCCCCGCGTGCCGGCAAGCTGTGAAACGCTCGCTCGGGAGACCGCGACGGACGGCACGTGTAATGCGGGGTAGAAAGACGAGGAGCTGCGTTCGATTGTCGGAGGTGTGCGCCACGATACCGAGTTCTGTCTGGTGTGGAGGAGGGCATGGCGGTGGATGCAATGACGTCAACGGCGAATGCTGATGGGCCAGACCAGAGCCTGAACTTTGACGTAGCGGTAGACGCTGCGCTGTCCGCCGGACGCACCGAGATCGAGAAACTGCAGACGCTCAGCGACGAGGCGCTTGCCGAGTACCAGCGGCTGGTCGAGAAAGCCCAGTCGATGAGCAGCATCCAGCACGAGCTGACCGCGCAATTTGAGGCGATGAGCCGGGACTTCGCCGAGAAGGCTAGCGGTCACCTCCGCCACCAACGTGAGGTGTTGTCGACCTTCAACATCGCCTTCTTCGGGCGTACCGGTGCCGGCAAGAGCACCTTGTTGTCCACCTTCGGCCGACTCGACGGCGGCGGCGTCTCGCCGGGCGAAAGTGACTGGACAACAGATGTCCAAACAGTGACCTGGCGGGGATGTTGCCTGTACGACACGCCAGGCATTAACGGTTGGGGCGGCCGGCAAAGCCGTGATGAGCTCGAAGCCACAGCGCGTAAGGCCGTGGAGGTCGCCGACGTCGTGCTGCTGTGCTTTGACAGCCAAAGCCAGCAGGCGAGTGAGTTCACCAAGGTTGCCGAATGGGTGTGCCACTTCGGGAAACCGACCATCGCCGTGCTGAACGTCCGCAACCTGCGTTGGCGTCACCCAGCGCGCGTACCCGACCAGCAAGCCCGGCGAAACATATCGGTGCCAGTCCGACAGCACGCTGACAACATCCGCACCGAGCTCGCCAATATTGGACTTCCGCGCATCCCGGTGGTCGCTCTTCAAAGCAGACGAGCACTATTCGCGCGGGCAAGCCTGCCCTTTCGAGGGCCCGCGCTTACGGACTTCACCTCGGACCGTGAGCAATACGGTGTCGACTACCTCGCTCGATGGTCGAACTTCGAAGCCCTCGAAGCATTGGTCTCGGCGGGCATTGCTGCGGGCGGCGCCGACTTGCGCCTGACCTCCCTGCGGGAGGGTATGCGTGCTGTCCTGGCCGACGAGGCGGCGCTGCTGGCCGACTTCGGCGAGCGTGTCAGGGCACGAATCGACGAATTGGATCGACTCGTTGCGCGCCACTTGGAGGTGCTGGGATACCCAGACGATGACGAGCGCGCGGAGTTTCTGCACGACGAGGCGTGGTGCGGTGATCTCCTCACCATCTTCGAGACGGCCCGCGGAAAACCGTATCGGACACCGGCCCTCGGCACGTTCGCACGGAATGTCCGCATGTTGCTGAAGCCGATCCTGGCAGAGCCAAGGTCCAATTCGCTGCGCCGCCTGATAAAGCTGGAGCGCAAAGCATTTGACGATGGCCACGACACTGATCCCGAGAAGTTCGCCGAGGCGGTGTTTGATGACGATGAGATCGACCACGCGCTATGCGAGGTGTGGTTCTCGGCGTCGCAGTTCCTCCTGCGTGAGATCGACCTAGCTACTGCCGAAATCCGGCACAGCGCAGGGACCTCGGACCAAGCGCGTGTATCCCTGGAAGGCGGTGCCGGCGCAACGGCTCGCGCATTTCAGTCGGCACTGCGCTCGGGCGGAATGCTCGCCGGCACAACCGCAACCGTGCTTGCTGGTGTCGCGCTGACCAATTTCTGGAACCCCGCCGGCTGGGTCGCGGGTGTGACTCTTGCCGGCATCGGGGCTGCAGGGCAGTTGATGAGTTGGATTGGTGGAAAGGCGGGTGAGTCAGCCGAATCGGACCGAAGATCAGCGCGAGCAAAAGCAGTCTTGGCTGGCCGCAACGCGATACACGAAACGTTTGACCGCATTGAACAGGAATTCCTCACAGGTGCGCGCGCCGCGTCGTGGCGGGCGGCTGCAGAAAACCTTCGCCCACTGTTGCGAGACGCCGTCGTGTTGTCGGCCCTGCTCGGCGATGTGCAGACTTTGGCGAGAAAACTGGAAGGTGACGGATCGGCGATACCGGTCGTCTCCACAACAGACGTGATGTTGGGTGCCGAGCACGCGCTCGCCGGGGCGGGCTCAACCGCGGGAGAGCAGGACTCTAACTTCATCCTTCTCGGCGAGGATTGGTTCGATCTCCCGTCAGACATCCAACCACCTCCCGATCCCACCGCGTTGCGTAACGTGTGCCGCGAGCAGCATCGTGACGACGTCGCTCAGCTATGCGACGCCGTTGTCCACAGCCTGTCGCGTCCCGAACCTACGAAACTGGCGGCCTGGCTGAACGCGATCGCCGATGCAACACAGGGTGACCCTCGTTTACGTGAGGTTGCTGCTGACTACAAAGCACGGTCGTCGGCGCGGCCGACGGTGGCGGTTCTGGGAGATTTCAGCGCAGGAAAGTCGTCGTTCGTGAAGCGGCTTCTCATCGAGACAGGTAGCGCTGGTGACGATCACCCCACTGTTCGTGCTGACCCGACAACGGCGAAGGTGCACCGCTACACCGTCGGATCTTACGACCTGCTCGACACCCCCGGGTTCCAAAGTGGCCGCGCGGGCCACGAGCAGGAAGCCATCGATGGTGCTCGCGATGCCGCGTTCGTCATTGTCGTGCTGCATGTCAACCTTCTCCTGGGGGATACCTCACGATTGGAGTCGTTGGCAAACGGAACGAATGTCGATGTGGGCAAATGGCCACGAATGCTGTTCCTGATCAACCGATGCGACGAACTCGGCGTGGATCCGGACAACGAAGTCCGCGAGTACTTCAACCGCCGTGAGCGGAAGGAAGCTGAGCTACGCGCGGCGCTGCAATCCCGCAACATCGAGGTGCCAGGTGAGCACATTCACGGCATCGCCAGCGATCCCTTCTCCTCAGTCGGCGACCGCTGGCCCGTCACATTGTCCGACTATGAAAGGAACAGCGACTGGGACGGGATGGCGGCTGTTGTCGAAGTCCTGCAAGCACTCACCCCCGAGCAGATCCACCAGGCGAGTCGACAAGCCGGATTCGACGCCGCCCACACACGGTTGCTCCGGATCCGTGCCAGCACCGAGGCGGAGGTTATCGACCGACGGGCTGAGGCGGACAAGCACGATTCGCTGATTCGGGCACTTGGGATTTGCCTCGACGACGCTGACTATCTCAGCCGGAACCTGGAGCAGACATTCCAGCAGACTGTCGGTCGTTACACCACAGCTGCCATCAAGCGCATGCGGGAGGTTGAAACCGGGGATGTCAAGGATCTATCCGAAGCTGCACGGTCATGGGGGTGCCCAGAGCTCGATGTGGAGCTGAAACGATTCCTGACTGCTGCCGCCGACGAGATCAACGAATGGTCCACAACCCACTCTTCGGCGATCGGTCGTGAGTTCGGTGCCGCCGGATTCGATGTCACACTGGACGTTCCACAACCTGACATGCCGACGACAGAGCGATTGCGCGATGCAACGCAAGCTGGTGGTGCGGTCACCAAAGGTGCCCGGACGATTACCCAGGCTCTGGGGAGTCGAGACGCGGTATACGCGATTGGGAAATCCATCGGTCACAAGTTCAAACCGTGGGGTGCGGTCAAGGGTGGTGCTGCCGTCGCCAGGGTCGGCGTCGTCCTGGGCGCGGTGGCTGTCGCGTGGGATGGGGTCAGCTGGTGGTTGGACGAAAACAACCGCAGCTCATGGGAGGACAGATGCACGGCGGCGATCGAGGATGTCGAGAGCGACAGTCGAGAACGAGTGCGCGAGCTGCTACACGGCGACGGTGGCCCGCTCGCATTGCTGGCTGAGCGGCGCGCACAGGTGGCCGAGATTCGTGCCGAGAATCTTGAAACACAAGCAGCTGCACTGCGTGACGCTGACGTTTTGAGCGCCAAACGGGACATCATCAACGAGTTCATAGCCGATGCGGATGGGCTGCGGAAGGAGCCGGAGGGTGATTAGCAAGGTCGACGCAGTTCAAGCCAAGATCTGGCTCGACGGGCTGCCGGGAGGCGGTCTTAGTGATGAACTTCAACGGCGCTGGGAAGAGTTCGATCTCAACGACAAGCCCGTCGTCACGGTTTACGGGGCCTACGACACCGGTAAGAGCTCATTGCTACGTCGCGTGATCATCGACGGCGGTGGCGAGGTGCCGGCCTGGCTGACGATCAGTGCCCGCCATGAAACCTTCGAAGTGGGCCAGATTGAAGCCGCAGGCTGCGTCCTGCGGGATACTCCGGGGTTTGTGGTGGGAGGTGCCGACGCCCGGTCGGACCACAACACCCAATTGGCAACCGAATCGATAGCGCTCACCGATGTCGCGATCGTGACCGTGACGCCTCAACTGGCTACTGCAGAACACGTGGTGCTGCGTGATCTCGTGCAACAACACTGGCCGGATCGGTCGTTGTGGTTCGTCATCACGCGCTTCGACGAAGCCGGCATCGATCCGGAGAGCGACATCGACGGATACCGCGACCTGGCGTGTCGAAAAACAGCGGAACTGCGTCGAGCGCTTGACCTCGATGACAGCATCCCGGTCTTCGTGGTAGCGCAGGACTTCGCTCAAATGGCCGGGGCGGATCGCAATCCAGCCCCAGCGTTGTGGGATGAGTCGCGAGAATGGGACGGTATGGCGGAGCTGGGCTCTGCTCTATCTGCGTTGGCTGAGGCAGGAATACAGACGCTGAGGAAGGCTGCATCGCAACGATTTTGGGCGCAGTTCGTATCCAGCGCGATGGCGAGACTCCGCGCGGAAGCAGAAGAATATTCGAGTCATGCACAGTTCACCGATGATGGGCTGAAGCAACGTGAATCCTGGCTCGCTCAGTTGGACGACCTGAAACGAGCTGCTGAGTCTGACTTGCGAGTCAAGACATGCGAACTCATCGAATACGCGATCGAGGCAGAAGCCGTTGACGGGTTGGGGCAGGATCTGTCGAACACTGTCGAACTCTGGTTCAGCCGACAACAACGAGATGTCGACAAGTTTCTGCAAAGTGTCTCGGCCACCCGCTCGGTCGAACAGGAGCGACCCTCTTGGCGCGCGCTGCATGACCTGGCGGCAACTGTCCGTATGGATGAACCGCAGGCGGCCGACGAGCAGGACTTTGAGCCAAGAGTTGCCCCGTTGGTCGAACGTATTGCGCCGCAAATCATCGCTGCGTTGATCGCCTACGACAAGGCAGGCCGTAGGGGGAAGATCCCGGCCACGCCTTCTCCAATCGCGAACGTTGCGGCCGCTGCGACGAATATTCTTCCCGTGGTCATTGAGTTGACAGGCATGGCCGAGAGAATCGCGCGTGAACGCGCAGCGGCAGCCGCCGAAAAGCAGCGCGTCCTTGGAAACCTTCGGTCGGAGTTGGAGCGGCTGGCAGATGAAACGTACGTCGTGGCGGATGGTGCGATGGACAGCCTCATCGAATCAGCCCGTGCTGCGGTCACTGCCGCGACCGCTGAGCAGGTTGGCATGCATGACGGATTGCACCAGTTGCTTGTAGATTTGAATCGTCACATTTCCGCGGGGGAGATGTTTTTCGGATCTGAACGGGCTGTGCGTACTTGACGACCAGCAGGATGGCCTCATACAGCTGCGAACGAGACCTTGTGATCGCCAGCGGCGTTCGAATTGTCGCCGGCGGCAGGAAACTGGCGCCTCGGCGGTCAACGCTGTACTAGGTTCTCGCTATGGGGGGACCGCTGAGCGAGGCGCCGGACGCCGTGGCGTCGGTCGATGGTCCGGCGTGGTCGACGCCGGGGATCAGCAAGCGCACGAGCCGTTATCCCCTGGCTGTGGAAGCGCCGGTCTTGCGCATGGTCAGCGTGCTGGTGCCCGGTATCTCGACGCTGAGCGAGAGCGCTCTGCACTTTGCGCTCTACTGGGCACTCGCTGACTTCGCCTCGCATCACGAGTACGACGCCGCTGCTTGCCAAACACTGATTCGCCGCGCCGAATCCGCCTTGGCGTGGGCATCGCTACTCTCCCCGAGTACCGGCGATCCAACTGGACCTGGCCACCTGCACGGCGCCGATACGGTGCGGAAACTTCTCGCCGATGGTGAGGCCGACCGTCTCAGTGACGTCGGTGCGGGAACATACTCGGAGCGGGCATCCGGCTTTTGGGCCCAATACAAGGGCCCGGCGAGCACCGTCGGTCTGGTGATGATGGACAAGAACGCGTTGCGGGTAGGTCAGCGTCGCTGCCCGGAGGCCATCCTCGACATGTTTGTCCCACTCGTGCACATCATTGCGGATCGGCCAGTGGCCGCCGACGACCTTTCGAGCATCGTGCCCATCGCACACGGTGGGCCGTCGGCACCCTTTGTGGACCCGCTGCGCCAGGTGATGACCGCGAGCGGTGCCGGCGAATGGACGGGCGATGACCAGACTCGGCGCGCCACACTGAGGATCTTCTGCCGCGCCGTGCAACTGCAACCGGGACAGCGTGATTGGCGGCGCATCGCCTACGACGGAATCGCGTACGGCGACAGGCTGAGCAGCGACGGGATTTTTCAACAGGAAGGTGCTCGCGCTGCGGCCTGGCGTGGTCTGCTGTTGCGGCACCGGTTCGTTGGAGCGTGGCGGCTGTTGTGGGCCCGCCTGGTCGATCAGGTCCTTGACGCCGCCGAGCCCGTTCGACGAGACGAATTGCACGACTGGATTCGGGGACACATGCCCGAAGGGCAGCTGACCGCATTCGTGTCGGAGCTCCCGCCGACCGTGGCCGCCGCCGGCCATCCGCGTCCCGCCGAGGACGACCTAGGCGACCGGGGGGAGCTTGAAACTGCTTTGGCCACCTTGCTTTTGGGGTCCCAGCGGTTGGAGGAACTTGACGGAGAGTCGCTGGCCGCCTTCCGTGGCGGTCGGCAGGCTCCGCGGCGGGCCTACCTTGACCCGCTGTGGGTAGGCGCCCGCGTGTCCGATGCGTCCCGCCGCACCATCCGGGATTTCGCATCGATGCTCGTCGACGACATGCTCGCGCAATCGCACCGTATTGCGTTGAGCAAGCTGGAAGTGACGGCGGACGGCCGGATCGAGCTCCCGACGAAGCTCGCGGAGCGAGAGGGCCGGTACTTCGCATTGGCGGCCGAAGGGGCGGAAAACATCGGATTCCGGGCCGAGTCTTTTGGGAGCATCGCCCGCCAACTCGGCATTTTGTCCTTCGACGCGGATGGTTTTGCAGTCACTGATGTGGGTAGAAACGTGATGGGGCTGCCGTGACCGCGCGGGTGCGATTCGACTTCTGCTCACCGTTGACCCTGTTACAGCAATGGCACCATCGTGCGGACGGGGCTCCTCTATGCGAAGTGTTGCTCACCGGCTACACCCTTGACCTGTTGTTCGTTGAGCAGCGTGCTGTTGCGCTGGCTCGGGGTATGGGGGCTCGCGTGACGATCCTGAGCGATGCCCATCACGCCGTCCACGACCCGGTGGACGTGCGCAGCGCCGGCCGCGCCTATCAGCACGCAAATGTGGTTTGTCACGGTGCATTCCACCCGAAGCTGGCCGTTCTCGTCGGTGACAACGACGTGTGGGCGGCAGTCGGATCGGGGAATCCGACGATCGCCGGCTGGGGACACAACGACGAGCTCTGGATTGTGGTGCGAGGGGAGCGATCGCACGGCCCGGCAGCGTTCGCTGATCTCGCGGACTGGCTGACCGCCCTCGCCGAACATCCCGCAGTGCACATGCCGAGCTGGGTCTCGGGCACCGTGACCCAGATCGCCGAAATGATCCGACCCCAAACGACCGAGGACTCGGCAGTGAGAATTTTGGGCAATCTTGACCGTCCGATCCTCGACCAGCTGCCCAATCGCCCGGTTGACGCGCTGCACGCCAGTGCACCCTTCTTCGATCCCGATGCCGCAGCAGTTGCCGCCTTGGTTACCCGCCTGCAGCCCCAGTCGCTGACCGTGGCATTGCAACCAGAATTCGGCAGCTACGACGGCCGCACGGTAACGGCGGCCGCCAAGGATGTATCACAGGTCGAGTTCCGATGGCTATCCGAGCAAGGTTCGCGCGTCAGTCACGGAAAACTCATCGAGTGGCGGACAGGCGATGCGCTCACCGCGATGGTGGGCAGCCCAAACCTCAGCCGTGCCGCATTGCTTACCTCGACCCGTAGCGGGGGAAACTGCGAGCTCGCCGCTGTAAGCCCGGTCGCTGCATCCCTGCTTCCAGAGGGCGTGGCCGTCGCGGAGTCCGACCTCCAATTGCGCTGCACCATCGAATACTCCGAGAAACGCGTGGCCGCAGTGTTGACGCTGCTTGGAGCACGAACCAGTGATACTGGTGTCACGGTTGAGTTGGTCTGCCGTGCCGCGGCTCGAATTACGCTGGAGATGGCCTCGACCGCCGCCCCTGGTCAGTGGCGGCCGTACCACAGCCTCGAAGTGACCGACGAGGACCGTCAGGGCTTGGTCGTGGCTGAATTCTTAGCACCAGAGCCGGCCGGCGCTGCTGTCCGAGCGAGAGCCATGATCGATGATGAAACCGTTACCAGTTCGGTGGTGTTCCTGACGGACGCCGCCGCCTGTCTGCCCAGAACCGGACAGGCCACGATGCCAAGGCTTACCCGCGATTACACGGGTGTATTCACTGACGACGAGTTGAGGGTTCGGTTCGAGAAGGACCTGTGGAATCTATTGCAGGCCAACGCGGCCCATCGAGCAACCAAACCCTCTGGCGTCACCGCGCCGCGCGACGCCGCAGTAGACGACAACGATCGATGGGGGGCTTGGCTCAACGACGTCGGGGCGGCTCTGGGGCCGGCTTTGACGACGGGACTGTTCCCGGGCGCCCTGACCACTGCGTCGACCTCGAACTCGACCTGGGCTGTCGACTCCACTCTCACGTTGGAGGCCGAACAACCTCTTGACGAGGAGGACGAGGTAGGCGACGACCTTTCGGATCGTCGTGCAACGCCGGAGATACCAGCAGAACTACGCCGGCGGATGCGGGTCTGGGCGCAACGGCTGCGCCGGGGCGTTACCGCGAACCCTGCTCCGACGATCGAACTGCGCATGCTGGTAACGCAACTGCACCTCGACCTGCTCGCCGGCGGCGTGTGGGGACCGGACAACGACGGGTGGGCCGACGAACTCGCCGATGTCCTGATCGCAACGTCGCCGACTGTCGCCGACGACCTGCCGAACAGAGTAGAGCCGTATGCTGGCGCTCTCGTCGCAGTGGGGCTGGCGTTACTTGCGCAGGACGCTACTTTGCACGGAGGGCGGCCACGCGACATCGTTTTCCAACGAGCCTGGGCTGCGGTGGGTGATCGTGCCGCCGATGCTGACCCAGAGCTCGTCGATCACTACCTTTACCAGCCGGCGCAGTGTTTCAGCCGTGTCGCCGACTGGCAGGACGTAGCAGCCGTCATCGCGCTCGCGGGTGCCGCCCGCCAGAATCCCCATGCCGAGCTGCTCGCCGCATTCGAAGCAGAAGGGCTAAACGCGGACTGGATCGATGGCGCGTGGGTCGCCGATTGCGGAAGCGCTGCGCCGCGGCGCTACGCGGCCCGAATCGCCACGCTCGTCGGCCGTCGCATAGACACCTATGCCGTCGTCGTTCGAGGCGACAAAGGCAGCTGTGTCCTGCTGTGCCGTGACAACACGTTCGCGCTCGCAGAATCACGATCACAGGTGTGGCGGGTGTTCCAACGGCCATCACCGCTAAGCACACCTACGACGATGCTCGCGGAAGGGCTGCCTTCCGGGAAATCTCATCCCCGCGGGCAATCCAATGCGGCACCCGAAATTGTTGTACAGCTGGCTGATTCGATGGGTGTGACACTGGCTGCTCTGCTCGCGACCTTAGACTGATTCCGAGGGCCGGTACGTCTATGGGTTACTCGGAGGTTCCAATGGTGGTGTGGTTGAGCCTCTATGCGCCGCCGCAGGGCGACTGGCGAACTACGGAACCAGGGTCTCCCCGCGGATGGACCCGGTGCGGCTGCCCGAACCCACTGACCCCGGCACCAGCTCTCCACTTACTACTCGTCGCCCCGCAGCGGTATGTGGAACCCCTCCATACCTCCCAGGCATCGGGAACGACAGCTGCTGATCAGTTCAGGATGTGGGATTGGTGTGACACGTCAAGGAGACGCAGTTTGAACGCCCCACAGGGTCGTGGTCACCGACCTTGACCCCAAACGGCGCTACCGCATCCCGGCGGTCGGAGTTTGTCGATACGTGTTGCATGCTCATCGGTTCGCCAGACCGTCATCGTATTTAGAAGCTTGTCGGTGGCCTCTGCCATTCTGTCCGGCTGCCCTGAACACAGGCAGTGCCATTCAGCGCGAGAGGTAGAGCAGTGACACATCCGCGGGACGGCCGCAACTATGCGGCGGAACTCGACGACAACCTGTTGGAGCGCATCACGGAAGTGGTCGCCAGCAGCGATGCTATCGAGACCCTAAGTAACAAGCGCACCAACTGGATTGCGTCGTTCGACCGTACGGGCGTCTGGGTGGAGACCGAACGGTCCCGGGCACGGACAACCGGACCTCAGTTGGTGCCGGCATGGATGATCGTCGTGGCGTGGGAACAGTTGTGTAAGAACGGAACGCTCAGCCATATCGAGTTGCTCAACCACCTGAAGGTCATGCGGTCGGCGTTCGTCTGCGCCTTGCTCGCGCAGTTCCCTGACGTCGTGGTGGTGCAAGATCGCCCGGCTGTCCTGGAGAGGATCGCCGCCTCGTGAAGAAGAATACGATCAGGACGCCAAGGCAGGGTTGGGAGTATTGGCGCCTCAACCGGATCGACTATGACTGCCTCCAGTGGTTGGCCATCAGCCGGCCGGACGCCCGGGCAAGTATCGGCCAAACGAAGCTGTGGACGTTGATCCCAGCGCTTGGTGTTACGACGCGGTTTGAACCGCATCGGCTCAGGGGGTACCTACGGACGAGGGAAATCCCGTGAGGTGTGGGCCGCGGCGTCGGGCAACGTCCGCGCGTACCGTGGCGCCAGGCTGATCAACCCAGATGCTTTGATGCCCGAGTTCAGCGACGATCAACGCGCCGAACTGGCGGACGGCTAGCCACTGCGGCAGCAGGGGCCGACTCGTCGTCGGCCCCCGGCCTCGTGGGAATTCACGAGGCCATCGCGTGGCTCCATCCGGCCCGGTAGCTGGTGGTGGGATCGGCGTGCTGATGCCGGAACATCCTGTCAGCCAATTGAATGGGCTATGAGTGATCGGAAACCGGAAGCGCACGGATGTGCAGCGGCTCGTCGGTACGCACTGCGGGGTTGATATGGGCGAGCCGCCGTAGGAAAGCCATGGTGTGGCTGAGGAGTTCAGGGGAGAGATCGCATCCGAGCAGGTATCGGTAGCCGTACGAATTGGTCATGGCTGCAGACTGGGAATTGGGCAGCGTTCCGGCAAGCATCGCGTCGACGCTGTTCTTGAAGTTCTGTGCGTTGGCGCGGCTTGTTCCCATCTGCTCAACGCTCAACCCTTGTTCCATGGCGCGGAAGACTTCTCCGTGTCGCATAGTGTTGGCCCTCAGGTGCCATTTGAGCTCGTCCAACAGCTCAGGACTCAATGCGCTGACAGTGTGTTCCGGCAGTTCGATAACCTCCGTGGCCGAGGCGATTGGTGTGAAATCCGTTGATGCAATGGCGCGGTCACTCACCGAGTGGTGCACCTCGACCAGGTAGCCGGCTCGCAATGCGGCCACTGACAACGACGGCGTGATGACCACAGCGGAATCGAACCCTGCCTCGGCAATCGTGACCGGATCGGTGTACCGCTCGGGCGACCAACGAAGCAGGGCTCCGCGCCAGATAAGCCGAAAATCGTTGTCGCCGTGCACGATGAAGGTGCCGTCGGGCAACTCCGCGATGGGAGCCGTCACCCGCGGCCTCCGACGTGCTTCATTCAGCAGTCGGTCGAGATCCCGGGCTCCACCAATCCGAAAGCCGCCGCCGGTATTGGCTGCGTCGATGAACGCCCGGTACTCCAGGCGCCGGCATTCACCACACGGGCGGTGACCGGCGGCCAGCGCAACGGCCTCGTCGAGAAAGAACAACTCGGTGTAGCTGCCTGGGCCCATCACCTCGCGTCGGCGCCCGTTGAACTCGAGCCGGCAGATCAGCCACATGTTGGTACGAGACTGCCGGACGATCCGCTTCGCCTCGTCGTGCAGGATGCCGCGATTGCCCATGAAGGTTCCCCGCGCAGCCGTCGCAACGATCTCGCCGCCGGGAGTGACGCGATTCTGCAGAGGCATGAGCTGACGGTAGCGGGGCCTGACGACACGTACGACTACTTGTCGGTGCGCTCTGTCATTCTGTTCGGCTCGCATGTGCGGGCAACCATGAACAACGGATGGAGCACATACGATGACTACCTACTCGATCAAGACGGCCGCGGTCCTGCTGTTCGCCATCGGTGGCATTGCGCTGTGGACAGCAGCCGAGGGCGTCGACGCGACGGCCCCGTCGGTGCAGCTGGCCGGCGCTGTCACCAGCATCGAAGCGCACGACGAACCACATGTCCGGGCGCTGTCCGGACCCATGGTCCCGTTGGGGCCAGGTTCGACGGCAAGCCAGCGCAACGCGGTGCGTTCCGCCGAGCAGTACCTCGACTACAGCGCCTTCTCGCGTCAGGGGCTCATCGAGCAATTGGAATACGAGGGTTTCTCAACTGCCGATGCGACTTTCGCCGTCGACACCATCACTGTCGACTGGAATGCGCAAGCTGCGAAGGCCGCCAAGGCGTACCTGGACTATTCGGCATTCTCCCGCAGCGGACTCATCGAGCAGCTCGAGTACGAGGGCTACACCCCGGCTCAGGCGGCCTACGGGGCCGCTGCCGCAGGGTTGTAGTGGAGCTGCTTCATGAGCAGAAGTAAGAGCTCCTCGGGCGCCGGCGGCGCCATCTTCTTCGTCTTCGTGCTCATCGCGTTGGTGCCGGCGCCGGTCTGGATCGCCCTCGGCGTCATCACCGTGGTCGTCCTTGTGAGCTGGGGTGCATACAAGGCGGTCGTCGTGCTGGAGCAGCGCAGTTACGAGGCGCAGGAACGAAACCGCAAGCAGCAGGAGAAGCAAGTTGCCGATGCGAAACATCAACGCGAAGAACGGATCCGCAAGGAGAAGCAACGACGGATCGACACGCTCGGCAAGCAGAACGCCGCGCTTGTCGAGTCGGCTCTGGGCGCGGTCAAGCAGGTGGCCGCGTCCGAAGCTGCCCGTGCCGGATGGCTGGGTGACGTCGACTTCAGTGCCGACATCAAGGGGATCACCGAGAACTTCGCCAAGGCGCACGCGCTGCGGGGCGTGATCGGAAAGTTGTCGGCACTGGACAAACCGAGTGACGAGGATCGCGCGATTCTCGCAGAGGCCAAGACCACGGCCGCCAACCTGGAACGCGCTGCGACCGAACGGGTGGAGCTCATCGGGAAATGCGCCAAGGAAGCGCAACTCATCGACAAGTCACTGCGTACCGAACGCGAGGACGCCCGACTCGCCGAGCAGCGCGCCGAGCTGCACGCGAAGTTGAGCGCCATGCTATACGGCATCGAAGCCACCCCTGAAGCCACGCAGCAGGATTCGGCGGTGGACGCGGTGATGGCACGCGTGCAGGCCTACCGGGAGATCAAGAACCAGATTCAACAAGCCCGTGACGGGGAGGCCGCGTAGGTGCGCATACTGGGCCCATGCCGAACATCACCGCGGTCCACGGCGACATCACGCAACAGCAGGTGGATGCGATCGTCAACGCCGCAAACAACGCCATGCGCGGAGGCGGCGGCGTCGACGGCGCGATCCACCGCAGTGGCGGACCGGCGATCCTGCGGGACTGCATCGAACGGTTCCCCGACGGGTTGGCCACCGGCGACGCAGGGTGGACCACCGCCGGGGACCTGCCCGCCCGTTGGGTGATCCACACTGTCGGGCCGAATTACCGTGCCGGACAGCGTGACCGGGCCTTGCTGACGTCCTGCTACCGGCGAGCACTGGAAGTCGCCGATGAACTCGGCGCATTGTCCGTGGCATTCCCGCTCATCAGCTCGGGCATCTACGGTTGGCCACGGCTGGATGCCATCGCCGCTGCTATCGAGACCATCGCCGGCGCGGCGACCCGCGTGGAAGAAGTCAGTATCGTGGCTTTCGATGCCGCGACGTACGACGACGTGCACGAGCAGCTCTCGACGTACCACTGACGACCGAGCGGTCAGTCATGTGCGAGTGAGTCGATCCCTACGCGAGTGGTCCGTGCGCGCTCGGCGATCTCCAGGATGCGAGGGGTAAGCCCCGGATCGGGAATAGCTTCGGCGGATGGTTCGTCGGCGTCTTCGACGTCGTCATCATCGATCTCCCAGTCGATGTCGAGGACGCACAGTGTCTTGGTGTCTGCTCGAATGCACCGGATCAACCGTTGCGAGTCGCACCAATGCTCATGCATGCACCGCGCCACCGTGCTTTCGCACACCGATCCGGCGAGGGGGATGGGCGGCGTGAGTTCGCCATCCCGATAACGAGCGAGGGTCACGTCGGTGAACCCGTATCCCGGATCGGCGGCCGGTACCTCGGTGACCACGCGCACAATGCCCACGCCCTCGATCGGGATCTCGGTGCGCTCTCGAAACCCGCCACTTGGATAGCTGAACGAGGATATCCGCGCAAGATCGCGGTCCAAAACAGGGTAGATAGCTCGGTGTACCTGCATGTTTGAATTTTACCGGGCGGCACTGACATATTTTGTGGAGATTTGCTGATGACGCAACGCGCGACTACGGCGTCCCCTCAAACCCCGGACCCCGCAACGGCTCGCCGAACCGGGCGCGCAACTCCAAGAGCGGCTCGACCGTGCGGACCGCGAGCTCGATGCGTTCCTCCAAAGTCCCGGTCAACAACACCCACGAATGGCCGACCGTGGTGAGCGCGTCGGCGAACCAACTCGTCATCGCTGCGCGGATTTCCAGGTCGCCTTCCCGCATCCCGTCGTCGTGCCAGGGCACGCCCTGGTGGTCGGTGAGCAGGTATACCGCCCGGGGCGGGACGTTCGTCGAGGGTCCACCGGACGCGTCGCCGAGGTAGCGGCGTTTCCAGATGGCGGTGGCGAAGGCATCGGTGTCACAGATCAAGACAGGCGAGCCGGCACGTGCGGCGACCTCCTCGAGTCGAGTCTGCTCGGGACCGATGACATCGAAATCATAGGCATCCCAGCGCAGTTCGGTGATGTCCACGTCGGGGTTGGCGGCGCACTTGAGCTCGGTGTACTCGCGCCCGTACTCCGGCACACACTGGGTCGCGGCCCAGGCTCCGCCGCGCGCGGCATAGTGGCGGGCCAACTGTTCGGCCACCGTCGTCGTCCCCGTCGACTCGGCGCCCACCACGACGACCCGCGTCACCAATCCGGCGCGTGTTGCGCCGGCCAACTCATGCCAATGCCCGGCGAGGTCGCGTCGGACCGCGGTGCTCCTGCCGGTGCGTCCGGTCCGCACGGCGGTCGCGCCGAACCACCGGGCCAGTTCGTCGACGTAGTCGTCACCGCTGAACACCGCGTCGATCTCCGGCGCGGCACCCGCAGCGCGCACGCCGGCCCGCATGGCGGCGACTTGCGCCGCCCACACCCGCTGATCGGTCACGTCGACGGGTGCGTCGCAAGGGATTCCGGCGATCCGCACGTTCGCATCGCACTGATGCTCCTCGTGGAGCCACGCCATCCGGTCTGCCAGTGGGATCGTCTCGACCGCCGCGGCCATCACCAGCACGGTGAACCAGTCGCAGCGCGCCGCTGCGGCTCGGACCGCCTCGTGATGCCCGATCCGCGGCGGATAGAACTTGCCGATCATCAGGCCATGCCGGAACTCGGTCATCGCACCGTGCTGTCTGCCGGCAGAGCGTCATCGGCCGGTGCCAGCTCACTGGTCCAGGCCCGCAGCCCAGCGACACACAGGCTGAGGAACAACAGGTACACCGCCGCGGTGAGGATCAGGCCCTGGCTGAGGTAGAGCGGGATGAAGATGCAGTCGGCGGCGATCCAGAAGTACCAGGTCTCAAGCCGCCGGGTGTTGAGCAGCCACTGCGCGACCAGTGACAGACACGTCGTCACCGCATCCAGGAACGGCGCCGCATCGTGTGCGGCGGTCAGAATGACGAACAGCATCCCGGTGCCCAACACCAAGAACACCGCGCACCAAGCCAACTCGGCCCGGCTACTCCGGCGGATCACCGTCGTACCCGTGTCGGCTCGGCCGCGCAGCCACTGCCACCACCCGGCGAAACCGAGGGCGATGTAGAGCACCTGCAGACCCGACGCCGCCCACAGACTGGCCGAGGTGAACAGCACCAGGAAGAACGCGTTGTTGGCGATCCCGACCGGGAAGTTGAGGATGTTGCGCCGGACCGTCAGCGCGACGCATAGGCCGCCGGTGACGAAGCCGAGGAACTCGGCCCAGCTGACCGCGTCGGTGCCGATCGTGAAGAGCGCAGTGTTGAGCGGCTCCACCATCCGGGCCAACCAGTCGATCATTCGGCTCAGCCTATTAGCTACGTCGCCGCCCACCACGGAGGGAACGCGATATCCAAGCGGGTACTCGTCTTGTAGCCCGTCCACGTCGGGATACCGGCCGGTTGCCCTCGGTAGATCCCTCGTGCCGCGGCCACCACCCGGTTGTGTTCTGTTGGCCAACGGATTTCGTCGGCGATCTGCTCCAGCATGTCGCGATCTCGGTCGAGGACCCGGTCGATGATGCTGACCGCCGGCAGGGCATTGCTCTTGTCGCCGTTGCATCGACGGCAGGCCAGCACCAGGTTGGCCAATCCGTCGATACCGACCAACGACCACGGCAGCACGTGGTCGACCGGATCGCCCGGCTGCAGGTGGGTGTTGCAGTAGAAGCAGTGCGGGCCAAAGGCCTCCGTGAACGGTCCACGGACGGCGGCCAGGTCCGTGCGATCCCGGCCGAACAGGTGCCCCGCCACGTCGGGCACCTCCGCCGTCAGGAACTTGTTCATCCCGCGGACGTCGTCGACCCACATGATTTCCAGCGCGGGTTTGAGCAGTCCGGCCAGCCGGGCCAACCCGTGTGCCACGCCTGGCATCAACTCGATCGCATCGCCGTGGGCGCGCAGGGACTTTCGCGACACGTTCTCGCCGAGGAACGAGTCGTCGTACAGAAACGGGTCACCGGTTGCTGACCCTGGCAGCTTCTGCAGCCGCGGCAGCGGTTGTTTGGCCATGGCGATCACGATCTTGTCGATCGCCGCCTGATAGTCCTTGGGCGCTCGCACTTTGGCCACTTCCAGCGACAGGCCACCGTTTCCCGCGCCGGCCGCCGCGCGCAACTCCAGCGTGGCATCGATGATGCGTGCCTTCGAACCGGTCCGGCGCTGGCGCAGGACGTGGCCGTCGAAGGTCCGCACCTGCCGCCAGTAGATCCCCAGCACTCGGTGCGCGAGGTCGGGCAGCGGTACCTGCAGCCGATCCTCGGGGGCGGGTGGCAGGTTCTCGATGCAATGCTCGATTAGACCCATCAAGGTCGCGAGTTTGTAGGTGGCGTCCCGTTGTCCGGTCTCGAGGATCGCCACGACACGCTGGCCGAGCAGGAGTGGATCGTCCACAGTGGCACTTTCTCACACCGCGCCCGGCGGACGTCGCGGTTGAATCCGGCCTGGCGGTTGCCGCTGCTGCACCGAGTTACGGCAAGCCATCACGCCCTGTAGACGTGGGCGCGGTGGTCGATATCGATGATGAGGATGGTGTGGTTCTCGTCGTCGATACGGAGCAGGATCCGGTAGTCGCCACGACGTGCACTGCGCACGCCTTCGAGCTGATCGCGGAGAGGCTTGCTCAGTCGGTGCGGATTCTGCGCCAGCGGTCCGGCGACAAACTTGACGACCGCGTGCACGACGCGGCCGGGCAGTCGGGCGAGTGCTCGTCGTGCCGGCGAGGCGATTTTGACTTCGTACGGTGGCGGAGCTTCATCGCTCATCGCGGCGGAAGGTTGTGATCAGTCCGGAGTTGGTCGAGCGAAATAGTCTCACCGGCCGCGTACTCTGCATCGGCTTTCGCCACTGCGTCGGTCGTACCTGACCGGGAGAGCCAGTAGATCGTCTCGCGCAGCGACTCGAGATCGTCCGCCGACATCAGGACCGCGGCAGGTTTCCCGTGCTTGGTGATGGTGATGATGTCGTGTGTTGATTCGGCACTGTCGACCAGGGCCGAGAGCTTGTCCTTGGCCTCGCCGAGCGGCACAGTTGTCATGCCGGCTATTCTAGCCTGAATATTAGCCATGCTGAAGCTAGAATAATGGCCGAAATGCTGGATCTCGATCACGCCTAGTCCAACAACCCGACCAGCCCCGAATGGTCCGTCTCGCCGGCAAGCCGTGGCGCATGGTCGAATTCGCAGCTGCGAACGCGCCGCGCGAACTCAGGCATGGCGTAGATGTAGTCGAGCCGGAACCCATTGTTGCCGGGACGGCTGAACCACGAGTACTCGCGGACCGCCGGATGCAGAGACCGCCACACATCGACGTATCCGGACGCGATCAGCCGCCCGGGCATCTCCGGGCCGATGAATGTCGTGCCCTTGGGGTCTTTGTCGAGATCGTTGTTGCCCGTGTTGAAGTCACCGATGAGCAGATCGACCTCGCTGCGCCGGGCTCGGTCGATCAGCGCCTCCCAGTAGGGGAGTTTCGCGTGGGCCTGCGGCAGGTAGACACCGGCGACGATGGTCCCGTCGAACTCGGCGCACCACAGGTGGTGGGCGGAGAGGTCCCGGCTGAAGCGCGACGCTCGGTCGATCGGAGTGCGCGATGCGATGAGCACGGTGTTCTGCTTCGGATCGGCGCCAGGGTGCGTCGTCGAGTATCCGGCGCGTTCGAGCTGCGCGATGAGGCGAGTGCCGGTGTCGTTGGCCCGGAACTCTGTCACCACGAGCAGGTCAGCGTCGTAACCCAGTAGCCGCGCGGTGAGTGTGTCAGCGTTCTTGCTCCCGCCGTGGCGGATGTTCAGCGTGGCGATTCGCAGCGTCATCGGGAGTGTCCTCTCGCTCGACGTGGAATCTCCAGCGAGCCGGACAGTATGAACGAGGGGACCGACAACGCCGGACGCCTGCATGAGCTGCGGTGCCAACAGTGACGGCGACCCCCCTTCGCCTTCGATCTGCCGACATCACTCGGCATTTCGATAACAAGAGCAGTCCGTCGCAACGCGCGGGAGTCATGCTGCGGGCCGGTGGCTTCCCGGGCCACTCCTACGACGCGGAACTCGGCTCACCCGACTATCTGACTTCTGAGCGTCGGGAACAGATCATTCGACGGCGCGACGACCTTCGGGAGCAGGTGGTTCCAAGCCCCTGAACGACGCACGGGGCGGCATTCCAGGCTGTGATTGCGGCGCTGTGTCGAGCGTGCAGCCTGTGGTGAGAAATTTGTGAAAATGGCGGTGAAAGCTGCACATTCGTCGCAGCGCGGTGTGCTACATGATCGCGACAGGCGGCACACGAACGCGTCATGAATCTCCCAACTCGGACTACCACGCTCACTAATCCGAGGTAAGCGGCATAAGTCGGACTGAGAGGCGCCAGAGTCCGGGGCTGCAGCTGCCGCCCCGGACCAGAACCATTCAGCTCTTGACCGGTTCGACGCTCGAGATCTTCCGCGTCCGCTGGTACAGCCACATGAGCACCGCCGCGAACCCGATGATCCCGAGAACCTCAGCGAACGTCCCGTCGTTACCGGTGAAGATCGCGAATGGGTCGTCGCTTCCGGTGCCGGCGACGAACCCGGCGAACACCACGCCGTAAAGGCTCTCACCGACGATCATGCCGGTGGCCAGCAGCACGCCCAGGCGCTTCTTGCGTTCGACGTTGGTGCCGGTCCGGTCGGCCCACTTGTTGTAGAAGTAGCCGAGCAGTGAGCCGAGCGGGATGATCAGGGTCAGGCTCATCGGCAGGTACATGCCCATCCCGACGGCCAGCGGCGGCAGGGAGTATCGGGTTGTCCTGGTGAGGATTTCGTCGACGATGACGATCCCGACCCCGATCGCCGCACCCAGCCCGATCAGCGACCAGTCCAGGGATCCGCCGAACACCCCCTTGGCGAGCGACGAAATCAGGGCGGCCTGCGGTGCGGCCAGGGCGTGGTCGGTGGCTCCCGGAGCGCCCAGGAACCCGAAGGCGCGTTGCATCAGATCGAGCACCGGCGGGATGATCGCCGAGCCGAACAACACGCCAATCACCAACGCCACCTGCTGTTTCCACGGTGTCGCGCCGACCAGCTGGCCGGTCTTGAGGTCCTGCAGGTTGTCGTTGGAGATGGTGGCCACCCCGAAGGTGATGGCCGCGACGAACAGGGTGAACGCCACCAGGGCGAGGGACCCGTCGTCCGTGGTCGGGCCGTACACCAGCTTGATCACGACGGCCGCGATAAGCACCGTCAGGATGCCGACCCCGGAAATAGGGCTGTTGGACGAGCCGATCAACCCAGCCATGTAGCCACAGACCGCGGCGATCACCAGGCCGATCAGGAAGATGAACAGCACGCTGGCCACGATGATCCCCGCGGAGCTGCCGTGCAGGGCGGTGGAGTGGCTGAAATCCCACAGCAGCACGGCAATTGGGACCAGCATCGCCACCACGATGCCCACGACGATGGGAAACGGGATGTCGCGCTGGGTGATGTCGACCAGCTGGCCCTGACGCCGATCACGGGCCGACGCCAGCGCCTCGGTGATGCCCTTGATGATCGGGCGCAGGATCTTCAGCAGCGTCCACACCGCGCCCACCGCGATCGCACCGGCCCCGACGAACCGCACCTCGTGGGTGAAGATCCCGTCGATGACGTCGGCGACGGATTCGTCCGTCCCGAACGCGCCGATAGTCCGGACCGGCAGCAGCACCCCGAACGAGATGACCAACCCGACCAGCATCGCGATCCCGACCGTCATCCCGATCAGGTGGCCCACTCCGATCAACGCCAGAGACAGACTGGCGCCGAACATCGAGCCCCCGGCACCGACCCGGAAATACGCCGCCACGTAATTGGCCAGCACCTTGAGGTTGGCCAGCAGCGCGAACCCGGCCGACACCAGAGAGCCGAACGCGATGACCCGGATCCCGACGCGGTTCTCCTCGACACCGCCGCTGCTGTCACCGACCTTGAGCACCTCGGCGGCCGCCACCCCTTCGGGATAGGGGAGATCCGAGCCGGTCACCAGGGCCCGGCGCAGCGGAATGGAGTACATCACGCCGAGGATGCCGCCGACGGCACACACCGCCACGGTGATCCAGTACGGGAACCCGGTCCACCAGCCGATCATGATCAGACCGGGCAGCACGAAGATGATCGCCGAGAGCGTGCCGGCCGCCGAGGCGATGGTCTGCACGATGTTGTTCTCGACGATGGAGTGGTTGGCGAATTTGCGCAGCAGCGCCATCGAGATGACCGCCGCCGGGATGGACGTGGCGAACGTCAGCCCGACCTTGAGGCCGAGATAGACGTTCGCGGCGGTGAACACCAGCGTGATCGCCCCGCCGAGCAGGATCCCGCGGACGGTCAGCTCGCGCAGTGTCGGTGTGGTGGGTTCTGCTACGGCCAACTCGGCGTCCTCTCGGTTGCAGTTGCTGACTAACGGTAGGCGCTGGGCCGCGGTGTCGCGGGGTGATCGGCGCAGCGAAGTGTGCGCAGTGAGCCACGAGTGGTGGGGGGGTGGAACCCGCAGTCCAGTACGAAATGGGATTTCATTGGTACTCTGATCCCATGGAGGCTGTCATCGATTCCGGTGGGCGAGTCGTCTTGCCCAAGCAACTGCGCGATGCGCTGGGGCTGGCGCCGGGAGCGACGGTGGACATCTCGGCCTACGGCGGCGGAATACAGATTGTCCCGGGGGGACGCACTGCCCGGCTCGCGCGGGATGAGGACGGTCGCTTGATCGCAACGGCAGACACGGTGGTCACCGATGAAATGATGTTCGCCCTCATCGACTCGGGTCGGCGCTGACGTCGGTGTCCGTCACAGCAATCGACACGAGTGTCGCGGTGCCACTGCTCATCGCCTCGCATGCGCACCACGCCATGGTCGCGAAGTGGGCGAAGGGCAGGATTCTCGGACTCGCCGGACACGCGTTGGCCGAAACCTATTCTGTGCTCACGCGACTTCCCGGAGATGCGCGCGTCGCTCCGGCCGATGCGGTTGCGCTGATCGACGACAACTTCCCCGACTCCCTTCCGCTCGGTGCACGTGTGGCGCGAGCTGCCCATCGCGAGTTCGCCAGACGAGGGATCGCCGGCGGTGCGACCTATGACGCCCTTGTCGCCTTGGCGGCGCGCGAGCATCACGCAGTCTTGTTCACCCGGGACGCACGTGCGCGCGCAACCTACGAGGCGCTCGGGGTCGACACGGAAGTGCTGGTAGACGACGTCGTGCCGTGAGTTCGCGGAGTCCCCAACCGCTGCAACGTCTCCCGGAACACCGGGCCAGGATTCGGCCCGCGGGTTTTAGTCGGGGACGGCGGGTGGCCGCTTGTCCTTGATCGCCGTCGCCAGACCCACGAGGTCGCGCCCCGTGATGCCGGGCCAGCCGTGCAGCACATGGCGCCACTCCAACGGCACGGCCGAGGCGCCGTATGCCGCGCCGAGCAGTCCGCCGGCGATCGCAGCCACCGTGTCGGTGTCGTAACCGGCACGCACCGCGGCGTCGAGCCCGCAGCGAAGATGTTCGGGCCCAAGGCCATCGGCCGCGGTGGTGGTGATGGCAGACCAGGCTGCCTGGAACGCCGCCACCACCCAGCCGTTGTTGGGAATGTCCGCCGGGCGGGTCGCCTCGGCGTGAGCGATCCGCTGCGACCAGAGATCTCGCCGATGAGAGACGATGTGGTGCAACCCGATTCGCACGTCCAGCTCAGCGGTCAGAACCGCGTGCCGGATTGCGCAGCACCAGAGCGCGGCCGCGTCGGCGGCATCGGGCTCGTAGTGGGTGAGGTCGCTGATCGCCCGGGTGGCCTCGACCATCGCGTCCTCATCGTTGAGATAGGCCAGGGCCACCGGCGCGGTCCGCATCAGCGAGCCATTCCCGCCGCTGCGACCGGTCTGCCGGTGCACGGCTTCGGCGGCGTCCCGTGTCCGGGCTGCGGAAATTCCGCCTTCAGCCGCGGTATGCAGGACCTGCCGGGTCTGAATGCCGACGTCCTTCGCGCGCAACGACCACTCGTACCAGCGGGACACGATCTTGTCCTGCGCCGTAGCGTCCCGCAAATCGGTTCCGGTAGCCGCGATTTCAGCGATGGCGATCGCCATCGCGGTGTCATCGGTCCACTCGCCCGGCTCCCACGGGCCGCCGCCGACCATCTCCACCGGCAGTTCCGGTCCGCGTGGCGGCTGAAACTCGTACGGCGCGCCCAGCGCATCGCCTGCGGCTGTGCCCAGCAGTACGCCCTCGACCCGGTCGTTCAGTGATGCCATTGCGCCCCTCCAACTTTTGCGCAGTATCGCGCTAATTGATCCGTGACTGTACGCTCGGGTTCGGACATGGACAAGGATCCCCACAAAGACGCCAGTCGGAAGAGTCTGGAGGATTACCCGCGGCCCTCGGTCGCGGTCGATACTGCGGTGCTGACCGTCGACCCCGGCCTCGGGCTGGCGGTGCTGCAGGTCCGTCGTCCCCTTGGGCCGGACTGGGCGCTACCCGGCACATTCCTGCACAAGGGTGAGGTGCTCGCCGACGCGGTGCGGCGGTCGCTCGCGGACAAGGCCAACGTCCACGGTCTGGATCCCCGGCAGCTCCGTGTGTTTGATGCCCCGGATCGCGACAACCGGGGGTGGGTGCTGTCCGTCGCACACCTCGCCGTCGTTCCTCCCGAACGGGTGGCCACCCGCTCCACGGACATCACGCGGCTGGTATCGGTGGAGGACCCCGGCGAGCTGGTCTACGACCACGACGAGATCATCAAGCTGGCCGTCGCCGATGTGCGCGCCCACTACGAGGCGAGTCCGGACCCCGACCGCCTGCTGGGTGAGACGTTCACTTTGCGGGACCTGCGCCTTGTCCATGAAGCGGTGGCCGGCCGCGACCTGCAGCGCGACAACTTCCGGCGGGCGATGGAAAGCCAACTCGAACCCACAGGTGACTTCACCGCCGGTGGCCGCGGGAGGCCCGCCGAGCTGTTTCGTCGGGCGTGATGTGAACACCAATATTGGGTAACCGCGAATTTGCCCTCTGCTGAAGCGATTTGCGTCGTGTCAAACGTGAGTCATTTCGCTCATTCGACGCATGCGTCAGTTCTGTCGTACGGTCGAAAACGTGGAAATGTACAACCAGGCTTTTGAGTGGACCGAAACCAACCGACATTGGCTGATCGAGGTCCCCATCAGGGTCGTGGCGTACATCGTCGTCGCGTTAATAATCCGGTATTTGCTGCACCGCGCGATCGACCGCGCCACCACCGGGCGGGTGAAAAAGTCCCGTAGCGGGGAACTCCAGTCGCAAGACAAGAAGCCGCCGCTGCTTCGCTATCTGCGGGACCGGGCCTCGGCGACCACGAACGGCCTACGGGCCGCCGAACGCCGCCAGCAGCGGGCGCAGACCATCGGCTCGGTGCTCAAATCCACGGTCTCCATCGTGCTGCTGGTCTGGGTGGTGCTGGCGATCCTCAGCGTGCTCGGGGTGAATATCGCGCCGTTCATCGCCTCGGCCGGCGTGGTCGGCCTCGCGATCGGCTTCGGCGCCCAGAACCTGGTCCGCGATTTCGTCAGCGGCGTGTTCATGCTGCTGGAGGACCAGTACGGCGTCGGCGACAACGTCGACCTGGGGGAAGTCTCCGGGGAAGTGCAGAGCGTCGGGCTGCGGATCACCACCGTCCGCGACATCGACGGCACGCTCTGGTACGTCCGCAACGGTGAGATCGCCCGCGTCGGCAACATGAGCCAGGACTACGCGGTCGCCCGGGTCGAGGTACCCGTCGCGCTGACCGCCGACGTCGACCGTGCCGAGCAGGTGGCGGTCGAAGCCGCCCACGACGTGATCGCCGACCCGTCGATGTCCGGCAAGGTCATCGGCGAACCCGAGATGCTCGGTGTGCAGTCATTGGCGGCGGACCAGCTCACGCTGCGGATGACGCTGAAGACCCGGCCGAACGCGCAATGGTCGGTGCAGCGCAAGCTCCGCCGGGAGATTCTGCGTGCGTATGACGAAAACGGAATCAACCTGCCCTACCCGCAGGGCCGGATCCATGCCGTTGTCGGCGGTCAGGAGACCAACGGCACGTAATTCGCCGGGTCGATCCGTGTCTCGCCCGACCATCGGTAGGCGGTCAACACGCCGCCCTTCACCGCGCTGAAGTCCACGCACGTCGCCGATGATGTCGTAACCCTGGGCGGTGGACTCGGTCATCTGGTGGCTCCGCATCTCTTGGTCCGTCTCGACGATAACCAGGTGCCCCGACAAGTCGGGCAAGTCGAGGCGCCAGGACTTGTCGGTGACAAGTGTCATTCTGATCGGCTCGCGTGAGCGCGGTGTAACCGCTGACGAGAGGAATGACCGATGGCAACCACCACAAACCCCGGCTGGTATCCGGATCCCGAAGGGCAGCCCGGCCAGCGTTATCACGACGGCCGGCGCTGGACCCAGCACTTCGTTCCCACCCCGCCGCCCGTGCCGGCACCGGTACCCGCGGCCCCGTCGGTGGCGGTCGCTGTCGCGAACGGCGGCGGCACGAGCCACGGGCTGCATCTCGTGCTCACCTTGCTGACGTGTGGGGCGTGGCTGCCGGTATGGATCCTCGTTGCGCTGTTCAGCGGTGGATCGTCGTCCTCGGTGGCCGTCTCGGGTGCCGGTGTGGTCACGCGGGCCTCCCACCGCCGCCCCGCGGTGGTGGTGGCCGCTGTGCTGGGTGGCCTGTTCGCGCTTGGGGTGATCGCTGAACACCCTTGGCTGATCGCGGTTTTGGCGGTGGTCGGCGTTGTGGCCGGCTTCGGAGTCTGGCTGGTCAAGTCGGCTCAGCAGCGTGAAGAGCAGCAGCGTGCCGAGCAGTACCGGCGTGACATGCTCGCCGACCGCGCCGACTACGAGGACAGGCTCTACCGGGAGGGCGACCCGCGCGGAGTGCACGGTCGATACCCGCCCCCCGAATAGGGGGCGCCAAAATTGGTACCGTTCTTGGTACCAAACCAGGTATCTTGGGGTATGCCGTCGCTCAACGTCGACTTCGACGATGCCGAACTGGAGCAGATTCGCGCCGCGGCGCGAGCTGATGACCTGTCGCTGAAGAAGTTCGTGCATGCTGCCGTGATGGAACGTGCCAGCATGCACAAGCGTCGTGTCGCTGAGGCGGCGCGCCTTGTCGCCGAGCGTTCTGCCGAGCTCAACCGCAGACTGGCGTGACCGAGTACCTGGATCGTGATGATGTGCTCACCGCGGGGTCCATTGCGTTTGGTGCTGAACTCAAAGTGCGGGACTACGGCTTGCTTGACGCCGCAGTGGCCAGGCCGCAAGCGACCGTATTTGGCGTCGACGCGTATCCGGAACTTTGGGACAAAGCGGCTGCCCTGTTGCAGTTGCTGACACGCAATCATGCTCTGGTCGACGGAAACAAGCGCACCGCGTGGGCAGCAGCCTGGGTGTTCCTGCACATCAACGGAGCGGAGCTCCGGGAGGACTTCGACGTCGATCGAGCCGAAGATCTGATGAATGAGGTCGCGACCGAAGACTGCGAACTGGGTTACATCGCAACTTCTCTCATGGACTTCGCCACGTAGCGGTCCAGTGGTATCGCCGGTGGTACCACGTTTCTTGATCACAATTTGGCCTGCGCGGCGGTACCGGTGTGGCAGGTGTGACCTGAACTCACCCGTACTGACGGTCTCGACAAATTTGTCGGCCACGCATTGTTAAATCGTTGCATGCCGCAAGAAGGTGGGGCCGACGCCACAGGTGCCGAACAGTCCGTTCACGATGTCATCTTGGAGCTGCTCGGAAATGACGCCGTGTTGTCCGAGACCGCCAAGGACGTTGTACTCAACGCCTTGGCCGAGGTGTCCGGTGGGGCTGGGGATGCGACGCAAACCGGTCCGGCTGCAACATTTCTCAGCTCGATCTCGGTGTCCGGATTCCGCGGTGTCGGCCCGTCGGCCCGGCTCGACCTCTACCCGGCACCGGGCCTGATGGTGGTCAGCGGGCGCAACGGCTCCGGGAAATCCAGCTTCGCCGAGGCGCTCGAGCTCACCCTGACCGGTACCAGCTACCGCTGGTACAACAAGAAGGAAAGTCTGTGGTCGGAGGCCTGGCAGAACCTCCACCACCCGAATCCGTGCGAGATCGAAGTGGGGTTCACCCGCGAGGCGGCCGACCCCTTCACGGTCGGGGTGCGCTGGGAGCAGGGCGCGAAGCTCGACAACCGCACGACGTGGACGAAGACGGGCAACGGCAAACGGGTCGACGGCACCGACGCCCTCGGGTGGAAACGCGCCCTGGAACTGCACCGCCCCCTGCTCTCCTACGAAGAGCTCGGCCGGCTGTTCGACGGCGGCCCGTCCGCGTTGTACGACGCACTGGCCAAGCTGCTCGGCCTCGACGCGCTCGCCGACACCGAGAAGATCCTCACCGCCCGCCACAAGACGATCAAGGCCGCCAGCGACGCGGCCGACGCCGAACGCCGACGGGTGCAGAACGCGCTCGCCGGCCACGCCGATGAACGTGCCGGGCGCGCGGCCAAACTCCTGCGTAAACGCGTTGTGCCCCTTGACGATATTCGGGCCCTGGCGACCGGGGCGGGGGAGACCCAGTCCGACGTCGCACCCGCCCTACGCGCCCTGGCCCAGCTGGAGACACCGGCCATCGACACCGTCGAAGAGGCGACCCGACACCTGCGTGCGGCGGCGCAGGCCGCTGCCGATACCGCGACCGCCGCGATCGACCTCACCAGCCAACGGGTCGACCTGTTGCGCACCGCGCTGCGATTCCACGACCAGGGCGGCGACACCGATTGCCCCGTATGCGCGCAGGGCCGCCTCGACGCCGACTGGGCAACCGCGGCAGAAGACACCATCGCCAGCAGCGAGGAGCTGCTCGACGAATACCGCGCCACGGCACAGCAACTCAAAACCGCCCGGGCAACCGTCACCACGCTGATTCAGGCGCTCGCCACGGCACCCGAGGTGCCTGGCATCGACCTCCCCGGGCTGTCCACCTACAACGACGCCGTGGCCGCCGCGAGGAAAGTCCCCGTGGGCGACGACGCCCTCGCGGCACACGCGCTGTCTCTTATA
>MSTD01000017.1 GCA_001942045.1 Mycolicibacterium porcinum
CGCCGAAGAACGACGCCTACGCGCCGAACTCAACCACGACCTCGAAACCGAACGCGCCTACCAAGCCTGGCTCGCCGAAGAACACGGACCACCCCCACCCTTCTGAAGCCGTCGGGCCTCTCTCAGCGCCTGGGCGACCTCCTGCACCACGCGGAGGCCGGATTCGGTCGCGTCGCCGACGGGCGTGAAGGGCAACGGAAGAAGCACGGGAATACGTAGTGCAAGGTGCCCGGTGGAATGCCCGCCTCAGCCGCGACAGCACGCAGCGTCGTCGCCCGGACCCCGACGTAGGCCATCGGAACCCTCCCCTCGACTGAGCGCAAGCTTAGGGTGAAAACATGACCAACACCGTCGTCCGCGCTACCTCACCGGACGACCTCGACGCGATCAGCTCCATCTATGCCCACCATGTCGAGACCGGAGTGGCCACGTTCGAATTGATCCCGCCGCACCGCGAGGAGTGGGAGCGTCGGCTGGCGACGGCTCGGGAACGTGAATTGCCGTTCCTCACCGCGCTACTCGATGACGAGATCGTCGGCTACGCGTATTGCGCGCCGTGGAAGCTACGCCCCGCGTATCGGCACACTGTGGAGAACTCTATCTATCTCACCCCGCAGTGCGCCGGCCGAGGCATCGGAACCCTACTGCTGCAAGGACTTCTGGACGGCTGCGCTGCAGCAGGCATCCGGGAGGTCATCGCCGTGGTGGTGGACACCGACGAAGCGGCGGCATCCCTTGCCCTGCACCGCAAGCACGGCTTCGCAGAAGCCGGCCGCCTGCGGGCGGTGGGCTACAAGCACGGACGATGGCTCGACACGGTGCTGCTGCAGTGCAGCCTGCCGGTCAGCAGTTGACGAGTTCGGGCTCGCAGATCGGCTGCGAAGCCGGCTCCGGCGCAGTCTCTTTGGCAGGCTCTTTGGCTGCCGGCTCGGGATCCTTGGGCTTGCCGCCCCACGGGAACGCCAGCCGCACGATCTTGCGGACCACCGAGGCGAACTGCTTGTGGATCGGGCCGGTGTTGTACGGCAGCCCGTAGCGCTGGCAGATCTCCTTCACCTCACCCGAGATCTCGGCGTAGCGGTGCGCCGGAATATCCGGGAACAGGTGATGCTCGATCTGGAACGACAGGTTGCCGCTGAAGATGTGGAACCACTTGCCGCCGGACAGGTTTGCCGAACCGAGCAGCTGGCGGTAGTACCACTGCCCACGCGTCTCGTCCTGGGTTTCCTCGATGGTGAACTCATGGGTGCCCTCAGGGAAATGCCCGCAGAAGATGATGGTGTAGGACCACACGTTGCGCATCAGATTGGCAGTCATGTTGCCCGCGAACACGAACGGCGCGAACGGGCCGGCGAGCAGTGGGAAGGCCACGTAGTCCTTGACGGTCTGCTTGCGGACCTTCGCCCACATCTCGCGCAGCATGTCCTTCTTGTCGCGCAGCTTGATCTCGCCGGTGCGGATGCGCTCGGTCTCGAGCTCGTGCAGCGCGACGCCGTACTGGAAGAACACCATCAACAGGAAGGCGTACAAGGGATTACCCAGGTAGTAGGGGCTCCATTTCTGGTCCTCGCTCATCCGCAGGATGCCGTAACCGATGTCGCGGTCCATGTCGACGATGTTGGTGTAGGTGTGGTGCATGTAGTTGTGCGAGTGGCGCCACTGATTGGACGGGCAGGCCGAAT
The DNA here is from genome assembly GCA_001942045.1 of Mycolicibacterium porcinum. Lineage (GTDB taxonomy): Bacteria > Actinomycetota > Actinomycetes > Mycobacteriales > Mycobacteriaceae > Mycobacterium > Mycobacterium porcinum_A. Next base: position 1,683 of record MSTD01000017.1, read on the forward strand.
CCCATTCGAAGTTCTGGCCCCGCAACGCCGGATCGCCCATCCAGTCGTACTGGCCGTGCATGACGTTGTGGCCGATCTCCATGTTGTCGAGGATCTTCGACAGTCCGAGCATCACGGTGCCGACGGGCCAGGCCGGCGGCAGGAACAGCAGAGCGCGGCCGCCGATTTCGAGCTTGCGCTGCATCTTGATGATGTCGCGGATGTAGGTGGCGTCGCGTTCGCCGAGATCGGCGATCGCCTTTTCACGGATGGCGTCGAGTTCGGCGCCAAAGGTTTCGAACTGTTCGGGGGTCAGGGTGTAGTGAGTCATGTCTGCGCCTTTCAGGGTCGATAGATCTCAAAGGTCGATGACGACGTCGCCGACGGGTGCGGTGACGCATATTTCGATGTCTTCGCAGTCGGCGGTGGAGATCGCGCCGGTGATCAGGTTGCGGACCGCGCCGCGGGTCTTCGATCGGGTGCAGGTGTGGCAGATGCCCATGCGGCAACCGCTTTCCGGGGTGAGGCCGGCAGCCTCTGCCTGCACCAAAAGCGGTTGGCCGTCGTCGGCCACCTCCACGTCGCTGTCGGCGAATCGGACGGTGCCGCCGGTCGATCCAGCCGGCACTGCGAACACCGGTGGCACGAAGCTCTCCGAGTGTGCGTCGGGACGAACCTCGCGCACCGCGTCGACCAACGCCGGCGGGCCACAGACGAACACCGCATCTGGTTCGGCCCCGGGGAACGCCTCCGCCAGGTGAGCGGGTCCGAAGTATCCGTCCAGATCCCCGGCGACCCCGTCGCGGGTGTAGCCGTGCAGGATCCGGACCCCGGCCGAACGCATGGCGGCCAACTCGGTGCGGTAGCAGGCTTCGTCGACGCCACGCGCGTAGTGGATGAAGGTGATTTCGCCGGTGAACGCCTGTGCACGCAACGTACGCAGCATGGACATCACCGGCGTGATGCCGCTGCCGCCCGAGACGAACAGGATGCGTCGGGGAAGCACGTCGGGCAGCACGAAATCGCCCCCGACCGAATCGAGCCCGAGAACCATGCCGGGGTAGGCGTGGTCGCACAGGTAGTTCGAGACCAGCCCACCCTCGTGGCGACCGACGGTCAGCTCGAGGTGGCGAGCGCCCTCGGCGCTCGCCGGCGAGTAGCACCGCGTGCGCCGTCGTCCGTTGATCTCGACAGAGAGATTGATGTGCTGCCCGGCCCGAAATCCGGCGAAAGCCGTGTTGGGTTCGAGGGTCAGCGTGACGCCGCGCGGCGTCTGCCGCCGCACCGCGATCACCTTGGCGCGGGCGTCGCCCAGCGTCCAGGTCGGCTCGACCAGCTCGGTGTAGCGATCAACTCCGTGCGGGCCGGTCAGCAGGTTTGCGAGCGCACTCACGCGCGGTGCGGCCAGCACCCGCTTTGCGATTATTTGAGTGAACATGTGTACACAGTGCGCGTGCACAGGCGACTCTGTCAACGATAAAAACCCAGCGAGTGGTAGGGTTCACATCAGTGAACAGACGTACGCCCAATTCACGAACATCCACGTCACGGCCGCGACGAACCGAATCGTCGTCGCGGTCGCGGGACACGCTGTCCAGGGAAGAGCGCAAAGAGGCCACCCGGCGCGCGATCATCACCGCAGCGTTGACGCTGCTGGAAGACCGCAGCTTCAGCGCGCTGTCCCTGCGGGAGGTGACCCGCGAGGCAGGCATCGTGCCCGCCGCGTTCTACCGGCACTTCGACTCGATGGATGCGCTCGGCCTGGTGCTCATCGACGAGTCGTTCCGGTCTCTGCGCGACATGCTTCGCGGTGCGCGCGCCGGCAAGCTCGACCCGCATCACGTCATCGAATCCTCGGCCGAGATCCTGATCGGCAGCTTCAACGACCGGCGCGAACATTGGCGGTTCATCGCCCGCGAACGCTCCAGCGGAGTCTCGGTGCTGCGCTATGCCATTCGCACCGAGATCCGGCTGATCACCTCCGAGCTCGCCATCGACCTGGCCCGGTTCCCCGCCCTCAAGGACTGGAGCAGCGAGGATCTCAACATCCTGGCCAACCTGTTCGTCAACGCGATGATCTCGATCGCGGAGAGCCTGGAAGATGCAGGAGACGCGGCGGCGGTCGACGCCATTCACCGGACCGCGGTCAAACAACTACGGATGATCGCCGTCGGCGTCAACGGGTGGCACAGCACCGGCTAGGGTCCGGTCATGTCCCCTGCGCAGCCACTCGACCTTGCCTATCCGCGGCCCGATATCGCCGTCATCACGCTCAATCGGCCCGACAAGCTCAATGCGTTGTCGTACGAACTGGTCGAAGCGCTGCATGCCACGCTCGACGCGATCGCGGCGAACAACGAGTGCCGCGTCGTGGTGCTCACCGGCGCCGGACGCGGATTCTGTTCGGGCCTCGACCTGAGCGATCCGAATCCACCCGAGGCCGGCGGCGGCACCGAGTTTCCCCGCTCCGGCATGCGCTGGCAGGAACGCATCGCGAACCTGACGGTCAAGCTGCATCGGCTGCGCCAGCCCGTGATCGCCGCGGTCAACGGCGCGGCCTACGGCGGTGGCTTCGCGCTCGCCGCGGCCAGCGACATCCGCATCGCGGGCCCGGCGGCGAAGTTCTGCACGCAGTTCATCAAGCTCGGTATCGGCGGCTGTGACATCGGGGTGAGCTACACCCTGCCCAGGATCATCGGTGCCGGCCCGGCGTTCGACCTGATCCTGACCGCGCGGGCGGTCGACGCACCCGAAGCATTGCGGCTCGGCCTGGTCACCCGAGTCGTCGACGACACCGCGAATCTGCTCGGCGCCGCCCTGGAGGTCGCCGAAACTCTGTGTGGTTACGGGAAATTCGGTCTGGAATCGACCAAGCAGGTGCTGTGGGCCAATCTCGACGCCGGCTGCCTGGAAACGGCTCTCCACGTGGAGAACCGCAGCCAGATTCTGTCGGTCGGCACCGGCAGCCTTGCCGACGTCAGCGAGGTGTCCCGCCACCGTCGACAATGACCACCTGCCCGGTCATGTAACTGCCTGCGTCCGAACACATCAGCAGGGCTGCGCCAACCATCTCATCGGGGGTGGCCAGACGCTTCATCAATGTCCCACCCTTCATCAGATCGATGGCCTCCTGCGGGTTGTTGCGCATCATGTCGGTGTCGACGGGTCCCGGCGCCAAGGCGTTGACCCGGATGCCCAGCGGGGCGAACTCGGCCGCCATCGACCGGGTGACCGACATCAGCGCAGCCTTGCCCGACGCATAGATCGACAGCGCCGGGGCGAAGTTGAACGCGCCGACCGACACCAGGTTCAGCACCGCCGCCTTCGAGCTGGCCTTCAGATGCGGCAGCGCGTGCTGTACCAGGAACACCGGCCCGCGCAGGTTCACCTCATAGGATTTGGCCCAGGCCTCCGGCGTCATCTGCCCCAGCGGCTGCGCGAGCGCGTTGGCGGCGTTGTTGACCACCACATCGATCCCGCCGAACTCGGCGAGCGTACGTTCCACCAACGCGCCGAGATCGTCGATGTTGCCGCTGTGCGTGGGAACTCCGATCGCCTGTCCCCCGAGCTCACGCAGGTGCTCGGCCGCCCGCTCGCAGGCGTCGGCTTTGCGGCTGGCCACCACCACGCGCGCACCGGCCAGCGTAAAGCCCTCGGCGAGAGCCAATCCGATGCCACGGGTGCCGCCGGTCACGATCACGGTCCGGTCGGTCATGTCGAACAGATGGTCAAAAGTCTCACGGTTCACCCCGTCAGTAGAACATCACCGTGGCCCGGCCACGCAAGGCTTCAGCCCAATACGCGGGAACTGACGAACTCGCGGTGCTCGCCGGTGATCGGGTCGGTGAACTCGAGGCGCTGGGCCAGCAGCTGCAGCGGACTCCCGAAATCGTCGGGTGCTACGTCGATCACGTTGGGGTACAGGGAATCACCGATGATCGGTAACCCGATCGAGGCCATGTGCACGCGGAGCTGATGCGTGCGTCCGGTCCGCGGCGACAGCCGGTACAACCCGTCTCCCATGTCCTCGACATAGGTCTCGGCGTTGGGCTCGCCGGGCTCCTCGAAAGCCTGTAACCGCCCGCGGTGCTTGATGATCCGGCTGCGCAATGTGGCAGGCAGAGGCACCGTTGCCGTGCCGTCGGAGCGAGCCAGATACGTCTTACGAGTACCGCCCTCGGCGAACAGACGCTGATATCGGCCCCGGACCTCGCGCCGCGCGGTGAACAGCAGCACGCCCGCGGTCAGCCGGTCCAGCCGGTGCGCCGGGCTCAGTTCCGGCAGGTCGAGTTCCTGACGCAGCCGCACCAGCGCGGTCTGCACGACGTGCCCACCGCGGGGCATGGTGGCCAGGAAGTGCGGCTTGTCGACGACGATGATGTCGTCGTCGCGGTACAGCACCGGAACGTCGAACGGCACCTCTACCTCGTCGACCAGGTCGCGGTAGAAGTAGACGTGCGCGCCCGCGGCCAGCGTCGTTGTCCTATCGACCGTCGTGCCGTCCGGCAGAACTACTTCTCCGGCAAGCACTTTCGCGCCGATACCGAACCGCTGCTCCAGCTCGTCGTGCACGTTGCCACCCAACAAGCGCAGCCGCGCCGGGCCCAGTCCGTCACGCACCGGCAGCGGCGGGCGCTCTCTCAAGGTCGTGTCAATTCAACGGCACGGGTTCGAGAATCTCGGCGCGCGCCTCGGGCGCGGCCTGGCGCAACGCATCGGCGGACTCGTCGTCGGGCTGGGTCTGCGAAAGCACCTCGGCCTCCACCCGGGCGATGTAGGTAGCCACCTCACGATCTACGTCCTCGGCAGTCCAACCCAGCACGGGCGCAACCACTTCGGCCACCTCACGCGCGCAATCGACGCCGCGGTGCGGGTATTCGATGGCGATCCGCATCCGCCGGGCCAGAATGTCCTCCAGATGCAGCGCACCTTCAGCGGCGGCGGCGTAGTAGGCCTCGACCTTCAGATACACCGGCGCATCGGTGATCGGGGCCAGGAGCTCTGGCTTGTCCTCCGCCATCTTGAGCACCTCACCGATCAGCGAACCGTAGCGGTCCAGCAGGTGCCGGACGCGGTACGGATGCAGCCCGTAATGCTTCCCGACGAACTCGGTCTGGTTGATCAGGGCGAAGTACCCGTCGGCTCCCATCAACGGGACCTTCTCGGTGATCGACGGGGCCACCCGGGCCGGGATGAACTCTGCGGCAGCATCGATCGCGTCGGCCGCCATCACCCGGTAGGTGGTGTACTTCCCGCCCGCGATGGCCACCAGACCCGGCGAGGGCACCGCGACGGCGTGCTCACGCGACAGCTTGGAGGTCTCCTCACTCTCGCCCGCCAGCAGCGGACGCAGCCCGGCGTAGACGCCGTCGATGTCGTCGTGGGTCAGCGGGGTGGCCAGCACGGTGTTGACGTGGCCCAGGATGTAGTCGATGTCAGCCTTGGTCGCGGCGGGATGCGCCAGGTCCAGATTCCAGTCCGTGTCGGTGGTGCCGATGATCCAGTGCGTGCCCCAGGGAATCACGAACAGCACCGACTTCTCGGTGCGCAGGATGATCGCCACCTCGCTGACGATCCGGTCCCGTGGCACCACGATGTGCACGCCCTTGGAGGCACGCACCCGGAACCGGCCGCGCTCCTTGGACAATGCCTGGATCTCGTCGGTCCACACCCCGGTGGCGTTGACCACGACATGCCCCCGGACCTCGGTGATCGCGCCGTCCTCGGAATCGCGCAGCGTGACACCCACCACACGATCACCTTCACGCAACAGCGCCACCACCTGACTCGACGAGCGCACCACCGCGCCATAGTGGGCGGCGGTACGCGCGACGGTCATGGTGTGGCGGGCGTCGTCGACGACGGTGTCGTAGTAACGAATCCCGCCGATGAGCGAGCTGCGCTTGAGCCCGGGAGCCAACCGCAGCGCCCCGGCCTTGGTCAGATGCTTTTGCGCCGGAACGGATTTCGCGCCGCCGAGCTGGTCATAGAGGAAGATGCCTGCCGCGATGTAGGGCCGCTCCCACCAGCGGTTGGTCAACGGGAACAGGAACGGCAGCGGCTTGACCAGATGCGGTGCGAGCGTGGTCAGGCTCAGCTCCCGCTCGTACAGGGCTTCGCGTACCAGCCCGAACTCCAACTGCTCGAGATAGCGCAGCCCGCCGTGGAACATCTTGGAGCTGCGACTGGACGTGCCCGAGGCGAAGTCGCGGGCCTCGACCAGTGCCACTTTCAGTCCTCGAGTGGCCGCGTCCAGAGCGGCTCCGGCGCCGACGACACCGCCGCCGAACACCACCACGTCGAATTGTTCGCTGCCGAGTCGTTGCCAGGCTTGCGCCCTTTGCTGCGGACCGAGGAAGGTTTGCCCGTCGCCCGGTGCTGAGATCGGGTCAGTCACGATCCCAGGCTACGTGGGTGAGGTGGGATCTGCCCGCTTCTCTAGTCCAGGTCGTCGTGTTTCATCAACTGACGCGCCGCCTCGGTGATCGAACCGGACAGCGACGGGTAGACCGAGAAGGTCTGAGCCAGCTCGTCGACCGGGATCCCGTTCTGCACGGCGAGCGCGATCGGCAGGATCAATTCGGAGGCGATGGGCGCCACCACGACGCCGCCGATCACCACACCGGTGGCCGGGCGGCAGAAGATCTTGACGAAGCCGCGGCGCAGGCTGGACATCTTGGCCCGGGCGTTCGTGTTGAGCGGCAGCGTCAGGGTGCGGGCCGGCACCGACCCGTCGTCGATCGCGGCCTGCGGGACACCGACGGCGGCGATCTCGGGCCGGGTGAACACCGCGGCGGCGACGGTGCGCAGCCGGATCGGGGCCACCGCCTCACCGAGCGCGTGATACATCGCGATGCGTCCCTGCATGGCCGCCACCGAGGCCAGCGGCAGCAGGCCGGTGCAGTCGCCCGCCGCGTAGATGCCCGGCACCGAGGTCCGTGACACACGATCGACGTTGAGGTAGTTGCCCGGCCCGAGTTCGATGCCGACCCGTTCCAGACCGAGACCGCTCGTGTTGGGTACCGAGCCGACGGTCATCAGGGCATGGCTGCCGTCGACGACGCGACCGTCGGCCATGGTCACCCGGACGCCCGTGTCGGTGCGGGTGACCGACTCGGCGCGGGCGTTCTTGATGAGCGTGACACCGCGTTCGGAGAACACCTCCTCCAGAACCGCGGCGGCGTCGGAATCTTCGTGCGGCAGGATCTGGTCGCGGCTGGCCACCACCGTCACGGTGACTCCGAGCTCGGTGTAGGCGTTGACGAACTCGGCGCCGGTGACACCGGAACCGACCACCACGAGGTGGTCCGGCAGAGATTCGAGATCGTAGAGCTGGCGCCAGTTGAGGATGCGCTCCCCGTCGGGCGCCGCGTTGGGCAGAACCCGCGGGCTGGCGCCGGTGGCGATCAGCACCACGTCGGCGGTCAGCTGGCTGATCGTGCCGTCCGGGCCGGTGACCTTGACCCGGTGCTGGGCCATGCCGGGGACGTCGTCGATGAGTTCGCCGCGGCCTGCGATCAAATCGATCCCCTCGCTGCGCAGCCGCTCGGCGATGTCGTCGGACTGCGCCGTCGCGAGGGTCTTGACCCGCTCGTTGATCTGCGGCAGCGAGATCTTGGACTGCTCGAAATCCAGCGAGTAGCCCAGGTTGGGGGCTCGACGGAGTTCGGTGCGCACACCCGTGGAAGCGATGAACGTCTTGGACGGCACACAGTCCCACAGCACGCACGCGCCACCGATGCCGTCGCAATCGACGACGGTGACGTGGGCGACCTCCGGGCCGCGGGCAGCGGCGACGAGTGCCGCCTCATATCCGGCGGGTCCGCCGCCGATGATCACGATGCGGGTAGCCACGGGACTAACCTAACCAACTTCGCCGATTAAGCTGTCTTACCGTGCCGCTGTACGCCGCGTATGGATCGAATATGCACCCGGAGCAAATGCTCGAGCGGGCTCCGCACTCGCCGATGGCGGGTACCGGGTGGCTGCACGGCTGGCGCTTGACGTTCGGCGGTGAGGACATCGGCTGGGAAGGCGCGTTGGCCACCGTCGTCGAGGATCCGCTTTCGAAGGTGTTCGTCGTGCTCTACGACATGACGCCGGCCGATGAGCAGAGCCTGGACCACTGGGAAGGATCCGAGCTCGGGTTCCACAAGAAGATCCGCTGCCGGGTGGACCGGTTGTCCTCGGACACCACCACCGACCCGGTACTGGCCTGGCTCTACGTCGTCGACGCCTGGGAGGGCGGCCTGCCCTCGGCGCGCTATCTCGGGGTGATGGCCGACGCCGCGGAGATCGCCGGCGCCCCGCCGGAGTATGTGCACGATCTGCGTACCCGTCCCGCCCGCAACATCGGACCGTAGTCTTGGGCCATGGCGGGGGGCGGCTTTGGCGACGGCGAAAGTCGGGGGTGGGTTGAGCGTGCAGTACGGCTCCTGCTCCATCCGCCGCCCGAGCGATGGTCGCGACTCCACGTCGAGCACGGCCCGCAACACTCCACCTTCGCGGTCATCCACATCGATGGTTCACCACCGCAAGCCCTGCCGGTGCCGGCAGCGGTGGCCGACGCGCTCGGCGAGTACCTGCGATCCACCGGGGCCGATCCGCGCTCGGTGAAGGTGATCGTCGACTGCCTCCCCGATGGCACGCTGTCGGCAACAACCACGCCGATACTCGCTGTCGGGCCCCACATCCCGGCGTCGCAGAGCCAGGTCGCCAAGTCGCCAACGTCCTGGCCGCGGCGGCTGCTCATGGCCGCCACCGTGCTAGGCGTGGTGGTCGCGGCGATCCTTTTCGCCACCGGGTGGCGATGGCTGACACCGCGCGACGCTGACATCGACTTATTGCCGGCGCCGCCACCACGTCAGCAGCAGGCTTTCGCCGTGCTCGACGAGTGGTTTCGAGTCCTGCGGGCCCGCGACATGCCTCGGGCTCAAGCGTTGAGCTGCCCTTCCCCGACCGGGGCGGTGCTCAACGATCTGCAGGCCCTGCAGGGCGACTACCTGGGTGGCATCGACTATCCGGAGGCGATCGTGGACTTTCGTGACGAGGGACACCAGGTGGTAGCCAAGGTGCTGCTGCGAACCAAGCCGATCACCGACGAACAGAAGAAGTTTGTTCAAGACAACCAGGGCCTCGCCGGTTCGGGTTTGTCGCACCGCTGGATGGTACTGATCGACGACGGTAACGAGTTGAAAGTGTGCGGCAGTGAGTGAGCAGGGACGAATCCCGTTGTGGGCGTGGGCTTGTGCTGCTGCCGCAGCAGTGATGCTGGCGGTCATCGCCGCTGCCGGATATGACCACGGACCGACCATTCGGGCGATCCCGGCCAGCGAGGCGATGTCGGATGATCAGGCACGCGAAGTGGCGGAGAAGACCGCGCTGGTGTGGGCGCGGGAACGCAACGCCGGCCACGTCGCCAACCTGCGAGAGTTGACGTGCCCGGATCCACCCGACACCTGGGTGAGCCACCAACTGCGCCGGGCCGAAGCCGGCGCCGACATGCCGCAGTGGGATGTCGTCGCCCTGACCGGGTTCACCCGAGGACCTTCGGGGTGGACCATCAATGCGCTCGGCAAGGACAACGGCGGAATGTTCACCTTCGATATCGGCGAGGACGGGCGGCTGCGGGCATGCGCGTGGGGATCCGTGCCGGTGCCGGACAACTAAGTAAGCAGGGGGCTTGGTGACGAATTCGGGATGGTCGCCGGAAGGCGGGTTTCGGTGGGTAGATCCGCCAGGTAGCCCACCCCCGGGTGGGCCGGCACGCTCGCCGCAACCGCCGGCAGGCAAGGGCCGTCGAAGGTGGCTCGTGGCGGGTGTCCTCGTCGCGGTTTGTGTGGTGGCGGCCGGCGGGGTGCTGGTGTGGCGCACCATGCTCGCGCCCTCGGCGCGGGTCGACGCGACGATCGGCACCCCGAAGGACCTCCTGATTTCGTTTCCGCTCGACCGCCAACCGGTCGCCGGGTGGCGGCTGTCGGGCGCTAACATCGGCCTCCCTCCGGGGGTGGAGGTGGGCCGACTGTTCATGAGTACCGGCGACAAGGCCTACTTCGTCGCCGGCCGCACCGACGAGCACGGCGAGTCACCGGTGAGCTGGGTGTACGGCGTGGACACCAACACCGGCAAGCTCCTTTTCACCCCGATCGAGATGGTCGGCTTCCGCAGCGGCATTCCGTTGGGCGACTGCTACGGCAACGGGCCCGGTATCGCGGTATGCATCACCGTTGGTGACGAAGATCCCGCCCGCAATCTGCCGCCCTTGGTCTGGGTGCTCGACCTCGATCACGGCGCGGTGACCTTCACTGGCCCCACCGATCTCGATGTCCAAGGCGGCGCCCAGGAGGGGTTCTACCCGGTGCATGCGATCGGCAACTACCGCGGCGAGACGCGGCTGGTCGCACTGCGCGACGGGGAAGGTGTTTGGGGTGTCGGGCCGAAAGCCGAGCGGACCTGGTTCGTTCCCGGCGGTGGCAACATCTTCGACCCCGGCTATCTGGTCCCCTCCGACATTCCGGCGCCCACGATCGCCATGCAAAACCCCACCCCGGACAACATGAACGCCCCCTACCGGGTGTTCTCGGTCGTCGACGGCACCGACCTCACGCCGACTCCGCCAAAGGGCGCCGAGATCCGCAAATCCCTGGTCTACAACGGCGGTTTCGCGTACAGCTACCGCGAACCCGGCAAGCACGACGGGCTGTTGTTCTACAACACCGCCGGTGAACTGGTCGCCCGCTACACCGACGACAACTACGACATGACCTCGATCGAGGAGGCGGTGATGCCGATGGCCCGGCTGCGCGCCGATCCCGCTCAGTGGCTGATCTTTTCGGCAGCGGGCGAGCTGGTGCAGGCGATTCCCGCACCCGAAGCGGGCGTGAGTTTCCGGGTGATCGGCACCGACTTCTTCCTCAACCAGGCCGGCACCGACGATCGCTGGCAGAAATGGGACCTACTGACCGGCGAGTCCGGTCCGATCTGTCAGATGAACCTCACGTTCGAGTACATCGGCTCGGACGGGTCGACCGTCCTCGTGGGCGGCGGCCTCAACTCCCACACGTGGGTACGGGCCGTCGACCCCGCAACGTGCAGCACGCGATGGGACATCACCAGCGACGTGAAGCACACCATCGTGAAAGCCGGTACGGGGCTGATCCAGACCACACCAACCGAGATCACCCAGCTCGTCGCGCCCAGCTGAGGTTGCTACTCGCCGACGGGCGGCAGGCCTGGAGTCCATTGCGTCAGAAGATCATTCACCGCGGCCCGGTTGAACACGGCGTCGTCGGACCGGGTGGTGCCTGCTGGCTGGATCCCGCCGACCACCACTTTGCCGTCGTAGTCGAAGAACGCGAAGTTCGCCATCTTCGAACCGAAGGCCTTCTCGAACCGCTCGTTGCTCTTCTCGTCGTCTAGGGGCGCGAACGTGATACGTGCCGGCCCGTCCCCCTCGGTGATGGTGTAGGTCAACACGTCCAACACCGGCGTGCCCTCGATCTTCATGATCGCCCGATTGTGTTTGGAGCGCAGTTCGATACTGGCGTTGCCGGCGGCGTTGACGAACTTGCCACGCTGTTCGGTGGCCATCTTCAGATCTGTGGCCGGGTTGGCGCAATCTCCTTCAGCTTGACCGCAGGCGTAGACCAGGCGGGGTGCGCTCTGCCCGGTGTCGACCTGCCTGACCCGGGCGATGACATACACCGGTTCCACTGAGGTAGCGGCCAGGAAGAATGCGCGTGCGTCCGGGCTGAACCGCGCGGTGGAAGCCGCTGCCGGCAGCGCCGCGCCCTCGGCGAACCCGGCAGGCAATCCGTTGGCCAGATTCTGACCGCCGACCTCGCGGTACCCAATCGTGTAGTAGGTGGTTCCCCAGTCGGCGACCCCCTTGACGGTTGGCCAGCCACGGCTACCGTCCGGCCCGGCGGACAGCGTCTCCGAACGATCCGATTCCACCCATCCTTGTTGGTTCGGTGACCACACCAGCTGCGCGGTCGGGATCTGCGTCCACGCCCCGTCGGATACACTGAAACTGTTGACACGCAATTGTTTTCCGTCGCTGCTGAGTTGCTGACGGTATCCGGCCAGCTCGACGGGATCGGTACGATTCTTGCGCAACAAGGTGTAGAGACCCGACCGGAAGTCCGCCATCGGATCTCGACTGATCAGCACGCCCGTCGGCAGCGCGGGTTGCTCAACGCTGACAGCCGCAGCGTTCTGCTCGCGGTCGTCGGGTTCGGAAGTGGTGGTCGAACCATTGCAGCCGGTGGCCACAACACCCACCGTGGCCAGCGCGGCAGCTACAACGCTGCGGATACGTGTGCTCATTCGGAACTCCCCCATACCGGACTCGCCGCCCCTCGGCGCCCGTGGGCGTGATGTTAGCCGACGCCGAGTCACGCCAGCAGGTGTGCGCGTTCGGCGTTCAGTCGGTTCAGCTCGCGGGTGCTGTCCTTGCTCCGCTGCTCGAGGTCACCGAGGATCCGTTTGACCTCGGTAATCGCCTGGTCGACCTTCTCCTGCGCCTCGATGATGCGGTCACGCACTGCGAAATCGGTGAAGAAGTTGTCGAACCAGACATCGAAAACCCTTGTGAAAGAGCTGAGTTCAACGAGCCGGACGCCTTCCGTGTGAACGTCGGCAAGCTCTGTGCTGAATCTCTTGAGATCGGTGTCGGCCGACCGCAACGACGCCGCGACACCGTCGAGCTTGCTCTCCTTGACCATGCTGGCGATGAAGCCGCCGTCGAACCACGTGTCATACGCCGACCAGGATCGGGCACTGTCGAGCTGTTCGGCGGCACTGCGCAACTGTTTCAATGCCCTATGCCCGGCCGAACTCGCCTGTTCGATCTGGTTGAGCTCAGCTGTCAATTGCCCACGTATCCCGGCGATTTCAAGAAGTCTCGCAGCACTCGGGCCATTGTTTTCCTGCAGCCAGCGTTCTTTCGCGGTCATGGCACGCTCCAAGTTGAGCTTGACGTCACCAAGCGCCTCGATCCGGTTGGACAGATGCTCGACGAGACGCTGGTCGGCCTCGGCTCGGGCTCGTTGGGTGAGGTACTCGTAGTGGGCGGACTGGCGCTCGGCGGTTTCACGGGCGATGTCGTCCTGGTGTGTGCCTTTGAGGTGGGCCCAGATCTTCGTCAGCGACAACGATTCCAGATTGTGGACGTCCCGATCCTCTGCCAGCAGTCGGCGGCCGGCGGCTTCGGTGCGCTCGGCAGATTCGTCAGCGTGCGCCTGCGCCGTGTCCAGCTGGCGTTTGAGTGTTTCAGCCTCCCGCATTGCCGCTGCCGCCGAAGCCAGTTGGTCGTCGGGCGAATCTGTCATGGCCCACAGCCTATGGCCGCTCGCGTGCGACCCGTGACGCCAAAATGGTCAGGCAGAGGCAGCGACGATATTGACCATCGTGCGCACACCGACGCCGAGCGCACGCTCGTCGATGTCGAACGTGGGCTGATGCAGGTCCAGCTGTGGCCCCTGCCCGCTCCACACTCCCAGCCGGCCCATGGCGCCGGGCACGTCTTCGAGATACCAGGAGAAGTCCTCGCCGCCGCCGGACTGATGTGTGTCGGCCAGCGCGTCAGGGCCGACGGCTTCGATCGCGTGGGTGAGGATGCGGGTGGACACCTCTTCGTTGACCACCGGTGGCACCCCGCGCCGGTAGTTGAGGCTGTGCTCGATGTTGAGCGGAGCGAGTAGCGCCGTAACCGTCTCTTCCACAATCGATTCCAGCGTCAGCCAGGTGTCACGGCTCGCGGTGCGGATCGTCCCGGCCAGGGTGCCGATCTGCGGGATCGCGTTGGCCGCCACACCGGCATTGACCGCACCCCACACCATCACGGTGTCGTGACGCGGGTCGATCCGGCGGGACAACACCCCGGGCAACCCGGTGATCAGCGTGCCCAGCCCGTAGACCAGGTCACCGGTCAGGTGCGGCCGGGACGTGTGCCCACCCGGCGAGTGCAGGGTGATCTCGATCGAATCGGCTGCCGAAGTGATCGGGCCGGGCTTGGTGGCCACCCGACCGACGGCCAGGCGCGGATCGCAGTGCAGCGCGAAAATCCGGCTCACCCCGTTCAGCACACCGGCGTTGATGGCGTCGATCGCGCCGCCGGGCATCAGCTCCTCAGCGGCCTGGAACAGCAGCCGCACCCCGACCGGCAACTCCGGCACCGACGAAAGGGCCATCGCCGTGCCCAGCAGCACCGCGGTGTGCGCATCGTGCCCGCAGGCGTGCGCGACGTTGGGCACTGTCGAGGCGTAGGGCGCGCCGGTCCGGTCAGCCATCGGCAGGGCATCCATGTCGGCCCGCAGCGCGATGCGGGGGCCGTCCTCGGGCCCGAAGTCACACGTCAGCCCGGTGCCGCCGGGCAGCACCTTGGGATTCAGCCCCGCCTCGGCCAGGTGACGGGCGACGAACTCAGTGGTGGCGAACTCTTGACGGCCCAGCTCCGGATGAGCGTGCAGATGCCGTCGCCACGACACCATCTCGTCGTAGTTTGCCGACAACCAGCGGGCAGCGGCGTGCTGCAACACACTCATGAAGCCCGCCTCCGCTGCTGAGCGTTCAGCACCCGATCACGCTCGGCCGGCGTCTCTGCCAGGGCAACAACGGTGCGGGCCAACATGATTGCGCCTTCGAGCACCGCCTTGTCCGCACTCGGCCCCGCTGCTGCCGCGGTGAACGCCGGTTGATGAATCGCAGCCCCGCCCGAGTCGATACCGATCACCGGATGAATGCCGGGCATCACCTGGCTGATGTTGCCCATGTCGGTACTGCCCAGCGGCACACTCGCCTCCACGTTCTCCGGCAACGGGCTACGGCCCAGCCGCAGCATCTCGGCACGGATGGTCTCCGACAGCCACGGGTCGGGCGTCAGCTCGGCATAGGCCGGAGCGATCTCGGTGACCCGGTGCTCGCAGCCCGTCGCCAGGGCGCCGGCCGAAAAACACCCGGCCATCCGGTCTTCCAGCTCACGCAGCGCGGGCATGTCCGTGGCCCGCATGGTGTAACGCATCTCAGCCCGGCCCGGGATGACGTTGGTGGCCTCCCCGCCGTGGGTGACGATGCCGTGCACCATCTGCCCCGGCATGAGCTGCTGTCGCAACAGGCCGATGGCCACCTGCGCGACGGTGACCGCATCCCCGGCGTTGACCCCCAGATACGGCGCCACCGCGGCGTGCGATTCCCGGCCGGTGTAGTCGACCGTGACCTCGGACAGGGCCAGCGAACGGGCCGCGGCGATATCCACGGGCCCGGGGTGCAGCATGACCGTCGCCGCGATGTCGTCGAACACTCCGGCGTTGAGCAGCAACACTTTTCCGCCGCCGAGCTCCTCGGCCGGGGTGCCGACGAGCACTACGGTCAGGCCCAGTTCGTCGGCCACGTCGGCCAGCGCCAGGGCGGTGCCGACCGCCGAGGCCGCAATGATGTTGTGCCCGCAGGCATGCCCGATCTCGGGCAGCGCGTCGTACTCGGCGCAGATCCCGACCACGAGCGGGCCGCTGCCATAGGTGGCGCGGAACGCGGTGTCCAGACCGCCGGCTCTCTCGGTGATCTCGAACCCGTATTCGGCCGCCAGCGTTTGCGTCTTGGCACAGCTGCGATGCTCGGCGAAGGCCAATTCCGGCTCGGCGTGGATCGAATGCGAGAGCTCGATGAGGTCGCCACGACGCCGGTTGATCGCGTCCTCGACGCTCAGCGAGGCAGTGGCAGACGGCATCCTCGCAGTATCTCACTGCGTGTTCATGGCCGTTAAGCTCGCCTATCGTGACCGATCTCCAGGCAGCCGCGACCATTGCGGAACGGACCGGCGTCGACCGCCACGATGTCGCGGTGGTGCTCGGATCGGGTTGGGCACCGGCAGTGGCCGAGCTCGGGGATGCGGTCGCAACCGTGCCGATGGCCGAGGTCCCGGGCTTCACCCCGCCCAGCGCGCAAGGGCACGGTGGCCAGGTGCACTCGATGCGCGTCGGCGACCATCGGGTGCTGGTGCTGGCCGGACGCATCCATGCCTACGAGGGCCATGACCTGCAGCACGTGGTGCATCCGGTGCGGACCGCGGCCGCCACGGGCGTGTCGACCGTGGTGCTCACCAACGCGGCGGGCGGGCTGCGTGCCGAATACCGGGTAGGCCAGCCGGTGCTGATCAGCGACCATCTCAACCTCACCGCACGGTCCCCGCTGGTCGGGGCACAGTTCGTCGACCTGGTCGACGCCTATTCCCCCGCGCTGCGGGCGCTGGCCCGCGAGATCGAGCCGACCCTGGCCGAAGGCGTCTACGCCGGGTTGCCGGGCCCGCACTACGAGACCCCGGCCGAGATCCGGATGCTGCGCACCCTCGGTGCCGACCTGGTCGGTATGTCGACGGTGCACGAGACGATCGCCGCGCGGGCCGCAGGCCTGCAGGTGCTGGGCCTTTCGATGGTGACCAACCTGGCCGCGGGGATGACGGGTGAGCCGCTCAGCCATGCCGAGGTGCTCGAGGCCGGCCGCCAGTCCGCGACCCGGATGGGTGCGCTGCTGCGGTCGGTGATCGAACGGATCTAATCGACGAGATAGCGCTGTAGCGTCGGCCCGATCCAGTCGACGACCTCCTGGCGGGGCATCTCCACCAGCGGGCCGAAGGCCAGCACGTAGCGGCACAACGCCATGCCGAGGACCTGCGAGGCAACCAGGCTGGCCCGCACCGGGGTGTCGGGGGCGTGACCGGTCAGTTTGGCGATCGTCGGAGCGAGTTGGGCGGCGAAGATCGTGCGCATCCGCTCGGCGACGGCCTCGTTCGTGACGCCGGCCCGTAACAGGATCAACAACACCTCGTCGCGCTCCCAGCGTTCGAGAAAATGCGCGGCCATCGCGGCGCCGACTTTCTCGGGCGGCACCTGGGTGAGATCGGGTAGTTCGAGGTCGAATTCGGCCGCCGCGGCGAACAGCCGTTCCTTGTTGCCGTAGTAGCGCATCACCATCGCGGGGTCGATCCCGGCGTCAGCCGCAATCGCCCGGATGGTCGCCCGCTCGTACCCGTCGGCGGCGAAGCGTTCACGAGCCGCGGCGAGGATGACGGACTTGGTCTCGGCTGCCGGTCGTCGCATGTCAACGATTGTAGGCCAACAACCGTTGACATTGGCCGCAAACGCTCCTAAGTTGAAGTCAACAGTTGTTGACCAACGGTTGTTGACAAAGGAGTCGAAGATGCAAACGACCACTACCGACGTTCTCGTCGTGGGAGCCGGCCCCGTCGGCCTGACCGCCGCCATCGTGCTCATCCAGCATGGTCACGACGTGACAGTCGTGGACCGCCAGGCCGAAGGCACCAACACCTCGCGGGCTGCCGTCGTTCATCCCCACACGCTGGAACTGCTGGAGCCGTACGGCGTGGTCGACGAACTCGTCGCACGAGGCGTGCACACCCCGACGTTCGCCATCCGAGACAGAGACGAACTCCTGATCGCGGTGCCGTTCAGCGACTTGCCGACCCGCTACCCGTACACACTGATGATTTCGCAGGCCGACACCGAGGCATTTCTGCTCAAGCGGCTGGAGGCACTGGGCGGGAAGGTCGTCCGTCCGGCCACGGTGACCGAGATCCGGCAGTCCGCCGAGCACGCCACCGCCATCTTCGCCGACGGTCAGCAGATCCGGGCCAGGTACCTGATCGGCGCCGACGGCATGCACAGCACGGTCCGCGACCAGGCCGGGATCCCCTTCACCGGTGGGATGTACGGCGAATCGTTCGCACTGGCCGACGTCCGCCTGTCCGGCGGTGTTCCCGCCGACGAGGTCATCCTCTATTTCTCACCGGCCGGACTGGTCGTGGTGGCGCCGCTGCCCGACGGCCTGTTCCGCATCGTCGCGACCGTCGACGAAGCGCCGCAGCACCCCGACATCGCGTTCGTGCAATCGCTGCTGGACGAGCGCGGCCCGGTGGCGCGGCCCGCCGTCGTCGAGGAGATCGCCTGGGGATCGCGTTTCCGCGTGCACCACCGGGTTGCCGACGCGTTCCGCGACAACCGAATTCTGCTGGCGGGTGATGCCGCCCACGTGCACTCCCCCGCCGGCGGGCAGGGCATGAACCTCGGCATCGAGGACGCCGTCGTCCTGGGTGAGCACCTGTCACAGGTGCTCGACGCGGTGGCCGGCGACGCGTTGCTCGACGAGTACGCCGCCGCCCGGCGCCGCACCGCCCGCGGCGTCGTCTCGATGACGAGCCGGCTCACCGAACTCGCCACCGCATCGGCCCGTCGCCGGCCCATCCGTAATCGCGTCATGCGTCTGGCCGGCAAGCTACCTGCCGTGCGTCGGGCACTGGCGTGGCGGTTGTCCGGTCTGGACCGGCGTTGATGCGGGCCATTACCCGGGCCATCAGCGGTGCCACGAACAACATCAGCAGGACCCGTAGCACCTGGGCGGCGATGATGAACGTGACGTTGGAGCCGGTTTCGACCGCGGTGGCCAGCACCGCATAGACCCCGCCCGGGCTGGTCGCCAGATAACCCTCGAGTTGCGTCGCGCCGGTGACGTTTGCCAGGACCACCCCGAGGCCGGCCGTCGCCGCTCCGAGCACCAGGATCAACATCAATGCCAGCGGAAGGATCCGGCCGATGGCACGCAGAGACTCCCGGGTGAAGGCGATGCCGGCTTGCCAGCCGATCACCATGTAGGCCGCCTGCACCAGCAGCACCGGGACCGTCAATCCGAAGGACAGGCCGGTCAGTTGAAGTGCGACCGTCAGGGCGAGCGGGCCCAGCAACCCGGCGCCGGGCAACTTGACCCACCGGCCGCCGACCGCGCCGACAGCCACGATGACGGCCATCATCGCCAGACTGAGATGCCAAGGTGCCAAATCGGTTTCGACCGGGGCTGATACCGGATGCGACCGGTCGGCGTGGAACACGAGGGTCACCACGAGCGGAATGGTCGCGGTGACGAGTGCGACCCGCAGGTACTGGACGACGGAGACGACGCGATCGTCGCCGCCGAGTTCACGCGCGATGGCCACCAGCCCCGACGCGCCGCCGGCCACGAGGGCCAGCGACCCGGTCAGCGGGCTGACATCGCGGTGCAATCCGAGCAACCCGCCGGCCACGATGCTCAAGACCAACGTGGCCACGGTGATCGCCAGCACGATCGCCCAATTCGAACCGATCGCACTGACCGCGTCCCGATGGACCATGGTGCCGATGTAGACACCGAGCACGCCTTGGGCGATCACCCCGGACGGGCGCGGCATCCGTTCCGGGGCCAGCGCGGCCAGCGCGAGCACGATGCCCACCGCCAGCCCGGCGAACAGCGCGGCCGAGGGAACCCCGACGAGGTTGAGCGGGACGGTGACGACGACAGTCGCGATGGCCAGCAGTGCCCACCGCAGCATCCGTGTCATCCCCGTCTCGCACCTCCTATCGCAAATAGTAAGGCATTCCTTCAAACTAATTGTTGTCTGCAGGGATCTAAATGCCGCGATAGGCGTAAATACCAAGGTATAACTTGTCTATGGCAGCAACATCGGCGACTGAACTGCGCGAGTCGATGATGGCGGTGGCCCGTCAGATGCGACGGCACCGTCCAGATCACGGCCTGACCTTGAGCCAGCTGGAATTGCTCAGCGAGGCCGGCCGCAGCGGCACCACCACTCCGGCTGAGATGGGCGTCCGGCTGCATGTCCGGGCACAGTCGCTGACCGACAGCATCAACGAACTCGTCCGCCGCGGCCTGATCGCCCGCCGTCCTGACGACCAGGACCGGCGCCGTCAGCTCATCGAGATCACCCCGGCGGGGACGTCGTTGCTGCAGGCTGACCGGGCCGAACGGGACGCCTGGCTGCACGCGACGATGCGGGAGAACCTGACGGAATTGGAGTTCGATCTCTTGATGCTGGTAGCACCGGTCCTGCGCAAGCTGGCGTACTCCGACGTCACTGCGGGCACACTTGGATCATGACCTCCATCGCGACCGCCGCCGCCGATTGGATCGCCCATGACCCCGACCCTGAGACCGCGGCCGAATTGTCCGCCTGCAGCCCGGATGAGCTCGACCGCCGATTCAACCACCCGCTGACGTTCGGCACCGCCGGGTTGCGCGGGCCGTTGCGGGGCGGGCCCGACGCGATGAACCTGGCCGTCGTCATGCGCACCACATGGGCGCTGGCGCAGGTGCTCAAGGACAAAGGCCTGCGCGGGTCGCACGTGGTGGTGGGTCGTGACGCGCGGCACCGCTCGGACGATTTCGCGTTGGCCGCGGCCGAAGTCCTTGCCGCCGAGGGCTTCCAGGTCCTCCTCATGATGGCTTCGGTACCGACGCCGGTGGTCGCCTACACGGTGCGACATCTGCCCGCGGTGGCCGGGATCCAGATCACCGCATCGCACAATCCGCCCACGGACAACGGCTACAAGGTGTTTCTTGACGGCGGCATGCAGCTCATCTCTCCCGTCGACCGCGAGATCGAAGCTGCGGTGGCCCGCGCCCCGTACGCCGACGAGATACCCAGGGCCGCAGTGGAAGTCGGTGGTTTGCACCAGGTCTACGGCTACCTGGAACGCGCCGCCCGGGTCCGCCGCACCACTGGTTCGGTGCGGGTGGCCCTCACCCCGCTACACGGGGTCGGTGGCGAATACGCCCTTGACGCACTGGCCCTGGCCGGATTCGACGACGTGCACGTGGTCGAGGGACAGTTCAACCCCGACCCGAACTTCCCCACCGTCACCTTCCCCAACCCCGAGGAGCCCGGCGCCGTCGACGCGCTTCTGGCCCTGGCCGACGAGATCGACGCCGAGATCGCGATCGCTCTGGATCCCGATGCCGACCGGTGCGCCGTCGGGGTGCCCGGACCCGACGGCTGGCGCATGCTCACCGGCGACGAAACAGGTTGGCTGCTGGGCGATTACATTCTGTCCCAGCTTGAGCCGGGTCCGGTCAGCGAAGCTGCCCTGGTGGCCAGCACCGTGGTCTCGTCGCGGATGCTGGCATCGATCGCGGAGGCACACGGCGCCCAGCATGCCGAAACGCTCACGGGGTTCAAATGGTTGGCCCGCGCCCAGTCTCCCGGCAACACCCTGGTCTACGCCTACGAGGAGGCCATCGGTCATTGCGTCGACCCGGCGTCGGTACGCGACAAGGATGGGATCAGCGCCGCGATCCTGGCTGCTGACCTGACAGCCGCCCTGCGTGATCAGGGCCGAACCATGCTCGACGCCCTCGATGCGTTGGCGAGGGCGCACGGCGTGCACGTGACGGGGGCCGTCACCCGCCATGTCGACGACGCCGAGGCCGCCATGACCCGGTTACGCGAGACCCCACCGACCGAACTGGCCGGCATCGCGGTCACCGTGGAGGACCTGCTGGACCGGGTCGGGCAACAACAGCGCACCGATGCGCTGATCTTCACCGGCAGCGACGCCGACACGTCGGTGCGGGTGGTGGTGCGCCCGTCGGGCACCGAGCCGAAACTGAAGTCCTACACCGAAGTTCGTTGTGCACCGACCGATGACCTGAATACTGCCCGGGCCCACGCCCAGAAACTCAGCCAGGACCTGGCCGACGCGGCAGCCCACTGGTGAGGCGTCAGCGCGGGCCGAACTGACGGTCCCCCGCGTCACCGAGTCCCGGGACGATGTAGGCGATCTCGTTGAGACCGTCATCGATGGTCGCGGTGACGAGGCGCATGTCGGGTGCGACCTTTTCGATCGCCGCAATCCCCTGCGGCGCGCACACCACACATACCGCGGTGATGTCGCGGGCGTTGCGTTCCTTCAACAGATCGATGGTGTAGGCCATCGACCCGCCAGTCGCCAGCATCGGGTCGAGGACGAACACCGAACGCGCGCTCAGGTCGTCGGGCAGCGACGCCAGGTAGGGCGTCGGCTGGAAAGTTGCCTCGTCACGGGCCATTCCGACGAAGCCCACCTGCGCCTCGGGGATCAGGGCATGGGCCTGATCCACCATCCCGAGCCCCGCACGCAGTACCGGCACCAGCAGCGGAGGATTCGCCAACCGCGACCCGATCGTGTCGGTCACCGGCGTGCGCACCGGGATCTGCTCGCAGGCCGCGTCAC
Organism: Mycolicibacterium porcinum; assembly: GCA_001942045.1. Lineage (GTDB taxonomy): Bacteria > Actinomycetota > Actinomycetes > Mycobacteriales > Mycobacteriaceae > Mycobacterium > Mycobacterium porcinum_A. The sequence continues at coordinate 23,714 of MSTD01000017.1, forward strand.
GGGTGGCCTCGTACACCAGCATCATCGTCAGGTCACGTAGCGCCGCGCGGAACCCGGCGTTGTCGGTCCGCTCATCCCGCAGCGTGGTCAACCGCGCGGCAGCCAGAGGGTGGTCGACGACCCGTACATCCATGCGCTGACCCTATCGGTCGGTGGCGCTGTCGTGCAGGTGGATCCGGTGACGGCGCCACGCACTACGAACTACGGGTTTTCAAGGGTCCGCCAGGGGCACCGGCCCACCAGTCTGAGATGGCGTCACCCTGCCCCCAACTCTGGAGATCCGAGAATGACGAAAGTCGTAGTCATCGGCAGTTCCGGGCTCATCGGCTCGAAACTCGCGCACAAACTCAGACCGCACGATGTGCTGCCGTCGGTTGTGGGGGCCGACCGGTACAGGCTGGAGCAATTGGTCCGGCTCGCCGACACCATGTCGGTGGCCGTCCGATGACGCCATGCACCGACGCCCAGTATGCGTTCATCGAGTCTGACGCGCAGCTTGCGGCCCGGTTCGCGCGTGACGCGATGCCCTTCCAGTCGGTGCTGTTGCGCACGGCCCGCAGGCTCACACACAGCCATGCCGATGCCGAGGACCTGGTTCAGGACACGCTGATGAACGCCTACGCCGGTTTTCGACAGTTCGAGCCGGGCACGAACCTGCGGGCGTGGTTGTTCCGCATCCTGCACAACCGGTGGATCAGCACGCACCGGATGAAACAGCGCCGTCCGGATACGTTCGCGGTGGCCGAGATCACCGACAGCGACATGTTCGGCAACGCAATCCATTCCACGACCGCGGAGCGGTCGGCCGAGGACCGCGCCCTCGACGTGTTCTGCGACGACCGGGTCCGCGACGCCGTTTTGACGCTGCCCGAGGGTTTCCGAACGGTGCTGTACTACGCCGACATCGAGGGATTCACCTACGCCGAAACCGCGGCGCTCATGGACATCCCACTGGGGACCGTGATGTCGCGCATCGCCCGCAGCCGCGAACGTCTGCGGGCGGCTCTGGTCGAAGACGACGACACCCAGCGCGTCGCCTGACAAACAACGGGAAGGACACCATGGAATCCGGATCGACCGAACTCAAGGGATACCGCGCGCTGGTCACAGGCGGCACCGCAGGGATCGGGTTGGCCTGTGCCGACCTGCTGGCCCGGGCGGGTGCAGCGGTAACCATCACCGGCAGAGACGAACAACGCGGACGTGACTCCGCAGCCGCGCTTGGCGGGGCGGTCCGGTTCATCGGCGCCGATCTCGGCGACCTGGACTCGGTGCAATCCCTTGCCCAACAATGTGATCAGCTCGACATCTTGGTCAACAACGCTGCTGCCTTTCCCGGTGCGCTCACCGTGGAACAGGATGTCGCGTCCTTCGAGCAGACCTTCGACACCAATGTGCGCGGCACGTATTTCCTGGTGGCCCAATTGGTGGGCGGCATGCTGGAGCGGGGCCGCGGCAGCATAGTCAACGTCACCTCGATGGTCGCGTCGAAAGGGGTGCCCGGCGCCTCGGCCTACAGCGCGTCCAAGGCCGCAGTCGAATCGCTCACCCGCACTTGGGCCGCCGAATTCGGTTCCGGCGGTGTGCGGGTCAACAGCGTGGCACCGGGGCCGACCCGCACCGAAGGCGTCCAGGCACAGTGGGGCGACACGAACGAGGAACTCGGCCGGGCCCTGCCGTTGGGCCGCACCGCCACCCCTGAAGAGATCGCTCACGCGGTGCTGTTCCTGTCGTCGCCGCGCGCGGCATTCATCACCGGCTCGACGCTGCACGCCGACGGCGGCGGCACCGCGATCTGAGATGTCTTCCTCGGCCCATCGCTGTATGCCAGTTTCCACCGGAGGGTCGTGATCCCTGAGCAGGAGCAACCCTGCGGTGGAAAACGACGCGCGTAAGCGCCGCTGACGATTGACGGGAACCGATCGGGGACGGTGCGCGTCCTAACCACATGCCCGCCGATACCCTGCGCGCCGACATGGCGGCCATTCGCGCCTTTGGCGACGCCCTCAACGCGCACGCCGCCGACCTGGACGCGGTGGCCGCCACCCTGCGATCAATTCCGGCACTCGCGCTCGGTCCGATCGGCGAACGGTTCGCAGCCGCCTTCGCCCAGGCCGTGAGCGCACACTGCGAAGCGGTCGCGGCGCTCGGCGTACATACCGGCGCGGGGGCCGTCAGTGCCCGCAGTATCGCCGCTGATTTCGACTCCGCCGGTCGGCGGGCCGCTGCCCTCCTGCCACGGGCGTAACCGTGCCCGGTTCCACCGTCGCCCTGGCCGCGCCCCTATACGAGCTGCGAGATCTGGTGGGCAACGGCCTGCCGGACCACACCGCCGCGGCCGCACTGGATGGCGCGCAGCGCGCCCTGTCGGACATCGCGGCCGCGCTCGGGCGATCGTGGGAGCGTGCCGCAGGCGACTGGTCGGGTACCGCCGCGACGGCCGGAGCGGACTTCGTCGCCGGCGCCGCTGCAGAGATCGCGGCGCTGGCCGAGCGGGCACAGCTCCTGGGTGCAGCAGCCCGCGACGCGAGTTCGGCTGTGGCCCAGGCGAGGTCCCGGCTCCAGGCGATCATCGACCGCTTCGAAGAACGCGTCGCCGCCCTGGCCCCGCACCTCGATGAACCGGGGGTGGCCCAGCAACTGCAGGCCGAAGCACGACGCGCGATCGCCGAGGCCTCGGCTGTTGTCGACGAATTGAATGCCGAACTGGACCGGCACTCCGGCTCACTCGCCAGCGCCGCGTCATCACCCGCGCCATCCCCCGCGACCGGCATGCACCCCGGCTCGGCGGGATTCTCCGCCGGTAGCGGCCTCACCGGGCCCGGCTCCGGCGGTTTCACCGCGACCCCGGCGGGGTTCTCCGGGAGTAGCCCCGCGGCCGCCTCGATGGGTGCCGATCGCTCGGACGTCCCGGCGGGGCTCCGCGACCCGGGACTGTTCGGTGACGGAATAGCGGTGCGGTTGCCCGACGGCAGCACGGCGACCGCGCCCAATGCCGTGGCAGCCAGCGCCGTGCGGCACGCGCTCACTCAACTGGGCGTGCCCTATCGGTGGGGCGGCACCACGCCCGGTGTCGGACTGGACTGCAGTGGACTTACCCAGTGGGCGTACCACGAAGCCGGGCTCGACATCCCCCGGCTGGCCCAGGAACAGGACATCGGCAAGGCCGTGTCGGCGGGATCGCTGCGGCCGGGCGACCTGGCGGTATGGGACGGACACGTCGCGATGATCGTCGGCGCCGGCACGATGATCGAGGCCGGTGATCCGGTCAAGCTCTCGCCGATCCGGACCACGAATGCCGGTCAGGGCTTTCAGGGATTCTGGCGGCCCACGGCGTGAGCGGTGTGCCGGCAGGTCCCGAACCGGAGACAACCTGACTGGCGTCCAGGAGCCCCCATTAGGCTGTGCCGCATGGCTGCTGACATCGTGCCGGTCCGGCTCGGGCTGACCAAGGGCGACCTTTACACACTCTGGGCTCCGCGCTGGCGGGACGCCGGCGACGAGTGGGAGGCGTTCCTGGGCGAAGGTGACGCCCTGTACGGCTTCGAATCGGTCGCTGACCTGGTGGCCTTCGTCCGCACCAACACCGACAACGACCTCGCCGACCACCCGAAGTGGGACAAGCTGACCGCGGCCAATGCGCACAAGCTGCAGCCCGCGGAAGACCGTGAATACGACATCGTCGGGGTGCCCGACCTGGTCGCCGACAAGCCCACCGAAGAATCCGTCGCGAGTCTGCACCGCACCCTGGTGGTGGTGTCTTCGATCGGTTCGGTGTGCGAACTCGCGGCCATCAGCAAGTTCTTCAACGGCAACCCAGTGCTCGGCACGGTCGGCGGCGGGCTGGAAGGCTTCACCGGACGCTCCGGGCGCAAGCGCTGGGCTGAGATCGAAACCGTGATCGCCCGGGGCTGGGACGGCGTGCTGGACTCCATCGACGAGATCGTCGCCATTCCGGAAGACATCGATGCGGACGCGGTCAAGAAAGCGCAAGCCGAGCTCGACGAGCCGGCCCCGGAAGAGGACGAGGACGACCTCGCGGTTGACACCGACGACGCCGAGGGCGACGAGGACGACACCGAAGCCGACGCCGAGCCCGTGCGCAGCGCGGCCGACACCGCCGTCCTGGGTGACGACGAGGACTTCTGGCAGAAGGTCGGTATCGACCCGGTGCGGATCATGACCGGTTCGGGCACCGTCTACACCCTGCGTTGCTATCTCGACGACGATCCGGTCTTCCTCGGCCGCAATGGCCGCATCAGCGTGTTCAGTTCCGAGCGTGCCCTGGCCCGCTACCTGGCCGACGAGCATGATCACGACCTGTCGGACCTGGCCACCTACGACGACATCAGGACCGCCGCCACGGACGGCTCCCTGCGGGTGGAAGTCGCCGAGGAGAACATCTACGTCCTCAGCGGGATCTCCGACGACATCGCCGACGGTCCCGACGCAGTCGACCACGATCAGTTGGAGTTGGCCGTCGAGTTGTTGCGCGATGTCAGCGACTACTCGGAGGACAAGACCGTCGACGAGACGCTCGCCGGCACCAAGGCGCTGGGCAAGTTCGTGAGTTACGTGCTCGGTGACGAGAACGCCCGCAAGCCCGAGGCCCCGTACGCCGAGGCCGTCGAGCAGTGGGACGCGTTGGAGCGTTTCGTGGAGTCGCGCCTGCGCGCGGAGTAACCACCGCAGCGATGAGTTCTGACCGCAGGTGCGGTCAGATCACTCATGACGGCATCGACCAGCCTTTCCATCCACACCCTCGAGGTTCCCGGCGCACGCCTGCACTATGAGGTGCGCGGGTCGGGCCCGCTGTTGCTGATCCTCGGCGCACCGATGGCGGCCGCAGAATTCGCGCCGCTGGCGCACGCGCTGGCCGGTGACCACACCGTGGTCACCGCCGATCCGCGCGGCATCGCCCGCAGTTCCGTCGACGATCCGACGGAGAACTCCATCCCGGAGCGTCGGGCCGACGACGTCGCCGCGATCCTCGACGACCTGGGCGCCGCCTCCGCCGATGTGTTCGGCTCATCAGGCGGCGCGGTGACGGGTCTGTCGTTGGTGGCCCGCCACCCCGCCCGGGTGCGTACCTTCGTCGCGCACGAGCCGCCCCTGCTCGAGTTGCTGCCCGACGCCGCCGCTCAGCGCGCCGCCACCGAGGACATCATCACCACCTTCAACCGCGACGGGATGTTCGCGGCGTGGGGCAAGTTCATGACCAATGCCGGGTTCGACGTTCCGACCGGAGCGCCGGAGACGGCGGCGATGCCAGAGCCCAGTGATCAAGAGCTGCGCGACGCTGCCCACTTCTTCAACCACCAACTCCGGTCCACCACCCGGTACCTGCCCGACATCCAGGCGTTGAAACGCGGCCGGGTCGTGGTGGGGCTCGGCGAGGAGTCCGGACGCCTGCTGACCCACCGGACCACGACTGCCCTGGCCGACCTGCTGGGCACACGTCCGGTGCTGTTCCCGGGTGACCATGGTGGATTCATGGGCGCGCCAGGGGCTTTCGCCGACGTACTCCGCAAGGTGTTACGCCGTTGACCTACCGCGCACGGGTCAGCTCTTGACGACTTTCGGTGCGTGCCAGGTGCCGTTCAGCGCCGCTTCCTTGGGCCAGTACAACCGCAGGATCATCTGGAACGGGCCATCCGGCGCGGGCAGCCAATTCGCCTCCTTGTCGCGACCGGGCGACTGCTGTTGCACGTAGATCGTGACGCCACCGTCGGGGTCTTTGACCAGATCCGGCAGCATGGGTGAATTGATCAGATACCGGTTGATCGGATTCGCGACCAGCAGGCTCTGCGGCATCTTGTACATGGTGGTCGACCAGAACGAGTTGACCGGCGGCAACTGCCCGGGTGCGAACCGCACGGTGTAGTTGTTGGCTCCGGTCAACGGCGCCCCGGCCGAGTCGACGGCCAGCACCGGGTACATGGCCTCGGCGCTGGAGTTGCCGTAGATGCCCAGCACCGCGGCGGCCATGCGGTAAAGATAGTTGTCCTTCAACGCTTCCCGGGTGCCGAACAGCTGGCTCGAGGTCACCTGCCCGGTGTCCATCTTGTCCTTCTTGAAGGCGTTGAGCTCGGCCCAGGCGTCGGCCATCCCGTCCTGCACCGCCTGCAGCGTTTCCTTGCTCATCGTGTCTGGATTGAAATCCCCGTCCGGACCGATGCCGATGGTGGCGAAGCGAGCCCGCAGCTCCTTCTCCGACGGCACTGCCGGCGCGTACTTCAGGAGGAAGCTGAGGATCTGGAAGAACTTCGGCGAGGTCTTCTGCTCGTCGGGAGTCAGTGGTGCGATGAAATCGACCACAGGGGCGGTTGCCGCGGGCTGTTGCGCGAAGGCTGAGAGCGGCTCGACGGTGTATCCGGCCTGGATCTTCTTGACGTTGCCGATGTCATCGGGGTCGAACAGCTGGGTCCGGTAGATGACCAACGCGAAATCGGTGTCAGAGCGAATCACGTCGGTGATGCCCGCCGGCTTGTCGCCGTTCCAACCCGGCCCGGCCAGAAGGTACTTGCCACCGTCGTTGCCGGTGGTGCGACTGCCTACGTATGCGAAGTTGTAGGTGTAGCTGTCGATGAACTGCAGCGAGTAGTACCTGCCGGCCTCGATCGGCGGCACGGTGAGCACCAGCGGTTCGGCCCGCAGGTCGGCGCCCAGCATCGTGTAGGGCGTATCGGAGTTGGGAGTCTGGATCGTGGTGTCCTCGGGCGTGAACACCCGGGCGATGCTGTGCGCCTGGTTCCAGTCGCCCTTGTACTGCGGGTTGGCCTTGTCGACGAAGTAGGCGTGCTGGATGCGATACGAGTCGACCATCGGGAAGCCGTATATGTAAGCCTCCTTGGCGATCTGGCGCACCGTCTCCGGTGTCGGCGCCGCGGTCGGCGGCTGTTGGGACCCGCCGCAACTGACGGTCGAAGCCAGCAGGAATGCTGTCAGCCCATACGCCAAAAACTTCATCCACCACTCCTCGTCGCGAACGGCACTGGCGCGGCAGTTCGCTGCCGCGCCAGTCAGAAAGGAACATCTAGCAGGGGTCGCCCGGCGGCGTGTAGTAGGGCACGCCTTCGACTGTGTAGCAAGGAACTTCGCCGGGCACGTACGGCACATGTGCTGCCGCGATGGCAGCTCCGGTCGCAACATCGCCGGCGACGTTGGTGCATCCGCCGGCAGCGAAGTGGCGCCCGTCGGCTCCGGCACATACGTCAGCACCAGCCGTCGGTACAGCGACAATGGGGAGGAACGCCGCGGCGGTTGCCAGCACTGCCCCGGACAACACCGTCGTGATGGGTCTGGCCATGGGTTCTCCTATTTAGAGGGGTACAGCAGGTCGCGGCTGCATTGTCGCAGTAGCGCGCCGCGTCGTTACATCGATTCAGCAAAAATTTTCGCCGGGGTGGATGTGTTCTGGGACGTCAGCCGACCAGTACCGCGTACCGCGGTTTGATCACCTCGTCGATCAGTGCCAGCCGTTCGTCGAATGGAATGAAGGCGGATTTCATCGCATTGATGGTGAAACGTTCCAGGTCGCTCCAGCCGTAGCCGAACGCCTCGACCAGACGGAACATCTCCTGGCTCATGGTGGTGTCGCTCATCAGCCGGTTGTCGGTGTTGACGGTCACGCGGAACCGCAATCGGGCCAGCCGGTCGAACGGGTGCTCGGCGATGCTGGGCGTGGCCCCGGTCTGTACGTTGCTGCTCGGACACAGTTCAAGTGGAATTCGCTTGTCGCGCAGGATGGATGCCAACCTGCCCAGCTGTTGGGTCCCGTCGTCGAACTCGGTGATGTCGTCGACGATCCGTACTCCATGACCGAGCCGGTCGGCCCCGCAGAACGCGATTGCTTCGTGGATAGACGGGAGGCCGAACGCCTCACCGGCGTGAATCGTGAAGCGCGCGTTGTTGCCTCGCATGTACTCGAACGCATCGAGATGACGCGTGGGTGGGTAGCCGGCTTCGGCCCCGGCGATATCGAAGCCGACAACGCCCTTGTCCCGGAACCGGATTGCCAGCTCGGCGATCTCCCGTGAGCGGGCGGCGTGACGCATCGCGGTGACGAGACAGCGGACGGTGATGGTGCGGCCTTCGGCGGCGGCTGCCTTTTCACCGTCGGCAAACCCTGCCAGGACGGCGTCGACCACGTCGTCCAGCGACAGTCCCCGGTCGATGTGCAATTCCGGAGCGAATCGGACCTCCGCGTAGACGACATTGTCCGCGGCCAGGTCCTCCACACACTCGTGAGCGACGCGGTGCAACGCCTCTGGGGTCTGCATGACACCGACCGTGTGAGCGAACGGCTCCAGGTAACGCACGAGCGACCCGCTGTGGGCGGCGGTGCGGAAGAAGGTGGCCAGCTCGTCGACCTCGGTGGCCGGCAGGTCGTCGTATCCCAGCTCACCGGCCAGGTCGAGCACGGTGGCCGGCCGTAATCCGCCGTCAAGGTGATCGTGCAGCAGGGCCTTGGGAGCGTGCTGGATCTTGTCCAGAGTCAGCGGCGTACTCATCACCCCATCATGCGCGCCGGCGAGCGGTCAGCGGTGCTCATTCAGGCTGCGACCCGCTCAACAGTCGGTGACGAAACAGGTCGAGCGCCGCTCGGGGTGGGCTGCCCGGGTCCGGCGGCGTCGGGTTCAGAGCGCCCAGGCGGTGCGGCGGTCGGGTTGTTCGCGTCCGTTGCCATCGATTCGCTGTATCAGAGTGCCGGTAACGTACGCCAGACAACCAAACGGTTTCTCCGCAGTTTGAGACACCGGCAAGTTATCGGAGGATGGGTAGAGGACGCCTGGGATGCCATCTTCTGCACAACCAGACGTGCCCGCAGGTTGGTCGGGCTCTGGCGACGGCGTCCGGTATTACTTCGGACTCGCGATGCTGACCATGTTCGCGGTGGTGTCCGTCCTGGTCGGATTGGTGGTCGCACGCGCCGGCAACTTCGTCGCCCTGAGATTCTGTCTGGTCTTCGCCCTGTGGATGGCTGTCATGGTCGCCTACAGTGTCGTCGTTCGGTACCGACGTACCGATCTCTCGACGGTGCTCCGGCCGGCAGAGCGGGATGGCATACCGGGGACGGAAATTCGCAGCTCGGCTTGGCAGTTCGCCCTTCTCATTGCCTTGACTGGATGTGGCGCGATTTTTTGCGGTATGGCATCAATCGAAATCTTCATCCACCAGGAGACCGGGTTTCCGGGCGGCGCGGTGATAGCGGGCGGACTGAGCGTTTTCTTTGGGTGGTTCGGGGCAGGGCTAGCTTTCGGGCGTATCTGCCGTGGCGGAGTCATCCTGTCGAGCCAGGGAATTGTGCACCGCGGATGGAGCTTCGAGTCGCGATTGGACTGGTCGGCTGTTGCGGGCGTGATGCCGTCGTTCGACGTCTACCCAACCATCCTGATAATGGGGTACACCAATTCCAGTTGCGTCCGGCGCTACACCACTCGTTTGTGGCGCATCGAGCGCCTTCCCAAGACTGCGATGCTCCAAATCGACTGCCGGCAATTCGATGTCGATCCCCGCGATCTGTACGACTATGTGCGGGCCTACGTCGACAACCCCGAACTGCGTGCAGAACTCGGCACCGAAGCCGCCCTCGCCCGGGCTCGGCAGTCAGACGCTGCCGGCTGATTCCCCGCCGCAAATCCGGTCGATGATCAGCGGTCGCGGTGCGGGCGCGGTGTCGCCGACGGTCCAGGCACCGTCGAGTTCGGCGAGGGCGCCGGGCAGCCGTTCCGGAGTCTCGGTGTACAGCGTGAAGAGGGTCTCCCCGGCGGCCACGGGCTCGCCGGGCTTTCGGTGAATCCGCACGCCGGCACCGGACTGCACCGGCTCGCCCGGCTGTGCCCGACCGGCACCCAAACGCCAGGCTGCCAATGCCACGCCCATGGCGTTGAGGTCACCCATGACACCGCCGTGCGGGCCCGTCACGGTCTCTGTGGCCGCCCCGATGGGCAGCGGGCGGGTCAGGTCCCCACCCTGGGCCGCCACCAACGCACGGAAGCAATCCATCGCAGTGCCGTCCTGCAGCGTCGCGGCCGGGTCAGCACCGCCAACCCCGGCCGCATCGAGCATTTCCGTGGCCAGCGCCACCGTCAGCTCGACCACGTCGGACGGCCCGCCTCCGGCCAGGACCTCCAGCGATTCGGCGACTTCCACGGAGTTGCCCACGGTGCGGCCTAGCGGGCAGTTCATGTCGGTGAGCAGGGCCCGGGTCGGCACCCCGTCGGCGGTGCCCAGATCGACCATGATCTGGGCCAGCCGCCGGGCGTCGGCCTCGGTCTTGAGAAACGCACCGCGGCCCACCTTGACGTCCAGGACCAAGGACTTGGCCCCCTCCGCCAACTTCTTGCTCATGATCGAACTGGCGATCAACGGCGTCGAGTCGACGGTGGCGGTGATGTCGCGCAGGGCGTAGATCAACCGGTCGGCCGGTGCCAGCTCACCGGCGGCGAAGATCGCTCCACCGACGTCGGAAAGTTGCTGGCGGATACGGTCTTTGGAGAGTTCCGCAGTGAACCCGGGGATGGATTCCAGCTTGTCGAGGGTGCCGCCGGTGTGCCCGAGCCCGCGACCCGAGGCCTGCGGAACGCTAGCCCCGCAAGCCATTACGACCGGCAGCAGCGGGATGGTGATCTTGTCCCCCACACCACCGGTGGAGTGCTTGTCCACCAGCGCGAGCGGGTGCCCGTCGCGACGCAGGTCGGTGAAGTCGAACCGCTCCCCCGAATTGATCATGGCGGCGGTCCAGCGCGTGGTCTCGGCCACCGTCATGCCGTTGAGGAAGATCGCCATCAAAAGCGCCGACATCTGTTCGTCGGCGACTCGTCCGTGGGTGTAGCCGTCGATCACCCAATCGATCGCGGCATCGGACAGGATCCCGCCGTCACGCTTGGTCCGGATGACGGTGGGCGCGTCGAGATGCGGCATGGGATTAAACCTACTCGCCAGTAACCCGGAGTTGTTGGACCACTTGGCGTTAGCGGCGCTCAAGATGATCGGGCCCGAAGGCGTCGGGCAGCAGCTCGCGCAGCGGCCGGGCGCCGTCGGGGTGGTCGATCAGCAGCTCGGGCCCGCCGTGTTCGAGCAACACCTGCCGGCACCGTCCACACGGCATCAGCAGCCCCCCGTCCGGGCCCACACAGGACAGCGCGACGAGCCTTCCGCCGCCTCCGGAATGCAGGGCACAGGCCACAGCACACTCGGCACAGAGACCTAGGCCATATGAGACATTCTCCACATTGCATCCGGTCACGACGCGACCGTCGTCGACCAGAGCCGCGGCCCCCACGGAAAACCCCGAATAAGGCGCGTATGCACGGAATGACACTTCGATTGCCTTGCTACGCAACAGATTCCAGTCGACATCCACGGTCATGCGACAACCTCGAGCATAGGTTCTGAATGCATTCCGAAACCCCAATTCCCGACCCGCACATTAAGATAGGTAAGCCTAACTTCTGCCTGTTTAGCGGGTCGAACTGCTCAACCGTAGTTCGTTCGCCACTGCAAATGGGTTTAGAGTCGCCCCGAGGTTTGGGGCTAATCAACAGGCAGTCCCAGACGTCCCACCGATGGCGTTGGAGGGCCCGATGAGTACTCAGACGGAGGTACCGGCTCCGCAACCCAGGAAAACCCGTCGGCGCACCCTGTACAAGGGTGATCCGGGAATGTGGTCCTGGGTGCTGCACCGTATTACCGGTGCCACGATTTTCTTCTTCCTATTCGTACACGTCCTCGATACCGCGTTGGTCCGGGTGAGCCCGCAGGCCTACAACGAGGTCATCGAGACGTACAAGACCCCCATCGTCGGGTTGATGGAGATGGGCTTGGTCGCCGCAGTGCTCTTCCACGCACTGAACGGCATCCGCGTCATCCTCATCGACTTCTGGCAGCAGGGTCCCCGCTACCAGCGGCAGATGCTCGCGGTCGCCGTCGGCGTCTTTGCCGTGGTCCTCATCGCAGCACTAGGAGTTCTCGGTATGCACATGACGGAGCGGTTCCTGTGAGCGCGCCAGGAGCGGGCGAGTCGCGCCTGGGCCGTCCGGCGCCCGTAATGGAACGTGAGCACGACCGGCCGGCCGCGCTGGACCACCCGCGCGCGCCCCGTCGTCCCCGCGGCATCCCGTACTTCGAGAAGTATGCCTGGCTGTTCATGCGGTTCTCGGGTCTGGCACTCGTCTTTCTGGCGCTCGGCCACCTGTTCATCATGCTGATGTGGCAGGACGGCGTGTACCGCATCGACTTCAACTACGTCGCACAGCGCTGGGCCTCGCCGTTCTGGCAGATCTGGGACATGGCCCTGCTGTGGCTCGCGATGATCCACGGAGCCAACGGCCTGCGCACCATCATCGGCGACTACGCCCGTAAGAACGTCACGAAGTTCTACCTGAATTCGCTGCTTCTGCTGGCGACAGGGTTCACGTTGGTTCTGGGTACCTATGTCCTGGTCACCTTCGACCCGAATATTGGGGGTTAACCAATGATTCAGGAACACCGCTACGACGTCGTCATCGTCGGCGCCGGCGGCGCAGGCATGCGCGCGGCTGTCGAGGCCGGTCCGCGCGTCCGTACCGCCGTCCTGACCAAGCTGTACCCGACGCGCTCGCACACCGGTGCGGCCCAGGGCGGCATGTGCGCCGCGCTGGCCAACGTCGAAGAGGACAACTGGGAGTGGCACACCTTCGACACCGTCAAGGGTGGCGATTACCTCGCTGACCAGGACGCGGTCGAGATCATGGCCAAAGAGGCCATCGACGCGGTGCTGGACCTCGAGAAGATGGGCATGCCGTTCAACCGGACGCCCGAGGGCCGCATCGACCAGCGTCGCTTCGGCGGTCACACCCGTGACCACGGCAAGGCCCCGGTGCGCCGGGCCTGTTACGCCGCCGACCGCACCGGCCACATGATCCTGCAGACGCTGTACCAAAACTGCGTCAAGCACGACGTGGAGTTCTTCAACGAGTTCTACGCGCTCGACATCGCGCTGACCGAGACTCCGGCCGGCCCGGTGGCCACCGGAGTCATCGCCTACGAGCTGGCGACCGGCGACATCCACATCTTCCACGCGAAGGCGATCGTCTTCGCCACCGGCGGTTCGGGCCGGATGTACAAAACCACCTCCAATGCCCACACCCTCACCGGTGACGGCCTGGGCATCATCTTCCGCAAGGGACTTCCCTTGGAGGACATGGAGTTCCACCAGTTCCACCCGACCGGTCTGGCCGGCCTGGGCATCCTGATCTCCGAGGCCGTGCGCGGTGAGGGCGGTCGTCTGCTCAACGGCGAGGGCGAGCGGTTCATGGAGCGCTACGCGCCGACCATCGTCGACCTGGCGCCGCGTGACATCGTGGCCCGTTCGATGGTGCTGGAAGTGCTCGAAGGCCGCGGCGCCGGACCGAACAAGGACTACGTCTACATCGACGTGCGCCACCTCGGTGAGGACGTGCTGGAGGCCAAGCTTCCCGACATCACCGAGTTCGCCCGCACCTACCTGGGTGTGGACCCGGTCAAGGAACTGGTGCCGGTCTACCCGACCTGCCACTACGTCATGGGCGGCATCCCCACCACCGTCCACGGCCAGGTGCTGCGCGACAACACCAACGTCATCCCCGGCCTGTACGCCGCCGGTGAATGCGCGTGTGTGTCCGTGCACGGCGCCAACCGCCTTGGCACCAACTCGCTGCTCGACATCAACGTGTTCGGCCGGCGTGCCGGTATCGCCGCCGCCGAGTACGCCGCCAACCACAACCATGTCGACCTGCCGGAGAACCCGGCCGAGATGGTGGTCGGCTGGGTCGGCGACATCCTGTCCGAGCACGGCAACGAGCGCGTCGCCGACATCCGCACTGCGCTGCAGCAGTCGATGGACAACAACGCCGCCGTGTTCCGCACCGAGGAGACGCTCAAGCAGGCGCTGACCGACATCCACGCACTGAAGGAGCGCTACGCGCGAATCACGGTGCACGACAAGGGCAAGCGTTACAACAGCGACCTGCTCGAAGCCATCGAGCTGGGCTTCCTGCTGGAGCTGGCCGAGGTGACCGTGGTCGGTGCACTCAACCGCAAGGAGTCCCGCGGCGGGCACGCGCGTGAGGATTACCCCGACCGCGACGACACCAACTACATGCGCCACACCATGGCGTACAAGGAAGGCCCCGGGCTGCTGGCCGATATCCGGCTGGACTACAAGCCCGTGGTCCAGACTCGCTACGAGCCGATGGAACGGAAGTACTGATCATGAGTGCACCTGTCATCGACAAGCCTGAAGCCGGCGATCCGCCGCTGCCTCCCGTGCCCGAGGGCGCGGTCATGGTCACGCTCAAGATCGCCCGGTTCAATCCCGAGAACCCGGACGCCGCGGGTTGGCAGAGCTTCCGGGTGCCCTGCCTGCCTTCGGACCGGCTGCTCAACCTGCTGCTGTACGTGAAGGGCTACCTGGACGGCACGCTGACGTTCCGGCGCTCCTGCGCTCACGGGGTGTGCGGGTCGGACGCTATGCGGATCAACGGGGTGAACCGGCTGGCCTGCAAGGTGCTCATGCGCGACCTGCTGCCGAAGAAACCGGGCAAGCAGCTCACCATCACCATCGAGCCGATCCGCGGCCTGCCCGTGGAGAAGGACCTCGTGGTGGACATGGAGCCGTTCTTCGACGCGTACCGCGCGGTGAAGCCGTACCTGATCACCAGCGGCAACCCGCCCACCAAGGAGCGCATCCAGAGCGCCACCGACCGGGCCCGCTACGACGACACCACCAAGTGCATCCTGTGCGCGTGCTGCACCACGAGCTGCCCCGTGTACTGGAGCGAGGGGTCGTACTTCGGCCCGGCCGCGATCGTCAACGCGCACCGGTTCATCTTCGATTCGCGTGACGAGGCGGCCGCCGAGCGGCTGGACATCCTCAACGAGGTCGACGGGGTGTGGCGCTGCCGCACCACCTTCAACTGCACCGAGGCCTGCCCGCGTGGCATCCAGGTGACCCAGGCGATCCAGGAGGTCAAGCGCGCGTTGATGTTCGCGCGCTAGTTGTTTGCTCGCCGAACCTGAGCTTGTGTACGAGATTCTTCTGACATCTCGAACACAAGCTCAGTTTCGTCAGTAGGGGGCGCCGGCGGCCTGCAGAGCTTGACGGGTGCGGGTGATGATCGCACGTTGGCGGTGACGGAGCAGGTCAGCGCCGACCCGGACGATCCGCCAGCCAAGTTCGCGGTACTCCGCATCCTGGTCGATGTCCTTGGTGCGCTGCTTCGGATCGGTCCAGTGCTGGATGCCGTCGTATTGGACGCCGACTTTCCACTCTGGCCAGCCCATGTCGATCCGGCCGACGAGTGTGTAGCTGTCGAAGACGTTGATCTGGGTGTGCGACGGGCGCATCCCTGCTTCGGTGAGCAGCAGCCGGGTGCGGGTTTCCTGCGGCGACTCCGCACCGTAGTCCGCAAGATCAAGCGCTTGTCGCAGTTGCACCAGCCCGCGAACTCCCTTGTGGCGCTGCATGAGTGCCTGAACGTCGGAGATCTTCAGCTCCGTCGCCTGTAGCAGTGCATCGATCCGAATGACAGCCGTGGTCAAACCCTTTCGCCGGCCCAGGTCAAACGCCGTCCGGTGCGGTGTCGTCACTGTGATGTCCCGGACCAGGCAGGTCTCGTCGTCCCACAGGACGTCGCTGTGCAACGCGATGCCTGGTGTCTTGTGTTGGCTGGCCTGGTTCAGTTCGGCAGGGTGTTTCGCGTCGATCCACTTCGAGCCGTGCAACGCGGCGGCTGACAGTCCAGCCACCGTTGCTCGCCGACCTGACCACAGCCACGCGGCCACGGCCTTGTCTACGGGTGTGAGCTTCATGCCTCGCGGGACGTAAACGCCGCGGAACACCTGGTGATAGTGCTTGCTCAGCTGATAACGGTTGAGTCGGCCTGCGGCCACCGCCTCAGCGCCCAAGAACACCATGCAGATTGGACGTTGGCGCATACCAGCCGGTTCCCCGCCTGCCCAACCTGAGCTTGTGTGCGAGATTCTCGCAAAATCTCGAACACAAGCTCAGATTCGGCGTCACACATCGCGGGGCTGCCTCGTCTAACCCATATGACCGAGACCAAGACACGAATCCCCGCCGTAACTCCGAAGCAAGCCGGCCTGCTGACTCGCGCTATGTACTGGTACGCCAAGCGCGAATTCGGTGAGGTGCCCGAGCCGTTCGCCGTGGCCGCGAACCATCCGCGACTGCTGGTCGCCAACGGTGTCCACGAAATGCTGTTGCAGGGCGGCTCCAAGAAGCTGCCGGCCACGGTCCGCGAGCTCGCGGTGTTCTGGACCGCCCGCACCGTCGGCTGCTCGTGGTGCGTCGACTTCGGCTCGATGCTGATGCGGCTGGAAAACCTGGACGTGGAGCGGCTCAAGTCGATCGACGACTACGCCACCTCACCGCTGTTCACCGAGGACGAGCGCGCCGCGATCGCCTACGCCGACGCCATGACCACCGACCCGCACACCGTCACCGACGAGCAGGTGGCCGATCTACGCGAGCGCTTCGGCGACGACGGCGTGATCGAGCTGACCTACCAGATCGGTGTGGAGAACATGCGGTCGCGGATGTACTCAGCGCTGGGTATCACCGAGCAGGGCTTCAACTCAGGTGATGCCTGTCGGGTGCCGTGGGCCGACGCTGAGTGATCCCGCGGTGAGACCGGGTGGTAGAACACGTTACAGAAATCACCCGCTCACCTAGGACACTCATGCATTGGTACACCGGCGACACGGTCTACGACACCGTGCTGACCGCGGCCTTCGCGTTCGCCGCATTCGTGATCATCGGCGGCTTCTTCGCGCAAAGCTCTTACGGGCGGTTCTCGTCGACGAAACTCGGCTTGAACCTCAACCCGAAGCTCGGCTGGTGGCTGATGGAGATCCCCGCGACCGTGGTGTTCTTGATCAGCTACCTGGCCGGGCCGCATCGGTTCGAGCCCGCATCACTGGTGCTGGCCGGAATCTGGATGTTGCACTACGCGAACCGAGGCTGGTTCTTTCCACTCGCGATCCGCCAGGCGCCCGGCAAGCGCGGCACCTTCAACGTGTCGGTGATCGTGATGGGCATGCTCGTCACATCGATGCACGGCTACCTCAACGGGACCCTGTTCAGCCACGACTTCTTCGGGCAGTACACCACCGCGTGGCTGACCGACCCACGATTCCTGGTGGGGCTGGTGATCTACCTGTGCGGTTTCGCGCTATTGGTCAACTCCGAATCGATCGTGCGAAACCTGCGGGACAAGAACAATCCCGGCGGTGCGGAGTACCGGATCCCGTTCGGCGGCGGCTTCCGGTTCGTCACCAGCCCGGCCTACCTGGGTGAGATCATCGCCTGGTCCGGCTTTGCGGTGCTCACCTGGGCGTTGCCCGGAGTCGCCATCCTGTTGATCACGGCGGGCAACCTGGTCCCGCGGGCACTGGGTACCCACAGCTGGTATCGGGACAAGTTTCCGGAATACCCCACCGACCGCAAGGCGCTGATCCCCTACGTCTTGTGACGGCTACCCGTCCGCGGGCGTGATCTCGATGTAAGCCGTTGGGATCCCGGCCAGTTGGCTGCCGTAGTCGAGGCTGCGCTCGAACACCTTCATCGGAGCACTCCAGTTGGCGGCTATCACGGCTTCGGCATGCGCGTGTTCCGCCTCGGGCAGAATGCGTGCCAGGCCGGCGACGACGGGGCCAGTGGGCTTGCCGCGCAGATTGCTCGCCACCACAAGAACTTTCGGGTTGTTACGGATGCGCTTGACCTTCCCGGTCGACGGATCCGTACGCACATAGATCTTGCCGCCGGCCACGCCGTGGTTGATCGGGCTGGGCATCGCCTCCCCCGAACGCTTGAAGGTCACCAACACGACCTGGCGGTGCTTCTCGAACCCGGCGAAGTCCGAACCGGTCGGTGCACCGATGTCGAAAGCCTCGCGGTGCCTCATCTTGTCCATGCCGCGGAACATCATCCGGCTGAACGTGTGGGCCAGCGTCCCAGGCTCGTTCGGCATCACTGTGCACCTCTCAACGGGGATCCGGTGAACTTGTCTGGGTTGGCGATGTCCCACACCGCACAGACCAAACCGTCCCGGACGGTGAAGATCGTGACGCGGGGCATCATCTCGGGATAGCCGTCACCGGCGGGCGCGCCCGTCGTGTAGAGGCCCAACTGGCCGTTGACGAGCGCGAATTGACTGCCCGCCAACCAATTCGGACCATACTTCTTGGACAGCCCGAGGATGAACCGGGCCACCTTGTCCGGACCGTGGATGACGCGGGCCGCCGTCGGGGCCCGCCGGTTCGAATCGCCGGTGAACGTGACGTCGGGATGCAACAACTTCACGACGGCGTCGAGCTCCCCCGAGGCCAAGGCGGCCATCAACTCACCGGCGACCTGATTGTGTAGATCATCGGGCGACGACGGCGGCGGATTGTCGGCGACCGCCCGGCGGGCCCGCGAAGCCAACTGGCGGGCCGATGCGTCACTGACCCCGAGCACGTCAGCGATCTCACCGAAGGGCAGGCCGAAACCGTCGTGCAAGACGAAGGCCACCCGCTGATCGGGGGTGAGCCGCTCCAGCACCACCATCGCCGCAAACCGGGCGTCCTCGCCCGCCACCACCGCGTTGAGTGGATCGTTCGCGTCGAGGCCCGTCACCACCGGCTCTGGCAGCCATTCGCCGTAATAGGCTTCGCGCCGGTGGGCGGCCGACCGCAGGCGGTCCAGACCGAGCCGGCTCACCACCGTGGTCAGCCAGGCCCGCAGGTCGGCAATGGTCGACTGGTTGGCGTTCCAGCGCAGCCAGGCGTCCTGCACGATGTCTTCGGCATCGGCGAAGGTCCCGGTGAGCCGGTAAGCCACGGCCAGCAGATGTGGCCGCAGCTCCTCGAACTCTCCGACCCGAGCGCTCGCGGTCATGCCGCCAGTTTAGGGCGCCCCCTCAGGCACCGACCATCACGTAGGTCTTGCGGATCGCCTCCTTGACGAACCATGTGCCCCGCCAGCCGCGGGGCAGCACCAGCAGCGTGCCGGGTCCGATGTCGGCGCTGACGCCGTCTTCGCCGACCACCCGGCCGGAGCCGGAGATGATGTGGCACACCTCGGTCGCGCCGGACCGGTCGGCGGTGAACTCGCCCGGATCGCATTCCCACACCCCGGTGTCGGTCACCGCATCGGCCCAGAGTTCCAGCGAGGATTCCAGCTGACCGCTGACGCTGGTCGGTTTCGGCTGCGGCGCAGGCATTTCGACCGTGGCCGCGGCAACAGACAACACGCTCACACTCATCTCCATCGCTCAGCGCCCCGTGATCTTGTTGGCTACCCGCGCCAACCCGCTGGTGCCGGTCAGGCCGCGGGCGGACTCGCGCCGGTCGGCGGTCCGGTAAAGCGCATACATCGCCTGCACACCGAGCCACCGCAGCGGCTCCGGTTCCCACTTGCGGACCCGTCGCCCCACCCAGGGCAGCCGGGTGAGCGCGGTATCCCGTCCGAGCACCAGATCGGCCAGGGTGTGCCCGGCCAGGTTGGTGGTGGTCAATCCGCTGCCCACATAGCCGCCGGCAGTGCCCAGACCGCTGGCGCGGTTGAAGTCGACGGTGGCGGTCCAGTCGCGCGGCACTCCGAGGACGCCGCACCACGCATGTTCGATCGGGACGTCGCGCGTGGCCGGGAACATGTCACGGACCAGCGCGCCGAGCGCCTCGATGGTCCACTGCTGGGTGGCGCCGCGGTGATCGAGTGCCGAACCGTAGCGGTAAGGAATTCCGCGTCCGCCCAGGGCAATTCGATTGTCGGCGGTGCGCTGGGCGTACATGTAGCCGTGCGCATAGTCGCCGAGCAGTTCGGCACCCTTCCAGCCGACCTGCTCCAGCACCGAGTCGGGCAGTGGCTCGGTGACGACCATCGAGGAGTTCATCGGCAGCCAGGCCCGGCGCTGGCCCGGCATGGTCGCGGTGAAACCCTCCAAGCAGCGCAGCACGACGGGCGCTCGCACGTCACCGCGGGCGGTGAGTGCGCGGCCCGGCTTGATGTCGGTGACCTCGGTCTGCTCGTAGATCGCCACGCCCATGCTCTCCACCACGCGGGCCAGGCCACCGACCAGTTTGGCCGGCTGTACGCGCGCGCAATGCGGCGTGAACAGGGCGCCCATGGCGCCCTGGACCCGGATGCGGGCGTTGGATTCGTCACCGGTGAGGACCACGAAGTCGTCCTCGGTGGCTCCCCAACTGCGCTCGAATTCGAGCGATTCACGGAGCCGGCCCATCTGCGCCTGATTCCGCGCCACATGCAGCACACCGTCCTTGACGATGTCGGCATCGATTCCTTCGGATTTCGCGATGCCGATCACCTCGTCAACGGCACCGCGCATGGCGCGCATCAGCTCGACGACGCCGTTGTGACCGTGGGTCGAGGCGTAGGCGTCACGGGATCCCGCGAGTTCGGCGGACAGCCATCCGCCGTTGCGTCCGGAAGCGCCGAATCCGGCGAATTCCTTCTCCAGCATGACGATTCGAAGGTCCGGCTGTTCCCGCTTGAGGTAGTACGCCGCCCACAAGCCGGTCAGTCCGGCGCCGACGATGCACACGTCGGCGTCGAGGGAGCCCGGCAGCGGCGGCCTGGATTCCGGAAAGCCCGCCGCGCGATACCAGAACGACACGCTGCCGTTCACGAAGTCATTGGCGAGACCGCTGGTCGTGCGACCGTCGGTGGGCATCTTGGTTCTCCTGTACTCGTGGGTGTCGATCACTGGTTTGTCGTCGAGGTGTCGGCGGGCAGAATGGTCGCGACGTCGGGATCGAACGTCAGCCAAACCTGTTGTCCCGCATGGGCTGGGGTGATGCTGTCGGCACTTTCCCGGACCAGGGCGATGGTTCCGTCGGGCAGGCTGACCTCGACCTTGCGTGAATTGCCCAGGTAGATTTCCTGGACCACGGTGCCCGGGACCGCATTGACGGCGTCGGGCTCCGCGTCACCGATCACGATGCGCAGCCGTTCCGGCCGGACCACCACGGCCACGGCATCTCCGCGTGCCGCCTCACCCCGGCCGGCCTCGATGCGCCGTCCGTAGGCGTTCACCGCGCGGCCATCCTCGAGCTTTCCGTGGAACAGCGACGATTCGCCGAGGAACCGGGCCACGAAGATGCTCTTCGGATGCTCGTAAAGGTCGGTCGGCGAACCGATCTGCTCGATCCGCGCCTTGTTGAACACCGCGATCCGATCCGACAGCACCAATGCTTCGTCCTGGTCGTGGGTGACGTAGACGAACGTGGTGCCGAGTTCGCCGTGGATGCGCTTGATCTCCAATTGCAGTGAGTCACGCAATTTCTTGTCCAGCGCGCCCAGCGGCTCGTCCATGAGCAACACCCGTGGTTCGTAGACCATGGCCCGGGCGAAGGCGACGCGCTGCTGCTGGCCGCCGGACAGTTCCTTGGGCATCCGCTTGCCGTAGCCGTCCAGGCCCACGGTCTGCAACGCCGCCGCCACCTTCTCGCGGCGTTGCGCCTTGGGTATCTTGCGCTGGCGCAGTGGATATTCCACGTTGTCGAACACGGTCATGTGCGGGAACAGCGCATAGTGCTGGAACACCATGCCGATGTCGCGGCGATACGGCGGCAGATCCGCGACGGGCCGGCCGTCGATCAGCAACTCCCCCGACGTGACATCGGCGAAGCCCGCGATCATGTTCAGCGTGGTGGTCTTGCCCGACCCGCTGGGCCCGAGCAGGGTGAGGAACTCGCCCGGGCGGGCGTCGAGGTCGATGGCGTCGACGGCCTTCTCGGAGCCGTAGGTTTTGGTCAAGCGCCGCAAGGTGATCGACGCACCGTGCGGAGTGTGGTCAGTGGACACGGTTCCTCCTGCGCGAGTAGATCCCCGCAACGATGGTCAGACAGGTGGTGAGGACGAGGATGAGAGTGGCGGCCGCGGCGATCGTGGGATCGGTGTCCCGGGTGACCGAGGCGTACATCTTGACCGGCAGCGTCTGCAGGTACGGGTTCTGGATGAACAGCGACAGGACCACCTCATCGAAGCTCGTCGCGAAGGCGAACAACGCGCCCGACAGCACACCTGGGGCCACCAGCGGCAGGGTGACGGTACGGAACGTGGTCCAGCGTCCGGCGCCGCAGATCGCGGCCGCATCCTCCAGCCGCCGATCAAATCCCTGCAGGCTCGCCATCACCGGGACGATGACGAACGGTAGAGCCAGCATGGTGTGGGCGACGACGAAACCGAACAGGGTGCCGAGCAAGTTCAGCCTCAAGAACAACGCATAGAGACCGACGGCCACCACGATCACCGGAACAACCATGGGGGCCAACAGAAATGCCCGGATTCCCTGGCGGCCGGGCAGCCCGGCGCGGCTGAGAGCCACCGCCGCCGCGGTCCCGAACACGGTGGCGAAGATCGCGACCAGGACGCCGACCTCCAGGCTGGCCCGCAGGGCAGAAATCCAGGCCGGGTCCTGGAAGAACGCCTGATACCAGCGAGTCGACCAGCCGCTGGGCGGGAAGGCGAACGACGGCCGATCGGTGAAACTCAGCGGGATCACGATCAATGACGGTGCGACGAGCCATAGTCCGACTGCGGCACAGAACACCCCGAGCAGGACGTTCCAGCAGGTTCGTGCGTAGCGGGTCATGCCGTGCGCTCCTTCCGGCTCCGGCGCAGCAGGTACATCAAGGCGGCGAGCACTCCGAAGGTGACCAGAAGCAACACCACGCCCATCGCTCCACCCTTGCCCCAGGCCAGCAGGCTGGTGACCTGTACGTAGATCTGTTGACTGATCAGCGCGTCGTCGGGGGCGCCGAGCAGCGCGGGGGTGACGTAGAAGCCCAGACTGCTGATGAACACCATCAGGCAACCGGCCCCGACGCCGGGCAGCGACAGCGGTGCCCAGATCCGCACGAACGAGATGACCGGGCGGGCACCGAGACTCGACGATGCGAGCACGAGCCGCCGGTCGATCCCCGACATCACCGCGTACAGCGGCAACACCATGAAGGGCAACAGGATCTGACTCATGCCGATGACGACGCCGAGGTTGGTGCGAAGCAGCGGCACATTGCCGAGCCCGACGAAGGACAGCAGGGTCTGGATCGGGCCGCCGTCCTCCAGCAGGATCACCCAGGCGAAGGTGCGCACCATCAGGCTGGTCCAGAACGGGACCAGCACGATCAGCGTCAGCGCGATGCGCACCGCGGGCCCGAACGCGACCATGGCGTAGGCGTAGGGATAACCCAGGAGCAGGCAGATCACCGTGACCTCAAGGCCGGTGGTGAAGGTACGCACCAACACGCTGCGCTGCACGGAGTCACCCAGATACCAGGCGAAGTTGCCGAAACCGAGTTCCGGGTCGCTGAACGCCTGCCAGAACATGATGACCAGCGGCAGCCCGAAGACCCCGACCACGAGCAGGATCGACGGCAGCAGCAGACCGATTTCGCTCAGCTTCCGACCGGTGGTCGCGGGCGCCGAGTCTGGTTTCGGCGGTGCGCCCGAGAGAACGTCGACCATCGACATACGACGAACCTCCTACCCGGCGAGCCAGGCCGTGTACTTGGACGCGATCTCTTCCTGGTGCTCGGCCCAGTACCCCAGATCCAGTGGGAACCGGTCCTTCTCGCGTTCCGGCGTGGTGGTCAGGTAGGACCGGGCCAGGTCGTCGAGTTGCGGTTTCGCGTCGACGTTGATCGGGCTGTATGAGGTCAGCTCAGCCAACTTGGCCTGCTGCTGCGCGCCGAGGTAGAAGTTGATCAACGCCATGGACGCCTTGGGATTGCGGGCGCCGACGGGCACGGCGATGGTGTCGGCCTCGGGCATCCACTGGTCCCACATCGGCGCGAACGGAGCCCCGTTCTTGACGGCCGAGTACGCCCGACCGCTCCACACCAACGCCATGTCGACCTGGCCAGACTCAATGAGCTGTTGAGACTGGGCGCCCGTGGTCCAGAAGACGGTGTCGTTGCGGATGCTGTTCATCTTCGCCAACGCACGGTCCATGTCGATCGGGTAGATCGCGTCGCGGGCGACACCGTCGGCCAGGAGCGCACCCTCGAGGACGCCGGGGTCGAGTTCGCCGGGCACACCTTCGATGGCCCGCTTGCCGGGGAACTTGGCGGTGTCGTAGAAATCGGCCCAGGTCTTCGGCGGGTTCGCCCCGTACTTCTTGGTGTTGTAGACCACGATCAGGCCGTAACCCATTGCAGGAACCGAACAGTCGTCGGTCTTGGTGCCCGGGGGCAGCTTGCTGATGTCGACGATGCTGGTGTCCAGCGGCATGAACAGCGTGCCGCAGTTCTTGGCGGTGAACACGTTGGTGCTGTCGACCACGTCCCACGTCACGTTCTTGGAGTCGACCTGGGCCTTGATCTTCGAGTTCTCGGTAGGCCCGTCCTGCAACACCTTTGCCCCGGACTGTGCGGCGAACGGTTCGATCGCCGCTTTCGTCTGCCCGTCCTGGAAGATGCCGCCATACGACACGAACGTCAGGGTCATGCCCTTGAGTGCGCCTTCCTTGACGGTGCCGGCCTGCGCCGGTCCGCCGCCGAGATCGACGTCGGCAGCTTGACCGGGGCCGGCCGGCGTACACGCGGTGGCCAGCAGGACGCCGGCGGCGACGATCGCGGGCACACTGCGCGTGACTCGTGACTTGTTCATGGATCTCCTTTGGATCTGGGCGGAAAGGGGTTCGCGGATGGGGCGCATCCGCTACGGGACGAGCGGCCCGTCAGGTCGGCCAGTCGGTCGGGGGGCTGACGATCCAGATGAGCTCGACTGGTGCGTCACTCAGGTTGTGGACGGTGTGCGGCATGGACGTGCGGTACTCCGCACTGTCCCCCGGTTCGAGCACGTAACGCTCGCCGTCGAGTTCCAGGGTCGGGGTGCCTGCGATGACGATCAGGATCTCCTGCGCGTCACCGTGCACATAGGCCTCGCCGGCGCTCGACCCCGGTGCCAACTCGCCCGCGTACACCTCGAGGTTTCGCAGCGGCTTTTGGGACAGAAGGTATTTCGAGCTCAGCTCGGACACCTCGATCGTCGGACGAGCCGCCTTCCGCAGGATGCGCACGTCGGTGACCTCGTCGTCGGTGAAGAGGTCCGGCAGCACGATGCCAAGCGACTGTGCCAAGCGGCGCAGGGTTCCGACGCTCGCGTTGACCTGTCCACGTTCGACCTGGCTGAGAAAGCCCGGGGAGATCCCGGCACGGTCGGCCAACTGGCGAAGCGACATCTTCCGTGCGGCACGGAACTGGCGGATCCGGGCCCCCACCACGGTGTCCGCCGTCTCGGCGGAATCGGGCTCGGTCGCTGTCATGTCGAACTCATATCGAAAAGTCCGTTCGTCGCGTAAGAGCAAGAAGGTTGGCTTCAACGAACACTTTGTTCGCTGGAGCAGAACCCTATGTCTGCTCCGCGAGGCGCCGCAAGGCGTGCATCACATTTCCAACACTTTGTGGGATCAATCACACTGCCCTGATTTCGGCCTGGCAAAGGCAAAACTGCAACGATTTACGTCGTTGAATACCTCTTTGGCGACTGATTTCGCGGCAGGCCAGGAGCGCCGGCTAATGCCGGCCGAGCACGTTCGGCCCGAAGCGTTCCGGTAGGCCGTCGACGAATCGCGCCAACGACCAGGCCGCCACATCGGCATCAGGCGCGCGGCCCTCGGCCAGATCGGCGAGCACTTCACCCATCAACGCGGAGTACTTGAAGCCCTCCCCGGAGTCACCGCACGCGATGACGACGCCGCCGTCGAGGCGATCGATGACGAAGCTGCCGTCGGGAGAGTCGGTCCAACTACACACCTGAGCGTTGAGCACCCCAGGAACGATCGCGGACAAATCGGTTTGTACGCGCTCGCGCAGCGCGGCCGTACGCCCGGCATCGGGTGTCCGGTCGACGTCACCGGCGCGATAGTCCCGCAGCGGGGCATCCAACCCGATCTTGTACCCGGCGCCGGGTGAGGGCATCGCGTAGATGCCGGGCCGGTCCGCGGCCGGCCCGTCGAACAGGCACGGAAAGTCGTCGGTGGCACCGGGATTGGCAGGATCGCCGAAGTACACCACCTGCTCCAGATAAGGATGCAGGGGAAGCTCGACGCCGAGCGACGACAACAGCGGTTGCGCTCCCGGTCCGGCCGCTACCACCACGGCGTCGGCGTCGATCGTGTCGTCGTCGTCCAGCACCACCCGGACGCCGTTGGCCGCTCTCTCAACCCGAGCCACCTCGCGTTCGAGAACGGTTGCGCCGGAAGCACTCTGGAAGAGCCCCAGCTGAGCCTTCAGCGATTCCGCAGCGAGGACGACACCCGCCACCGGTTGCCAGAGGGCAGAGCGCCCGTCATCGCGAAGACCGGGAAAGTACCGGTCCACATCCCCAGAGGCCACGGTGGTGTACCCGACGCCGAGGCTGTCCAGTGTCGACGCCACAGCCTCCAGTGAGACGTCGTCACGCCACAACAGTCCACGGGTGAGGAACACCGGGGTACCGGCCCGCTCGGCGAGCCGGTACATCGCGTCGATGCCGCGCTGGGCCATCCGCACCCGAAGTGGGTCAGGGTCGGCCAGTCGCCACAGTCGCGTCGTTCCCGCCGACGACGACAGAGTATTGAGCGGCCCATAGCGATCGATCAGGGTCACCCGGTGGCCGCGGCGGGCGAGTTCAGCCGCGGCCGGCAGACCCCAGGCGCCCGCGCCGACCACCACGCACGTCATGGTCACGGCAGGGTTCTCAGCGCTTGTTGAAAATCGTTCGGTGCCAATCCTTTTCGGCAACGCCGGTGATGTCGCTCATCACGTGCTTGATGGTGAGGTATTCCTCGAACGAGTAGTCGCTCATGTCCTTGCCGAAGCCCGAGGCGCCGACGCCGCCGTGCGGCATCTCGCTGATGATCGGGATGTGGTCGTTGATCCACACACAACCCGCATTGATCTCTCGGGAGGCCCGCTGCGCGCGGTACACGTCCCGGGTCCAGGCCGATGCGGCCAGGCCGTAGGCGGTGTCGTTGGCCTGCCGGATCGCGTCGTCATCGTCGGTGAACGAGCGGACGGTCAGCACGGGCCCGAAGATCTCGTCGCGGTACACCTCGGAGGTCTCGGCGACATCGGCGATCAGGGTGGGCCGGTAGAACGCGCCGGGCAGATCGGGTGCCACGCCGCCGGTGACGACACGACCGCCCTGCTGTGGGGCCCGGGCCACCATGCCCGCCACCTTGTCGCGATGCGCGAACGAGATCAGCGGCCCAAGGTCGGTGTCGGGATCGTGCGGGTCGCCGACGACGATCTTGCTCATCACCTCGGCCACCCCGGCGACGAAGTCGTCGTACAGGTCGCGGGAGACGATCGCCCTGGTGGCGGCGGTGCAGTCCTGGCCGGTGTTGATCAGGGCACCGGCCACCGCACCTTGGATCGCGGCATCGAGATCGGCGTCGTCGAACACCACGAACGGCGCCTTGCCGCCCAACTCGAGTTGGGTGCGGTGTCCGTGCACCGCGGCGGCGGCCATCACCTTGCGGCCGACCGGGGTGGAGCCGGTGAACGTGACGACGTCGACGTCACGGTGCCCGGCCAGGGCGGTGCCGACGTCGGCGCCACCGCCGGTGACGACGTTGAACACACCGTCGGGAAGGCCAGCTTCGGTGGCGAGCCGGGCCAGTGTGAGGGTGGTCAACGGGGTGATCTCGGCGGGCTTGATGACGACAGAGCACCCGGCGGCCAGCGCTGGGATGACCTTCCATACGGCCATCTGCAGCGGGTAGTTCCACGGCGTGATGGTGGCGACGACGCCGACGGCCTCGCGCCGAATGCTGGAGGTGTGGTCGCCGGAGTACTCCGCGGTGGCCTTGCCCTCCAGGTGGCGGGCCGCGCCGGCGAAGAAGTCGATGTTGTCCACGCTGCCGGGCACGTCGAACTCGGTGGCCAGACGTACCGGCTTGCCGGTCTGGCTGACTTCCTCGGCGATCAGCTGATCGGCGTGCTCGTCGGCGAGTTTGGCCAGCTTGGCCAGCACCGCCGAGCGCTCGGCCGGGGTTGCCTTCGACCAGGCGGGGAACGCCGCGCGGGCCGCATTCACGGCGTCGTCCACATCAGCCGGAGTAGCCAGGGCGTAGTCGGCAACAGGCCGCCCGGTGGCCGGGTCGATGATCTGGTGGGTGGCCCCGGCCGTCGCCACAGGTGCACCGTTGATCCAACTGCTTGTCACATTCACTGCCACGCTCATGGGGCCCCACGGTAACCCACGCCACATTTAATCTCTACGCATTCCCGCGCCAGAGCCGGGTTCAAACGAGGGATTTCATCGATTCGGTTGCCCCAAACGACGGATTCCGTGCACAATCGGTGCATGACCAACCCTGATGGTCCCGACCTTCAGGCCGTTCCACTGCGCGTGAGCAATTCTCGCACCGCCTTTCAACTCGACGAACTGTCGAAGGCGATCATCGAGAAGCTGCAGGCCGACGGCCGCCGTTCGTATGCCGGAATCGGTAAGGCCGTTGGCCTGTCCGAAGCCGCGGTGCGCCAACGCGTCCAGCGCATGGTCGACGCCGGCGTTATGCAGATCGTCGCGGTGACCGATCCGCTGCAACTCGGGTTCGCCCGGCAGGCGATGATCGGCATCCGCTGCACCGGCGACACCCTGAAGCTGGCCGAGAAGCTCTCCACCATCGACGCCGTGGACTACGTCGTGCTGACCGCCGGGTCCTTCGACGCCATCTGCGAGGTGGTCTGCGAAGACGACGACAGCCTGCTCGAACTTCTCAACACCCAGATCCGCTCGTTACCGGGAGTGATAACCACCGAAACCCTCGTCTATCTGAAACTCGTCAAACAGCAATACAATTGGGGAACTCGATGAGCGTCACCGAAAAATCCGATCTGGCAACAAAAGCCAACCGCCACCTGTGGGGGCACTTCGCCCGCCACGGGGAGGGCATCACACCGCCGATCATCACCCGCGGCGAAGGTGTCCACATCTTCGACGACAAGGGCAAGAGCTACATCGACGGGCTGTCCGGCCTGTTCGTCGTCCAGGTCGGCCACGGCCGCAAGGAACTTGCCGAAGCCGCGGCCAAGCAGGCCGAGAAACTGTCCTTCTTCCCGTTGTGGTCCTACGCCACGCCGCCGGCCATCGAACTGGCCGAGCGCGTGGCCAACTACGCACCGGGCGATCTGAACCGGGTGTTCTTCACCACCGGAGGCGGCGAGGCCGTCGAAAGTGCGTGGAAACTGGCCAAGCAGTACTTCAAGCTGACCGGGAAACCCGGTAAGCACAAGGTGGTTTCGCGTGCCATCGCCTACCACGGCACCCCGCAGGGCGCCCTGGCGATCACCGGCATCCCGGCGTTCAAGGCGCCGTTCGAGCCGTTGACCCCCGGCGGCTTCCGCGCACCGAACACCAACTTCTACCGCGCCCCCGCCGAATATGCCCACGACGAAAAGGTTTTCGGCCGCTACTGCGCCGATCGGATCGCCGAGGCCATCGAGTTCGAGGGGCCCGACACCGTGGCCGCGGTATTCCTCGAACCGGTACAGAACGCCGGTGGTTGCTTCCCGCCGCCGCCCGGATACTTCGAGCGGGTCCGCGAGATCTGCGACGAGTACGACGTGCTGCTGGTGTCCGACGAGGTCATCTGCGCGTACGGCCGCATCGGATCGATGTTCGCCTGCGACGATTTCGGCTACGTGCCGGACATCATCACCAGCGCCAAGGGCCTGACGTCCGGCTACTCACCACTGGGCGCGATGGTGGCCAGCGACCGCCTGTTCGAGCCGTTCAACGACGGCAAGACCACCTTCGGTCACGGGTACACCTTTGGCGGGCACCCGGTTTCGGCCGCGGTCGCCATGGCCAACCTCGACATCTTCGAGCGCGAGGGCATCAACGACCACGTCAAGGAAGCCGCCCCGGCGTTCCGGGCCACCCTGGAGAAACTGTACGACCTGCCGATCGTCGGCGACGTCCGTGGCGAAGGATTCTTCTACGGCATCGAACTGGTCAAGGACAAGACCACCAAGGAGACGTTCAACGACGAAGAGTCCGAGCGGCTGCTGCGCGGCTTCCTGACCCCGGCGCTGTGGGAGGCCGGGCTGTACTGCCGCGCCGACGACCGTGGCGACCCAGTGATCCAGCTGGCCCCGCCGCTGATCAGCGGGCAGGCCGAGTTCGACGCGATCTACGAGATCCTGCACGGTGTGCTCACCGAGGCAGGAAAGCTGTTGTAACGACGGCGAACCGGCAGAACAAACGGCCCTCTCCAGATTTCCTGGAGAGGGCCGATTGTCTGTCATGACCTAACTGTCACTCCCGGCAGTGGCAGCGGCGCGGTGCTTGCCCGGCTTGGCCTTCAGCGCTTTGGTGACGTTGTCGCCAAGCTTCTTCAGACCGGACTTCAGATCTGAGGCCGCCTTGTCCCCGATCTCCTTGACCGTCTTACCGATTCGTTCGGACGGCTTTGCGACCGCGGCCTTGGCACGCGGGGCCGACAGCGCCTTCGGGCTGTCTGACGCCGGCGCCGTGTCCGCAACACTGTCATCACCCACAGTCTCGTCCGGCGCCGCGCGCAACGCGGAAACCGGTGCGGCATCCAGGCTCGCCGCTGCCGGTGCATCCGCGGTGACGATCGGCGGCACCGGCACCGGCGTCGGAACCGGGTTGAGCGTGCCACCCAGTGCCTTCACCACGGCGTCGCGGGCGTTGACCAGGCCCTGGATCGGCCCGGTGATGTTGCCGAGGTTGAGGGGCAGTCGTACCTGGTTGCCGCTCAACAGGCCCGGATAGTGGAACACCAGCAGGGCGTTGATGGTCGGTCCGTAGCCGCCGTTGAGGACACCGTCGGCAATCGTGGCCGGCGCGTTGACGATTGCCGAAGCCACACCGATCGGATCGCCCTCCTTGCCCGCATCGATCACATCCTGGATGGCGGTACCCACCGAGCCCACCCCGCTCATCAATGGCGCGAAGATGCTCTCCGCGGTGAGCAAGATGGACACGCCCTTCAACAGTCCGTTGCCCCACAGCGCGATCACCGCTTTCTGGGCATTCGCCAATGGATTCACGATCGAGTCCTTGATCGCCGTTGTCACGGGCAGGACGTTGGACATCACCCCGAGGAACCCGCCAGGTCCACCGAGCACACCGATGGGCAGATTCAGCAGGGTGTTCAGCGCACCCTCGACATCGAGGTCGGCCAGGTCCGCTCCGATCGTCTCGAACGCAGCCGGTACCGCGGTCTCGGCATTGGTGGCCGCCTTCTCGATGAACGTCTGCAGCGCCGTGGCGACGGCGGTCCCGTTCTTGGTCTGGTTCGCGACGATCGTTGCCAACAGCGGGGCCGGGTTCGCGTTGAACACGTTGACCAAGTTCTGGGCATTGGCAGCGGTCCGCTGGAACACGTTGGTGTACCACGTGATCGGATCAACGGTCGCCGT
Source organism: Mycolicibacterium porcinum (assembly GCA_001942045.1). Classification (GTDB taxonomy): domain Bacteria; phylum Actinomycetota; class Actinomycetes; order Mycobacteriales; family Mycobacteriaceae; genus Mycobacterium; species Mycobacterium porcinum_A. The sequence goes on from MSTD01000017.1 coordinate 55,142, forward strand.
GAGCGACACCGCGGAATTCGAGACGCTGACTGGATGCAGGTCCCGCACATGGGGAGCGACCGGATTGACCGGACTGAGGGCTATCGCCCCCGCGCCGGCGAGCGCAACCCCTGCTGTGAGATAGGAACGAACTGATACTTGCACTTGGCCTTCCCCTTGGACGCCGGTGTGATCTTGGACGTCAGAAAAGCTACTAAGAGGAACCTGAGAACTTCGAGATTTTTCGCAATGTCGCAACGAATCGGCGTGCGGGTCAGGGCCGCCCGCAATCGGTCCGCCTGATTGTTTCCCCAGGTCATTCACCCCTTTTGGGCGATGCGGACAACCTCGCAGGCATGGGCGACGAATTTAAGATCGCAACTATCCGGAGGGTTTGATTGAAACCTGTTCTACCGGTCTGGAAAGTTAGCCATGCGCGCGCTGTTGCATCGCCTACCTGTACCGACGCTCCAGATCGAGATCCCTGGACAGCGGCGGATTGGTAATGGTTCTCGTAAAGCCGGTCACATCGGCCGGCGAGGACCCCGTGATCCTAATATTGGCTCCGCACATAGCTTTTCGTCCCACCCTCGCGCCACCCGGCTAACCTGAGACCGTGCCGCACAAGCCGCCCATCGATCCGGTCCGTTGGACTCCTCCTCCGGTCGACCCGTTACCCGAGTTCGGGCCCGCAGAACTGACCGTGGTGCCGATGCCGGGCGAGGGACCAGAGGACGTCGTCGCCGACAAATCCGGACAGCTGTGGACCGGGCTCGTGGACGGCCGGATCGTGCGCGTCTCCCCCGATGGCGCCGCTGCCGTCCTCGCCGATACCGGCGGACGCCCACTCGGCCTGCACGTCGCGCATGACGGACGAGTGCTGATCTGCGACAGCCATCGCGGGTTGCTGGCATTGGATCCGGACAGCGGTGCGCTGTCCACACTCGTCGCGTCGGTAGATGGACGGCCACTGAAGTTCTGCTCCAACGTGACCGAAACAGCCGACGGAACAATCTATTTCACCGAGTCAACCAGCCGCTTTCGGTTCGAGCACTTCGACGGCGCCATCATGGAAGCCCGCGGCACCGGTGGGCTTTATCGACTGTCCACCGACGGCACCGTCACCGCACTCGTCGACGGCCTGTACTTCGCCAATGGGGTCACCGTCACCGCCGACGGATCGGCGCTGGTGTTCGCCGAAACCCAGGGCCGCCGGTTGTCCAAGTACTGGCTGACCGGACCACAGGCCGGCGCAGTGACATCCCTGGCGGTGAACCTGTCCGGCATGCCGGACAACATCTCCACCGGGCCGGACGGGCGGATCTGGGTCGCGATGGTGAGCCCGATCATCCCCGCGGCCGAGCGGCTGGCGCCACTGGCGCCCGCACTGCGCCGGATGCTGTGGCGGCTACCGAAACCCCTGCTGCCGAAAATCAAGTCCCAGGTGTGGGTGGTGGCGTTCGACGCCGATACCGGACGCGCCGTCAGCGGTATCCAGATGCGACACAAGGACTTCGGTGTCGTCACCGGAGTCGTCGAGGCCGATGGTCGGTTGTGGATGTCGAGCATCGAGTTCCCCGCGTTGGCCTACACCGACATCGGGAGCACTTACTGACGCCGCGGGCGCCTCAGCGCGTCATTGATCCTTCTGGTGCCTGCGCCCATCGCCGTCACCTGGTCGCGGGTCAGGGGCGCCAGATAGTGCCGCCGGACCAACACGGCGTAGGTTCGCGCCACCGGTGTCAGGTAATCCCGCCCCTGCCTGGTGATCCCGACGACGACGCCTCGCCCGTCTTCACGAATACGGAACCGCCGAACCAGACCGCGCTCCTCCAACCGGCGTACCTGCCATGTCACCCGGCTGGGCGCGAGAACCAAGGCCTCCGCCAGCACACCCATCCGGATCCACCGGTGCGAGCCGTTGTTGAGCAAAATCAACAGATGCACGTCAGGAACCGAGAGATCGTATTGGGCAGTCAGCGCGGCGTTGATCTCCCGGTAGAGCAGTTCGGCTGATTCCCCGAAGCGCTTCCACGTTAGCCACTCGTCGTGGCTGAGATCGTCAACCTCGAATGCCAGCATTGACCCGGGACCTCTCTCTCGCCCTGACGCACTCGAGATCTCAGCCCACACAGCGAATCCGGTCTATGCAGATTGGGACAGACCGGTCGCGCCCTACACTGCTGGTCCATGGACGTGCCGGCGGTCCGAACCCGGATCACGCAACTCGAGGATCTGAGCGACGCGGTCGCCGACGCCGGCCTCAGCGCGTTCCAGATGTCCCCCGAAGCGCCCAGTGGAAGCCTGGTACATGCCGCGCACGACGGCATCGCGTTCAGTACGGGCCGCTTCGACAGCCGGGTACAGATCCGTGGGCCGCTGTCCGAGAACGCACTGTCGATCGCCGTCGGCCTGCAGATCCCGCCGCGCAACCGCCTGCTCCTGCGAGAGATCGACTCGGGCGTCGTCACGGTTTTTCGCCCCGGTGACGAACAAGAAGCGTTTCACGACGTGAACTCCCTCTACGCCGTGGTTTCCCTCACTGAGGAAATGGTGGAACGCGAGGCAGAACGCCACGGAATGAGACTTTCCCTCAAGGCTTTTCGGCACACGGCCATCCACCCTCAGCCGATGGCCCGGCCGCATCTAACCGCGATCTCGTCGTTTCTGACCCGCCTCCATCAGGACGGCAGCCAGACCCAACTTCGCTCCGGCACATTCTCCGACATCGTTACGGCGTTCATCGGCCATTTCACCCAGACACCCGCCACTCTGCCGGTTCGCCAGCTCCGGCGCCGGCAGCGGATCGTCGAGTTCACCCGGATGCACATCGACCAGAATCTCGATGGCCGCCTGGACGTCGAACGGCTCGCTCAGCTGGCAGGCGTGTCCCGGCGGACCCTCGCCCGCGCGTTCCACGAGACGATCGGCGAGTCACCGCAGTCGTACATCGCCCGGATGCGCCTGCACCGCATCCGGTCCGACTTGCTGGCGGGCAACCTTCCGGGGATCACGATCGCTGACGTATCCAACCGGTGGGGTGTCAGCGAACTGGGCCGCATGTCGGCCCGGTACCGCGGCTGGTTCGGCGAACTGCCGTCGCAGACACTGCGGCGGAGTAGATGAGCAAACCGTTGAGTTGAGCGATTCACGCGACGAAGGACGAGCAGACGCCTTATGGTGTGAGGCCTCAAGATCAATACATCAGCCAGGAGTTGCTGCATCTTGTCGGGAGATGTCTGTGGCGAGCGTTGAAAAGGCAGGCCATGAGGCCCGCAATCGGTTGGGGCGCAAAGAGTCTGGGGCAGCGTGGGCAGATGCCGACGATCTCGAGATCCTGAGTTGGCATGACTATCTGGACACCGCGATCCGCGCGTACCACGCGCTCAACCGGGCGTTGCACACCGCTCACGCCCTGTCGTTGCTGGACGTCATACTGCTCGATTTCCTGATGAAGTCCCCCGACGGCACGGCGCGCATGGGTGATCTGGCTCAGGCTGTGGTGTTGATGCCGGGCCGGGTGACCCAACAGGTCCGTCGTCTGGAAGCGCAAGGGTTGCTTCGTCGCACCACCAACGACCGCGACCGGCGCAGCGTACTCGCCCAGATCACTCCCGCCGGCCGGTCTCGAATGCGCCTCGCGCTGCGCACGTACGCGGCGTGGGTTCGGATCCACTATCTCGATCCGCTGTCCCGCCGGCAGTTGACCGCTATCGGCGACAGCTGCCGACGGATCAGCACCGGACTCAAGGAATTGGGTATGCCGGGAGGCAAGTAACCGAACGCGACGCGACCACCTGCATTTATTCGCCGGCACCCCGGCTCGCCAGCTAGCGACGGTCGAACATGCCCGAGGAAGGTTCGAACCACGGTTGCCACTTGCACGAGCACGACCCCCAGCTAACGGTGCCCAAAAACGATCACGACTCACCTCGGCGTGAATGCAGTCAACCTCCATGGTGGGATATCTCCAGGTAAACGGCCCTTGATCGGACCGGTGGCAACTTTCAACGCTCGATAGAACGAGTTCTAGAACACGGCACAGTAGTTGCGTTCTTAAATATCGGCCGAACGGTTTCTCATTGCTGACGCTCGCGTAGATCTGCGCTGATCAGCGGGATCAGCGCACACAGAGGCTTGCCGCGCGTTGCCACTTGGCGACGGGTTGGAAATTAGCCATGAATTCATGCGCTTTCATCAGGTTCCTCTCAGGTACGTTCTGCGTGTCCAAGATCACACCTTCGAAGGAGGTGGCCCCGTGCATGTAACTACTCGGTCCTGTCTGGCGACCGGCGTCGCACTCGTCGGCGCCGGCGCCATAGCGGTATCGCCGCTAGCCCCTGTTTCGCCGGCAGTGCCGGAAATGTTCACCCCGACAACGCAATCCACCGCGGTCGACCTCACCGCCGCGGCCAATCCGCTCGCGGCATGGTCCGCAGTCCTCACGGCGGCTTTCGGCAACACGGCACGGATCGGCGGCGCTCTCGTCAGTGACCCGGCGCCCATCCTCCGCCAGGTGATCACCAACGACATCGGTTACGCCACGCTTGTGGGGACCGCGCTGACAGGCGCCGTGTCAGGACTGGCCACCGGTCTCACCACCGCGCTTCCTGCGGCGTTGCAGACGGTGATCGATGACATCAACACGGGTGACTACCAGCAGGCCGGGCTTGATGCCATGAACATCATCTATTCGGTTGTCCCAGCCGCGTTCGCGCTGTTGGGTCTGGCGACCATCACGCCGACAATCACCCAGAACCTCGCCAATGCCACCCAAGCCGCGGTGGGCGGCGTGGTGGGAGGGTTCGTTCCGCTCCTCGGCACTATCCAGGGCACACTCGCCGCGGCCGGGGTCACCGCCCAGTCTGTGGCCGACTCCTTGGCGGCCGGCGATATCGCGGACGCTGTCCTACACCTCGTGAACACACCGGCGACATTGACCGGCGCCGTGCTCAACGGCTACACCTACGAGTTCTACGGGTCACCGACGACGTCCTGGGGCCTGCTCTCTTACGAACCGGGCAAGGCCGGCAGCATTCCCGCGTTCCTGGTCAACCTCCCGCGCGCGGTCAGGGACGCGATCAAGCCCGCCGCCACCCCGGCCGCGGCGTCCGGTTCGGCTGTGACGCTCGACGTCGCCGCCGAACCGGTGGCCGAAAAGGCATCGGCGCCAGCGGAACTCACAGACGCCGAGGAGACTCCCGTCACCGACGAGGCGCCGGCCCCGGCTACGCGCCAACTCGTGCGCAGCGGGCCCATCGGAACGCCGGGCGAAGCCGCCGCCACCGGCACTCCGCCCGGTACCGCGCAGGCCCAGGAGGCGGTCAGGAAGGTTGCCACCTCGGTATCCGACACGGTGGACTCCGCTGTCTCGAAGCTCAAGAAGGGTTTCAAGAACGGCTTCACGAAGCCTGCCAAGACGGGCAAGCACGCCAAGACCGCGAAGGCCGAAAAGTCTGACAACTCGTCCAACAGTGCGGGGGGTGGAGGTAGCGCCAGCTGATCCTTCACCTCCGGTCGGCCCCCTTTCCTCCAAGGGGGCCGACCCATGTGTTCGGCCAGACCGTTGACAGCTGGTTTATCGTTTGTGCAGGGGGACGGCTCCTTCGGTGGTGTGATCTTGGACAATCGCGCTTAACGGCTTGGTTCCGTCCCCCGCCCCATGCCTTGAACAAAGATCCAGGCTCCCCCGCGCCCAAGATCACATTTGTCACAGAAACCACACGAGTCACAGCGTGGCTACGCGGAATCGCGTCGTCGCTCGCCTAATCTGCGCAGACGATGGCTACCCAGCGAAGGCTCCCGACACGTGCGCTGAAGCGCGGATTTTCGGCACTCGCGGCCCTGGCGATGCTGGCCGGGCCGACCGTCCTGTGCGTGCCCACGGCCGCCGCCGACCCGGCGCCAGAGTGCCCCTACAAGGTGACGACACCTCCGGCCGTGGACGCCTCCGAGGTACCCAAGCCCGGCGACGTGGCTCCCGGACCGCTGCCGGTGCCGGCGAAGACGATTGGTGGCGAGGCACTCTCGGGTTGCGGAGTGATCACGGCAGCGAACACCCCGCCGCTGCCCAACGACGTCTCGGCCGAGGCCTGGCTGGTGGCCGACCTGGACAGTGGCGACATCATCGCTGCCAAGGATCCGCACGGGCGCCACCGTCCGGCCAGCATCATCAAGGTTCTGGTGGCCACGGCCGCCCTCAATGAACTCAACCTCAACAAGCTGGTGGCGGGCACCCAGGAGGACGCCAACTCCGAGGGCACCCGGGTCGGCGTCGGCCCCGGCGGCCAGTACACGATCAACGATCTGCTGCACGGTCTGTTGATGCACTCCGGAAACGACGCCGCGAATGCACTGGCGGTTCAACTCGGCGGCATGGATCCCGCGCTGCAGAAGCTGAACATCCTGGCCGGCAAGCTCGGTGGCCGTGACACCCGCGCCGCGACCCCCTCTGGCCTGGACGGCCCGGGCATGAGCACCTCCGCGTACGACATCGGGCTGTTCTACCGATACGCCTGGCAGAACCCGGTATTCGCCGACATCGTGGCCACCCAGACTTACGACTTCCCCGGGCGCGACGGCAACCCGTCCTACCCGGTCGAGAACGACAACAAGCTGCTCTACAACTATCCGGGCGCGATGGGCGGCAAGACCGGTTACACCGACGACGCGGGCCAGACCTTCGTCGGTGCCGCCAACCGCGACGGCCGGCGCCTGGTGGCCGTCTTGATGAAGGGCACCCGAGTGCCGATCGCGCCGTGGGAACAGGCGGCACATCTGCTGGACTACGGGTTCGCCACCCCGCCGGGAACGAAGGTCGGCACCCTGGTCGACCCGGATCCTTCCCTGATCACACCGAAGGCCGACGAGCCGACGGCAGCCCAGGCGGCTTCGGTTCTGCCGCCGGCGGATTCACTGCCGGTGCGGGTGGGCGTCGCCATCGTCGGCGCGGTGATCGTGTTCCTGTTGATCATGGGTGCGCGTTCGCTGAATCGTCGTCCCGCTCGCTGACACTCACCTGTCGACACGCACCGTCGATCGACAGTGGAACGTGTTCTACTTCCCCATTGCATCCATAACTCGCCGGGTGGCTACGACGGCGTCGATACTTTGCCATCACTCAATGGCAAGCTCGATACCCTGTAGTTCGCCCAATTCAGGCGATTGCCAATACGACCGTCGGCCTCCGAGTCCCACTGCACGCTTCCGAAAAATGCGGCAGTTTGCATTCCGGCGAGCAAACTCGATGACTTCGCAGATTCCGCTGACAGCTAATTGCCGATCTTGTTAAATACATGCCGGGCCTGCCGGACCGCCGCCGCTCTCGGCGGTTCGGCAGGCCCCGGTCAACGCCACCGCCCGAGTAGCTGCTCGGCCCCTTCGGACAGCGATCGCACAATCTCTGCCGCGCCGGCCGCATTCCGCACCTGGCCCACCCCCTGCCCCGCGTTGACCGGCGATCCCCGCAGCACGCGCTCGGGAATGCTCGCGGGCCAACGGAATCCGGCGGCGACGTCATACTCGGTGGTCAGCTCGGTGGCTTCACTTTCGGCGGCCAGCAGTGCGTCCCTCGCTGCCGCCGGGGTCAGCGCCTCGGCACATGCTGCGAATGCCGTACCGACCCAGGCCGAGGCCGCTCCGGCGGCCAGCACCGCAGCCACCGCCCGGGGCGACGAGATTCCGCCGGCGGCCAGCACGGGCACGTCGACGACGTCGAGCACCTCGGCCAGTAGCGGCAGGGTGCCGACCGTCGGCTCACCGTGGCCGCCGCCCTCGGCCCCTCGCGCCACCACGACGTCGACACCGGCATCGACCGCGCGTCGAGCTGCGTCGACCGTGGCCACCTGCGTCGTCACTGTCAGGCCCGCGTCGTGCGCGCGGCGCACCCACTCCCAGTCCGCTCCGAAACTGACACTGAGTAACGTCGGCCGGGCGGCCACCGCGACCTCGAAAAGATCCGGCCGATCCTGGGCGACCCAGTGCACCAGCCCAATTCCGAATCGCTGCCCATCGAACTGGGCGAGCTCAGCGGTCAGTTGCTCGGCCGTCGCCGAACTGCCCATCCCGATCATGCCCAGACCGCCCGCGGCTGAGACCGCTGCTGCGAGCCGGCCTCCCGCCGCGCCGCCCATCGGGGCGTTGACGATGGGGACCTTGATGCCGATCGATTGCGACCAGGTGGTTGCCAAGCTCACAGCCGGCAATGTTACGTCGTTGTTACAATGGGAAGCGCCAGTACATGGCACCGGACGAGGCACACCCGTACCCGGCCAGCGACAAGACGGGGTGTTTGGAGGTGTGCCATGGCTTGGCTGATTCTCGTCGTCTCCGGTGTTCTCGAAGCCGTGTGGGCGACCGCCCTGAGCAAGACCGAAGGTTTCACGCGCCTGGTTCCGTCCGTCGTATTCTTTGTGGCGCTTGCGTTGTCGATGGGCGGCCTGGCCGTCGCGATGCGCAGTCTGCCTCCCGGCACCAGCTATGCGATATGGGTGGGCATCGGAGCCGTACTCACCGTGGGCTTCGCAATGATCACCGGCGCCGAATCCGCTTCCGTGATCAAGATATTGCTCATGCTCGGCGTTGTCGGCTGCATCGTCGGCCTGAAGGCCGTCACCCACTAGCGCCGCAGTAGACGCGAAAGTCCAAGGGCGCCAATTGCTCCCATGGCGGCCGCGGCCAAAGCGCCGGACACCCCGATCCCCTCGTGGACCTGCACCCTGGTGATGATCTGCGCGGGGTCCGGCGGTGGCACCGGCGCTTCGGCCAGGCTCTCGGTGGACGTCGCCGCCCAGGCCGTCGCAAAGAGGATCAATCGCGCGGTGACATATGCGAACACCATCAATCCCAGCACCGGGCCGAAAGTCGCTCCGGCCGGACCACTCAGCACCGACTGCAGATAGATCGAGGCCACCTGCTTGAAGATCTCGAAGCCCACGGCGGCTAGCAGGCCGGCCCGGATCGATCGGCGGAACGGCACCGGTTCGCGCGGCAACCGGGAGATGATCCAACTGAACAACAGCCAGGAGATCGACACCGACACCACGATCGAGATGATGCGCAACCCGCTACCGAGCACGGCCCCGTCGTGAAGACCGATCCAGCGCAACACCTTCCGCATCAAGCTGGGGTCGCCGAGCACCGTCAGCCCGATGGTGATCACCATCGCGAGGAACGCCGACACCAGGGCGAACAAGTCCGAGAGCTTGTTGCCGACAAAGCTGGACTCGGCGTGTTGCTCCCACATCTGGCTCAGCGCCTCACGCAGGTTGGCCATCCAGCCCAGGCCCGCCCAAGCGGCGGTCGCCAGTCCGATCACGCCGACCGTGCCGCGGGAAGCGATGGCCGAATCCATCAGGGTGACCAGTTGCTGGCCGAGATCACCCGAGACCGCTTGCCGGATCCGATCCTCGATTTCCCCGAGCAGATCGGGCCGACGCGAGAGCAGGAAGCCGCCGGCAGCGAAGCCGACCATCAACAGCGGGAACAGCGCGAAGATCGTGAAATACGTGATCCCAGCGGCGTAGAAGTTGCCGTTACAGTCGTTGTAGCGCTCCTGCGCGCGCATCACATGGTCGAACCATGGAAAGCGCGCACGCGCTCGGGCCAGCAGTCCCGGCTTCTCGGGCTCGTCCACCGCCAACCCCCTCCCTGGCGCTTATGGCGTTTGCTGGAGAAACCCTATCCTGTCGTAAACCCGAGCGAGGGTCTTCCCCGCCACCTCCCGGGCCTGTTCCGCGCCGGCAGCCAGCACAGCCTGCAGTTCTGCCGTGTCAGCCAATAATTCGTCCACGCGTGTCTTGATCGGGGTGACGAACTCCACCACGGCCTCGGCGGTCTCCTTCTTGAGATCGCCATAGCCACGACCGGCATAGCCGTCGACCAGTTTGTCGACGTCGGTACCGGTCACCGCGGACTGGATGGTGAGCAGATTCGAGATACCCGGCTTGTTGACCTGATCGAACCGGATCTCACGCTCGCTGTCGGTCACCGCCGAACGGATCTTCTTGGCCGTGGCCTTCGGGTCGTCGAGCAGGCTGATCAACCCGGCGTCGGTGGCCGCCGACTTGCTCATCTTCGCCGACGGGTCCTGCAGGTCGTAGATCTTGGCCGTGGCCTTGGGGATCATCGCCTCGGGCACCACAAAGGTGTCCGAAAACTGCCCGTTGAACCGTTGCGCCAGGTCGCGGGTGAGTTCGAGGTGCTGACGCTGGTCTTCTCCGACCGGGACCAGGTCGGTGTCGTAGAGCAGGATGTCGGCGGCCATCAGCACCGGGTAGGTGAACAGGCCGACCGTGGTGGCCTCGGCCCCCTGCTTGGTCGACTTGTCTTTGAACTGGGTCATCCGCGAGGCCTGGCCGAATCCGGTGAAACACCCGAGCACCCAGGCCAATTGGCTGTGCTCGGGGACATGGCTCTGCACGAAAACGGTGCTGCGCGTCGGGTCGATGCCGAGCGCCAGGTACTGCGCGGCCGTCACCAGCGTGCGCCTGCGCAGGATCGCGGGGTCCTGCGGCACGGTGATGGCGTGCTGGTCGACGACGCAGAAGAACGCCTCGTAACCGTCCTGCAGCTGCGCCCAGTGCGTGACGGCACCCAGCGCGTTGCCGAGGTGCAGGGAGTCGGAGGTGGGCTGGGCGCCCGAGAATACGACCTGTTTGCTTCCGCTACTCATGATGCTGTTGATTTTCGCACTGGCGTCATCCGGATTCTTCGCGGGTCAGCTGCTGCAGCACCCGCAGGAACACTTTCCGATCGTCGGCAGACAGCTCCCCCAGCCAGCGCTCCTCGCCGCGCTGGATCTCCTGCTGCACCGCGTCCTTGACCGCACGGCCGGACTCGGTGATGGCCAGCAGCCGCACGCGGCGGTCGTCGGGATCCGCCTCGCGCGCGATGAAGCCCTGCTGTTGCAGGTCATCGAGGGTGCGGATGATGCGGGTCTTGTCGGCGCCGATCGCCTCGGCGAGGGCGGCCTGCGTTCGCACCGAGGACCGGTCGAGCGCGAGCAGGACGACGTAACCCCACATGGACACGCCGTGAGCGTCGAGCACCGGCTGCTCAGCGGCGAGCAGCTCTCGCAACAACGGGGCCATCATGGCCGCCAGATCTGGGCGCCGAGACATCTGATCAGCGTAAGCGTTGCCATATGATGTGCTCTCGCTTATCGTAAGCGCATGCATACTATTGAGAAGGACCTACGCCCGTTGCATCGCGTCGCCGTCCTGCGTTCCGTCGAAGCCGTCGGCGCGGTGCACCCATCCGACCTGCACCGTCCCACGCCGTGTGCGGAGTGGACGCTGGCCGACCTCCTGGCCCACATGACCGTGCAGCACCGCGGGTTCGCGGCCGCGGCGCGCGGACACGGAGCCGACGAATCGGTCTGGGACGTCGGGACTGTGGCCAGCGCCGTGCGCGCCGACCCAGTCGGCGCTTACACCGCGGCCGCCCACGATGTGCTCGACGCCTTCGCGGCCGACGGAATCACTGAGGCGACATTCGCCCTACCCGAATTCGGGCCCGACGCGACGTTTCCGGGAGCGTTGGCGATCGGGTTCCATTTCGTGGACTACGCCGTGCACGGGTGGGATGTCGCTGCCAGCCTCGGATCAACCTATGACCTGCCGGACGACGTCGTCGCCGCGGTCCTGCCGCTGGTCACGGCGATCCCTGACGGCGACGTCCGCGACACCGCGGCCTCACCCTTCGACCGGGCCGTCAATGTCTCGGCCGCAACGGATTTCGACCGCATCCTGGCCCACCTGGGCCGTCGCCCGGACTGGCGTCAGCCGTAGCAGACCGTTACCGGTGAGTGATCGGACCACCGCAGCGCGTACAGCTCGGCCCGGTCCACCCGCGCCGACGTGGCCCGGACGGCCAGGGTCGGGCTGGCCAGGTGATAGTCGATGCGCCAGCCGGCGTCGTTGTCGAAAGCCTTGCCGCGCCATGACCACCAGCTATAGGGCCCGGCCACGTCGGGATGCAGCACCCGCACCACATCCACCCAGCCCGTCCCCAACAACTCGGTGAGCCAGGCCCGTTCACTGGGCAGGAAGCCGGCCTTCTTGACGTTGCCCTTCCAGTTCTTGATGTCGTTCTCGGTGTGCGCGATGTTCCAGTCACCGCACAGCACCGCGTCACTGCCGTGCAGCTCGGCCATCCGGGCGGCGATGGCGGCCATGAACCGCTCTTTCTCCAGCTGACGGTCCGTTTCAGCCTCGCCAGTGGGGACGTAGACGCTGGCCACCGTCACGCCGGCGGTGTCCACTTCGAGGTAGCGGCCGTGCGTCTCGAACTCGTCGGAGACCAGCAGCCGGGCCTCCTCGATGGGATGCCGGGACAACACCGCAACCCCGTTGCGGCCCTTGACATGCGGCACAGCCGAGGCCAGGTTCCAGCCATCGGCCAGGGCCGGTGCCAGGGCGTCGTTGAGCTGCTCGTCATCGGCCCGGGTCTCCTGCAGGCACACCACGTCCGCCTCGGTTTCCTTGAGCCAGGGCAACAGGCCCAGATTCTCGGTGGACCGCTGCTTGACCGCGGCGCGGATGCCGTTGACGTTGATGGTGCTGACGGTCAGGGTTGCCGGAGATGCCACGGCCCAGACCCTACCGATCGGCACCGACAGGCCCTTGCGGTACCGGCGGTATCACCTTAATGTCTGGCGGCATGGCTGAACGTGCTCCCATCCACCTCGGCACTCCCGACGGCGAACCGATTCTGTTGCTGCACCCCTTCCTGCTGTCACAGAGCGTGTGGAAGTACGTCGCACCGCAACTCGCGCAGACCGGTCGGTACGAGGTGTTCGCGCCGACCATGGCCGGCCATCACGGCGGCGCGCACGCACCGATGCTCCTCGATGTCGCGACCCTGGCCGACGACGTCGAACGCCGGCTCGACGAACTCGGCTGGTGCACCGCGCACATCGTCGGCAACTCGCTCGGCGGCTGGGTGGCCTTCGAGCTGGAACGCCGCGGCCGGGCCCGCACGCTGACCGGCATCGCGCCCGCCGGCGGCTGGTCACGGTTCACCCCCGCGAAGTACGAGATCATCGCCAAGTTCATGGCGGCCCTGCCGATCGTGCTCTCCACTGCGGTGTTGCGACAGCAGCTGCTGAAATTCCCACTGACCAAGCAGATCTCGTACGTGGCAGTGAGCGCGACCCCCGAAGTGCTCAACGACAGCGACCGTCGGGATCTGATCGAGGACCTGGCGCACTGCCCCGCGTACTTCAAGCTCATGGTCAAGGCGCTGACCACCGCGGGCCTGATGGAGATCAAGAACTCGCGCACCCCAACCCAACTCGTGATCTGTGAGAAGGACCGGGTGCTGCCCGCGCCACGCTTCACCCGGCACTTCACCAAGAGCCTGGCACCGGACGCCGTCGTCACCACCCTCAAAGGCGTGGGCCATGTCCCGATGTTCGAGGCGCCCGACACCATCACCCGGGTGATCACCGAGTTCGTCGACCGGCACACCGGTCAAGCACGCGCCACGGGATGACCGCGTTCGTAACGGCATGGCGCCAGCGGTTGCGTCGCTTTCCACACCACGGTTGCCCGCAGTCGCGGGTTACGACCCGACAGTAGAAATCGACGCCGCCGCCTGCCCTGCCGACTAAGCCTTCTCGGAAGCCGCCAACGTGTCGTTGAGCGTCTTGCTCGGGCGCATCACCGCGGCGGTCTTCTCCGGGTCCGGGTAGTAGTAGCCGCCGATGTCGGCCGGCTTGCCCTGCGCCGCATTCAGTTCGGAGACGATGGCCTGCTCCTGCTCGCCGAGCGCCTTGGCCAGCGGCGCGAAGTGCGCGGCCAGGTCCTTGTCCTCGGTCTGCTCGGCCAGCGCCTGTGCCCAGTACAGCGCCAGGTAGAACTGGCTGCCCCGGTTGTCCAGCTCACCGGTCTTGCGCGACGGGGACTTGTTCTCGTTCAACAACTCTCCGGTCGCGGTGTCCAGCGCGGCGGCCAGCACCTTGGCCTTGGCGTTGTCAGTCTTGTTGCCCAGGTCCTCCAGGCTGGCGCCCAGCGCGAGGAACTCGCCCAGCGAATCCCAGCGCAGGTGGTTCTCCTCCACCAGCTGATGGACGTGCTTGGGCGCCGAGCCGCCGGCACCGGTCTCGTACAGCCCGCCACCGGCCATCAACGGCACGATCGACAGCATCTTGGCGCTGGTGCCCAACTCGAGGATCGGGAACAGGTCGGTCAGGTAATCGCGCAGGATGTTGCCGGTCACCGAGATGGTGTCCTTGCCGCGGATCAGCCGCTCCAGGGTGTAACGCATGGCCCACACCTGCGGCAGGATCGTGATCTCCAGGCCCTCGGTGTCCTCTTCCTTGAGGTACGCCTTGACCTTCTTGCGCAGCTCGTTCTCGTGCGGACGCTCGTCGTCGAGCCAGAACACGGCAGGCATACCGGACAAGCGTGCCCGGTTGACGGCCAGCTTCACCCAGTCGCGGATCGGGGCGTCCTTGACGATCGGCATCCGCCAGATGTCACCCTCTTCGACCTCCTGGCTCAGCAGCACCTCACCGGAATCGATGTCGACGATCTTGGCCACACCGGCCTGCGGGATCTCGAAGGTCTTGTCGTGGCTGCCGTACTCCTCGGCCTTCTGCGCCATCAGACCGACGTTGGGCACCGTGCCCATCGTGGTCGGATCGAACTGACCGTGGGTCTTACAGAAGTTGATCACTTCCTGGTACATCCGCGAGAACGTCGACTCGGGGTTGACGGCCTTGGTGTCCTTGGTGCGACCGTCGGCGCCGTACATCTTGCCGCCGAGGCGGATCATCGCCGGCATCGACGCGTCGACGATGACGTCGCTCGGCGAGTGGAAGTTCGAGATGCCCTTGGCCGAATCCACCATGGCCAGCTCGGGCCGGTGCTCGTGGCAGCGGTGCAGGTCCTCGATGATCTCCTCACGCTGCGAAGCCGGCAGCGCCTCGATCTTGCTGTAGAGATCCGACAGACCGTTGTTGACGTTGACACCGAGCTCGTCGAAGAGCTTCTGATGCTTGGCGAAGGCGTCCTTGTAGAACACCTTGACGGCATGGCCGAACACGATCGGGTGGCTGACCTTCATCATGGTCGCCTTGACGTGCAGCGAGAACATCACGCCGGTCTTGTAGGCGTCTTCGATCTGCTCCTCGTAGAACTGGATCAGCGCGTTCTTGCTCATGTACATCGAGTCGATGACGTCGCCCTCGTCGAGCTTGACCTCGGGCTTGAGGACGATGGTCTCGCCACCCTTGGTTTCCAGCTCCATGCGTACGTTGCGGGCCTTGTCCAAGGTCATCGACTTCTCACCGTGGTAGAAGTCGCCGGTCTTCATGGTGGCCACGTGGGTGCGGGAGGCCTGCGACCACTCACCCATGCTGTGCGGGTGCTTGCGCGCGTACTCCTTGACCGCCTTGGGGGCGCGACGATCCGAGTTGCCTTCGCGCAGAACAGGGTTCACCGCACTGCCGAGGATCTTCGAGTAGCGATCGCGGATCGCCTTCTCCTCGTCGGTCTTGGGATCGCCCGGATAGTCGGGAACCGCGTAGCCCTTCTCCTGCAGTTCCTTGATCGCGGCGGTGAGCTGCGGGACCGAGGCGCTGATGTTGGGCAGCTTGATGATGTTGGTTTCGGGCAGCTGAGTCAGCCGGCCCAACTCACCGAGGTTGTCCGGGACCTTCTGATCGTCGGTCAGGTAGTCGCCGAATTCGGCCAGGATGCGGGCCGCCACCGAGATGTCACTGGTCTTGATATCGATACCCGCCGGCTCCGCGAAGGCCCGGATGATCGGCAGGAAGGAGTACGTCGCAAGCAGCGGCGCCTCGTCGGTCAGCGTGTAGATGATGGTCGGCTGCTGGGCAGTCATGGTTGCTCTCCCGGCGTCAGTCTCGTTCGACGAGGATCACTCGTTGTCACTCGTGGTTATTCGCTGCTGTCGTATCGCGGCCAGACTACAAGGGCAGGAAGCGTCTCGAAGGAGCAGCTTTCATTACTGACCAGTAACTTTGGCTTACGCCCAGACGTCAAACACCTCCATGCCCTCACCGGACTGAACACGTTTCAGTCCCGTCGGCGTAGAACGGGCAAACACCCCGGACAACCGACTGGCACCGCATCAGCGCGTTGCGATAAGCTGCAGGCCGGTCATGAGTGTCAGCATCAAGCCCCGGCTTGCTGGCCGGCAACCCTCCAACCGCGGTGGGGTGCCCCGGGTGATGACCAGGTTGAGCAGTCGTTCGCGGCTGTAAGGCAAGCGCGGGTCCGAAGGTACGGGCCCCCAGACAGACAGGGAAACCTGATGGAGGCCAGCCATGTGTATGTGTCAGTGAACCCACGGTGTCAGCCCGTCGTGATCGACGTCAGGGCCGACGCCCGGTAACCGACCGCACTTCTACCTTCCCGATCTCCGGGGCCCTCGCCCCGCCACTGGAGGAGACACCCCAGCCATGACAAACCCAGAAGCCCCGGCCGATAGTCGCTCGGACGAGCCTCGCGCCGCCGCCGACTGGTCGTTCGAAACCAAGCAGATCCACGTGGGCCAGACCCCGGACAGCGCCACCAATGCCCGCGCGCTGCCGATCTACCAGACCACGTCGTACACGTTCCGCGACACCGATCACGCCGCCGCCCTGTTCGGCCTGGCCGAACCCGGCAACATCTACACCCGCATCATGAACCCGACCACCGACGTCGTCGAGCAGCGCATCGCCGCTCTCGAAGGCGGCGTCGCCGCGCTGTTCCTGTCGTCCGGACAGGCCGCCGAGACGTTCGCGATCCTCAACCTGGCCGGCGCCGGCGACCACATCGTGTCCAGCCCGCGGCTCTACGGCGGCACGTACAACCTGTTCCACTACACGCTGCCCAAGCTGGGCATCGAGGTCAGCTTCGTCGAGGATCCCGACAACCTGGACAGCTGGCGGGCGGCCGTGCGGCCCAACACCAAGGCCTTCTTCGCCGAGACCATCTCCAACCCCCAAATAGATGTGCTCGATGTTCCTGGTGTGTCGGCCGTGGCGCACGAGAACGGCGTCCCGCTGATTGTCGACAACACCATCGCCACCCCGTACCTGATCCAGCCGATCTCGCTCGGGGCGGACATCGTCGTGCACTCGGCCACCAAGTACCTCGGTGGCCACGGGTCGGCGATCGCCGGGGTGATCGTCGACGGCGGCACGTTCGACTGGACCAACGGCCGGTTCCCGGGGTTCACCGAGCCGGACCCCAGCTACCACGGAGTGGTGTTCGCCGAGCTGGGGGCGCCCGCCTACGCACTCAAGGCCCGCGTGCAGCTGCTGCGCGATCTGGGTTCCGCGGCGGCACCTTTCAATGCGTTCCTTATCGCACAGGGATTAGAAACGCTGTCGCTGCGGGTTGAACGGCACGTGGCGAATGCGCAGCGGGTCGCGGAGTTCCTGGCCGGGCACGAGCATGTCGTGTCGGTGAACTATGCCGGGCTCCCCACCTCTCCCTGGTACGAGCTGGGTCGCAAGATCGCCCCCAAGGGCACCGGCGCAGTACTCGCGTTCGAGCTCGCCGGCGGCATCGAGGCGGGTAAGGCGTTCGTCAACGCCCTCACGCTGCACAGCCACGTCGCCAACATCGGCGACGTGCGCTCGCTGGTGATCCATCCCGCTTCGACCACCCATCAGCAGCTCAGCGACGCCGAGCAGCTGGCCAGCGGCGTGACCCCCGGGCTGGTGCGACTGGCGGTCGGCCTCGAGGGCATCGACGACATCCTGGCCGACCTCGAACAGGGATTCGCCGCGGCGCGCCCGTTCAACGAGGCGTCGCAGACTGCGGTGACGGCATAGGACAGCGAGAGAAGACCGGTATGACGATCACCGAAGAACCGGCCGTGTCCGCCCTTCCGTTGCCGGCCGAAGGCGAGATCAGCGTCGTGCACATCGGTGCGCTGACGCTCGAGAGCGGCACCGTCCTGCCCGACGTGTCGATCGCGGTACAGCGCTGGGGTGAGCTGTCGCCCGCACGCGACAACGTGGTGATGGTGCTGCACGCACTGACGGGCGACTCGCACGTCACCGGACCGGCCGGCAACGGCCATCCGACCGCGGGCTGGTGGGACGGGGTGGCCGGGCCGGGCGCCCCGATCGACACCGACCAGTGGTGCGCGATCTCGACCAATGTGCTCGGCGGATGCCAGGGATCCACGGGCCCGGGATCGCTCGCGCCCGACGGAAAGCCTTGGGGCTCAAGGTTTCCCCAGATCACGATCCGCGATCAGGTCGAGGCTGACCGGGCCGCGCTTGCGGCTTTCGGCATCACCGAGGTGGCCGCGGTGGTCGGCGGGTCGATGGGCGGGGCCCGCGCGCTGGAATGGCTCGTCGGGCATCCCGACGAGGTCCGGGCCGGACTGGTGCTGGCCGTCGGCGCCCGCGCCACGGCCGACCAGATCGGCACCCAGAGCACCCAGGTGGCCGCGATCAAGGCCGACCCGGACTGGCAGGGCGGCGATTACTACGACACCGACCGCGCCCCGCTGGCCGGCATGGAGATCGCCCGGCGCTTTGCACACCTCACCTATCGCGGCGAGGAAGAACTCGACGAGCGGTTCCGCAACGACGCCCAGGGCGATGAGGATCCGACCGCCGGCGGGCGCTACGGCGTGCAGAGCTACCTCGAGTACCAGGGTGGCAAGTTGGCCCGCCGGTTCGACCCGGGCACCTATGTGACGCTCTCCGACGCGCTGTCCACCCACGATGTGGGCCGCGGCCGCGGCGGGGTCACCAAAGCGCTGCGCAGTTGTCCGGTGCCCGTCATCGTCGGCGGGATCACCTCCGACCGCCTCTACCCCATTCGGCTACAGGAGGAACTGGCCGAGCTGCTGCCCGGCTGTAGCGGCCTGGACGTGGTCGACTCGGCGTACGGCCACGACGGCTTCCTGGTCGAGACGGAAGTGGTGGGCAAGCTGATCCGCCGCACGCTGGAGCTGGCACAGCGGTGAGCTCACCCAAGGCGCGTTCCCTGTCATTCGGCTCAGAAGCCGCGGCCTATGAACGCGGCCGGCCGTCGTACCCGCCGGAGGCCATCGACTGGCTGCTCCCCGAGGGGGCCCACGATGTGCTGGATCTGGGCGCAGGCACCGGCAAGCTGACCACCAGGCTCGTCGAACGCGGGCTGGACGTGATCGCCGTCGATCCCATCCCGGAAATGCTTGAGCTGCTGTCGAACTCACTGCCGGAGACGCCGGCGCTGCTGGGTACGGCGGAGGAGATCCCGCTGGCCGACAACAGCGTCGACGCGGTGCTGGTGGCGCAGGCCTGGCACTGGTTCGACCCGGAGCGGGCGGTCAAGGAGGTCAGCCGGGTGCTGCGTCCCGGCGGCCGGCTGGGCCTGGTGTGGAACACCCGCGACGAACGTCTCGGCTGGGTCAAGGATCTAGGCCGGATCATCGGCCCCGAACACGATCCGTTCACCAACGAGGTGACACTGGCCGAGCCGTTCTCCGGAGTCGAGCGGCATCAGGTGGAGTGGACAAGTTACCTGACGCCCCAGGCCCTCATCGACCTGGTGGCCTCGCGGAGCTACTGCATCACCTCACCGGAGCAGGTGCGTACCCGGACGCTGGAGCAGGTGCGCGAACTGCTGGCCACCCACCCGGCGCTGGCCAACTCTTCGGGGCTGGCGCTGCCCTACGTGACGGTGTGCATCGGGGCCACGCTCGACTGAGGACGACCGCCGAACGTTGAGCTAGCCCAGAATGAACTCGCCGATGACGGCGGTGCCGGGTCCCGACCGGGCGCCCGGGCCAGGCGCGGCCGTGGTTGTCGACGCGTCGAGTTCGCCGCCGCACTCCGCGCATACGGTTTTCGCCGTGGTCGCGCGTCCACATTCGGTGTGCACGATCAATGCCGGCGGCCCGTCCTCGCCCGCCAGCCACTTGTCCCCCCAGGCGACCAGTGTCGCGATCACCGGGTACAGATCACGCCCTTTGTCGGTGAGCAGGTACTCGTAGCGCGGTGGTGCGCTCTGATACCGGCGGCGTTCCACCACACCGTGACGTTCGAGTTCGTCGAGACGCGCCGCCAAGATGTTCGACGCGATACCGAGATCGCGCCGGATGTCCTCGAACCGGGTCATCCCCGCGAACAGGTCACGCAGGACCAGCGGTGTCCACCGCTGCCCCACCACCTCGACTGCCCGCGCGATCGAGCACGAGATGTCACTGAAGGACTGTTTGGGCACCACTCAACCGTAGTTCATTGCGTTTCACAATGAACTACGGTTGAGTGGGTTGCAAATCGCAAGTTAGGTGAGGAGAGGGCATGCCAACGACTACCGACTCGGTCGCCGCGTTCTGCGAGGCCACCCGCGCCAGGGACCTCGACGCGCTGCTCGCGACACTGGCGCCCGACGCCTCGCTGACGTCGCCGCTGTCCGGCCGGATGGTGTTCCGCGGACGCGACGACCTCCGCCTGCTCCTCGGCGCGGTGTACGGCGGCCTGCGCGACCTGACCTGGCAGGAACCGATCGGCGATGGCCCGACGCGCGTCGCGATCAGTGAAGGCCGGGTCGCCGGCGTCGCCATCACCGACGCGCTCGTGTTCGAACTCGACGAGAGCGGACAGATCCGACGCCTGCGTCCACACCTGCGGCCGTGGCTCGCGACCACAGTGTTCGCCCTACTGCTCGGGCCGAAGATCGCCCGCCATCCCGGCGTCCTGCGCCGCGCCCTCACGCGCTGAGCTCAGCCACCTCGGACTCCGGACCGAACCAGCGCGCCAGCGCCGCGCGCAGCCCTTCGGCATCGAATTCGTCTGCAGCCCACGCGACATAACCGTCGGGCCGGATCAGCAGGGCCGCGGCGGGGCAACCCGGCGCGGTCGTCACCGTCACGTCGACCCGGTCACGCCAGCCGTCAGCGACTTCGGCGCAGGCCCCGCCGGACAGATCGAGCAGCATCGGCCGTCCCGAGTGCAGCAGCTCGGCGATGCGGCGACCGTCGTCGAGCACGAAATCGGGAACGAAGTATCCGGACAGCCGGTGCCCGTTGTCGACCTCGTAGCGGACATCAGCGCCGGACAGCACGCCGGCAATATGCGCCGCGCCGTCCGGCGTGGCCAGCAGTTCACCGAAAAGCGTTCGCAGCGCAGTGACTTCGGGACTGGCAGCCATCAGGGCGGCCTGGGCCATCGAGTGCATCATCACCCGCTGACCGGCCGGCCAGCGCTCGCTGTGATAGCTGTCCAGCAGGCCGTCGGGTGCCCGCCCCTGCACGGCGGCGGCCAGTTTCCAGCCCAGGTTCATCGCGTCCTGCAATCCCAGATTCAGACCCGGCCCACCCATCGCCGAATGCACATGAGCCGCATCGCCTACCAGAAATACGTTGCCGGCACGGTACCGCTCGGCCTGGCGGGTGTTCTGGCCGTTGATGCGCCGCAACGCGTGCGGACCGGGACCGTCGGGCGGTTCGATCGGCAAGTCAGCGCCGACCACACGCTTCGCACTCTGGCGCAGTTCATCGATGGTCAGCTCCGGCGCATCGTCGGGCAGAACGGAGCCGTACTCGATCGTCCCCAACATCGAGCGTCCCGGCTGGAACTCGGCATAGATCAGAACCCCGCCGTCGAAACGATTGTGCCCGAATGGGATCCGGCCAATGCCGGGCACATCCAACGCTCCGTACCCGGTGCGCAGCTCATCCGGCACGCGGATGTGAGCCACCCGGGCGACCACATCGGTGGTCAGCCCAGGAAACTCGATGCCTGCCTTCTTCCTGACCGGGCTGCGGCCACCGTCGGCCCCGACCAGGTAGGTGGCGGGCAAGCGGTAATCACCCGACGGCGATGCGACGTCGATGATGACGCCCCCGGCCACCTGTTCGAGGTCGACGAGTTCATGCCCCCACCGGATCTCGACCCCGAGGCTCCGGACCCAGTCCACCAACTGTCGCACCACGCGGGGCTGCTGGATCAACATGCCGTACATCGGATTGTCGGCGACATCGGCGAAGGGCACCTGCATCCCCGCGAAGATGTAGCCGGCCATGGGTTCCGGTGGCTCTCCCGTACCGCTGAGCTCCCCATACAGCCCGCGCAGGTCGAGTACCCGATTGGCCTGTCCGACAATGCCGTTGGCCTTCAGCTCAGAGCTGGGCTCGGGCAGTTGCTCGAGCACCACCGGCCGCACCCCGGCCAGGGCCAACTCCCCCGCCACCAGCAGACCGTTGGGACCGGCGCCCGAGATGACGACGTCCGTCTTGTGGTTCATGGTTTCCTTCCACGTATTTCATGCCTTTGTCCGCGCCGGTTTCTGCACCAGGGCTGTAGATCCGCGGTCGCCGCAACCCTCAGGTGGAAATCGGCGCGCGGCCCGGTTCCGGCAGGCCCGCGGCCACCGCCGCGAACCCATTGCGCAGCAGTGACGCGAAAGTCACCGGCGGATCTGCGTTTCCGTAAGCATCCATCGCGGCGTCGCCGACGGCCCGCACGACGGCCGCCACCAGTCGCGGATACATGTCATGCGGCTCGGTGCCGGTCCGCTCGGCGATCGCAACGACCCACTCATCGCCCAATCCCCGGAAGGTGGCGTCGCGAATCTCCGGGATCATCAGCAATTTTCGGACCTCGACCAGCTGCTTGCGGGTTGGCAGTGCGTTCTCCGCACCGTAGACATCAGACATGTCGTCGGCCAACGGTTTGATCACCGATTCGGCGATCGCGGTCCACAGCGGTTCACCCGCGGGACGTGTGCGCAGCGTGTCGATGCTGCGCCGTAGGCGTTCCTGCTGCCGGTACGCCAGTGCGTCGTACTTGCCCGCGAAGTAGTTGGTGAAGGTACGTAGCGAGACACCGGCCAGGTTGGCGATGTCCTCCCGGGTGACGTTCTCCAATCCGCGCTCGAACGCGAGACTCAGCGCCGCGTCGCTCAGCGCCCTTCGCGTGTCGGCCTTCTTGCGTTCCCGCAGTCCCGGTGCCATGTCTTCACGCTAGCCAAATATTGCCTACCGGGCAATATTGCCTCCTGGGCATTTCCTGTGAAAATCAGTTGAAGGCGGGCCGCCACCCTGGCTACCGTGACAGCCATGGCAGTGACCGATCTCCGCTTGCGCACCACGTAGCCGGCGGATCTTCACCTTCTCGGAGCATCCGCCGCAGCAGCTTTGTCCCTGCGACTGCGGAGTATCCGTGTCTTTCTCTCATCACGGCCGGCACGAGTACGGCCAGAACTTTCTGTGCGACCGACGCGTGGTCGACGACATCGTCAAGATCGTCTCGCACACAACAGGTCCCATCGTCGAGATCGGCGCCGGCGACGGTGCGCTCACCCTGCCTCTACAACGGTTGAACCGACCGCTGACCGCCATCGAAATCGACCGGCGGCGGGCTCGGCGATTGGCGGACCGAACCTCGGCAGAGGTGGTCGGTGCTGATTTTCTGCAATACCGACTACCTGAAACACCGCACGTGGTGGTGGGCAATCTGCCCTTTCACCTGACCACCGCGATCCTGCGGCGATTGCTACACGGCCCGGGCTGGACCGACGCCATCCTGCTGATGCAGTGGGAGGTGGCGCGGCGACGGGCCGCCGTCGGCGGCGCCACCATGATGACCGCGCAGTGGTGGCCGTGGTTCGAATTCGGTCTGGCACGAAAGGTTTCCGCGGATGCCTTCCGGCCCAGGCCCGGCGTGGACGCCGGGCTGCTGACCATCACCCGCCGTGGGGAACCCCTGGTCCCGGCGGCCGACCGGCGCCGGTATCAGGCCCTGGCACACGAGGTGTTCACCGGGCGGGGTCGCGGCTTGGCGCAGATCCTGCGCCGGCACGTGGATCGTCGATGGTTGCAGGCAAACGGAATTCACCCATCGGCGCTGCCGCGGGACCTGTCCGCGCAACAGTGGGCCGCACTGTTCGATGCGGTCCGCTAGCTGGTGCCCAGCGGGTCGATTGTCCAGGCGATGTAGAGCACCACCGCGCTCACGGTCGCGGTGGTGGCGAAGTCGATCGTCCGGCTGCGCACCACGAGGAGCCCGGCCCGGTCATCGGTGAGCGCGAGCCGCAACGCAGCCGCCGCGCCCACGCCGATCCCGATCACGAGCGCGCCGCGGCGCCAGTAGCCCGCCACCACCAAGGCGAAGGCCGCGATGAAGATCAGGCCGACCACGAGGATCGGCCACTGCCCGGCGACCACCTTCTGGACGAACTCCTTTGCCGTCACGCCAGCTTCGACTCTTCGAGCTCGACGACGTTGGTCAGCAGGAACGCCCGTGTCAGCGGGCCGACGCCACCCGGGTTGGGCGACACATGCCCCGCCACCTCCCAGACATCAGGTGCGACGTCACCCGTCAGCTTGCCGTCCACCCGGCTCACGCCGACGTCGACGACGGCCGCGCCCGGCTTGACCATGTCCGCGGTGACCATGTGCGGCACCCCGACCGCGGCGATGATGATGTCGGCCTGGCGGGTCAGTGCGGGCAGATCCCGGGTGCCGGTGTGACACAGCGTCACGGTGGCGTTCTCCGAACGACGGGTGAGCAAAAGGCCCATCGGCCGGCCGACTGTCACGCCGCGGCCGATCACCACGACGTGCGCCCCGGCGATCGGCACATCGAAGCGGCGCAGCAGGTGCACGATGCCGCGCGGGGTGCAGGGCAGCGGCGCCTCCTTGCCGAGCACCAGGCGGCCGAGGTTCGTCGGATGCAGACCGTCGGCGTCCTTGGCCGGATCGATGCGCTCCAGCGCGGCGTTCTCGTCGAGGTGCTTGGGCAGCGGCAGCTGCACGATGTAGCCCGTGCAGTCCGGGTTGGCGTTGAGCTCGTCGATAGTCTCGTCGAGTTGAGCCTGGGTGATGTCGGCAGGCAGGTCGCGGCGGATCGAATTGATCCCGACCTTTGCGCAGTCGGCATGCTTGCCGCGCACATAGGCCTGCGATCCGGGGTCGTCACCGACCAGCACGGTGCCCAGACCGGGCGTCCGGCCGGCCTCGGTCAACTTCGCTACCCGCTGCTTGAGGTCGATGAAGATCTCGTCGCGCGTCGCCTTACCGTCCAACACAATGGAACCCACGGTGCCCATTGTGTCAGCCGCGTGGCAGGCTCAGCATATGAACACCCAGCCCAATGTGTTCACTGATGTTTTCAGTGAGGCCAAGCTCGGCCCCGTGACGCTGCGCAACCGCATCATCAAGGCCGCCACCTTCGAAGCGTCCACGCCTAACGCGCTGGTCACGCAGGATCTGATCAACTATCACCGGCTGCCAGCGGCCGGTGGCGTCGGCATGACCACCGTGGCCTACTGCGCGGTGGCACCCGGCGGCCGGACCGACGGCTGGCAGATCTGGATGCGACCCGAGGCGGTGCCCGGGCTGACCAAACTCACCGAGACCATCCACGCCGAAGGGGCGGCCATCAGCGCCCAGATCGGGCATGCCGGGCCGGTCGCCAACTCGCGAACCAACAAGGCTCCGGCGCTCGCGCCCGTGCGCTTCTTCAACCCGCTGTCGATGCGGTTCGCCAAGAAGGCCACGATCGACGACATCCGCGACGTCACCGAAGCCCACGCGAACGCTGCCCGGCTTGCCATCGACTCCGGGTTCGACGCCGTCGAGGTGCACCTCGGCCACAACTACCTGGCCAGCTCGTTCCTGTCCCCACTGATCAACCGGCGCACCGACGAGTTCGGCGGATCGCTGGAGAACCGGGCGAAGGTGGCCCGCGGTGTGGTTCGCGCGGTCCGTGACGCCGTCGACAAGCACGGTGACCGGAAGATCGCCGTCATCGCCAAACTCAACATGAGCGACGGCGTCCGCGGCGGCATCCCGATCGACGAGTCGCTGCAGACAGCGAAGTGGCTCGAAGAAGACGGCGGGCTGGACGCCATCGAGCTGACGGCGGGCAGCTCCCTGGTCAACCCGATGTACCTGTTCCGCGGCGGCGCCCCGGTCAAGGAGTTCGCGGCGAACTTCAAACCCCCGATCAGCTGGGGCATCCGGATGAGCGGCAACAAGTTCTTCCGCGAATATCCCTACCACGAGGCGTATCTGATGCGCGACGCCGAGAAGTTCCGCGCCGAACTGACCATGCCGATCATCCTGCTGGGCGGTATCACCAACCGCGAGACCATGGACCGGGCGATGGCTGCGGGCTTCGAGTTCGTCGCGATGGGCCGCGCACTGCTCGCCGAGCCGGACCTGCTCAACCGGATCCAAGCCGAGGAATCCAAGGGTTCGGTCAAATCGCTTTGCACGCACTGCAACATGTGCATGCCCACCATCTACAGCCATACCCATTGCGTGGTGACGGGAGCGCCGGACACACTCGTGAAGTGAGCACCGACGCCGTCAGCGACACCATGGTGACCTACCGCTACGTGCGGGTCGGTCTGGTCGCGTTGGTGGTGTTCTTACTGTCCTCGCTCGCACTGACGTGGACGCACAGTTGCCCACAGGGGTCGATCAGCGCGTTCTTCTACACCCGCACCCACGCGGTGTTCCTGGCTTCCCTGTGCGCGATCGGGATCTGCCTGATCGCCTACAAGGGCAGCCGGATCGGCGAAGACGCGCTGCTGAACTACTCCGGGTTCATGGCGTTCATCGTGGCGCTGGTGCCCACCGGTCCCGACGATCTTTGTCAGCCTTGGCTTCCCACGGTGACCGACCCGTTCGGCGGCGTCGCCAACAACGTCGCCGCGTTGTTCGTGGCCGTCGCCGTCGGCACCGGGATGTACCTCGCGCTGGGTCGCTGGCGGCGCCCGCAAGAGCCGCCGGTGGCGTCCGCTCCAGCCTGCGCCGAGGCCGCCACCCCGTGGAAAACCGTCGCCACCGCGCTGCTACGCGTCGAAAAGTGGCTACCGGCAGCACTATTGGTCATCGCCATCGCCGGGGCCCCGCTGATGCTGTGGGACTGGTTCGCCCAACATGCCCACGTGATCGCCGCGGTGGCGATGTTCCTGGCCATCACGCTGGTGGCGGTCTACCACGCGTGCTACGCCCGAGCGGCCGTGCGTCAGCACCTGGCCCGGTTCTACGCGACCATCGCCGCACTGATGCTCGTCACCGTCGTGGCCGGTATCGTGCTGCTAATCCTCGGTTGGCACTTCGGCGTGATCACCGTCGAACTCATCCTGATCGTGCTGTTCGCCGTGTTCTGGGCGGTGCAGACCTGGGACGTCTGGGACGCCCAGGACCGCTATCCCGAAGCGGCCGTACCTGCGCTGGCCGACAAGCACAGCTAAGCGGTGTAGCCGTCGATCTGCAGCGTCTGCCCGTCGCGGCGCAACACCAGCACCGCACCCGGTGCCGGGACGAAACCCTGCACCCCTTCGGCGGGCACCGCCGCGGTCTGGGCGCACGTCTTCGCGTCGAAGGTGCGCAACGAGGCCGGAGTACCCACTCCCCCGGTGTCGGCGACGACGAAGCTGTTCCCGAACGACAGGTACGCCAGCCCACCGCCCTGCGCCGAAACCCGTGTCTTCACACCGGAGACGCCTTGTGCACCAGCACATCTCTGCTTGCCATCCGGACCGAACAGGATCAGCTGCCGGCCGTCCCCGCGGCTGGAGAACAGGAAATCGTCGGACGGCCCGAACGAGGGTTCGGCGTTTCCACGGTCGGGCAATCGGGTGACCGTGTGTTCGGCCACGTTGACATAGTGCACCCCAGGAGCTTCACCGGCTCCGCTGAACTGCACGAAGACACCGACCGCACTCGCCGGGGTGGCCACCGCCACGGCATCCGCCCCGCCCTTGAACAGCTCGCCATCCCAACGTGTTTCACCATTGGACGGATCGAGCGCCACCATTCTGACCGCGGTACCACCGCCGGCCGGGCACCGCACCACCGACACCACCCACGAACGGGTGTCGACCGCGCGCGACGGGACTTCACAATCCGCGTGCGGTGCCGGCACGGTCCACATCGGCGCACCGGTGCGGGTGTCGAACCGTGTCCACACCTGATCGTCGCGAGCCACCAGGAACGGCGACACCAGGTTGTAGCCAGGCGGATTGGCTATCGCGTACGCCAGCCGGCCATCGGTACTGGTCCACAGCCGCTCCCCGGTCACCGCATCGATGCCGATCACCTCCCGGTCGAGGAAGGCGACCACTGTGGCCCCATCGTCGAAAACCTGGATTCCTCTGACCACCACCTCGCCCGGACCGGTGCGGGCGAAATGCCAGCGTTCCTTCCCGTCGGTGCCGTAGGCCGTGATGCGATCATCTCGGAACACCACGAAACCAGCACCCGCAGCGAAGATCTGGAGGTCGGGCCGCTGTTCCTCCCCCTCGAATGCGTCGGGCACCGACACCGTGAACGTCCGCTGTCCCAACGCGTCGGGCAGCGCGGGCACATCGGTAGCTGCCGCCGTCGTCGCATCCAGGAAGCGCGCGTCGTCACCGGCACGCAGCGCGCCCACGGTCACCACCGCGGCAACTACGACGGCGATCGCCGCACCGACCGACAGCAACTTGACCGACGCGCGCTCCAGACCCGGGAAGGCCCGCGCCGCCAGTAGGGTCGCCGCGGCACCGGCCAGACACAACCACCACGCCGCCATCCCGGCGGGCAATGCCGCAGTGACGGCCGAATTGTCCATCGCGGTCCGGTAGAACGCCGGGATCCCCTGGGTGACGTACGCGATGACCAACAGCGCCGCCACGCCCGCCGCCCCGGCCGGAGTGGCCGCCAGGTCCCGGCCAGTGCGACCGCGCCAGACGCTGTAGGCCATCGCCGCGATCAGCACCACGGCGACGACGACCACGACCAACGCCATGCGGTTCGGCAAGGCCTCACCCCACCGGTGCAGGCTGACCACGTACCAGGAGCTTTCGCCCGCGCTGCGCGGTGCCACCAGCCGGGCCCAGCCGGCCAGCGCCGCCGCCCACACCACCAACACCACTGCCGCGCCGGCCAGCACCGTGCCGAGCGATTGCAGCACGCCGAGCACCCGGCCGATCGTCTTCTGCGGCCCTTCAGAAACCATGTGAGCCATCGTCACACGCCGCGACACCTCCGCAACGGCCCAGCCCCGGCGAAAAGTACCGATAGAGTTGAGCGCGATGAGCCCTGCGCTGACCGTTCGTTACGACGGATCGACTCGTACCTTTGCCCCGGGCAACGATGTCGTCATAGGCCGAGACCTCCGAGCCGACGTCCGCATCGCCCACCCGCTGATCTCGCGCGCGCACCTGGTGCTGCGCTTCGACCAAGGTCGATGGGTCGCGATCGACAACGGCAGCCTCAACGGCATGTACGCCAACGGCCGCCGGGTGCCCTCGATCGACATCCACGACGGCCAGGTGGTCAACATCGGCAACCCCGATGGCCCCCAGGTGACCTTCGAGGTCGGACGGCACCAGGGCTCGGTCGGCCGAACCCCGACCGCGGCGGTCCCGATCGGGAACCGACCCAGCGGCGCGTGGCCCACTCAGGCGTCCCCCGGGCGTCAGCAGTACGGTCAGCCGCCCGCGGCCCAGCGCCCCGGGTACTCGTCCGGCCCGCAACCGCGCTACCCGACCCCACCGACCGGCTATCCGAGCGGACCCCAGAGCGGCGGCTACCCGAGCGGACCACAGACCGGGTATCCCAGCGGCCCGCAGAGTGGCTACGCCAGCAGCCCGCAGGCCTATCAGTCCCAGCCGGTCCGCAGCGCCCCGAACCCGTCGCAGGCAGCGACGTCGATGGCGCCGGCGGCCACCCCGGACCGCGGCAGCAGCGAGGCCGGCGGCAACATCGCGACCAGCATGCTCAAGATCCTGCGGCCCGGGCGCACCACCCCGGCGCCCGCAGGTGCGGTGAAGATCGGCCGCGCCACCGACAACGACATCGTCATCCCCGACGTGCTGGCCTCACGCCATCACGCCACGTTGATCCCGTTGACCGGCGGCACCGAGATCCGTGACGAACGCAGCATCAACGGCACGTTCGTCAACGGCGCGCGGGTGGAGAACGCGATCCTGCACGACGGCGACGTGGTCACCATCGGCAACGTCGACCTCGTGTTCTCCGGCGGCACCCTGGTGCGACGCAGCGAGACCGAGGCCGACACCCGCACCGGCGGGCTCGAGGTGCGCGGCCTGACGTGGACCATCGAGGGCAACAAGACGCTGCTCGACAACATCTCCGTCGACGCCCGGCCCGGCACCCTCACCGCGGTGATCGGCCCCTCGGGTGCGGGCAAGTCGACGTTCGCCAAACAGGTCGCCGGCTACACACATCCGACGAGCGGCACCATCACCTTCGAAGGCCACGACGTCCACGCCGAGTACGCCTCGCTGCGCTCCCGCATCGGCATGGTCCCGCAGGACGACGTGGTGCACGGCCAGCTCACCGTCCGCCAGGCCCTGATGTACGCCGCCGAGCTGCGGCTGCCGCCGGACACCACCAAGGAAGACCGCGAGCAGGTCGTCATGCAGGTGCTCGAAGAGCTCGAGATGACCAAGCACCTCGACACCCGCGTCGACAAGCTGTCCGGCGGGCAGCGCAAACGTGCCTCGGTCGCGCTCGAACTGCTGACCGGCCCGTCACTGCTCATCCTCGACGAGCCGACCTCGGGTCTGGACCCGGCGCTCGACCGCCAGGTGATGACGATGTTGCGCCAGCTGGCCGACGCCGGCCGCGTGGTGCTGGTGGTCACGCACTCACTGACCTACCTCGACGTGTGCGATCAGGTGCTACTGCTGGCGCCGGGCGGCAAGACCGCGTTCTGCGGACCGCCCGACCAGATCGGCCCGGAACTCGGCACCACCAACTGGGCCGACATCTTCAGCACCGTCGCCGGCGATCCGGCCGAGGCCAACCGCAAGTATCTGGCCCGCACCGGCCCGGCCCCGGCGGCCACCGCGTCGTCGGCACAGCCCAACGATCTGGGTGAGCCGGCCAAGACCAGCCTGTTCCGGCAGCTGTCTACGATCGCCCGCCGACAGGTCCGGCTGATCGTGTCCGATCGTGGCTACACCGCGTTCCTGCTGATGCTGCCGTTCATCATGGGCGTGCTGTCGCTGTCGGTCCCCGGTGATGTCGGGTTCGGTCTGCCGGTGCCGGCCGTCCAAGGTGGTGAGGCCCCCAACGAACCGGGCCAGATCCTGGTGATGCTCAACGTCGGCGCGATCTTCATGGGCACCGCGCTCACCATCCGGGCACTGATCGGCGAGCAGGCGATCTTCCGTCGCGAGCAGGCGGTCGGCCTCTCGACGACGGCCTACCTGCTCGCCAAGATCGCGGTGTTCGCAGTCTTCGCGGTGCTCCAATCCGCCATCGTTACCGTGATCACGATCCTCGGAAAGGGCTGGGGCCCGGGCGCCGCGGACAGCGGGGCCTTCATCAGTGGCCGCAACCTGGAGTTGTTCATCGACATCTCGATGACGTGTGTGGCCTCGGCAATGGTGGGCCTGGCGCTGTCGGCACTCGCCCGTTCGGCCGAACAGATCATGCCCCTGCTGGTGGTCACGGTGATGAGCCAGCTGGTGTTCTCCGGCGGCATGATCCCGGTGACCGACCGCGTGGTGCTCGATCAGCTGTCGTGGATCACCCCGGCCCGATGGGGCTTTGCGGCCTCCGCGTCGACCATCGACCTCACCCGCCTGGTACCGCCGCCGCTGCTGCCCGCCGATTCGCACTGGAAGCACACCCCGACGGTGTGGCTGATCAACATCGGCATCCTGCTGCTGCTCTGCATCGTCTATACCGGGTTCGTGCGCTGGCGGATCCGCCTCAAGGCCGGCTGAGTTCTACCCGCGAGCGGTTACCCGCCGTGGACGTCGAGACCGTGGGCGGCCGAATAGGCCAGCGCCTGGCTGATGTCGATCTTGGCGCCGCGGAGTTTCGCGGTGGTCCAGAAGGTGGGGTCGACGCGGGCGCCGCGCAGGTCTGCCTCGTCGAGCTTGGCGTCCTGCACCCGGGCACCGGTCAGGTCCGCCTGCCGTAGCACCGCTTTGCGTAGGTCGACCCCGACCAGGCTGGCCTCCCGCAGGCGGCAGTCCGACAGGTCGACGCTGCGCAGATCGCAACCGCCGAGCACGGCCAGGGTCAGGTCCGATTCCACGATCTTGATCGGCCGGAGCCGGCACTCGGTGAACACCGAGCCCAGCAGGCTGCAGTTGGTGAACTCGCTGTGCCAGAGCGTGGCGCGGCGAAACGTGCAGTTGCGGAATGCCGAGCCGAAATGCTGCGACTCGGACATGTCCACCCCGCTGAAGTCGCACTCGGTGAACACCACCCGCTCGGTGCGCAGCCGGCTCAGATCTTCCTCGCGGAAATCGTGGCCGGTGAATTCCCGGTCCGCCCAAGCGGTTTCGTCAGCTACCACGCCTCAGCCAGGCAACGCGGAAAGCGTGCTCAGCGAGTACTCGGTGACCGCGATCAGCGCGGCCTTCGCCGAGTTGCGGTCGCGGGCGTCCACGGCCACCACCGGGATGTGCTCGGGCAGCGCCAGCGCCTTACGCACCGCCTGGGTGGGATGCTTTGGCGCGTCGTCGAACTCGTTGACCGCGACGATGAACGGGAGCTTGCGGGCCTCGAAGAAGTCGACCGCGGCGAAGCTGTCCTGCAGCCGGCGCACGTCGACCAGGATGATCGCGCCGATCGCACCGCGCACCAGGTCGTCCCACATGAACCAGAACCGGCGCTGCCCGGGGGTACCGAACAGGTAGAGGACCAGATCCTCGTCGAGGGTGATCCGGCCGAAGTCCATCGCGACCGTGGTGGTGCGCTTGTCCGGGGTGCCGTCCAATGCGTCGACGCCCTCAGACACGTTGGTGACCAACGCTTCTGTGCGCAGCGGCATGATCTCGGAGACCGCGCCGACGAATGTCGTCTTCCCTGCCCCGAACCCGCCAGAGATGACGATCTTCGTCGAGGCGGCCCCACGTCGGGGGGCGCCACCGGCGGAGGCCGAGCGGGATTCAGAGTGCTCGTAGGCCACGCAGGGTCCTTCCAATCAATTCGCGGCGTTCGTCGAAGCTAGCCGAGTCATCGAGGGTGGCTTCCACCCGCAGATAACCCTGCGTCACCAGGTCCCCGATCAGCACGCGCGCCACGCCGAGCGGGAGGGATAAATGTGCGGCAATCTCGGCAACCGAAGGGCTGCCGGTGCACAACTCTACGATCTGTGCGCGCACATCGTGCCCCGTCCAACGCGGTTCGCGCGTCGTGTCGGTTTTTTGCACCGGAGCTTCCAGTGGAAGATGCACGCGCGAGTCAGTACGGCCGGCCGTCAGGGTGTACGGCCGCACCAAACTCGGACGATCGGTGGGTTCTGGTTCGTCCACAGGCACCTCGCGAAGGCAGAAGGGGACAGAGGACTCAGGACGGCTGCGGCGTACGGCGCGAAGACTGCACCACCGCGCCGACCCGCTCGACCAGGATCGCCATCTCGTAGCCGACCTGTCCGATGTCACATGAGGGTGCGGTCAGCGTGGCCAGGTTGGAGCCGTCGCCCACCCGCATCAACAGCAGGTAGCCGTTCTCCATCTCGACCACCGACTGCATCACGTGGCCGCCGTTGAACAGCTGGGAGGCGCCCGTGGCGAGACTGGCGAGGCCGGACGAGACCGCGGCGAGCTGGTCGGCACGTTCAACCGGCATGTGTTCGCTGGCAGCCATCAGTAGTCCGTCGGCCGAAACGAGCACCGCGTGGGACACCCCGGAAACCTCGCGGGCGAACTTGGACACGAGCCAGTCCAGGGAGTCGCGCTGCGTCGGACGGGTCATTCGTTATCGGTTCCTCTGGTCTCACGGGCATGTGATCGTCCGGCGTGCACGCCTCCGAAAAGGTTGCTGGTGCTCGTACGGACAGACTCGGGGTCACGCGGTTTGAACGCCGCGAACATGCCGCTGTCAGGTTCGTCTGCCGATGCTACCGTCTCGAAGCTGTCGTCGTTACGGTGTACTCCACCGTTGCGGTGACGGCCGTTGGACTCGCCGGCCGCCCCCACGGCTGCGGCGACACCACCGGGCACCAGGCGGGCGCCCGGCGTACGCATCGGTAGGCCTTCTTCGGTGTGCTGCTCGACGGGCGCGTCCTGCGCGGCGGCGGCCACCGACCAGCCTTTCTCCCAGACCGTCTTCCAGTCCAGGTCGGCGCTACGCACGTGGGTGGTCGGGTCGATCTCGAATTCCGAGACCATCGACTGATAGATCGAGTCGCCTTGGACCTCGGGGCTTTCGGCCTGGGGCGTGACGGATTCGACCGGTTCCTCGGCTGCGGGCTCGGCTTGATGAGCCGCACCGTTGAGACCGTTGACCCCGTTCAGACCGCCGTGGCCGTTCAGCCCGTTGACGCCGTTGAGGTCAGCGGACCCGTTGACGCCGTTGACGCCGTAGGCCGCGGCCTGTCCACGGGATGCGAAGAACGACGAGGTGTTGGTGGGGGTCTGGCGCCCGACCGCGGTCTCGTCCCCTTCGTCGGCTGCAGTGTCAGCCGCAGCTTCACCCTTGACTTCGCCCTTGGCCAGCGCCGCACTCTCTTCGGTGTGCACCGGCCACTGCTGTGGCCACTCACTGACCGGTTCGTCCGCGGGCTCCTCGACCGGCGTCTCGGCGGCCGGTTCGGGTTCCGGTT
Organism: Mycolicibacterium porcinum; assembly: GCA_001942045.1. GTDB lineage: Bacteria > Actinomycetota > Actinomycetes > Mycobacteriales > Mycobacteriaceae > Mycobacterium > Mycobacterium porcinum_A. The sequence goes on from MSTD01000017.1 coordinate 89,619, forward strand.
GCGGGGCGAGCGTGCCCGGTAGCTCCGAAATACCGCTGGCTCCGGGACTGCGCTGCGGCAGCAGGTCGAACGGCATCTCCGCGCCATTGAGGTGGGGCTCGTCAGTACCCGATGCCGACGCCGACGGGTCGGCCGGATCGGCGTCCAACGACAGAGCCGTCGAAATCCCGGCATGCGCGTCGACGGGCCTGCCGTAGGGCAGCTCGTCGATCGGGTCGCCACCATCGCGGGCCAGCAGTGTCGCCGGGATGTACACCCCGGCCGTGGTACCCGAGCTCGGTTCTTCGGCGACGGTGCTGCGCAGCCGCACCACCAGCCCGTGCTGGGTGGCCAGCCGCCCGACCACGAACAGACCCATGTGACGCGCGGTGTAGGGGTTGACCTCACCACCTGACTGCAGACGGGTGTTGGCGACGCGCAGGTCGGCCTCGGTCATACCCAGGCCGACATCGCTGACCTCGATCACCAACGCGCCCTTGGCCGCATGCACGGCCGACACCCGCACCTGCGAGATCGGCGGCGAGTAGCGAAGCGCGTTGTCGAGCAGCTCGGCCAGCAGGTGAATGAGGTCACCGGCGGCCGCACCCATGATCTCCACGTCGGCCACCGCCGCGGTGACGACGCGGGTGTAGTCCTCCACTTCCGAGGCGGCGGCATTGATCACCGTCGCCAGCGGAACCGGTCGGCTGTGCTCGCGCGCCAGCTTGGATCCGGACAGCACCAGCAGGTTCGCGCCGTTCCGGCGCATGCGGGCAGCCAGGTGGTCGAGCCGGAACAGACTCTCCAGGCGTTCGGGGTCGTCCTCGTTGCGCTCGAGCTGATCGATCAGCGACAACTGCTGGTCGACCAGGGACCGGCTGCGCCGCGACAACGTCTCGAACATGTCCGAAACCTGCAGCTGCAGCTGCGCCTGCTCGCCGGCGAGGAACACCGCCTGCTCGTGCAGTTCGTCGACCGCGTGGGCCACCTGACCGACCTCTTCGGTGGTCTGCACCGGGATCGGGTTCACCGGCACCAACTCACCGCCGGCGCGGACGCGTTCGATCTCCTTCGCCAGGTCCTGGTGTGCCACCTTGAGCGCGCTGTCGCGCAGCGTGCGCAGCGGCCGCACCAGCGAGCGGGCCACCAACAACACGATGACCATGGCGCTGACGATCGCGGTCGCCACCAGGATGGCGTCGCGGATCGCATCGTTGCGGGCATCGCTGGCCTGGGACTCCACCGCGGCCGGGATGGCCGTCGTGGTGTCGTTGATGATCTGCTCGGCGATCTTGTTGGTGGCGTCCAGCGAGGCCAGCATGTCCGGGTTACCGACCAGCGGGATGCCGGGGTTGGACATCATCGCCATGCGCTTGACCATCTCGGCGCGGAGCGTGGCCGCTTCCTCGGAGCCACCGCCGAGCACCTTCGTCAGCGCGGCGACGGTGGACGGCTCGGTACCGGCCATCGTGATCATCGAGGTGCGCAGCAAGGGCTCGGGCTCGTCGCCGCCGCGGTTGACCAGCATCCGCTGGATCGCCATCTGGCCGCGCGCGCCGACCGCTCGGGCCAGCGCCTCGACCTGGGCCTGAACCGCCTGCTGGTTGCTGTGCACCGAGCCGGTGATGGCGGCTTCCCCGGTCAGCAGCAGCGGACCGTAATTGAGGATGCGCTGACGCAGGTCGATCGAACCGGCCATCACCGCGTCGACGAGTTCCTGACCCTTACCGAGCAGGCTGTCGACGGCCTGATCGACGTCCTCGGGCAGCTCAGTGGCATCCGCCCGTTGCTGCAGGTCGGTCTTGCGCTCTTTGAACGTGGACATGGCCGATTGCCCATCGCCACCTTCGGTAGCTGCGATCAGCACGCCCTCCATCGCAGCCATGTAGCTGTCGATGTCGGGGATCAATTCGGCGCGATCGGCGGCCAACCGCAGGTCTCCGGCCGCGCTGGCACTGGCATAGATGCGCAAGCCGCCGAACGTGGCCGCCAGGATCAACGGCACGACGACGATGGCGAGGACTTTTCTGGTGACCGGCCAGTTGGCCGGCGACCAGCGCGAGGGGCGCTTGGCCGGAGCCGATGGGGTTGGGGAAAATTCGACGAGGGTGCCGTCAGCCTGTTTCAGCTGCGTAAAGGCAGTCATCGGCGCCCAACCGCACTACCGGCGGCGTGGCCGCAATTCACTCGTGGGGCGTGATTCATAAGACTTCCTGCTGTTTCCGCCCACGCTGGGGCGGGCGTCAAACGCCTTGGCAATTGCACGAGTATGACAGTCTCCCGCGAGCGTTTCCACAATTCTTACTGAACAGACAGAGTTCGTGACCGAGCCGTAGCGCAGTTGTGTGGTAATCGAGCAAACAGCGTCGTCCTTGCCGGATCGCGCGCGGATTTCCAGTTCCCATTCCGGGTGCCGATTCCGGCCTCATTTGCATCCCGATTCGCCTGCCGGCGACCGTTCGTACGATCATCGTCGAATGTTCCGGGTGTTGTTCTTTTCTCCGCGCATCGCGCCCAACACCGGCAATGCGATCAGGATGGTGGCGGGCACCGGGTGCGAGTTGCATCTGGTCGAGCCGTTGGGTTTCGACCTGTCCGAACCCAAGCTGCGCCGGGCCGGCCTCGACTACCACGACCTGGCATCCGTGACGGTGCACGCCGATCTGGCGGCCGCGTGGCGCACGTTGATGCCGGCGCGGGTCTATGCGTTCACCGCGCACGCATCGACCTCGTTCGCGGACATCGCGTACCAACCGGGCGATGTTTTGATGTTCGGCCCGGAACCCACCGGACTGGATGCACAAACTCTGGCGGACCCGAATGTCACCGCACAGGTACGCATTCCGATGCTCGACGGCAGGCGGTCATTGAATCTGTCCAATGCCGCGGCGGTCGCCGCCTATGAGGCGTGGCGCCAACACGGGTTCGCTGGCGGCGTCTAGTTACGCCTCGGGCGTGGGCCGCACCGCGACTCACGCCCGAATCTCACAGAGAGTTCATACACCGGCTTCACAATTTCATCGCGGGCAACAGGCGCCCCAGGATGTTGGGGCTCACCAACTGTCCCAGTGCGAGAACTGCTCGGCCGGAAGGCGCTTGGCCTTCTTGAAGTCGGTGCCCTTGGTGTACGCGATCGGGAACAGGCCGGCCTGGGCGTAGCGATCGAACGGAATACCCAGCAGCTCGGCGGCCTGCTTCTCGCCGTCACCCAGCAGGTGCAGCGTCGTCCAGGCCGATCCCAGGCCACGGGAACGCAGCGCCAGCATGAAGCTCCACACCGCGGGCAGCAGCGATCCCCAGAAGGACGCGCTCATGCCGGCGGGCGCACCGTCGGGTCGGCCCTCAAGGCACGGCACCATCAACACCGGCGCCTTCTCGAAGTTGTCGGTCAGGTACCTGGCCGAGCTCGTCACCGCATCCATCTGCTCGTCGCGGATGTCACCGCGCTGCGGCTTGGGTTGGTCGAGGTACGGGTTCGCGTTCGATCGGTAGATGTCGGCCAGGGCCTTCTTCTTTGCCGGGTCCTCGACGAAAACCCATTGCCAGCCTTGCGCATTCGAGCCAGTCGGAGCCTGTAGCGCCAGGTCGAGACACTCCGTGATCACTTCACGCGGCACCGGCTTCTCGAAGTCGAGGCGTTTGCGCACCGAGCGGGTGGTGGTGAGGAGTTCATCGACGGTCAAGTTCAGGGCTGGTTCGGCGGTCATGCCGCGAGACTACAACCGGCGACCCGGGAAACCAGAGAAGCTCCCCAGCGTTTGCTGGGGAGCTTCCAATCATCGTGCGCCGCAGTAAGACTCAGCTAACCGATGAAGGTTGCGCGCCGCCGGCTCATCGACGACGGCGCACCCGGTCGATCAGCCCGCGTTTTCGGAGACCAGCACCGGCTCCCAGCCGTTAGCCTGCGGTTCGTCGGACGAACCGTAGTCGCCCGAGGCCGGGACGGCGTGGATGCCGTGATCGTCGCCGGGCAATCCACCCAACGCCGCGATGGTGTCCCGGATCTTGGCCGCCTCGGCGTCGGTCGGCGTTGCGCCGGCCTCGAGTTCGTCGAGCAGTCCGTCACGCAGGCCCGCGCCGTTGGCCACTTCCTGGGCCGACAGCTTGGCGTGGATACGGGTGACGTAGATCTGCTGTCCCAGAGAGGATCCCGGTGCCGCGGCGGCATGGGCCATCAGCGAGTCGTACCGCTGACGAACTCCGCTCAGCGCCACGATGACCGCGGGTGAAGGCCGGTTGCTGCTGGCCGCCTCGGTCAGCGAGGCCCGCAGCTTGCGCAGGCCGGACAGGACGACGTCGGCGCGCTTGTGGAACTTCTTGTCCTCGGGGAAGGGCAGTGCGTCGATCGCGGCGGAATACATGTGCATCGCCGCTTCCGACAGACTGACGATGACCGCCGAATCACCTTCCAGCGTCGCGTTTTGTCCCATGGGCCCTCAATTCTCAAGCGAAAAGATCAACAGAAAACAAGCGGCCGGTCGCCGGGCCCGTCGGGTCCGATCCACCGCCGCTCGCGGTGAGCACGCCGATGACACTAGCGGTTTGTGAGCGGCCCGTCATCGCTAGGGGCACTTGAAGAATGGGGAAAAACAAGGTATGCGAATGCGGGTACCACCGGCCGGTAGCACCCGCTGCCGGCCGTGGCCCTACGCTGAACGCCGCACGGTGGCAGGCTTGGCCGACGGGAGGTCGACATGGCCGGACTAACTGAATCGACGACGGTCGCTGAGTCGTCAGGGGGTGCCCCGTCGGACTACGGCCAAAACGGTGAGGCGACCGAGCCGATGCGGGTGGCCGCGGTGGAGCACGAGCCCGCCCGCAAGCAGTCGGTCGAGAAGAAGGCCAGTATCGGTTGGCTGGTGTGCGGCGGTGTGGGCGCGCTTGGCATCGTCTGCTTCCTGCTGTTCAGCCCGGGCCAGAGCGGCAGCAAGGCCGAGTGGTTCTTCGGTGCAGTGATCTTCGTCGTCGTGATGGTGACGATGTGGCTGACGCTGACCATCCAGCGTCAGGCCAAATACGACATCGCCCGAGCCGACGAGCGTCTGCGCCGGGAGCTGGCGGCGGCCGACGAGCGCTCGGCACTGGAACTCGCCCTGACGCAGAAATGGCATCGGGCACAAATGGAATCCCAGCAGAAGCTCCACGCCGCCGAACTGGTGGCTCAGCAAGAACTGGCCCGCATCGAGCGCAACAACCTGCTCGAACAACTGCAGAAGCAGGCGATGATCGAGGTGTCGCGTGCGGTCGGGGCGCACACCCGGATGCTCGCCACGCTGTGGACCGAATGTGCGACCCAACTGCGCAACCCCGACCGCGACGAGCGGGAATCCGCGATGAACGCACTGTTCGAACAGATCAGCCAGGTGGTGCACGACGTCTCGGTCGAACTGGACAACGCCCACCTGGTCAGCCAGGACGACCGCCTGCAGGATGCCCTGAACCGGGTCAACGACGCGGTCCTGATGGCGATCCAGGTCGCCGAGGATCTGCACGCCGACGTGGTCGAGGGCCGTACCCCCGAAACCAATCCCGTCCCGGCGGTCCAACGCCTGCTGCACGAGCGGGCCACTGCCGCGCGCAGGCTCGCGTGGTCACTGCTGCGGACGGGGCTGGAGGACAGCACCGGCGCGAGCCAGGATGCCGGCGCGAGCCAGAGCACCACCGTGCCGGACGTCGGTCCGGCTTGAGCCTCAGCGGAAGTCCCGCGACCGCGAACCGACCCGCAATTCGACCGGGCTCATCCGGTCGGCGATCACAGTGACGGCTCCGCTGGCGTTCTGCACGATGCCGCGGACCACCAACGCCGGCGCCGTCTGCGCCAGCTTGCGGTAGCGCGCCCATACCCCGGGCGCGCATAGCACGTTGACCATCCCGGTCTCGTCTTCCAGATTCATGAACGTCACCCCCTGCGCGGTCGCCGGACGCTGCCGGTGAGTTACCGCCCCGGCAACCAGGATCCGAGTTCCGTCGACGACGTCCAGCAACTTGTCGGCAGGAATCACGCCGAGGGCGTCGAGGTCGTCGCGCAGGTACTGGGTGGGATAGCTGTCCGGCGAGATACCGGTGGCCCACACGTCGGCGGCGGACAGTTCCAGCGCGCTCATCCCCGGCAGCGTCGGCACGTGGGAGGACGAGCCCACACCCGGCAGCCGGTCCGGTCGCTGGGTGGCCGCCGCACCCGCCGCCCACAAGGCCTCGCGCCGGCTGATCCCGAAACATCCCAGGGCGCCGGCGGTGGCCAGCGCCTCGGTCTGGGATACCGACAGCTGCACCCGATTGGTCAGGTCGATCAGCGTGGCGAAGGGCCCGTTGGCATTTCGTTCGTCGACCAGACGCTGAGCCAACTCGTCGCCGATGTGGCGGACACTGCCCAACCCCAGCCGCACGTCCATACCGGCGTTTTCCAGCGTCGCGTAGGCCAAGCTGGCGTTGGCATCTGGACCGTGTACCACCACCCCGTGCCGACGCGCGTCGGCGACCAGTGACTGCGGCGAGTAGAAGCCCATCGGCTGGGCCCGCAGCAGTGCGGCGCAGAACGCCGCCGGGTGGTGCAGTTTGAACCACGACGAATAGAACACCAGCGACGCGAAGCTCAGCGAATGACTTTCGGGGAAACCGAAATTGGCGAATGCCTCGAGCTTCTCGTAGATCCGCTCGGCCACCTCGCCGGTGATGCCGTGAAGCTCCCGCATACCGTCGTAGAACCGGCTGCGCAGCCGCCGCATCTTCTCGGTGGAGCGTTTGGAGCCCATCGCCCGGCGCAGCTGGTCGGCCTCGGCCGGGGTGAACCCCGCACAGTCGACCGCCAATTGCATGAGCTGCTCCTGGAACAGCGGGATGCCCAAAGTCTTCTCCAGCGCGGATTCCATCGACGGATGGTCGTAGGTGACTTCCTCCAAACCATTGCGGCGACGGATATAGGGGTGCACCGAACCGCCCTGGATCGGGCCGGGCCGGATCAGCGCCACCTCCACCACGAGGTCGTAGAACTCCCGCGGCTTGAGCCGGGGCAGGGTGGCCATCTGCGCGCGGGACTCCACCTGGAACACCCCGACCGAGTCGGCCTTCTGCAGCATCTCGTAGACCGCGGGTTCGGACAGGTCCAGCTTGGCCAGGTCCACGTCGATGCCCTTGTGCTCGGCCAGCAGGTCGATGGCGTAGTGCAGCGCCGAGAGCATCCCGAGGCCCAGCAGGTCGAACTTCACCAAACCGATTGCCGCACAGTCATCTTTGTCCCACTGCAGCACGCTGCGGTTGGCCATGCGGGCCCACTCCACCGGGCACACGTCGGCGATCGGACGGTCACAGATCACCATGCCCCCCGAGTGGATGCCGAGGTGCCGCGGCAGATTGGCGATCTGGGTGGCCAACTCGATCACCGGCTGCGGGATGTCCTCCGCCTCCGGCGAGTCCGGGCGTCCGTTCCACCGGCTGAGCTGCTTGCTCCAGGCGTCCTGCTGCCCCTGAGAGAAGCCCAGCGCCCGAGCCATGTCGCGGACCGCGCTACGGCCGCGGTAGGTGATGACGTTGGCGACCTGCGCGGCGTAATCACGACCGTAACGCTCGTAGACGTACTGAATGACGTTCTCGCGCAAGTCCGATTCGATGTCGATGTCGATGTCGGGCGGCCCGTCGCGGGCCGGGGACAGGAACCGTTCGAACAGCAACTCGTTGGCGATCGGGTCGACGTTGGTGACCTTCAACGCGTAGCAGACCGCCGAATTGGCCGCCGATCCCCTGCCCTGGCACAGGATGTCGTTGTCCCGGCAGAACCGGGTGATGTCGTGCACCACGAGGAAGTAGCCGGGAAACCTCAGCTGTTCGATGATGCGCAGTTCGTGTTCGATCTGCGCGTAGGCCTTGGTTGCGCTGCCGACGGGCCCGTACCGCTCAGCCGCCCCGGCCATCACCAGCTCACGCAGCCAGCTGTCTTCGGTATGCCCGGCCGGGACGTCGAACGGTGGCAGCTGCGGGGCGATGAGCGCCAGCCCGAAGGCGCACTGCTCACCCAGATCCGCTGCGGACGTCACGATCTCGGTACCGAACAGCCGGGCCATCTCTTCCCCCGAGCGCAGGTGGGATCCGCCGAGCGGAGCCAGCCACCCCGCCGCGGCGTCCATCGAATTGCGGGCCCGGATCGCGGCCATCGCCATGGCCAGCCTGCCCCGCTCCGGTGCGGCGAAGTGCGCACCGGTGGTGGCCACCACCGGTAACCCGAACCGCGGGGCCAGCCCGGCCAGGACGGCATTGCGTTCGTCGTCATCCGGATGGCCGTGATGGGTGAGTTCGATGCTGACCCGATCGGCTCCGAAACGGTCCACCAGATCGGCCAGGGCGGCGGCGGCAGCTTCGGGACCGCCTTCCGAGAGCGCCTGGCGGACATGACCTTTCCGGCAGCCGGTGAGGATGTGCCAGTGGCCGCCTGCGGCTTCGGTGAGCCCGTCGAAGTCATAGCGAGGCTTGCCCTTCTCTCCGCCGGCCAGGTGCGCCTTGGCGATCTCGCGGGACAACCGCCGGTACCCCTCCGGCCCCCGGGCCAGCACCAGCAGATGCGGGCCGGGCGGATCGGGATCCTCGGTACGGGGAACGTTCCCCAGTGACAGCTCGGCGCCGAAGACCGTGGCGACGTCCAGTTCCCTGGCCGCCTCGGCGAACCGGACCACGCCGTAGAGCCCGTCGTGATCGGTCAGCGCGATGGCCCGCAGGTTCAGCCGGGCCGCCTCCTCGACCAGCTCCTCCGGCGTGCTCGCTCCGTCGAGAAAGCTGTAGGCCGAATGCGCGTGCAACTCTGCGTAGCGGACCGAGCCGGGTGTGCGGGAAACCTCCGGCGGCTGGTAGCTCCCGCGTTTACGCGACCAGGCCGGGCTGTCGCCACCGTCACCCGCGGGCTCCAACGGCAGGCCGGAACGGCGGGGCTTACCGGTAAGTACCCGCTCCATCTCCGACCAGCTCGGCGGCCCGTTATGCCAACCCACGACGTCAGTGTATCGAACATATGTTCTATACATCCAGCGGCCGAATCAAGTAGTCGACTACCCGTGCCCGCGCACCGCTCACCTTCCTAACGTCGGCATATCACCGGAGCCCTCCGGTAGCCAAAGGAAAGGACCAGATCATGGCCGATTTGAACCCCCAGCCGTTGCCCCCACGGGACCGGATCCGCATCAGCGCCCCCGATTCGGTGCTCTTCGATCTCAAGAAGTTCCAGAAGGCCCAGGCCAGTGTCCTCGGTCAGGCCGGCTGCCCTGGTTGCCATTCCGGCCTGGACCTGCACTGGCAGGGCTTCTCCGACTTCGTCATCAACGATGAGGGCGTCGCCACGCCCACCACCGGTTAGCGATCGATGTCGCGGCCCGATCTCGGCGTCGGCGTCATCGCCACCACCGGACTGGATTTGGTCTGGAGCGAAGTCGCCGACCTCGTCGACGTGGTCGAGGTCGAGCCGCAGACGATGTGGACGCCACGCCATGGTCCGGATGACGAAACCGGCTGGGAAATAAACGAACCCGCGTTCCACTGGGTCGAGAGCCGAGACCGCCCCACGCTGGTGCACGGGGTGGGTTTTCCGGTGGGTGGCTGCACAACCCCAGACCCGGCAGGGGTGGCGCTGACCGCCCGCTGCGCCGCACGGCTCGGGGCCACCCACTGGAGTGAGCACCTGTCGTTCAACCAGGTACGTCACGCGGGTCACGACCTCGACGCCGGGTTCCTGCTACCACCGGCGCAGACCTCGGCCGGTGTCGACGCGGCCGTCGAACACATCGTGAGCTACCAAACCTGTTCAGAACGGCCATTTCTCATCGAGACCGGCGTCAACTACCTTCGACCTCGCCCAGGCGAGCTGGCCGACGGCAACTTCATCGCCGAGATCGCCCGGCGGGCCGACTGCGGCATCCTGCTCGACCTGCACAACCTGCTGGCCAACGAACGCAACGGACGCCAACCCGTGGAGGACGTCCTCGACGCCCTGCCGCTGGACCGGGTGTTGGAGATCCACGTCGCTGGCGGCTTCGAGTTGGACGGCTACTACCTCGATGCCCATATCGGCGGTCCCGATCTGGAACTGCTCTCTCTGCTGGCTTCCACGATCCCGCGGTTGCCGCAATTACGCGCGGTGGTTTTCGAGGCCGTGCCCACGTCGATGGTGTCCCTTGGCGCGGCCGGCCTGCGTGCGATCCTGCAGGCGCTGCATCGAATCTGCGACGGCGCGCCCGTCGAACGGCCATTCCGCCCGGGCTCCGCAGCTCCCCGAGCGCCCATCGGCGCCCGCGCCCATCACGACCTGACCGGGACGCGGGAGTGGGAGCGACAACTGGCGGCGTATACGGCGCGGGCGAGCGCAGAGCCGCCCAGCGATGATCCGGCGCTGCAGCTGTTACGGGGTCTGGCCGACCGAGCGCGGCTCGGCCAACTCACCCTGGCCCGGCCCGATCTGCTGCGCAGCCTGATCGCGACGCGCGGACCGGACCAGACCGAACGAATCCTGGAGTCATATCTCGACGCGACTCCACCATCGCGCTGGGCGGCCGACGAGGGTCGGCAGTTCGCCGATTGGCTGGGACTAGACCACCTCGTGATGCCGATCACGCCGCCGCCCCCTACGATGCCCGTGGGCTGGGGATCGGCTGTGAGAGGACGGCAATGGCGTCAACCAAGTACATCGGCTACGTCGGTGGGGTCGCGGTAGCGGCAGGAGTCGGGGCGGCGCTCGCCGTGGCCGGCCAAGGCACCGCCCACGCGGATTCGACCGACGGCACGTCCAAGGACTCGACCAGCAGCACATCGCAGCACGTCAACGCCGGGCCCAAGCGCGGTGACACCAAGCGCGCCAAGCCCCTGTCGACGGTCAAGGCCGGCGTGAAGGAAGCCGTCGACAAGCAGGCCGACAAGATCGAGAAAGCCGCCGCCCACGTCGCCAAGACCGTTCAGGCCGCCAAGCCCGCCAAGCCGGCGGCGGTCAAGCCCAAGCCGAAGCCCAGTGCCGAGGAGTTCGAGGCCGGCGAGGTCGCCAAGCTCAAGGACCTGTTCACGCCCAAGCAGGCCGCGGCTCCCAAGCCCAAGACCGAGACCGAGTCCGTCACGCAGCCGGAGAGCAAGACTCTGGTCACCCCGAAGCTCGCCGCGGCGCAGACCCAGGCCGACACCGCTGACGGCAACCAGGCATGGGACCCGAATCCGTTCCGTGCCGACGATCCCGATCCGACGGACTTCCCCAAAGCAATCATGGATCTGCGGCAGGCACTCCTCGACGCGTCACCCAACGAACTCGATCCCTTCGTGCGTGAGGCCACTGAGCAGATCTACCGGGGCAGCCAGATCGTGCCGTGGGTCAACGCGGTGATTCCGATCAGCAAGATTCTGCCGAGCCTGGCCCCCGCCCTCGGCGATGACGATGCGGCGCGAGATGCCCGCCAGACCATCATCATGGAGCTGATCAAGACCACGCCGCCGGGATCGGCGGTGTACTACGGCTATGACATCGTCGCCGACCTGGTCAACCTGGAAGACCAGGGCGCTGCTGTCAAGGTCCAGGCGGTGACCACGGTGTGGGATCTCCTCGATCCGTTCGAGCTCGCGCACAACACCGGAAACTCCGGTATCGGCAACGCGGCAGACAGCTGATCGTCGTGACCCCGAAACCGGCGTAATGGTCACAAAAACCTTGCGATAACGACCATTTCGTCGGTTTCGCGGCGCGTGGGCAGCGCCTACTCCACGAGAGACGGGGTGTCGTGTCGCAGTGTCTCGCTCCGGAAGAACGCCGGGCTGATCGATCTCCACACCAGCATCAGCACGACGCCGAGTAGCAGGATGCCGAAGCCCATGAAGAACACCAGCCCGATACCGCCGATCGCGGCACCGCTGCCGTTCTCGGGGTTCATGCTCTCCCCAATGGCGATCACGAACACCCACGCCAACATGAGGCCGCCCAACAACGGGAACAGGAATTTGAACACCACGTTGTGAGCGCTGCTGAACAGCTCCTTGCGGAAGTACCAGACACAGGCGAATGCGGTGATTCCGTAGTACCAGCAGATCATGATGCCAAGGGCGGCAATGGTATCCAGTAGCGCGCTCTCGGACAGCAGACTCACCAGGGTGTAGAACACCCCGGTGACCACACCCGCGGTGACGGTCGCGAAACCGGGCACCAGATAACGCGGGCTGACTTCGGCGAAGCGCGACGGGAATGCCTTGTAGGCACCCATCGCGAGCATCGCCCGTGCGGCGGGCAGGAAGGTGGTCTGGAGGCTGGCCACCGACGAAGCCAGGATTGCCAGGAACAACAGCGGCCCGGCCCAGCTGCCGAGCACCGGATCTGCCAGTGCGGCGAACACGTTGTCCTGATGGATCGGATTGCCGAGCCCCAGGCCCTCTTCCCCGACCCCGGCGTACATCATCACCGCCACCGCGATGAGCAGGTATGTGGCGAGGATCGACAGCACGCACAGCAGCCCGGCGCGTCCCGGGACCTTCGTCGGATCCTTGGACTCCTCGCCCAGCGTCAGGCAGGTATCCCAGCCCCAGAAGGCGAAGATCGAGCCGGTGACACCAACGGCGAACACGCCGAAGGTGAGTCCCGTGAACGGATCGAACCAATCCAGGTCGAACGACAGCCCGGCCGGCGCATCGCCACGGGCCACGTGTACGAACGCCATCACCGCGAAGGCGAGTAGCACCACCATCTGAAACCCGACCATGATGTACTGCACGCGCTCACTGGTGGTGATGCCGCGACTGGCGATGGCAGTTGCGATGGCCAGGAACACCAGCGTGGTGACGATGTTGATGGCCTTGTTGTCGGCAAGCTCGGCAATCGAGGGGTGGTTGGCGATCCGGGCGATGAACAGATAGAAGAACTCCACTGCGATCGCGGCGAGATTGGACAGCACGATGATCGAGGCCATCACCATGCCCCACCCGCACATCCAGCCGACGTACGGCCCGAAGGCCTTGGTGGACCACGTGAACGACGCACCGCAGTCGGGGGCACGCGAGTTGAGTTCGCGATAGGCGTAGGCGGTCAGGAACATCGGGATGAACCCGGCGATGAAGATGGCGGGCATCTTGAGGCCGACGGCGGCCACGATCAAGCCGATGCTGGCGGTCAGCGTGTATCCGGGTGCCACACACGAGATCCCGAGGATCGCACCCGAGAACGTGCCGACCTTTCCTGCGGCCAGCCCTTTCGACACCAGCCCCGCGGAGTGCTCGGCTTCGTCGAGTTTCTGATGAGCCTCGTGTTCCGATGCGGACTCGGTCATGAGCGGTCCTCGCCGTCTTTCAGTTCGTCCCGGGGCACGACCACCATCGGAACGTCCAACACCCGCAGCATTTTGGCCGCGGTGGAACCGAGGAAGATCCGCCGCGGCGCGCTGAGCCGACTGGATCCGACCATGATGATGTCGCCGTCATCCCAACCCAACTGCTCGACGGCAGCCTCGACGCTGGGACCGGTCACGATCGTCGAGGTCACCGGAAAGTCAGCCGGCAGTTCGTTTCTGGCGGCTTCCAGCGTTCGTTCGGCATGGGCGAGCGCATGCTCCCGGACCGCCTCGGCATCGCCACGCAGCGACCCGAAGGTCGGGTCGAGAGCGACGAGCGATACCAGCCGCAGCGGGATGTCCGCGGCACGACTGGCCCGTACCGCGGTGGCGAGCAACCGATCCGAACCCTTGCGTTGACCGATGGCGCAGGTGATCTCATGCACCCGCTCAACCTTCGAATCGCGGGTTCCGCGCGGCGCCACCGCGACCGGCACCGGCGAGGAGTGCAGCAGCTCGTTGACCACCGACCCCAGTGAATAGCTACCGACCAGTCCGCCGCCTGCGCCACCTACCACGAGGGCGACCGCCTCGAGCCGCAGCGCCTCGCGGATCAGTCCGTCGGTGAACGACTCGTCGAAACTCAGATGTGTGTGCGCCGCAACGTCGCCGGGCACCGAGGCCAGGGCGTCATCCAGCCAACCCTGTGCCTGTTCGGCCAGAACTTCTTCGTAGCCACCGCCTTTGGGCACGGTACCCGGCGGCGCGGTGTCGGGCGGTAGCACGATGCAGATGTTGACCTCGGCGTCCAGGGTTCGAGCGAACCGAACCGCCAAGGCCAACGCGTCGGCGCCACCGGGAGTGGCCAGATATCCGACAACCAGATTCACCTGCGCCATCTGCCACCACCCATCCCGCACCGCGCCGTACGACCGTTGTGGGTCGATCCTGTCAACCCACTACGCGGCGTGCAGGGCTTCTACGAAATTGCCTGGATCAGGCCGAATACTCGGCGGCACCATCCTCGAGCACGACCCGGGCATCGGCCCCGTCCGGTCCGGCGGCCTCGGTCCGGAACACGGCCCGGCCCGGCTCGGTGCGCCAGATCGACGTCGTCAGTGTTTCTCCCGGGAACACCGGCGAGCTGAACCGCGCCGCCACCGCGTGGACTTTTGTGGCGTCGCCACCGCCGAGCTCGGCGACCAGTGCCCGACCGGCCACACCGTAGGTGCACAGCCCGTGCAGGATCGGCTTCGGGAAGCCGGCGAGGTTCTGTGCGAACCACGGATCGCTGTGCAGCGGGTTGCGGTCCCCGGAGAGCCGGTAGATCAGCGCCTGGTCCTCCCGGGTGGGCAGCACCACCTGGGCGTCGGGTTCGCGGTCGGGGATCTGCGGCGCCTCCGGGCGCTGCCCGGGCTGTCCGCCGAATCCGCCTTCGCCTCGAATCACCACGGTGGTAAGGGTTTCCGCGACGACCTCGCCGCTGTCCGGGTCGGTACCGATGCCCTTGAGCATGACCACCGCGTTCTTGCCCTCACCCTTGTCCTGGATGTCGGCTACCTCGGACACCACGGTCAGCTTCCCGGCCGGCGGCAGCGGGCGGTGCAGCCGGATCTCCTGGGAGCCGTGCAGCAGCATGCTGAAGTTGAAGGTGCCGATTTTGAGTGCGGCCGGGAACGCCGAGCACGCGATCACCGCATACGTCGGCAGCACCTGCTGCTCGATCTCGTGGCTGTTCTCGGTGGTGAAGGCAAGGTCATCGGTGCCTGCGCCGACGCCGATGGCGTACAGCAGGGTGTCGCGGTCGGTCCATTCGAACGGAATCGGATCGGTCGTCTCGCCAATGGCGTCCGGATTGAGTGGCATGCGTGCCGACGATAGTTGAGCCGACCGCCCTTGTTGACGTTTGCCCGATCTCAGGCCACGATGGCTCGCATGCGCTATGTCGTTACCGGCGGTACCGGGTTTATTGGCCGCCGAGTGATCACCCGGATTCTGTCCCGCGAACCCGGCGCCGAAGTCTGGGTGCTGGTGCGCCGTGAGTCGCTGACGCGGTTCGAGCGGCTGGCTCAACATTGGGACAATCGGGTGAAACCGCTGGTCGGAGACCTGACCGCAGCTGACCTCGGCCTGACCGAGACCGATATCGCCGAGCTGGGCGACGTCTCGCACGTGGTGCACTGCGCGGCCATCTACGACATGACCGTCGGTGAGGCCGAGCAGCGGGCGGCCAACGTGGAGGGCACCCGCGCAGTGATCGAGCTGGCCCGCCGGCTGGACGCCACGTTGCACCACGTGTCCTCGATCGCGGTGGCCGGCAACCATCGGGGTGTGTTCACCGAGGCTGATTTCGACGTCGCCCAGGACCTGCCCACGCCGTATCACCAGACCAAGTTCGAGGCCGAAATGCTGGTGCGCTCGGCGCCGGGCCTGCGCTACCGGGTGTACCGCCCCGCGGTCGTGGTCGGGGATTCGCAGACCGGCGAGATGGACAAGATCGACGGTCCGTACTACTTCTTCGGAATATTGTCCGCGCTCGCAGGACTTCCAAGGTTCACGCCGATGATGCTGCCCGACTCGGGCCGGACCAATGTGGTGCCGGTGGACTACGTGGTGAACGCGATGGTCGCGCTGATGCACGTCGAGGACAAGGACGGCGAGACGTTCCACCTCACCGCGCCGAAGACCATCGGGCTGCGCGAGATCTACCGCGGGGTGGCCGGCGAGGCCGGGCTGCCACCGCTGCGCGGCTCGCTGCCGCGGGCTACTGCGGCACCCGTGTTGCGAGCACGAGGACGCGTCAAGGCGGTGCGCAACATCGTCGCCACCCAGCTGGGCATCCCCGGCGATGTGCTCGACGTGGTGGAGTTGCGGCCGACGTTCACCGCGGACGACACCGCCGCCGCACTGCGCGGCACCGGGATCACGGTGCCCGAATTCTCTTCGTATGCACCGAAACTGTGGCGGTACTGGGCTGAGCACCTCGATCCTGACCGGGCCCGGCGCGACGACCCGGCCGGCCCCCTGGTCGGCAAGCACGTCATCATCACCGGTGCCTCCAGCGGCATCGGTCGAGCCTCGGCGATCGCCGTGGCCGAACGCGGCGGGTGCGTCTTCGCCCTGGCCCGCAGTGGTGAGGCGCTCGACGACCTGGTCGCCGAGATTCGCTCGTCCGGTGGGCAGGCCTACGCATTCACGTGCGACGTCACCGATTCCGCATCGGTCGAGCACACGGTCAAGGACATCCTCGGCCGGTTCGGTCACGTCGACTACCTGGTAAACAATGCCGGCCGGTCCATCCGGCGGTCCGTGGTGAACTCGACGGACCGGCTGCACGACTACGAGCGGGTGATGGCGGTCAACTACTTCGGCTCGGTACGGATGGTGCTGGCGCTGCTGCCGCACTGGCGCGAGCGCCGGTTCGGTCATGTGGTCAACGTGTCCAGCGCCGGAGTTCAGGCCAACAGCCCGAAGTACAGCGCCTACCTACCGTCGAAGGCCGCGCTGGATGCGTTCTCCGAGGTGGTCGGCACCGAGACCCTCTCGGACCACATCACCTTCACCAATATCCATATGCCCCTGGTGAAGACGCCGATGATCGCACCGTCGCGCAAGCTGAACCCGGTGCCGCCGATCTCGGCCGAGCATGCCGCGGCCATGGTGGTGCGCGGCCTGGTGGACAAGCCGGCCCGGATCGACACCCCGCTGGGTACGGTCGCCGATTTCGGCAACTACCTGACCCCGAAGCTGTCCCGCCGAGTCCTGCACCAGCTGTATCTGGGCTACCCGGATTCGGCGGCCGCGCGTGGCCTCAGCGGCGACGACACCGTCGGAGCGGAGAGCCGGCAGCCGTCACGACGGCCGAAGCGGCCGGTCCGCAGTGCCCGCAACCTTCGGGTCCCACGTGCGGTGACCCGGCCGGTCAAGCGGGCGGTGCGACTGGTGCCCGGGGTGCACTGGTAACGGATTGGGTCCTGTCGTTGGCTTATCGTTGGCACGGTGACGTCCCCTACCGCGCCCGTGTTCGCCGACGTCGATACCGGTGTCGACGACGCCATGGCGCTGGCCTATTTGTTCGCCAGCCCGGAAGCCGAATTGGTCGGTATCGCCTCGACCGCGGGAAATGTTCCGGTGCAACAGGTTTGCACCAACAACCTCGGCCTGCTGGAGCTGTGCGGGGTAGCGGGGATCCCGGTCTCCAAGGGCGCCGAACAACCGTTGAGCGCGCCGCTGCGTACGGCCGAGGACACCCACGGGCCACAGGGGCTTGGATACGCGCAACTGCCGGGAAGCGACCGGCTGCTCACCGCGCACGACGCCGCCGAGGCCTGGGTACGGGCCGCGCGGGCATACCCGGGTGAGTTGATCGGGCTGGCCACCGGCCCGCTGACCAACCTCGCGCTGGCCATGCGTGCCGAACCGACCCTGCCCAGGCTGCTGCGCCGGCTGGTCATCATGGGTGGGGCCTTCGACTACCGCGGCAACACCACCCCGGTGTCGGAGTGGAACATCAGCGTGGATCCCGAATCCGCCGCCGAGGTGTTCGGCGGCTGGAATGCCGCCTGGGGTCTCGACGATGCGACGCATGTGCCAATCGTGCTGGGCCTCAACCTCACCGAGAACATCGCGATGACGCCGGCGCTGCTGAACAGGTTGGCCACTGCGGCCGGTTCCCCGTCGGCTCCGATGAGCGTGCTCGACGAACGGGGCACGCGGTCGACGGCGGACAACCCGTTGATCCGGGTACTCGAGGACGCCATGCGGTTCTACTTCGAGTTCCACTTCGACACCGGCGACGGATATTTGGCGCACCTGCACGATCCCCTGGCCGCAGCCGTCGCCCTGGACCCGGAGCTGGTGAGCTACCGGGAAACCACGGTCGATGTCGAGCTGAACGGCATCCTGACCCGCGGGATGACGGTGGCCGATTGGCGCGGGCACTGGGGCCGTCCACCCAACGCGCTCATCGGCACCGAAGTCGACCCGACGGTGTTCTTCGACCGGTTCATCAGCCGGGTCGGGGAATTCGCGCAACGCCTGGGCTGATTGCCTGACTCTAGACGGCGATGACGGTGACGAGATCCTCCAACTCCAGAAAATCATCCGGGTTCCGCGTGACTACGGCCATACCCTCGGCGATTGCCACCGCCGCAATCATCAGGTCCGCGAATCGTTTTCGGGGTTGTCGCTTGGCCGAAACCACTGCGCTCGCCACCCGGCCGTAGGCTCGTGCTGCCTCGACGCCGAAAGGGACCGGGTCGAAAGCCGCTTCTGCCCGCTGCAGGCGATCTTGTCTCCGGGCACGTTCAGCTGGGTCGGTGGTTGACACCGGGCCTGCGGCGAGTTCTGCGAGCGTCACTGCGCTGATCGCAATCTGCTCTGGAAGAGCTTCCGGGCTCAACGATCCCAGGTCTACAACCACGGAGGTGTCAAGTAGTCCTGCCTTGGCACGGACTTTCGCCTGTTCAGACACGAGATGCCGGATCTTGGTCAGCGAGTGCGTCCAAGTCGGCCCGGAACTGGACCCCATCGACCGTAGGAGCATGACGGAACAACTCGACTGCGATATGCGCATCCACCAGGCGTCGCCGATGCAACGGACGAAGTTCCCCCACAGGCTGGCGATTTCGGGTTATGACGAACGTCTTCCCCTCGTCCAACGCTCGCAAGACCCGGCCGCTGTCGTTGCGCAACTCGCGCTGACTGATTTCCTCGGTCATACCTAAGCGTAGCACCGTATGCTACGCTTCCATCTCCCCATTTCGCGGCTCCCCGGGACTTCATTCATAGGCGCCCTCCAAATACCACCGGCGCTGCCGGTAACACAGCAACAGCGC
>MSTD01000018.1:0-9160 GCA_001942045.1 Mycolicibacterium porcinum
GGTGCCGGGGCCGGGATCGTGGCGCCCGCACCGACCCCGGGAGCTGTCCCGGCGGCCGCCACGATCCCGGCCCCGGCACCTGCGCCAGAAGCGGCTCCGGCACCGGCACCCGGCGCTGAAGCCGCGCCGGCCGGAGCGCCTGGCTTCGGACCCAACACGCCGACGAAGCAGGACTTCATGTATCCGTCGATCGGCAACGGCTGCCTCAAGGACGGCGGAAACGTTCTGGCGACCGCGATTTCCGTGGCCGGCCCGGCCTCGATCCCGCTGCCCGGCCCGAAGCCCGGCCAGACCGCTTACGTGTTCACCGCGATCGGCACCCCCGGCCCGGCCGCCGAGCAGAAGCTTCCGCTCAACGCCACGTGGGTCAACCTGACCACGGGCAAGTCCGGCAGCGTGACGCTGCAGCCGCGCCCGGACCTCAACCCCGAGGGCCCGACCACGTTGACCGCGATCGCCGACACCGGTTCCGGCAGCATCATGACGACGATCTTCGGACAGGTCACGACGACCGAGATGCAGTGCCAGTTCATGCCCACCATCGGATCCACGGTGGTGCCCTGACCACACCGGATAATGGGGATACGAAATTCCCGGTCGCTTGCCTCATGGCAGGCGACCGGGAATTTTGTGTGGGGCTTTTTGGGTCTGGGCCTCAGTAGGCCATGAAGAGGATCATTTCGCGGTCGTACTCACGCCCGGGGTGCTGCTGGGCCAGATGTGCCTGAGCCTTCTCAACGAGGTCGTCCTCATCGGTCCCGCTGATCGCTTCTCCACACGGGCAGTTCAGATGTGTCTTCGCCATATGTTCACCATTGCATAGGTATCCCAGGTTTCAACCCCGAGTGTGCACACAGATCGCGGATCGGCGGCGAAACGCGCTCTCACCGCACGCTCGACGCCTACGCCTTGGCGGCCTTGGCTTCCTTCGCCGCGGCCTTCATCTGCTTCTTGTACGTGCGTACCTTCTGCAGTGACCCGGGATCCACCACATCGGCCACCGACATGAAACTGCCGGCCGCGCCGTAATCCCCCGCCGCCTCACGCCAGCCCGACGGCGTCACGCCGTACTGCTTGCCCAACAGCGCCAAGAAGATCCGGGCTTTCTGGTCGCCGAAACCGGGCAGTCGCTTGAGCCGGCGCAGTACCTCTTTGCCGTCGGGATCGCCGCCGGTCCACAGCGCGGTCACGTCACCGTCGTACTCGTCGACGATGGCCCGCGCGAGGTCCTGCACCCGCTTGCCCATCGACCCCGGAAACCGGTGAATCGCAGGGGTTTGCGACACCACCGCGATGAACTCGTCCGGGTTGTAGTCGGCGATCTCCCTGGCATCGACATCACCGAGCCGGTCGGCGATCTTCTTGGGCCCGGCGAATGCCGTCTCCATCGGGATCTGCTGGTCCAACAACATGCCCACCAAAAGTGCGAACGGGTTGGACTCAAGCAGGGCGTCGGCCTCCGGGTCTTGGACCAGCTGCAGTTTTCCCACGTCGCCAGTCTAGAACCAGACACGTTTTTGACGTCTGTGTCGGTGGAGTGTGCGAATGTGTACGCGATAACCGGTGATGTGCCCACAGGAGATGGACATGAGACGCGTCGTTGCACCCTTCATTGCAGCGGTGATTACCGCGATCGCCTTGGCCGCCACGGCCAACGCCATCCCCGACCAGGGCACGCCAGAATTCGACAACTACATGCAGGGCCTGGACCGCAACGGATTCCACCTCAACCCGGATACTGCGTGGCGCGTTGCTCACCAGGCGTGCGTCGGCGGCATCCCGGGATACATCGGACTGGAACTGGCCGCCCAAGGCGTTATCGGCCCCGGATCCCAGGATCGGGTGTACGAGGTGGCCCGAAAGTACGCCTGCCCCGTGCAATAGGTGAGCTAGCTGCGGTTTCGCTGCACCGCCATTTAAGGTTGGCGCACGATGTCCGGCGAGGTTGCAGTCGCGCTGGCCCTGGCGCTGATCCTGGCGGCGATCGCCGCCGTCGTCGTCGTGCGCACCCGAAAAGTGGTGGCCACCCCCACCGAACGTGCTGTGCACGCCGCACTGCACACCGCGGCTCAGGCGGCCCGCGCACTGCGCCAGGGCCTGGATACCGAATCCGCCCAGACCGCCGCGCCCTACCTGCGAGAGTTGACCGGCACCGCGGGGCTGGCCCTGTACGACGAGGACGCCGCTCTGCTGGCGCGCGACGATGATGACGACGCGATCTGGCAGTCCGACACCGTCGACGTCTGCGCCGACACCGCGCGGGAGTCGATCACCGCCGGACGCCGCGTCTTACGCACCGCACGCTCGACGGCAGTGGTGGCCCAGCCGCTGCTGACCGAAGGCGGTGAGGTGCTCGGCGCCCTGGTCGTACTGGCGCCGGCCAGCCCAGGCCCGGGCATGCTCGGCGCCGTCGGCGAAGTGGCCCGCTACGCCGCCAGCCAGCTCGAACTGGCCGAGCTCGACGCCTCGCGCGCCCGGCTGGACCGGGCCGAAGTGCTGGCGTTGCGCGCCCAGATCAGCCCGCACTTCATCTACAACGCGCTCAACACGATTGCGTCGTTCGTGCGCACCGACCCCGACCGGGCCCGGGACCTGATCCTCGAATTCGCCGACTTCACCCGGTACTCGTTCCGTGCGGCCGGCCAGTACACCACGCTGGCCGACGAGCTGCGCAACATCGACCGCTACCTCACCCTCGAGCGGGCCCGCTTCGGCACCAATCTGAAGGTACGGCTGCAGGTGGCACCCGAGGTGCTCAACGTCGTGGTGCCCTTTCTCGCGCTGCAACCGCTGGTGGAGAACGCGGTGCGGCACGGGTTGGCCGGCAACGGCGGCGGCTCGGTCGAGATCGTCGCGCGCGACGCGGGCACCGAATGCGTGATCACCGTCGAGGATGACGGCACCGGCATGGATCCGGACACCCTGCGCGCCGGGCCCGGCGACGCGTTGGCCGACCGCACCGGCGAATCGGCCCATGTCGGGCTGACCAATGTCGATCATCGGCTGCGCGCGGCATTCGGCAACGACTACGGTCTTGTGGTCGAGACAGCGGTGGGCGCGGGCACGAAAGTGGTGATGCGCGTGCCGAAGTTCCGCTCAGGGGTCCGAGCCGACGGAGGTGCACTGGCATGAGCACCAACTTGACCGTGCTCGCCGTGGACGACGAGGCACCCGCCCTCGACGAGCTGGCCTATCTGCTGGGCCGGCACCCCGACATCGGTGAGGTGCACACCGCTTCCGACGCCACCACGGCGCTCCGCGAACTCAACCAGCACACCATCGACGCGGTGTTTCTCGACATCAACATGCCCGGGCTGTCCGGCATCGAATTGGCCGGGGTACTGGCCAATTACGCGAACCCGCCGGCGGTCGTGTTCGTCACCGCCCACGAGGACAAGGCGGTGGCCGCCTTCGATGTCGGCGCCGTCGACTATCTACTCAAACCGATCCGGCAGAACCGCCTCGACGAGGCCGTGCGCCGCGTCGCCGCGGCGCCCCGGTCCGCTCCCGAAGCGTCCGGACCGGCCCAACCCGAAGACCAGGACTGGAACGTGGTTCCCGCCGAACTGGGCGGGATCACCCACCTGGTGCCGCGTGACAGCATCGGCTGGGTCGAAGCCGAGGGTGACTACGCCCGGCTGCATTCGGCCACCGGGGCACACCTGGTCCGAATCCCCTTGAGCACCTTGGAAACCCGTTGGCGCGACCACGGATTTCAACGCATCCACCGGTCCTACCTGGTGTCGCTGCGACAAGTAACCGGTCTGCGCACCGCCGACGGAGCGGTGCTGGTGCGGTTGCGCGCCAACGGAACCTCGCCCGCCGTGGAACTCCCGGTGAGCCGACGCCAGGCCCGGGAACTGCGCGACCGGCTGGTTCGCGATCCGATGCGCTCCCTCAAACCGGCGGGCAGCGATGAGTGAGCGGCCGACCCCGCACAGGCAGCGCGTCGTCCTCGCCCACCGCCGCGGCGCCCGCATGGTGCGTACCCGCGTCGAGGTCCAGGAGCAGACGCAGGTGGGCGACGCGCTCGTGCGGGGGCTGGTGCGGACCCAGCTCGGTCTCGCACTGCGCCTGGCGCTCGTCGTCGTCTCGGTGGTCGTGGCACTGGTATTGCTCAACGCCACCGTGCCGGATCTGTCCGCGCTCACGGTGTTCGGGATCCGGCTCAACTGGCTGATCCTGGCCGGGCTGCTCTATCCGCTGCTGTACGGCGTGGGACGGCTGTATGTGCGGCTGGCCGAACAGGGCGAACGGGACTTCGTCCGGGTCGTCGACAGCGAACCATGACCGGCGCACCGCTGACCGCTGCCGCCTTGCTGGCCGCCGTGGTGGCCACCATCGCCATCGGCGCTTACGGAGTCCGGTTGTCGCGCACCACCTCCGACTTCCTGGTGGCCTCCCGCAGCGTCGGACCACAGTGGAATGCCGCCGCGATCTCCGGTGAATACCTCTCGGCTGCCTCATTTCTCGGGGTAGCGGGGCTGATCGCGAAGTACGGCGCCGACGCCCTGTGGTATCCCGTCGGCTTCACCGCGGGCTATCTGGGCGTGTTGCTGTTCGTGGCCGCACCCCTGCGCCGCTCCGGGGCCTACACCGTTCCCGACTTCGCCGAGTTCCGGCTCGGCTCGGCCGGGCTGCGCAAGGTGGCCATGCTCGTCGTCGTGGTGATCTGCCTGTTCTACCTCGCCCCGCAGTACCAGGGCGCCGGCCTGGCCCTGAAAACGCTTCTGGGCGTTCCGGTCTGGGTGGGACCGCTGCTGGTCGCCGCAATCGTCATCACCAACGTGGTCGCTGGCGGCATGCGGTCGATCACGTTCGTCCAGGCGTTCCAGTACTGGCTCAAGCTCACCGCCATCGCGATCCCGGCGCTGGCACTGCTCGGGCTGTTCGTCAACGACCGCGGCGAATTGGGCGGCCCACTGCCACCGACCGTGCAGCAACAGACCACCGTGCAGATCGACACCCCAGTCATGGTCCAGGTGATCGAACCGGCCGGCATCACGGTGACCGGCGACCTCGACGGCCGCCACGTGGAGGCCGCGAGCATCACCGCGCCGGGACAGCACACACTCGGCACGGGCACCACGTTGACGCTGGCTGCGGGTGCGGCCACACCGGTGGTGGCGGGCACCCCGGGCACCGGCGACGAGTGGATCGCCTCCGGCGGCGGGCTGGGCGGCGGACATCCGCTCTATCAGGTGCTGTCCATCATCGTCGCGACGTTCCTGGGCACCATGGGCTTGCCGCACGTGCTGGTCCGGTTCTACACCAATCCGGACGGGCGGGCCGCCCGGCGCACCGCGCTCGCTGTGGTGGCGCTGCTGTCGGTGTTCTACTTCTTCCCGATCCTGCTCGGGGTGTTCTCCCGGCTGTACGTTCCCCAACTGCTGATCACCGGAACTGCCGACGCCGCAGTGCTTTTGGCGCCGGGCGCGGCGGTCGGCGGAATCGGCGGCCAATTGCTGGCCGCCCTCGTGGCCGCCGGAGCCATCGCGGCGTTCCTGGCCACCTCGTCTGGATTGCTGGTCAGCATCGCCGGCGCCCTGGCCACCGATGTGCTGCGCGGGCGGGTTAGGGATTTCCGGATCGCCGCGGTGGTCGGCGGCCTGATCCCGATTCCGTTGTCGCTGATGGTGTCCGGGCTGGAACTGTCCCGCAGCGTCGGATTGGCCTTCGCGGTCGCGGCGTCCACGCTGTGTCCGCTGCTGGTGCTCGGCATCTGGTGGCGTGGCCTGACGGTGGTCGGCGCGGCGTGCGGCCTCGTGGTCGGCGGCTGTGTGTGCGGCGGCGCGGTGCTGGTGGCGATCACCGGCGGCGTCGACGACGCAGTGCTCGGCGGCTGGCCCGCGGTGATGGTGGGCTACCCGGCGGCGGTCAGCGTGCCGATCGCGTTCCTCACGATGATCGTCGTCAGCCTGTTCACCAAGCCCACCCCCGGCGTCGCGCAGATCTTCGCGCGCATGCACGTACCCGAGCGTCTGGGCCTGGGCGTCGAGCGGGTGCCCGCAGGCTGAGCAGCCTGCCGCTCAGCCCCGAGGACCGACCGCTCAGCGCAGCGATGGCCGGATTCGGCGTATCAACTGCGATACCACTCCTGTGTGACCCACCTCTCAATTAGGTTCAGTTCCCAACCGACACCCAGCCAACTGTCAGGAGCCCTCGGTGCCCGAAATCGACCTTCCCGAGAGGGTTGCCCCCACCGGGGAGCAGTTCCTCGCCATGCAGGCCAGTCCCGAATTCCAGGAGCTGCGTACCCGGTTGCGCCGCTTCGTCTTTCCCATGACCGCGTTCTTCCTGCTCTGGTATGCGCTCTACGTCGCCCTCGGCGCCTTCGCGCATGACTTCATGGCCATCCGGGTGTTCGGCAACATCAACGTCGGCCTGCTGATCGGGCTGGGCCAGTTCCTGACCACGTTCCTGATCACCGGGTTGTACGTGCGCTTCGCCAACAAGGAGCTCGACCCGCGGGCCACCGCCATCCGCGAAGAGCTGGAAGGCACCCGATGACCACCACGACACTTGCCGCCGAAACCGTCGGCAACCCCGCGGCCAACATCGGCATCTTCAGCTTATTCGTCGTCGTCACGATGATCGTGGTGATCAAGGCCAGCAAGCGCAACGCCACCGCCGACGAGTTCTTCACCGGTGGCCGCGGCTTTTCCGGCCCGCAGAACGGCATCGCCATCGCCGGTGACTACCTGTCCGCGGCAAGCTTCCTCGGCATCGCCGGTGCCATCGCCGTCTACGGTTACGACGGCTTCCTCTACTCCATCGGCTTCCTGGTCGCGTGGCTGGTTGCCCTGCTGCTGGTGGCCGAATTGCTGCGTAACACCGGCAAATTCACCATGGCCGACGTGCTGAGCTTCCGACTCAAGCAGCGTCCGGTCCGGTTGGCCGCGGCCATCTCGACGCTGACCGTGTCGCTGTTCTACCTGCTGGCCCAGATGGCCGGAGCCGGCGGCCTGGTCGCCCTGCTGCTCGACGTCAACAGCCGGACCGGACAGTCGATCGTGATCGCCGTCGTCGGCATCCTGATGATCGTCTACGTTCTGGTCGGCGGCATGAAGGGCACCACGTGGGTGCAGATCATCAAGGCCGTGCTGCTGATCGCCGGCGCCGCCCTGATGACCGTGATGGTGCTGAGCAAGTTCGGGCTGAACTTCTCCGAGATCCTCGGCTCCGCGCAATCGGCGATCTCCGAGGCCACCACCAAGGGGGTGTCCAGCCGCGACGTGCTGGCCCCGGGCGCGCAGTACGGCGGATCACTCACCTCACAGATCAACTTCATCTCGCTGGCGCTGGCGCTGGTGCTCGGCACCGCGGGCCTGCCGCATGTGCTGATGCGCTTCTACACCGTGCCGACGGCGAAAGAGGCTCGGCGGTCAGTGGTCTGGGCCATTGCGCTGATCGGCGCCTTCTACCTGTTCACCTTGGTGCTGGGTTACGGCGCGGCCGCCCTGGTCGGCCCGGACCGGATCCTCGGCGCGGCCGGTGGAGTGAACTCAGCGGCCCCGCTGCTGGCCTTCGAACTGGGCGGGGTGATCCTGCTCGGGGTCATCTCGGCGGTGGCGTTCGCGACGATCCTCGCGGTCGTGGCCGGCCTGACCATCACGGCGTCGGCCTCGTTCGCCCACGACATCTATGCCTCAGTGCTCAAGTCGCACAAGGTGACCGAGGACGAGCAGGTCCGGGTATCCCGGATCACCGCGGTCGTGCTCGGTGTGTTCGCGATCGGGTTGGGCATCCTGGCCAACGGTCAGAACGTGGCGTTCCTGGTGGCCCTGGCGTTCGCCGTGGCGGCCGCGGCCAACCTGCCGACGATCCTGTACTCGCTCTACTGGAAGCGGTTCAACACCCGCGGTGCGCTGTGGAGCATGTACGGCGGCCTGATCTCGACGATCGTGCTGATCGTGTTCTCCCCTGCCGTGTCGGGCAGCAAGACCGCGATGATCCCCGGTGCCGACTTCGCGTTCTTCCCGCTGGCGAACCCAGGAATCGTGTCCATCCCGCTGGCCTTCGCGCTCGGCATCATCGGAACGCTCACCTCGCCCGACACCGGCGACGCTGAGCTCAACGCCGAAATGGAAGTCCGGTCACTGACCGGGGTGGGCGCCGAGAAGGCGGTCGCGCACTAGGGCGGGGAAGCTCCAGCGCCCCCGGGACGTTTCAATGGCACATGCCCAACTCCCGGGGGCGTTTCGCCTTTCCGCTGCTCGCCTACGCGTTCGCCGCGATCATGGTGGGGACCACGCTGCCCACCCCGATGTACGCGCTCTACGCCGACCGCATGCATTTCGCGGTGCTGACCACGACGGTCATCTACGCCACGTACGCCGGCGGCGTGCTGTTCGCGCTGCTGGTGTTCGGCCGCTGGTCGGACGCGGTGGGCCGGCGACCGATGCTGCTAGCCGGGGTGGCCGCAGCCCTGGCCAGCGCGGCAGTGTTCCTGGTCGCCGACTCCGTACCGGTGCTGCTGATCGGGCGACTGCTGTCCGGCCTGTCGGCGGGCCTTTTCACCGGAACCGCGACCGCGGCCGTCATCGAGGCCGCGCCGCCGGCGTGGAAGACCAGGGCCGCGGCCGTCGCCACCGTCGCCAACATCGGCGGCCTCGGCGCCGGTCCGCTGCTGGCGGGCCTGCTCGTGCAATACGCGCCGGAGCCGCTGCACCTGCCGTTCCTCGTCCACATCGGGCTGGCGGTGTTGGCCGGGATCGCGGTGCTGATCGTTCCCGAGACGTCGGCGCGTGCCGGCCGGATCGGATTGCAGCGCCTGTCGGTACCTGTTGAGGTGCGGACGGTGTTCGTCATCGCTGCCCTGGCTGCCTTCGCCGGGTTCGCGGTGACGGGTCTGTTCACCGCTGTCGCGCCGTCGTTCCTATCGACGGTGATCGGCATCGACAACCACGCGGGCGCCGGAGCGATCGCGGGCTCGATCTTCGCTGCCTCGGCACTGACCCAGGTCGTCGCGAACCGGATGGTCGCCGAGCGCGCCGTGGCGGTCGGATGTGGGCTGCTGATCGCCGGGATGACGATTCTGACTGCGGCGCTGTATTTTTCGTCGCTGCCCGGGCTGGTCGCAGCGGCAGTGGTATCCGGCATCGCCCAGGCCGCGGCAGAAGCTCATGCCCTGGCCGATGCCGGACACCACTGCCGCTGC
>MSTD01000018.1:9170-69774 GCA_001942045.1 Mycolicibacterium porcinum
TATCCGGCATCGGCCAGGGCATGGGCTTCAGCCGCGGCCTGGCCGCAGTCGTCGAGCGTGCTCCGGCCCAGCGCCGGGCCGAGGTCAGCTCCACGTATTTCGTCGTCGCCTATGTCGCGATCTCGCTGCCGGTGATCGGCGAGGGCCTGGCCGCTCAATCGCTGGGCCTGCGGACCGCAGGCGTGACGTTCGCGATCGCGGTCGCGGTACTCGCCGCGGGCTGCCTCGCCGCCATCCTGGTCGCCGAGGCCCGGGAGAAATCCCGTATTTCTACCTAGGGACTACGCAGCGGCGGGGCCTTAGCGTTCTAGCCATGACCGTTGCTGCTGACCCAGCTTCCCCGAAAGCCCCCGCGAAGGGGCTGTTCCCGTCCCCCGCCGAGGTCGAAGCCCAGACCCCCGCCGATCGGGACCGGGCCATCGACGTCATCCGGATCGCCTCGCTGATCGGTGTGGTGTTCGGCCATACCGTCATGGCCACCAGCACCATCCGCGACGACGTGTTCATCTGGAGCAATCTGCTCACGGAATCCACCGTCTTCCAGGCGTTGACCTGGGTGTTCCAGATCATGCCGCTGTTCTTCTTCGCCGGGGTGGCAGCGTCCGTGCAGTCCTGGCGGCCCGGCTCGTCCTGGGGCGGCTGGCTGCTCAAGCGCTGCACCCGGCTGTATCGGCCGGTGTTCTACTACCTGGCCTTCTGGACCGCGGCCCTGGCGGTGTTGCGGTTC
The DNA here is from genome assembly GCA_001942045.1 of Mycolicibacterium porcinum. Lineage (GTDB taxonomy): Bacteria > Actinomycetota > Actinomycetes > Mycobacteriales > Mycobacteriaceae > Mycobacterium > Mycobacterium porcinum_A. The sequence continues at coordinate 9,898 of MSTD01000018.1, forward strand.
GTGCTGCCCGAGCATGTCTATGAGCCCGTCGCGGGCATCTCCATCCAGCTGCTGTGGTTCCTCGGCGCGTACGTCCTGGTGCTGGCGGCGGTGCCGCTGCTGGCCCGCATCACCACGACCGCGCAGATGGCCGGCGCGATCATCGGCACGTACGCGTTCATCGCCGTGATCGACGCGATTCGGATCAACCTGGACGGCTACGCCTCGCTGGGCTACCTCAACACCGTGGTGTGGTTGATCCCCGGCGTGTTCGGAGTGGCCTACCGCCGCAACCTGCTGTCCAGCAGCGCCGCGCTCAAGGTCGGGCTCGGGATGCTCGGCGTGAACCTGGCCCTGCTCTACTTCGGCCCCTACGAGCTGAGCCTGGTCGGCATCGAGACCCAGCAGCTGAAGAACATGACACCGCCGTCGCTGCTACTCGCCGGTCACGCAATCATGATGTGCGCGTTCGCGATTGCCGCCGCGCCTGCCATCAACCGGTGGGCGCAGCGGCCCCGGGTGTGGTGGCTGACGGCGATCGGTAACTCCGGGGCGATGACGCTGTACCTGTGGCACATGCCGCTGCTGCTGGGCCTGCACCTGGTGTTCGACTACCTGGGCGCAGACCGCTACGACCCGTCGTCAACAGGGTTCGTCGCCCTGTCGGTGCTGCAGTTGGCCTTGATGGCCGGGCTGGTCGCATTGGCGTTCATCGCGCTACGGCCGCTGGAGAACAACCCGCTGCCGCTGTGGGACGGCGGTGCCGTGACCCGCACCGGAATCCGCAGTGCGGCGGTGGGTCTGCTGCTCTGTGTGGCCGGTGCGGCCACCCTGACCTCGGTGGCCTGGGGTCTGAAGGATCAGGGTGTCTACTGCGTGGCGGTCATGTTGGTAGCGCTCGTCGCGGCCCGGGCGCTGGCGGACGACTGACGCATCGAGTGTGCGTACAGATCGCGAATTCTCACGAAACTGCGATCTGTGCGCACCCTCGGCGTTTGTTGGGCCCGGGACTAACCGCTCTTACGCCGGAATTCGCGTCGGTTCTCGACCGGGCCGTGGGCCCGGGGCTGATTCCGGCCGCCGTCCTTGTGCGCCGTGCCTCCCGACGACTGCGCCTTCTTGCGCTCCAGGGCCTCCCGGAATTTGCGCTTGTTGTCGTCTTCCGGTTTGTCGTCAGCCATACGCGGCAGCGTAGCGCGACAGCACGGTGAACGTCATGTGGTTTACCGCCGGCCCGGCGGCATCCCGTACACGTGCGTGATCGGCAGGGTCAGCAACACGCGGCGGTCATCGACCATGGCGCGCCGGTAATCGTCCCAATCCGGGTGTTCACCGGCGATGTTGCGGTACAACGCAATCAGGCCCTCGACCGTTTCGTCGTCGGGGGCCGCGGCCGGCGGGGTGAGAATCGCATCGCCCTCGGCAACCGCATAGGACCAGCCGTCGTCGGAGCTCACGTGGATGGAGGCGCGCGGGTCCCGCCGTAGATTGCGGGTCTTGGCCCGCGGCTCGGTGATCGACACCTGGATCTGCACGGTACGCGGGTCGAAGTAGTAGGAGACATTGGACAGCTGTGGACGACCGTCCTGCTTGATCGTCGCAAGAACTCCCATCGAGTTGCCGCCGATCAAGGCCAAAAGCTTGTCGTCGAAAACCTGGCGCCCCATGTGACGAGCGTACGTCTTTACCATCGGTTCGATGAGCGTGATTGACGGCAACACCCTCGACGGGGTCTCGGAGACCTCCCTGTGGATCCTGAGCAATCGGGGCAGAGAGGCCAAGCGTTCCGACGGCGTGATCCGCGACCCGTGGGCCGTGGCACTGCTCGATTCGATCGACTTCGACTACCACAAGTTCGGCAGGCCCGTACAGGCCCATGCCCTACGGGCCCGCGCATTCGACCTCGAGACCCGCGACTACCTCGCGACGCATCCGAAGGCCGCGGTGGTGGCGCTCGCGGAGGGTTTGCAGACGAGTTTCTGGCGGCTCGATCAGGCCGGTGTGGCCGACGAATTGACCTGGTATTCGGTCGATCTACCGCCCGTGATGGCGATCCGGGAACGCCTCCTGCCCTCCGATGACCGCATCGTCGCGCTGGCCCAATCCGCGCTCGACCGCAGTTGGATGGACCGGGTCGATTCGAGCAACGGCGTGTTCATCACCGCCGAGGGCCTGCTGATGTACCTTGAGCCCGACGATGTGCGCAGCCTGATTGCCGACTGCGCGGCACGGTTCCCCGGAGGCCGGATGATGTTCGACTCGATTCCGCATTGGGCAAGTCGGCGCACCATCAAGGGCTGGCACTTGTCCAACCGCTACGTCGCGCCCCCGATGCCGTTCGCCCTGACCGCCGACGAGGGCCTGGCGATGGCGGGCACCGGACCGGGTGCCATCCCGGGCGTGCGGTCGGCCCGTGACGTGCCGATGCCGCCGGGACGCGGCCTGTTCAAGTTGGCCGCCCAGCCGTGGCTGGACCGCATCGGTCCGATCCATCGTGGCCGCCCGTCGATGACGGTGCTGGACTTCTGATCGGCCGGTTCGACAACGACATGGCACTGCTCAACCGACGCCTGCTGACGGTGTGCGCCGCGATACTCATCGCCGGGCTCACCGCCTGCACGCCGGAAACCCCCACCGAAACGAGGACCGCTCGGATCGAAGTGGTGCCCGAGGTCCTCACGCAGCCGAAGTTCACCGTCACCCGGTTCCACTACCTGTCCGATGCGCGGGCCAGCGGCAAGTACCCCGACCAGAACTGGGCCGACCTGTATCTTCCGGGCGGCACGCACGCGTTCAATTCGATCCCACTGGTTGTGCTCATCCACGGCGGCGGTTGGCAGAGCACCATGGGCGCCGGAGTGTTCGACGGGTTGGCCCGGGAACTCACCAGCCGCGGCATGGCCGTCTACAACATCGAGTACCGGCGGGTCGGATCCGGCGGCGGGTGGCCGAGCACGTTCACCGACGTGGCTCATGCCATGGACTACGTCGCCCAGGTGAACCTGCTGTACCCGCAGCTCGCCATCGACGACGCACTCGTGGTCGGCCACAGCGCGGGGGCTCAACTGGCCGTGTGGGCCAGCACCCGGCATGACCTGCAGGGCGACGAGGTCGGATCCAGGCCGATCTTCCGGCCGACCAGGGTGATCTCGCTGGCCGGTCCGCTCGACATGGTCTACGCCGCGAACCGCGGCGACAAGCACATCGCGGAGGTGCTCGGCGGCAGCCCCGCAGAGGTGCCGAAGCGCTACGCCTCGGTGGACCCGATCCAGAACCTCGACCCGCGAGTGCCGGTCATCGCGGTCCACGGAACCCGCGACACCGTTGTGGCACCGGCTAATTCGCAGCGTTACGTCGCAGCGCTCAAGAAGCTGGGCGGTCGGGCCGGCCTCGAGCTGTTGCCCGGCGAGAACCACACATCGATCGTGTCGACCCGCTCCCCCGGCTTCCGGAAGGTGCTGCGCCTCATCACCACCACGTCGAAGGCCCAACTCGATCAGTTGCCGGTGAAATGAGTTTTAGGCTGGTGCCGTGACCCGGTACATCGCGTTTCTGCGTGGCGTCAACGTCGGAGGCGTCAACCTCAAGATGGCCGAGGTGGCGAAGGCTATGGAGGCAGCCGGGTTCACCGCGGTCCGGACCATCCTGGCCAGTGGAAATGTCTTGCTGGACAGCACTTCCGGTGCCGCCAAGGTCCGCACGACGGCCGAACGCGCACTGCGCGACGCCTTCGGCTACGAGGCGTGGGTGCTGGTGTACGACCTGCCCACACTGCAGAAGATCTCGGAGGCCTACCCGTTCGAGCGGGAGGTACCCGACCACCACTCCTATGTCACGTTCGTCAGCGACGCCGCATTGCTCGACGAACTGGCGGCGCTGTCGCCGGGCCACGGCGAGAAGGTGCAGCGCGGAGACGGGGTGCTCTACTGGCAGGTGGCCCGGGCCTCGACGCTTGACAGCACCATCGGCAAGACCATGGGCAAGAAGCGCTACAAATCCTCGACCACGACACGGAACCTACGCACCCTGGACAAGGTGTTGCGCTGACGCGTCACCTGCCCGCTGTCCGCAGCCACCCCAATCCTGCACTGGTGCCCGCGGCCGGGTGGTACTCACAACCCACCCAGCCGCCGAAGCCGGTGTCGTCGATGACGCCGAACAGATAGCCGATCGCCAGTTCTCCGCTGTCGGGTTCGTGCCGGTCGGGCACACCCGCAATCTGCAGATGCCCGACGCGACCAGTCGGAATGTCCGACCGCAGCCGGACCGTCACGTCGCCCTCGGTGATCTGACAGTGGTAAAGGTCCAGTTGCACCTTGAGATTCGGCGCCCCGATCTCGTCCACGATCCGGTGCGCATCGTCCTGCAGGCTCAGCAGATAGCCGGGCATGTCGCGCTGGTTGATCGGTTCGATCAACACGTCGACGCCACGGCCCACCGCCTGCTCGGCCGCCCAGGTGAGGTTGCTCCGGTACACCGTCAACCGGTCGCTTCGATCGGCGCCGGCCGGAACCAGCCCGGCCATCACGTGCACCCGTGGGCAATCCAGGGTCCCGGCATAGTCCAGTGCCCGCCGGAATCCGTCGCGGAACTCGGCCTCGCGGCCGGGCAGCGCGGCGACGCCCCGTTCCCCGGACTCGAAATCACCGGGCGGCGCATTGAACAACACCTGCCGCAGACCGTTGGCGTCGAGCAGTCCACGAAGTCGCTCAGCCGGGTAGGCGTACGGGAACAGGTACTCCACCGCCGTGAACCCGTCGGCCGCCGCGGCGGCGAACCGGTCGGGAAACGCGTGCTCGACGTACATCATGGAGAGGTTGGCCGCGAAGCGTGGCACGGCAGGCTCCTTCCCGATCGGATCATCAGCGGTTTTCGACGCCATGCCATCATGCGCCCCGGCTTCGGTACATTCGTGCCAATGACGGGTGGCTCAGGCAAGGTGAGCGGCAACGCACTCACCGGCGTTTCCGAGACCGCACTGCTGACCCTGCAGGTGCGCGCACACGAGGCGCGCCGACCGGACGGCCTCATCGATGATCCGATGGCGGTGCAACTGGTCGACTCGATCGATTTCGACTTCGCCAAGTTCGGTTACACCCGCCGCCAGGACATGGCCCTGCGCGCGCTGCTGTTCGACCGGATGACGGGCGAGTACCTGCGCGATCATCCGAAGGCCACCGTGGTGGCGCTGGCCGAGGGACTGCAGACCAGCTTCTACCGGCTGGACGCCGCCGGACTGGGGCATGAGTTCCGCTGGCTGTCAGTCGATCTGGAGCCGATGATCGAGCTCCGTAACAAGCTGCTGCCAAAGCCCGACCGGGTCACCCAGTGCGCGCAGTCGGCGCTGGACTTCAGCTGGATGGACCAGGTCGACGCCTGCGACGGCGTCTTCATCACGGCCGAGGGCCTGCTGATGTATCTGCAGCCCGAGGAGGCCATGTCGCTGATCCGCGCCTGCGCGCAACGCTTTCCGGGTGGGCAGATGTTGTTCGACCTGCCGTCGGCGTTTTTGGCGTTCCTGACCCGCAAGGGGATGCCGACATCGATGCGCTATCGGGTGCCGCCCATGCCGTTCAGCCTGTCCCCCACGGAGCTGGCCGACTTGGTCAACACCGTCCCCGGGGTCCGATCCGTGCGCGACCTACCGATCCCGGCGGGCCGCGGCAGGATCATCAACGCCCTCCTGCGGGCGCAGCACCTGCCGCTCTTGGCCCCGATCCGCCCGGTGGTCGGGCTGCTGGAGTTCGGCTAGCCCCGGATCAGGCTGTCGCTCCGACCATCTCCACCCGGGCCGCTTCGAACCGCAGCGCAGAATCCTCCACCGGACCGTTGCGTAGCGTCTCGGCGTCGAGTGTGTAGTTCATCGTCATCTGCCACGGTCCGTCGACACCCTGCCGGGGAATCTCGTCGAGCGAACGCTGCACATACCCGGCACCGAAATCCAGCAGCGGGCGGGTCTGACCACCGCCGAACTCCGGTCGTACGGTGTCAAAACCGTTGTCGTCCATGTGCTTCAGCAGTCGGCAGAAATGCTCGCAGAGCAGTCCGACCTTCAGCGTCCACGACGAGTTGGTGTAGCCGAACGCGAACGCGAAGTTCGGCACGCCCGAAAGCATGATGCCCTTGTACGCCACGGTGTCGGAGAGATCTACCGGTTGGCCGTCGACGGTCAGTGTCATCCCGCCGAACAGCTGGATGTTCAGACCTGTTGCGGTGACGATGATGTCGGCGTCGAGCTCGCGGCCCGACTCCAGCAGGATGCCGCGCTCGGTGAACGTCGCGATGCGGTCGGTGACCACCGAGGCGCTGCCGTTGCTGATCGCCTTGAACAGATCGCCGTCGGGCACGGCGCACAGCCGCTGGTCCCACGGGTTGTAGCGGGGCGCGAAGTGCTCGTCGACGGGATAGCCCTTGGGCAACTGGGCGGCGTTGACCTTCCGGATCAGCCGTCGGGCCGCGGTCGGGTACTTCTGGCACAGCGTGTAGACGGCGCGCTGCTTGATGATGTTCTTGCGCCGGGCCAACGCGTAGCCGCGACGATCGCCGAAGAGTCGCTTGGCGGTGTTGGCGAAGCCGTCCTTGGCCGGGACGGGAAGCACATAGGTGGGCGAGCGCTGCAGCATGGTGACGTGACCGGCCGTCGGCGCCATCGACGGCACCAGGGTGACGGCGGTGGCGCCACTGCCGATCACCACGACCTTCTTGCCCGTGTAGTCGAGGTCCTCGGGCCAGTGTTGAGGGTGCACGACCTGACCGGTGAACCGTTCCTGCCCGTCGAAATTCGGGGTGTAGCCCTGGTCGTAGCGGTAGTACCCGCCGCCGCAGAACAGCCAATTGGCAGTGATCTGGATCAGCTCGGCGTCGCCGCCCTCGCCGTCCGCGCGCTCGACGTCCACCGTCCAGCGCGCCGTCGCGGAATCCCAGGCCGCGCCGAGCACCTTGTGATGGAACCGGATGTGGCGGTCGATGCCGTTCTCCGCGATCGTCTCGTGCAGATAGGCCAGGATCTTGTCGGCCGTGGCGATGGCATGCTCGTCACGCCAGGGCTTGAACTCGTAGCCGAAGGTGTGCAGGTCGGAGTCCGACCGAATCCCGGGGTAGCGGAACAGGTCCCAGGTGCCGCCGGCGGCACCGCGGGCCTCCAGGATCGCGAAGCTGCGCCCGGGGTGTTCGCGCTGCAGGTAGTAGGCGGCACCGATGCCGGAGATGCCGGCGCCGATGATGAGTACGTCGACGGGTTCGGTGTGGTTCATGTCTCAATGGTTGCGGCAGGCCGGCCCCCACCCCAAGGTCGGAAATACCAAACATGAGCCATCTGATGGTGCACTTTGCACCACCGCTCTACGCTGGGGTGATGGTGTGGCAGCCACCGTCCGAGCGGGTGCGGGATCTGATCCGGCAGTGCGCACAGATCGTCCTCAACCCGCGCCAGGACTGGCTCGACGAATTCGACGCCGCGGTGCTGGCCGCCAGTCCGGCGATCGCGTCCGACCCCGAACTCGCCGCTGCGGTCGTCCGCAGCAACCACGCCAACCTGTTCTTCTGGGGCACCGCGAATGTGCGTGACCCGGGCGCGCCGGTGCCGCCGAACACCGGCCCCGAGCCGCTGAGTATCGCGCGGGAACTGGTGCGCCGTGGTGTCAACGAGTTTCCGCTCGACGCCTACCGGGTCGGTGAGGGGGTGGCGTGGCGTCGTCTCATGGAGATCGCCTTCGAGCTGACCTCCGACCCCGGCGAACTACACGAGATGCTCGACGTCTGCTCGCAGTCCATCAGTGCGTTCGTCGACGCCACGCTGGCCGGCATCGCCGCCCAGATCGACCTCGAACGCGAGGACCTGACCCGCGGCACCCACGCCGAGCGGCGCGAGACCGTGGCGCTTCTGCTCGAGGGCGCCCCGATCCCCCGGCAGCGGGCCGAAGCGCGCCTGGGCCACGCCCTGACCGGCGCGCATACCGCCGCGGTGATCTGGAGCGAGGACCCCGGCGGCGACATGTCCGGATTGGATCGGGCCGCCGAGGCGTTCGGCCAGGACTGTGGCGATCCGAGACCGTTGAGCGTGCTGGCCAGCACCGCCACCCGCTGGGTGTGGGCAGCCGGCAGCGCCGACACCCACGGATTGCCCGCTCTGACCCGCGCCGCCCGCGAGTTGGACGGCGTCCGCATCGCCGTCGGACCGGTCGCCGACGGCCTGGATGGCTTCCGGCGCAGCCATTTCGACGCGATCACCACCCAGCAGATGATGGCCCGGCTGCACTCCACACAACAGATCGCACAGTTCGCCGACGTCGAACTGGTCGCCCTCATCACCGCCGAACCCGATCGCGCCGCCGAATTCGTCAGCCACGCCCTCGGCGCGTTCGAGACCGCCGACACCGAATTACAGGAAACAGTAAGGGTATTCGTCAACGAACAGTGCAACGCCTCGCGCGCCGCGGCACGGCTGTACCTGCATCGCAATACGCTGCTGCGGCGACTGGCCCGCGCCGACGAACTCCTGCCCCGCCCACTTGCCGAGAACAGCGTCGCCGTCGCGGTCGCCCTGGATGTGCTGCGCTGGCGCGGCAACACGACCGGCTGAGCCGGTCAATCAAATGCCGCGTCCAGATAGCGCAGCGCGTCGGACTTGCCGATCCCCAGTGCGCGCGCGGCCTCGGCGAACGAGTGCGCGGCCGCGGCCATCGCGGCATCAGCCGGATCCGCCCGTGCGACGAACGTCCCGTACCGGCCGCGGGTCTCCAAGACTCCTGCCGACTCCAACTCGCGATATGCCCTGGCCACGGTATTGACCGCAAGCCCGACCTGCCCCGCCAATTCACGCACCGTCGGCAACCGGGTACCCGGAGCCAGCCGCCCCTGCCTTATTCCGTCGATAATCTGGATCCTGAGCTGATCGAACAGCGGCTTGTCCGCGCTCGAATCAACCACCACCCAATCCCCCAACTCACCCACATGCCCAGTATCACCCAAACCGACTACGTTGGTGATGTGCAAGTGACTGTCCTGTCCGGTGCCGGGATCTCAGCCGAAAGCGGTGTGCCGACGTTCCGCGACGTCGAAACGGGGCTGTGGGCGCAGGTCGACCCATATGAAATTTCCAGCATCGAAGGCTGGCAGCGGCATCCCGAGAAGGTGTGGGCCTGGTATCTGTGGCGCCACTACATGATGGCCCACGTGCAACCCAACGACGGGCATCGGGCCGTGGCCGCCTGGCAGGACTTCGCCGACGTGCACGTCATCACCCAGAATGTCGACAATCTGCACGAGCGTGCCGGCAGCACCAACGTCTACCACCTGCACGGCAACTTGTTCGAGTTCCGTTGCGACGCTTGCGGTTCGAGGTTCGAGGGCGATCTTCCCGAAATGCCGGAGCCGGTCGAGACCATCGAGCCCCCGGTCTGCCCGTGCGGCGGCCTGATCCGGCCGAGTGTCGTGTGGTTCGGCGAGCCGTTGCCCGACGACGCCTGGCAACGGTCGGTCCAGGCGGTCGGCAATGCCGACGTGGTGATCGTGGTGGGCACCAGCTCAGTGGTCTATCCCGCGGCCGGCCTGGCCGAAGCCGCCGTCGCCGCGGGCACCGTGGTGGTCGAGGTCAACCCGGAGCGCACCCCGCTGTCCGACAGCGCCACGATCTCACTGCGCGAGACCGCCGCCGGTTCCCTGCCGAACCTGCTGCAGCGATTGCCCACCCTGCTGGGGTCTAAGCAGGCCTGACCGCACGGCCGATGGCGAACTCCGTCACCGGCAGCGGCACCCAGGCCGGCATGGCCAGTTCACGGTGGGCAGCGGCGACCTGAAACCCGCTGCCGGCGATGGTCTGCTCGGTGTGCCGGTGGGTGTGGCAGTTTCCGAACAACCGCGGCCACACCGTGGCGTCGGCCACGCGCTGCATCCCGGCCCGCCAACCACTGCCCGCGACATGCTCCAGGTACCGCAGCTCACCGCCCGGCCGCAGTAGCGAAAATAGTTGCTGTAGAACAGCATCCGGTTGTTCGATGGAGCACAGCACCAACGAGCAGACCACCGCGTCGAACGGTTCGGCACTGCTGAACTGCTCGGCGGTGTCGCTGGTGACGGTCACCCGCACCGGCGCCTTGGCCGCCGCGGCGCGGGCCACCTCGGCAAGGTGACGTTCGGGCTCGATGGCGACCACCTCGGTCACCGTCGCCGGATAGAAGGCAAAGTTGGTCCCGGTGCCCGCACCGATCTCCAGGACACGGCCGCTGAGCCCGGCGAGGTTCTCGCCGCGCAGCCGCCGCAGCGCCTTGGGCTCCGCACTCGACAACGTCTTCCATATCCGGGCGAAGAACGGATTGTCCACCCGGGCGGAGAACGGAATGTCTGGGGTCTTGTCAGTCACAGTGCTCCTCCGTCGGCGTACTCACTGGCGAATCCCTTCAACCGGTCGATGGTCTCGGCGGGTTCGAGGTCGGTTCCGATGATCCCCGAGACGATCTGGCCGGTGCACACCGCCCGCAGCACCCGGTCAGTGAACTCCTGGACATCTCCCCACGGCAGATACGGTTTGGAGATCAGAATGGCGGCCACCCCGTGCGCGGCGGTCCACAATTCGAGCGCCAGCATCGTGGCGTCGCCGGACGGGTAGACCCCCTCGGCGATCAGCGCTTCGATGGCGGCGCGCATGTGCTGGAACGCCGAGCTGTTGAGGGTCACGTCGACATCGCTGCCGGGCCTGCCCTCCCCCATCGTCGCCAGCCGATACAACTCCGGCGTGCGCCTGGCGAAGTTCACGTATGCGTGGCCCTGGGCCCGCAACACCTCGATGGTCGAGCCATGATCGGCGGCCGCCCGCTGCATCTCCTCGTCGAGCTTCTCGAAGTACCGGGAACACACCGCGTCCAGCAACGCATCCTTGTCGGCGAAGTGCAGGTAGATCGACGGCGGGGTCACCCCGACCCGCTGAGCCACCGACCGGATCGACACCGCCTTGGCGTGCCCGGTCTCCAACAGCAATTCGGTTGTGGCATCGAGGATCTGATCGCGGAGCAGCTCACCGGAGCCGCGCGGTGCGCGGCGTCGTTTACGCGGTTGGATCGGCATGCTAAGCGTCCGCCACTCCGGCGCCGGCCCGTTCCCGCTTGTCGCCGCCCGGTCCGCTGTCGCCGGGCTCGCCAGCGACGGTTTCGGCCGAACCTGACTCACTGATCCCGAATCGCTTGTGCAACCGGGCCAGTGGTGCCGGGGCCCACCAGTTCCACCGCCCCATCAGATGCATGAACGCCGGCACCAACAACATTCGCACCAACGTCGCATCGACCAGCACCGCGATGGTCAGGCCGAGGCCGAACATCCGCATGAAGGCCACCTGCGCGGCGATCAGCGCCGCGAACGAGATCGACATCAGCAGCGCCGCGGCGGTCACCACCCGGCCGGTGCGGGCCAGGCCGAGCGCCACACTCTCGTCGTTATCTTTACGGGTCTGACCGGATTCGAGCCAGTACTCGCGAATTCGCGACACCAGGAACACCTCATAGTCCATCGACAACCCGAACGCGATGCAGAACAACAACACCGGCAGGTTGGCGACCAAGGTGCCCGTCGACGTGGTGCCCAGCGCACCGAGGTGACCGTCCTGAAAGATCCACACCAGCGCGCCGAACGCCGCCGAGAGCGACAACACGTTGAGCACCAACGCTTTCAGCGGGAGCACCACGCTGCCGGTGAGCAGGAACAGCAGAACAAAGGTGATCGCCGCGATGATGCCGAGAACCATCGGCAGGCGCGAGGTGATCGCCTGCGAGCTGTCCCGGTTGACCTGGGCGATGCCGGTGAACTTCGTCTCGGTCGGCGCGGGCACCGCGTGCAATGCGTCGAGCTGCGCCTCGGAGGCGTCGCTGAACAACGGCACGTTGCTACCGATCGTCAGATACGCACTGCCGTCGGCGATTCCGGTTCCCGAGGTCGGCGGGCCGACCCGGCGGCCGTCGACAAAGGTGCCTCCTGGTGAGGAAACCGAGACCTCGGCAGCAGCCCGCGACAGATCGCCTGCGTAGCGGTCGATCTCGGCGGGCCGTAGACCGGCGACGTCGGGAAGTACCACCGTGACCGCCGTCGAGGAGTCGACGGCGAAATCGTTGCGCAGCTCGTCGCCGACCTCGCGGGCCGATGCCGAGGCGGGCAGCACGCGGTCGTCGGGGAAGCCCCACTTGATCCCGAGGAACGGCGCACCCAGCATCAGCAACAGTGCGATCACTGCGAGCCCGACCGGGACCGAGCGACGCATGACCCGCTTGGTCATCCGGTACCAGAAGGTCTGCTCGACGGGCTTGGCCACGGGCTCGGGCCGACCCAGGATTCGGCGCAGGAAGCGGCGCACGTGGTAGGCGTCCAGACGATCGCCGAGCAAGGCGATCGCCGCCGGGGCCACCACGATTGCCGCGAACGCCGCCAGCGCTACCACCGCGATCCCCGCGTAGGCGAACGACTTGAGGAAGTACATCGGGAACAGCACCATCGCGACCATCGACAGCGCCACCGTCATCGCGGAGAACATCACGGTGCGTCCGGCGGTGACCATCGTGCGCACCAGTGCCCGGTCCGGGTCGATCCCGTCGGCCAGCTCGTCGCGGTATCGGCTGACGATCAACAGCGTGTAGTCGATGGCCAACGCGAGCCCCATCGCGACAGTGAGGTTGAGCGCGAAGATCGAGACGTCGGTGACCATCGTGAACCCGCGCAGCACGGCCAGGGATCCGAGGATCGCGAAGCCGCCGACCGCCAGCGGCAACGCGGCGGCGAGCAGTCCGCCGAACACCCACACCAGCACGAGGAAGCTCAGCGGGATCGCGATGGATTCCATCATCAGCAGGTCTTTTTCGCTCTGCCCGTTGATCTGGACGTAGATCATCGCCTCGCCGCCGGCCCGCACGGTCACGCCGTCGCGGTCGTGCACCAGTTGATCGGTGAGCTCCTTGGCATACTTCTGCGCGCCGCTCTCCCCGCCGGTGATGCCGGCCAGGATGAGCCCCGTCTTGCCGTCCTTGCTGATCAGCGTGGCCGCCGCGTGTGCGGGCACGGTCCACGTCGAGCTGACCTCGGTCACATACGGCGACGCTTTGAGCTTGGCGGCGATGTCGGTGCCCACTGCCCGGGCCGCGGGACTGTCAGCTCCGGCGTTGTCGTCGGTGACGCTGATGACCAACTGCATGTCGCCACGGGCGAACTTGTCCGAAAGCAGCTGGGTGGCCTGGGCAGATTCCGACGTCGGATCCTGGAAACCCCCGGCCGAAAGGCTCTTGGCCACCGGAACCCCAAAGATGCCCGCGGCCACCATGACCAGCGCGGCAATGGCGAGGACACGTCGCGGTGCGGCGATGGCCAGGTGGGCGATTCGATGCAGCACTGCGCGTCCTTCCCGAAGATTACCGTCGTTAAGTTAACAGCGGTAAGTTTCCGGCGTCAACGTCGATCTAGCTCTACATACGCGCACCGGGCCCGAAGAGTTCACCCGGCGGGCGCGCTGCGATGAATTCGGGCGTCTCAATGCGTCTAATTGAGCATGGCCAACACCACCGTCGCCGAAACCGCGACCACTTCCATGACCGATACCGGGCTGCTCATCCTGCGCGTCGCCGTCGGCGCCACGATGCTGCAGGCCGGCCTGATCAAGGCATTCGACTTCGCCACCGCCGTGGGGTTCATGGAATCCAGCGGTTGGCGGCTACCCGCGTTCGGCGCGTTCATGGTGACCGCGGCCGAAACCCTCGGCGGCATCGGGCTGCTGTTCGGGGTCCTCACCCCGCTGGCCGCATGCGCGGTGATCGGCGCGATGGTCGACGCCTGGGCGGTGAACGTGTCGACCGACGCCTTCTGGTCCCAGCCGTTCAACGTTCCGTTCTTGGCTGCGTTCGGTGCCGCGACGCTGCTGTTCACCGGCGCAGGCACGTTCTCGATCGATGAGCGGGTGTTCGGCCGTTCCCGGGTCTCGGCCAGAGCCGCGGTGGGCCTGGTGGTGCTGGCGATCGTCGTCGCGGTGGTGACCTGGATCGCGCTGAACGGGACCAACCCCATCCACGTCACGAAGCCGCAAGGCTGAATCGCGCCCACTTCTACACCCGGGCTGTCGATCGCGTGGTCAAGCAACCCCGCAGGTAGAAGCATGCGAAAGCAACCCGACGGCGACCAAGCCAGCCCCGCCCATTTCTACATCTCGGCTGCGACCAGCGTCGGCAAGCGACCCTGCGGTAGGAAACGGCGACCGTGACCCCAGGACGCTCTAGCTACTGGCCAGAAACCTACCCAAAAGTAGGATTGCCACCATTTTCCGAACCGTGACTCAAAGATTCCTTAATGGTGACCCATACGCTCAGTGTCATGTGGATCGACGACACCAGTGCCGATGTCATCAAGGTTGAATTCGAGGCTCTCTACCACGGCGATGTCCTGGTTGAGGGTGAAACCTCCGAGCAGTTTGACGACTTCCAAGAGCTGCCCACCGCAGTATGAGAAAACGCGCGCCTCGCGGCGCGCGTTTCCCATCTGGAGTTTGCTGTAGCTCGCCCCATCCGGGGCCACAGTCCTCGCTCAGGCGAGGACTGCTTCTTTCTCCGGTTCGGCTTCGCCCGCACCGATCATGTTCGCCAGGCGCCCACTGATCAGCTCTTCGGCCTCCGACACCATCCGTGAGACGAGTTCGCCGCAGGTGGGGATGTCGTTGATCAGGCCCATCGAGGTCCCGACCGACCAGATGCCTGCGTCGAGATCACCGATCTCATAGACCTTCACACCGCGTTTGCCTGCCACCAGATCCTTGACGTCCTCGAACTGACCGCCGTCCTTGAGGATCTGCACCACCTCACGCGACACCGTGTTGCTCGCCACCCGAGCCGTGTTGCCCAGGCTGCGGAAGATCAGCTCGGTGTCGAGCTCGGTGCCCGCCACGATCGCTTCCTTGACGTTCTGGTGGATCGCCGATTCCGCGGTGCACATGAACCGCGAGCCCATGTTGATGCCGTCGGCACCCAACGCCAGCGCGGCCACCAGACCACGCGCATCGGCGAAACCACCCGAGGCGATCATCGGGATGTCGATCTTCGCCGACGCGGCCGGGATGAGCACCAGGCCCGGGATGTCATCCTCGCCGGGATGGCCGGCGCACTCGAACCCGTCGATGCTGATGCCGTCCACACCCAGGCTCTGCGCCTTGACCGCGTGGCGCACCGAGGTGCACTTGTGCAGCACCTTGATGCCGTTGTCGTGGAACATCGGCAGGTGCGGCGCCGGGTTGGAGCCCGCCGTCTCGACGATCTTGATGCCGGAGTCGACGATCACCTGGCGGTACTCGTCGTATGGCGGCGGGTTGATCGTCGGCAGGATCGTCAGGTTCACCCCGAACGGCTTGTCGGTGAGCTCACGACACCGCTCGATCTCCTTGGCCAGATCGGCCGGCGTCGGCTGGGTGAGCGCGGTGATGAAACCCAACGCACCCGCATTCGCCACGGCCGCAACGAGTTCGGCGCGGCCGACCCACTGCATGCCACCCTGCACGATGGGGTGCTCGACCCCGAACGTCTCGGTGAACTTCGTCTTCAATGCCATATCAGTCCTTACCTGGGAGCCATGCGGATTGCGCCGTCGAGGCGGATCACCTCGCCGTTGAGCATCGGGTTCTCGATGATGTGCACGGCCAGGGCGCCGTACTCGTCGGGATCGCCGAGCCGGGCCGGGTGCGGCACCTGCTGCCCCAGCGACTTCTGCGCCTCTTCGGGCAGCGAACCGAGCAGCGGGGTCTTGAACAGACCCGGCGCGATGGTGCACACCCGGATCAGCTCACGCGACAGATCGCGCGCGATCGGCAGGGTCATGCCGACCACACCGCCCTTGGACGCCGAGTAGGCGGCCTGACCGATCTGTCCGTCGAACGCCGCCACCGAGGCGGTGTTGATGATGACGCCGCGCTCTTCGTTGTTGAGCGGTTCGGTCTTGGCGATGCGCTCGGCCGACAGCCGGATCACGTTGAACGTGCCGATCAGGTTGACCTCGACCACCTTGCGGAAGCCGTCGAGCGGGAACGCGCCATTCTTGCTCAGGGTCTTGATCGCGTTGCCGATGCCGGCGCAGTTGACGTTGATCCGCACGGGGCCAAGCGATTCCGCGACGTCGAGCGCCTCGGTCACCCCCGCTTCGTCGGTCACGTCGGTGGCGACGAACTTGGCCCGATCACCCAATTCGGCCACGACCTCTTCACCCTTGAGGTCGATCACGACCACCTGGGCACCCGCATCGAGCAGACGCTTGGTGGTGGCCAAACCGAGGCCGGAGGCACCGCCGGTGACGACGGCTACCGCGTCCTTGATCTCCATGTACCGCATTCCTTTCCGGCCGGCGTCGTACCGACCTTCTGATGTGGTTGAACTAAAAGGTGGACTAAACCCAGTCCCGCAGAACAGCTTCCGTGTCGGCGCCGCGCGGACCCGGTGGCGTCGGCACCGCAGGCACGCTGCGGGAGAACCGCGGCGCCGGCATCGGCTGCAGGTTGCCGCCTTCGTCGAAGAACGTGTTGCGCTCGGCGATGTGCGGTTCGGTGAGCACCTCGGCGAAGGACAGCACCGGAGCCGCACACGCGTCGGTGCCGGCGAACACCTTGGCCCAGTGATCCCGGTCGTGCGCGGCGAAAGCCTTGGTGAACGCCTCGCGCAGCTCGGGCCAGCGCGCCATGTCGTTCTGGTCCGGAAGATCGGCGTCATCCAGACCCAGACCTTTGAGCAGCTCGGCGTAGAACTGCGGCTCGATCGCCCCGATCGACATGTAGCGGCCGTCGGAGGTCTCGTAGGTGTCGTAGTACGGGGCGCCGGTGTCGAGCATGTTGGTGCCGCGCTCGTCGGACCACATGCCCTGGCTGCGGAAACTCCACATCATCTGCATCAGCACACTGGACCCGTCGATCATCGCGGCGTCGATCACCTGCCCCTTGCCCGAGGTCTGCCGCTCGAACAGCGCCGAGAGAATGCCGACGAGCAGGAACATCGACCCGCCGCCGAAGTCGCCGGCCAGGTTCAGCGGCGGCACCGGCCGCTCCCCCTTGCGCCCGACCGCATGCAGCAGGCCGTTCAGTGAGATGTAGTTGATGTCGTGGCCGGCCTGCAGAGCGCGCGGGCCTTCCTGGCCCCAGCCCGTCATGCGAGCGTAGATCAGCCGTTCGTTGACCTTGGCGCAGTCGTCGGGCCCCAGACCCAACCGCTCCGTGACGCCCGGACGGAAGCCCTCGATCAACACGTCGGCCTTCTCGATGAGCTTGAGCACCAGCGCGCGACCATCGTCGCTCTTCATGTCCGCAGTCACCGACCGCCGGTTACGCAACATGGTGTCGCCGCTCGGCGTGCCGGCGCCCTTGCCCGGCCGTTCGACGCGCACGACGTCGGCACCCAGATCGCCGAGAATCATCGCCGCGTGCGGGCCCGGGCCGATACCGGCCAGCTCCACAACGCGTAAACCCTGCAGTGGTCCTGCCATGCTCTTCCGCCCTTCGCGTGTTAGGCCTTGGTTGACCGGTGACATAGCTTACTTGTATAACCTTCTCGACCGGCATGGCCATAGCCGGCCCCGCCGCCAACGGGCCTCTGGCCCGCCAGACCTAAGGTGCATAGATGACCGTGACCCGCGAATACCCCGACGTTAAAGACGTATCCGTATCGCTCCAGGACGGTGTGCTGTCGGTGACGCTCAACCGGCCCGACAGCCTCAACTCCCTTACTCAGGGCATGCTGGTCGCGATCGCCGACGCCATGGACCTGGCGGCCGGGGACCCGGAGGTGCGGGTGGTCCGCCTGGGCGGCGCGGGCCGCGGATTCAGCTCGGGCGCGGGCATCAGCGAGGAAGACCAGAACGCCGACAGCCACGACGCCGAGGGCGTGCTCGACGCCGCCAACCGCGCCGTCGCCTCCATCGTCGCGCTGCCCAAGCCGGTCGTGGCCGTGGTGCAGGGGCCCGCCGCCGGCGTCGGTGTGTCCCTGGCTCTGGCCTGCGATGTCGTCCTGGCCTCCGATGCCGCCTTCTTCCTGTTGGCCTTCACCAAGATCGGGCTCATGCCCGACGGCGGCGCGTCGGCACTCGTAGCCGCGAACATCGGACGGATCCGGGCCATGCGCCTGGCCCTGCTGGCCGATCGCCTCACCGCCGCCGACGCCTACGACTGGGGTCTGATCAGCGCCGTGTACCCGGCCGACGAGTTCGACGCCGCGGTGGACAAGATCATCGCCAAGCTCCGCTCGGGTCCGGCAGTGGCCCTGCGCGAAACCAAGCAGGCCGTCAACGCGGCCACGCTCACTGAGCTCGAGGGTGCCTTCGCGCGCGAGCGCAAGGGCCAGCTGCAGCTGCTGGTGTCCGGAGATTTCCGCGAGGGCACCAAGGCCTTCCAGCAGAACCGGCGCCCGGAGTTCAAGGACGCTTGATTTCTCGCCGCGAGCAGACGTGAAATCCCCCTGAAACAGCCACTTTTAGGGAGTGTCGCGTCTGCTCGCGCACGAAAATCAGTGGACTCAACCCACTCCGGGTGGGCACGATCGAATGTTGTGAGCATGCAGCACGACATCCAGCCACCGGTCGATCAGACCGGCGGCTGGCGTGTGCTCGCACCCTTCCGCATCCGTGAATACCGGTTGCTGATCGCCGCGGTCACGCTGTCGATCTTCGCCGAGGGCATGTGGTCAGTCGTGATGGCGTTGCAGGTCATCGCGATCGACAACGACCCGGCCTCACTGTCGCTGGTGGCCACCTGCATGGGCGTCGGCCTGGTGGCGTTCGTCCTCATCGGCGGCATCACGGCCGACCGGATCAATCAGCGCACCATCATCATCGCGGTGGAGACGGTCAACCTGGCGACGGTCACGACGGTCGCCGCGCTGGGTCTGCTCGACTTGCTCAAGATCTGGCATCTGGCCGTCGCGGCCGCCATCCTCGGCATCGCCGCGGCGTTCTTCTTCCCGGCCTACAGTGCCCTGCTGCCACGTATTCTGCCTGCCGAACAACTGTTGGCGGCCAACGGTGTTGAGGGTGTGGTGCGCCCGGTCTTCCAGCGTTCGGTCGGCCCGGCCGTGGCCGGCATGGTGATCGCCGCGACCTTCCCCTCGCTGGGCGCGGTCGTGGTGGCGGTGTTGTTCGGCACCGGCCTGGTCCTGCTGATCGCCACTCGCCCGACCGCGGATTCGGTTGCCACCCAAGGTGATGACGAGCGCCCGCACGTATTGCGGGATCTGCGTGAGGGTTTCGCCTTCATGGTGCGCACCCCGTGGCTGCTGTGGACGCTGCTGTTCGCCAGCATGTTCGTGCTCGTGGTGTTGGGGCCGATCGAGGTACTGCTGCCGTTCATCGCCCAGGACCGGTTCGCCGACGGCGCCCGGGCATACGGATTCATCCTGGCGTTCTTCGGATTCGGCAGCGCGCTCGGCGCGTTGACGGTGTCATCGCGCCGGATGCCGCGGCGCTACCTGACCACGATGATGGCGATGTGGGGGCTGGGCTCCGTCCCGCTGGTGCTCGTCGGCGTGACGTCCTCGTTCCCCTTGATGGCGTTGGCCACCTTCTGCATCGGCGTCACCGATGGTGCGGGGATGGTGATCTGGGGAACGCTGCTGCAGCGGCGGGTGCCGACGGCGATGCTGGGCCGGGTGTCGAGCCTGGACTTCTTCGTGTCGCTGGCGTTCATGCCGCTGTCGTTCGCGATCGTCGGCCCGCTGTCGAAGGTGGTCTCGATGGAGTCCATCTTCCTGGTGGCCGGACTGCTGCCCGCCATACTGGCCGCGGTGGCCGTGACGGCGGCGCGGATGCCGCGCGACGAGTTGGCGCATCCGCTCCGCTAGCGGCTACTCGGCCTCGCGGTGCAGCCCGGTCAGATGCGTGTAGGCCGCAGCATTGAGCTGGTTGTGGCCGACCTCATCCTCGCTGAGCTCGCGACGCACCTTGGCCGGCACACCGGCCACCAGCGAGCGCGGCGGCACCACCATGCCCTGCGGCACCACCGCACCGGCGGCCACCAGGGAGCCGGCGCCGATCACCGCACCGTTGAGCACCGCGGCGCCCATCCCGACCAGGCTGTCCTGCTCGACGGTGCAGCCGTGCAGCACCACGTTGTGGCCCACGGTGACCCCGGTGGCGATGCGGCATGGGAACCCGGGGTCGACGTGGACGGTCACGCCGTCCTGGATGTTGCTGCCCTCGCCGATCTCGATGGGCTCGACCTCGGCACGCAGCGTGGCGCCGTACCAGACGCTGGCACCGGCGGCCAGCGAAACCTGGCCGATCACACTGGCATTGGGGGCAACCCAGGCATCCGGGTCGATCTGCGGGGTATGACCGGCGACGGACACGATCAGCGGCTCTGGCATGCCGGTCATGGTAGACAGCCGACCGGCCGCGTCACGCGCCCTGGTACACCTTGCGGTAGCTCGACGGGGACATCCCGATGCCGCGGCGCAGATGGTGGCGCAGGTTGCCGGCGGTGCCCAGACCTGAACGCCTGGCCACCTCGTCGACCGACAGGTCCCCGGATTCCAGCAGTTCTCGGGCCAGGTCCAGCCGGCGGCTGCGGATCCAGGCGCCAGGAGCCTGTCCCGTCTCCTCACGGAAACGCCGGTTGAAGGTGCGGGCGCTCATGTGGGCGTGGGCGGCCAACCGGGTCACGGTGAGTTCCTCGTCAAGGTGCCGCAGCGCCCAATCGCGGGTGGCCGCGGTCGAGGCATGGTCGGTGACGGCGAATCCGTGGTCGATGAACTGCGCCTGTCCGCCCTCCCGCCACGGCGGCACCACGCAGTAGCGGGCCACCGCGTTGGCCACCTGGGCGCCGTGGTCGGAGCGAATGATGTGCAGGCACAAGTCGATTCCGGCGGCCAAGCCCGCCGAGGTCAACACGTCACCGTCGTCGACGAACAGGATGTCCTCGTCGACGCGGACGTCGGGATGCATCCGGCGCAGGTCCGCGGCGAAGCGCCAATGCGTGGTGGCCGGCCGGCCGTCCAACAGGCCGGCGGCGGCCAGCACGAAAGCCCCGGTGCAGATCGACACCAGCCGGGTGCCGGGGCGGATACGCGACAGGGCCGCGGTCACGTCAGCGCCCAGCACACCGTCGGCCCGGGCCGGCGCATACCGGGTTCCCGGGATCACCACGGTGTCGGCCGATTCCAGCGCTTCGGGCCCCGCCGCGGGCACCATCGCGAACCCGTGCGTCGACGGCACCGGGGCGGTGGTGAGCCCGCACGTCACCACGTCGTAGAGCGGATTCCCGTCGCCGTCGGTGGCGTTGGAGAACAGCAGCGGCGCGATGGTCGCGTCGAAGCCGACCACCGGGGCCAGCAGTAGAACCGCGACTCGGTGCCCGACGCCAGTGTGGCACGTTTTTGATGATTGCTGTCGTTTATGCCACTGGTACCTCAGGCCATCCTCGGCAACAGTTGTCGGGTGACTCGAAACCTCCACTGGGCCTGGGTGGTCGCCGCCGTCAGCTTCGTGGCGATCCTCGGCGCGGCCGGATTCCGGTCCATTCCCGGCGTGATGATGAATCCGCTGCATCACGAATTCGGCTGGTCGCACGGAACCGTCGGGCTGGCCATGTCGGTCAACATGATGTTGTACGGACTCACCGCCCCGTTCGCGGCGGCGCTCATGGACCGCTTCGGAGTCCGGCCGGTGCTGACCGTGTCGCTACTGCTGATCGCCACCGGCTCGGCGTGCAGCGTCGCGATGACGGCCAGCTGGCAGCTGGTCCTGCTGTGGGGCGTCCTGGTGGGGATCGGCACCGGTTCGATCTCCATGGGCTTCGTGGCGACCGTCGCCACTCGTTGGTTCGAGCAGCGCCGCGGACTGGTCACCGGTGTGCTCACGGCCGCCAGTGCCACCGGCCAATTGCTGTTCCTACCGATCGTCGCGGCCGTCACGACACACCACGGCTGGCGCTGGGCCTCGTTGATCGTCGCCGCCGCCTCACTGGCCGTCGTCCCGCTCGTCGCGGTGTTCATGCGCAACCGTCCCGCCGACCTGGGTTTGGCGCCCTACGGGGCGTCCGACCTCACCCCGCCGCCACCGGCCCCGGCGAGCGGGTTCAAGACCGCCTTCGACGGCTTGCGTATCGGCGCCCGGACCCGCGTGTTCTGGCTACTGGCCGGCAGCTTCGCAATCTGCGGGATGACCACCAACGGTCTGATCGGCACCCACTTCATCCCGGCCGCCAACGACCACGGCATGCCGACGACGGTGGCCGCCGGTCTGCTCGCCACCATCGGCATCCTCGACGTCGCGGGCACGGTGTTCTCCGGCTGGCTCACCGACCGGGTGGACCCGCGGCTGCTGCTGCTCGTCTACTACGCCGGCCGTGGCCTGTCCCTGGTGCTGTTGCCGTCCCTGCTGTCCCCGCACGCCGAACCGAGCACCTGGGTCTTCGTCATCTTCTACGGCCTGGACTGGGTGGCCACCGTGCCGCCGACCATCGTGCTGTGCCGCGACTACTTCGGAGATCGTTCGCCAGTGGTGTTCGGCTGGGTGTTCGCCTCCCACCAGATCGGCGCGGCCATCGCCGCCGCAGGGGCAGGTTGGCTGCGAGATCTGAACGGCAATTACGACCTGGCCTTCCAGCTTGCCGCCGGGCTGTGTTTCATCGCCGCAGCGCTCTGCCTCAGTATCCGAAAAGTGCAGGTCACAGCGCCCGAGCCGGTTCGAGCGGATACTTCGGCTTTGCCGTAACTGCTTCGTTACCCTTACCATCCGATGCGGCGCCGCGGGGAACGCTGAGGCTGTCATGCTCGCGGTTGCTCGCCATAGTCGCGCGGAGAACCGCGTAACGCGTCACCGACAGCCGACGAATACCAGGCTAGGCATGAGCGGGAGGAAAACCCACCAAATGAAGACTCGCACCAAGACACTGGGCGTTGCTGCGGCCGTTGCCGCGATCACGGCGTCGCTGCCGTTGGCTGTCACCGCCTACGCCGACCCGGCACCGACGACGACTGCCGCCCCGGTGGTGGAGATCCCCGACCCGCAGGGCTCGGGCTGCGACAACTTCAAGAAGGCCATGCCGGATTGGAAGGCCTTCGCGGATCTGCCGACCGGCAAGGTTCTGGCCAGCATTCCCGACATCAGCACCTTCAACTCCGCGATCTCCGGTGGGCTCAACCCAGAGGTCAACATCGTGCCGGTGCTCGACAACGGCCCGTACGTGATTTTCGCGCCGACCAATGACGCGTTCGCCGCCATGGAGCCCGGCAAGCTCGACGCGCTCAAGGCCGACGCCGCCGCGCTCACCAGCTTCGACTACTACCACGCCTTCCTCGGCCTGCTCGGCCCCGATGACGTCAAGGGCCAACGGCCCACGCAGCAGGGCGCCGAGATCAAGGTGACCGGCAAGGGCGGCGACATCAAGGTCAACGACACCGCCAAGCTGGTCTGCGGTCCCATCCAGGCACAGAACGCCCGGATCTACCTGATCGACACCGTGCTCGATCCCAACTCCCCGCCGGAGGCCCTCGTGCCGACGGTCACGGGCACCAGCACCACCAAGGCGACCCCGGCCGCCGACGCCCCGATCGGCTGACCTTTACTGCGCCAGCAGTCCCCCGCAGGCGGGAGGGGCCCCCACCAAAACTGCCCATTTCCACACGGAAATGGGCAGTTTTGCGTCTGCTCGCCGAGAGAACTAGACGCCGAGCTCGCGGCCGATGATCTCCTTCATGATCTCGGTGGTGCCACCGAAGATCGTCTGGATACGTCCGTCCACGTAGGCACGCGCGACGCGGTACTCCATCATGTAGCCGTAGCCGCCGTGTAGCTGCACGCAGTTGTCGACGACCTTCTTGGCCACCTCGGTGGCCCACCACTTGGCCTTGGCCGCCTCGACCGCGGTCAGCTCACCGTCGACCACGCCCTGCAGGCACCGGTCGAGGTAGTTCTCGGTGACCTCCAGCTCGGTCTCCATCTCGGCGAGCAGAAACCGGTTGTGCTGGAAGCTGCCGATCGGCTGACCAAAGGCCTTGCGGTCCTTGGCGTATTGCAGCGTCTCCTGGAAGACCGCACGGGCACCGTAGAGCGCCGAGATGGCGATCCCGAGCCGCTCCGAGGGCAGGTTGGTCATCAGGTGGTAGAAACCGCGACCTTCCTTACCGAGCAGGTTGACGTTCGGCACGCGCACGTTCTCGAAGTGCAGCTCCGAGGTGTCCTGGCTGTGCAGGCCCATCTTGTCGAGCTTGCGGCCGCGAGTGAAGCCCTCCATGCCCCGCTCCACCACGAACAGCGTGAAGCCCTTGTGGCCGGCCTCGGGGTCGGTGCGGGCCACCACCACACACAGGTCGCAGTTGATGCCCGACGAGATAAAGGTCTTGGAGCCGTTGATGATCCAGTCGTCCCCGTCGCGTACCGCCGAGGTACGAATGCCGGCCAGGTCGCTGCCCGCGCCCGGCTCGGTCATCGCGATGGCGATGATCAGTTCGCCGCTGGCGATCCCGGGCATCCAGCGCTGCTTCTGCTCGTCGTTGGCCAGCTCCTTGAAGTACGGGCCGACGACGTCGTTGTGCAGGCTCAGCGCCGGGCCGTGCACGCCGGCCTTGGCGATCTCCTCGTCGATGATGGCGTTGAACCGGAAGTCATCCGAGCCGCCGCCACCGTACTCCTCGGGCATGTTGAAGCCGATGAGGCCGTACTTGCCTGCGGCCGTGTACGCCGACCGGTCGACGATGCGCTCGGTCTCCCACTTCTCGGCGTTGGGCACGAGCTCGCGCTCGATGTACTCCTTGACCGTCTCGCGGAATGCTTCGTGCTCCGCGGTGTAGATCTGTCGCTTCATGGCTTACCTTGCCTTCCAAACAGGTTCGCGCTTCTGAGCGAAGGCCAGCGGTCCCTCCTTGGCGTCCTCGGTCTGCAGCAGGGTGCTGAACTCGCGGTTGGTGCGCTTCCAGCCGTCCTTGTCGCCGGTGATGACGCCTTCGTCCGCACCGTAGGCGACCCGCTTGCTGGCCTGCACAGCCAACGGTGCGTTGCCGGTGATCCGCTCGGCCAGCTTGAGCGCGGCGTCGACGACGGTGCCGTCGGGCACCACCTGGTTGATCAGACCCCAGCGCAGCGCGTCAGCCGACGACATCGGCTCACCGGTGAACAGCAACTCGTTGGCCACCTTGCGGGGCAGCTGCTCGGCGATGCGGAACACGCCACCGGCACCGGCGATCAGGCCCCGCTTCACCTCGGGCAGACCGAATTTCGCGCTTTCCTCGGCGACGATCAGGTCACTGGCCAGGGCCAGCTCGGTGCCGCCGCCCAGCGCGGTGCCGTTGACCGCGGCGATCGTCGGCTTGTCGATGAAATGGCTGACGTAGCCGGCGAATCCGTACTCCGGATGCTCGGGGTGAAAGAGGTTCTCGCCCCGGGAGATCGCCTTCAGGTCGGCGCCGGCGCAGAACGACTTGTCGCCCGATCCGGTGATCACGACGACCCGGATCTCCGGATCGTTCTGGGCCTGTTCCAGCGCATCGCCGACGGCGGTGCTCACCGAGCCGTTGATCGCGTTGCGCGCCTCGGGCCGGTTGATGGTGATGAGCAGAACGTTGCTGCGCTTTTCGACGAGGGCGCCGGGCTGGGTGTCGGTGTCGGTCACAGGAGCTCCAGGATGGTCGCGTTGGCCTGGCCGCCACCTTCGCACATGGTCTGCAGGCCGTACTGAATGTTGTTGTCCCGCATGTGGTACAGCAGGGTGGTCAGGATACGCGCACCCGAGCCGCCGAGCGGGTGACCCAGAGCGATGGCACCGCCGTTGGGGTTCAGCCGATCCTCATCGGCGCCGATGTCCTTGAGCCAGGCCATCGGAACCGGGGCGAACGCCTCGTTGACCTCGAACGCCCCGATCTGGTCGACACTCAGGCCGGACTTGGCCAGCGCCTTCTGGGTGGCCGGGATCGGCGCGGTCAGCATGATGACCGGGTCGGCG
The DNA here is from genome assembly GCA_001942045.1 of Mycolicibacterium porcinum. Lineage (GTDB taxonomy): Bacteria > Actinomycetota > Actinomycetes > Mycobacteriales > Mycobacteriaceae > Mycobacterium > Mycobacterium porcinum_A. The sequence goes on from MSTD01000018.1 coordinate 35,792, forward strand.
CCGGCGAGCACGGCGGTGTGCACCTTGGCAAGTGGCTTGAGCCCCAGGTCTTTTGCCTTCTCTGCGGACATCACCAGCAGCGCGGCCGAGCCGTCGGAGATCTGGCTGGAGTTACCGGCGTGGATCAAGCCGTCCTCCTTGAAGGCCGGCTTGATCGCGGCCATGGACTCGACGCTGCCGCCGCGGCGGATGCCGCCGTCTTCCAGGACGACGTTTCCGTCTTGGTCCTTGATGCCGACGATCTGGTCCTTGAACGCACCGGCATCCTGTGCGGCAGCGGCCTTCTCGTGCGAGCGCAGGGAGAACTCGTCGAGCTGGGTGCGCGAGAAGCCCCACTGCTCAGCGATCATCTCGGCGCCGACACCCTGGTTCGGGGTCTTGTTGTCATAGCGCTCGCGGAACGCCTCGGGGTACGGATGTCCACCGCTGGCCAGCGAGGATCCCATCGGGGTGCGCGACATCGACTCGACGCCACCCGCGACGACGACGTCGTAGTGCCCGGCGATCACGCCGGCGACGGCGAAGTGCAGGGACTGCTGGCTGGAGCCGCACTGGCGGTCGACGGTGACACCGGGAACGGTCTCGGGCCATCCGGCGGTCAGCAGCGCGGTGCGGGCGATGTCGAGCGCCTGCTCACCGGCCTGCATGACGCAGCCCCAAATGACGTCGTCGACGAGTGCGGGATCGATCCCGGCGCGCTGCACGAGGCCGTTGAGGACCTGGGCCGACAGCTCCGACGGATGCACACCTGAGAGGGCGCCGTTGCGCTTCCCGACAGGTGACCGGACAGCCTCGACGATGACGGCTTCAGCCATGACTTCTCCTTTGAAGGGTGGGTGTTGCAACCCCGGTGGAGCTCATTGGGGCGCTCGAGGTGAAAATAGACCAGTAGGTTTACTAGGTCAACCTACTGGTTGGTAGACGTCGATGTTCCGATTCTGCGGTGAACAGATGGTTTACTGAGTTGTACAGCTGGCCATCCGGCCAGCACAAAGTTGTCCTAACTGGGAGTGTCTGGTGGCTCGAACCACACCACTGGCGCCGATGATCGGCCCTGACGCGATAGCACCGCAGGCACCGGTCCGTTCCCCGAAGACGGCCGAGCTCGTCGCAGGCACGTTACGGCGCATGGTCGTCGACGGCCAACTCAAAGAGGGCGACTTCCTCCCCAACGAAGCCGAGCTCATGGAGCATTTCGGGGTCAGTAGGCCGACGCTGCGCGAGGCCGTGCGGGTGCTGGAATCCGAGCGGCTGGTCGAGGTCCGACGCGGGTCCCGCACCGGGGCCCGGGTGCGGGTGCCCGGCCCCGAGATCGTCGCCCGCCCGGCCGGGCTCCTGCTCGAACTGTCCGGGGCCGACATCGCCGACCTCCTGGTGGGGCGTGCCGCGATCGAACCCATGGCGGCACGCCTGCTCGCCGAGAAGGGCGACGAGGCCGCGTTCGCCGAACTGGAACGGATGCTCGACGAGCACATCCCGAAGGACCACCAGTCAGACCGGCTGGCCGAGACCACCGGCGACTTCCATCGACGGGTGGTCGAGCTGTCCGGCAACGCCACGCTCGGCATCATCGCCGGCATGCTGCACGAGATCACCGTGCGCCACCACGCCTTCCTGTTCAAGGAGCGCCGGCCGGTATCGAAGACCGACTACGACAAGCTGATGCGGTCCTACCGCAAGCTGATCCAGATCGGCCGTTCCGGTGACGGCGACGCCGCCGAGGCACACTGGCGCAAGCACCTCGACACCGCACGCATCTTGATGCTGCAGGACATCGAGAGCGTCAAGGTCCGCGACGTGATGCGCTAGTCCGGCCAGACCGCCAAGCGCGCATCGGTCTCCCGCCAACCATCTAAGGTTTTCCATCGCATCGGCAGCAACCGGTAGCGCCAACTGCCGCCAGGACCGTCCGGGCCGACATGGTCGACCGTGATCGAGATCAGGTCCGCAGCAAGCTTTTTGGCGTGCGTCTCCAGGTAGATGCCGGCCTCGTCGTCGAGCTCGGACATCAACTCGCCGAACAACAACCGTGGACCCGGCGCACGGTGCAACAGCACGCACTGCGCCCGCTGCGGGCAGTGACCCGCCCGGACAGTGGCGTGACACCGCGTGTCGACCGGGCCCAGGTCGCTCATCAACCGCCCGGATTCGTCGACCCAAACCGCGACCGGCTCAGGTGGTGACGTCATCTCGCTGGACATGGACCGGTAGCTCGTCGTCCCAGGGCTGGCGCGTCACCATGTCGGCCACGTTGACGTAGCCCCGCTCGAACTCCCCGGTGGCCGCGTCGACGAGCCGGTACTGCTGGGTCTGGCGCTGGATCGGCTGCGCGTCGAGCATGACGATCCGCACCTCCCCCGGTTCGAAGTGGCACCGCTTCTGCAAGGCGGCCACGAGTTGCTCGTTGCTCATATGGCCGTCGCCGAAGTTCCAGCCGATGGCCGTGGAGACGATGCGCTCGCCATCGGTCAGCACGTAGTCGTCCTCGTTCTCCCCGGCCATCGCCCGGTGCGCCAGGGTAAATAGGGCACGACCGTGAGAGTTGAAGCCGCGGAACGCATATCCCATGTACAGGTACATCTGGGCGACTTCCGGGCTGCCGTAGTACCGCTCCATCTGGGCGGCCGGCATGCTGGCGATCGCGACGATGCCCTTCTCGATCTTCTCCGCGGCCGACGGTTTGACGCACCACAGGGAGGTGTCCCAGTTGCCCGCGTAGTAACGCATTCCCGGCAGGAACGAGATCTTGCGCGGGAACAGGTTTCCCAGCACCACGGTGCCGGCCACGACCGCGAACAACACGATCGGCCACGGGCTGGTGAGATCCCCCAACCCGATCTCGGCGTGCCCGACGAACAGTGCCAGCACCGAGAACATCATGAAGACGTTCCACTCCAGCGGTACGCCCATCGGAATGGAGCTCAGGATGCCGAAGTGGAACACCAGCATGACGAAGGCCGCGACGGCCGTGGCCCAGCCACCGTGGGAGAAGAACAGCACCAGCGGCACCAAACCCTCGATGGCAGTAGAGAAGTGCGCCACGAACCGGGACGGCCAACCCGGACGGAGGTCATCCGGGAAATGCTCGAAGAACTTGCGCTTGATGAACCGCGGCCGGAACACCGGGTTGTTGCTCATCATCGTCGAGATGACGAACGGGAAATGCTTGGTGAGTTTCGAGGCCGCGGCGCCGATCCAGATCGTCAGGCAGATCAGCTTGGCGGCGATGATGATGTCAGCGCCGCTGAACAGGAAGCAGACCGCCAGCGATCCGTACACCTCGCCGCGGGCGGCCAGGAAAATCACCTTGTCGCGCAGGCCCGCCACGGCGAGCAGGCCGACGATCGCCGCGGTCTGCCACACCGGCAGCACGCCGATCTCGGTGCCGAGCGCCGGGATGGGTCCGCTGCCCTGCGAGGCCAGGGCCACCACCAGCATCACCAACAGCGCCCCGTAGAGCGCGACGTCGACGATGGTGCGGTCGTCACCCTTGGTCAGCGGCACCCGGTCCGGCCACGGTGGGAGCCGAATCGTCCTGGGCCGCAACCAGTACAGGATCGAGCCCATCGGCGGGAAGAACCGGTTGTTGAGCGGGCCGAAGCCACAGCCGAGGCCGATCACCTCGAACAGCATCGTGTAGAACACGACCTTCTGGTAGACGATCGGCTCGGCGTACCAGGAGGCGACGTTGGTAAACCCGTCGACACCTTCGGTGGTGAGCGCGATCAGCCAGGCACCCAGGATGTAGAGCAGGATCTTGACGACGTAGAACAGGTGCAGAGCAACCGGGGTCCCGAACCCCACCTCCGCCCAGTGCCGCGCCATCGGCTGGATCTTCTGCGCGCGCGTGCCCTTGCTCCACTGCTCGAAGTCGATCTGGGGAGATTCCTGTTTGAGAAAACCCATGCCGGTCAGATTAGAACGTGTTCTAGTCCCGGGGTAGTCGTTCTGCTCAGTCTGCGGAACCCGCCGAAACTACGGTTTGTGACGAGAAGCGCCGGAAACTCATCAGAAACCGTAGTGTCGGCGCTGCTGAAGGCGAATTAGGACGTCTTCGCCGGCGGACGGTAGAAGATCGCCAGCTGACCGATGCCGCCGGCCAGGCCCAGCACCACCGCGATGCCCAGGCCGCACCAACCGTGCAGGAAGTGATAGAAGCTGCAGTTGGAGAACAGCAGATGATCCAGGCTGTAGCGACCGGCCCCGGTGCCGGCGATCGCCACCGCAGCCACCGCCAGGACGAGGTTGTACTCCCAGCCTTCCTTCACGATGAAGAAGCCGTTGTGCCGGTGCACGGTCCAGGCCGCCACCAGCATCAGCGCCACGAAGCCGGCCGCGGGCACCGGGGTCAGCAGGCCGAGCGCCAGGCCGAGACCAGCGGCGATCTCGGTACTGGCTGCGACCCGGGCATGGAACATGCCCGGCTTCATGCCGATGCTGTCGAACCATCCCGCGGTGCCGGGGATCCGGCCGCCACCGAAGAACTTGTTGTAGCCGTGGGCGGCCATGGTCAGGCCGAGCACCACGCGCAGGAGCAGGATCGCGGTGTCGTAAGCAGAGGAAGCCATGCAACAGAATGTAGGACATCTGTTAAGCCGCCGCCCAGCCCCCATCCACACTGAGGATCACGCCGTGGATGTTGCCGGCGTCGTCACCGGCCAGGAATGCGACCGCTGCGGCGACCTCTTCCGGGGTGCTCATCCGCCGAGACGGGATGCGGGCCAGCACCGGTGCGACTTCGTCCGCCACGTCGGCGGCGCGTTCGGTGGCGATCGGACCGGGTGCGACGGCGTTCACCCGCACCCCGCGCGGGCCGTATTCGACCGCCCACGATTTGGTCAGCGAGTGCACTGCTGCCTTGGTCGACGAGTACAGCGCCGAGCGGTCTCCGCCGATCAGTCCGTTGATCGACCCGACGTTGACCACGGCTCCGCGGCCGCGCTCGGCCATTGCCGGTACCACCGCACCGGTCAAAAGGAACGTCGCGATCACGTTGGCCTGATAGGACTCCAGCAGGAACGCCTCAGAGACTTCTTCGGTAGGTTGCGGCATCCCCCAGACGGCCGCATTGTTCACCAGGATGTCCAGCCGTCCGCCGGCTGCTGCCGTGGCTTCCCGCGCCAGGCGACGGACTTCGTCCCCTCCGGCCCCGAGGTCGGCGGCGACGAACTCGGCCTGCCCTCCGGCGGCGCGGATCTCGGCGACGACGGCGTCGCCGCGCTCCTTGTTGCGACCGCTGACGACGACGAAGGCGCCTTGGGCCGCCAGTGTTTTGGCGATGGCGACGCCGAGGCCTCCGGTCGATCCTGTGACAAGGGCTGTGCGGCCCTGCAGCCGCGTAGTGTTTGGACTCATGAGTCCAGGTATAGGCAGCTGAAAATGGACCTGCAAGTCCAAAAACTGACCGCCAAAGGGGAGGCCACCCGGCGCCGAATCATCGAGGGTGCCGCCGCGGTGATCCGCAGCAACGGAGTCGCCGCCACCACGCTCGACGATATCCGCGCTCAGACCCAGACCTCCAAAAGCCAGCTGTTCCACTATTTCCCCGACGGCAAGGACCAACTGCTGCTCGCGGTGGCCGAGCGCGAAGCTCAGATGGTGCTGGAGGACCAGCAGCCCTACCTCGGCGAGTTGACCTCTTGGGCGGCGTGGCAACGCTGGCGCGACGCCGTGGTCGAGCGCTACCGCCGCCAGGGTCAGAGCTGCCCGCTGAGCCTGTTGATGTCGGAGATCGGGCGGACCACCCCGGGCGCTCAGGCGGTCACCAAAGCCCTGCTGCGGCAATGGCATGACGAGATCGCCGCGGGCATCCGGCACATGCAGCGGGAAGGAAAGATCGCGGACGATCTCGATGCCGACCGGGTCGCCGCCGCACTGCTGGCCGGGATCCAGGGCGGCGTCAGCGTGATGCTGGCCTCCGGCGACCTGAGCTACCTCGAGTCGGCGCTGGACGTCGGCATAGCGATGCTGCGCCGCGGTTAACTGCCCAGCGCCGCATCCAACCGGGCCAGGTAAAAGTCGATATCGCCGACCGCGGACTCGGCCGCATGCACGCTGATCGCGACCGTGTCACCGATGCCGTGCACCCCATGGGTGAGCCCCATCATCAAGGACAATGACGGGTACCCGGCCGTCACGACCACCCCAGCGGTGCCGAACCTGAGGTCGGCCGCACCGCGGTTGACGCTGGACACCACCGTGTTGCCGGTCACCATGGGCGCCCGCACCGTCGGATCGAACTGCGCTACACCCCAACGCAACAGCGGCGCGGGCGTCGCTGCAAACGCGCGACTGGACGCGATCATGGCCGGATGCGCCGCGCGACGGCGACGGTCCGCGAAGTCCGCCGCAATACGCGTGAAGCGCTCAGGTACGGCGAGTTCGGGATACAGACCGATGCCGACATTGCCGAAGTGGTTGTGCGCCAACCGCACGCCCGGCTTGGCCATCGGCACCTCCGCGCCGAGAGCCGACGCATCGTCACCGTATTCCCGTACGTGATCGGCCAGCGCGGAGGAGACGGCGGCCAGCACTCCGATGGTCACGGTGGGTCCGGGAATCTCGGTGCGACGGCGAACGATGGTGCGCACCCAACGATCCCCCGCCGGCTCGGCATTGCTCTGCATCACCGGCCGCGACGGGGCCTGCGGTGGCACCGCACCCGATGCGGTGTCACGCACCAATTCCCGGTGGGTACGGGACGCCTGTACCGCCCGCCACGGCAGGCGCGCGGCCGGGAAGCGTGGCGACGGCACCGGCAGGACCTGGCCGGGGCGCCCGAACAGCCACGCGGCCAGCGCCGAGGCGCGGGTACCGTCGGCGAGGGCGTGCGCGACCTGCAGCACCGCGACCGTTCCGTGGACGGCAGTCGCGCCGGGAACCCCACGGACACAGGCAAATACGTGCAGACGCCAGGGTGTGACGGTGGCGTCGAGCTGATGGTCGGCCAACCCGGCGACGAGATCCAGGCATTCGTTCCACTGCAGTGCGTCGTCGTAGCGGATGAACTGATCGTCGCCCACCGCCCGCGGCGCCCAGGCCGGGTATGTCAGGCGGCAGTCGTCACGAACGCACACGGCCAGATCGGGACAGCGCTGTGCACGCCCCCGGATCTCGGCCACTGCAGCACCCAAATCGTCGGGCACACCGTCGAATCCGTACAGCAGGAACTGATCGTTGGGAAGCTTGGCCGACATCCACCAGTTCTGGGCGTCGATTGCGGCCATCCGGCGCACCGGTCAACTCCTCCCGGGGCTGCCGATGAAATCGACGACGTGCTTCCCCACCGCGTCCGGCTGCTCGAGCTGTAGGAAGTGACCGGCGTGGTCGACGATGTGCGCTGCGCTGCCCGGAGGCAGAACCCTCTGCACCCACCGGCTGTAATCCGGTGTCGCGCAGCCGTCGTCGGCGCCGTGCAGGTACAGCGTCGGCACCGACGGCGGCTCTAACCAGTGCTGGTGCAACTCGGCGTACTGCGGCGGCGGCTTGCTGAGCCGGATCGTGGCCCGGTAGTAGCCCAGCGCCGCTCGCCACCGATCCGGCGCACCGATCGCGGCCTCGACGTGGCGTACGTCCTCGGCCGCGTCGTAACCCGGCGACCACAGCCTCCACAGCCGGGGTACCACCCAGGACGCGGAACGATCTGGGAGCCAGGGCAATTGGAAGTACATCATGTACCAGCTGCGCAGCATCTGGCGCGGTAACCGGGCCATCAGCTTGCCCGCCTCGGGCACCCGGCCCAGCGGCTGGAACGACGCGGGCGGCGGCACCGACATGATCACCGTCTTGGCGAACGCGTTGTCCGGCATCGCGGCCAGACCCGCTGCCGCGATCGCACCCCAATCGTGCCCGATGAGCACGTCGCGCCCGGTCGGTCCCGCGGCCTGCAGGACGCGCAGCGCATCGTCCATCAGAGCCCCGACGTGATAGCTCCCGTCGGTAGGGATCGAGGAGGGCACATAGCCGCGCAGGAACGGCGCCACCACTTTCCAGCCGGCTTCGGCCAGCACCGGCGCCACTTTGCGCCAGCCGTAAGCCGTGTCAGGAAAACCGTGTAGGCATAACGCAACCGGGCCGTCTTCTGGCCCCCAGACCAGGGCCCGCAGCTGCACCGCGGGAGTGTCGATATCGATCCAGCGCGGCTCGGTCACATCGGCACCGGCTCATACTTGGACAGCATCCATTGGTCGCCCTCTTTGACCAGGGTGGCGCGGGCGACTGACGCCGTCTTCTTCGGCATGGTGTTTCCCACCTGAACACTTTGGTTGACGAACAACACCAATTCGGCGCTATCGGGCTTCGCGCTCACCACGCCCGCACGCAACACCTCGGCGACGGCCGCGATCTGCTGAGCATGCGCCGCCGGGATGACCTCGTTGATCATCGCGGTGTAGGTCCCGAGGAACTCCCCGGTCATCCGGTCACGGGCCGCGTTGAGCTGCTGATCGACCGTCTCGGTCTCATACGACAGCATCTCCGCGGTGATCTCTTTGGCCGCCTGAACCGCTTCGTCCCGGGCCGCGTCGCTTTGATCCTGCGCCACGATCAACCACCGCAAGACCGCGCAGGTCAACGCCAATACCAGCGCGATCGCCCCCAACAAGACCGGCAAGCTGACCCGTGACCGGGCGGGCGACGGTTCGGCTTCGCCAGGCGCATCCGTGGGCTCGTCGGACTCGTCCACGTCTTGCTCGGAGGCTTGCTCACCGGAGTCAACCTCAACGGCGTCGACGGTGTCCTCGACGCCCTCGGTGGCCGCCTCGACATCGGCCGCCTCTGCCGCTTCGGCCGGCTCCGCTGCGCTCGTATCTTCGACGACCTCGGGCTCGGGGCTTGCTTGCTCGGTGGGCTCCACCGGTTGCGCTGCAGCCTTACGGCGCCCGGCCGGGGGCATCTTGTGCCGGCCGCTCATTGGATGAACTCCACGTTCGACACCTTCGCGTTGCCTTCAACGTCCTGCACCGTCACCACCATTCGCCACACCTGGGGCTTCTGTTCCGGCACACCGGCATTCGTGGACCGAACGGTCACCGACACGAGGACATCCGCCCTGTCGTTCGAATAGGACTCCAGCCCCGACGAGGTGATCGTGCCCTCCGATTTCGACTTGATCTGCTTGACCACTTCGAGGAACGACTTGGAACGCCGCTCGAAGTCGTCGTAGAACTTCCCGGTCGAAATGTCGAGCACGCGCTGGACGTCGTCTTCGGCGTGCTCCCAGTCGATGGTGGTGAGGTTCGTCGCGCCCGCCCGCGCGGTGTCCACGAACATCGCCCGTCGCTGCTGTTCGTGATGGACCTGGTAGTAGCCGTAGCCGAGCCAACCGGTCAGCGCCAGAAGCGCGACGACGAGCAATCCGCCGACGATCCCCGCGGACGTAGAGCGCAGGAAACCACTCCGCTGGGGTGCGGGGGTGTCGGACACCGGCGCGGGTTCGGCGGTCTCGACCTCGGGTTCCTCGGTCTCGGGGGCGGACTGGCTCGACTCCTCGATCTCGGTCGGCTCGACCGTCTCGGCGTCGACGCTGTCGTCTGCCATACATCTGCTCCTCGGTGGCACTGCGTGGGTCGTGCTACGGCACGCGTGCGGTCCAAAGTACGTGGCACCGGTCACACCGTCATCAGCGGTACCGGCAGTCCCGGTTAGGTACCGGCGGACTCCCGGTACCTGGGGTCCGCCCCGACCGCACGCAGCGCGAAGTCCACCGCCGCGGCACAGGCACCCTCCCAATCTCCGTCCGCACTCAACCGGGCCAACTCATGGCTGACCACCGCACGGATGGCCGCGGCGTCCCTATCCGGCCTGGTCAGTGGAAGCGACCCGTCGGCGCGGCCGCGGCGCAGAAGGGCCGCCAGCGACCGTTCGCGGTCGAGGCGCCATTGCTCCTGCACGGACTGGTAGCCCTTGGCCGAGCGAACTTCCTCCAAGTCCAGAACCATCGCGCGGCCGCGCAACCGCGCGTCGTGGATCACGTCGAACGACACTGTGATCCAGAGCGCCAGCTGCTCCGCGGGCGCACCGTCGGGGTCTTCGGCGATCTGGTCGAGCCGACGCCCCAGCGCCTTGCCCGAACTCTCCTGCATGGCTAGGAACAACGCGTCCTTGGATTCGAAGTGCCGGTAGAACGCGCGGGTGGACAATCCGGCTCTGGCCAGCACGGTCGCCAGCGGGACAGCGCCGGTATGGGGCTCGGACAAGCAGGTGAAGGCGGCTTTGATGATCGCGCGGCGCTCATCGGCCATCGCCTGGCCCGCCTCGAAGCCCGCCTCGCTCTGCACGATTGCCGATTCTAGAAATGGCACGCCGTGCGGGTCGCAGATGCGACGAAAACCCTCGTGGGTAACGTGACCTCCTGGGGGCTGCCGAGAGGAATGTCCGTGAGCACCGGGAAAACCGAGCACAGCGAATCGCGCGTCGTCACGTTTCGGGGAGTCGATGACTTGAACCTGGTCGGCGACGAATGGAACCGGGATGCCGCGTCCGCCGCCGACCGCCCCACGATGTTGCTGCTGCACGGCGGCGGGCAGAACCGCTACTCCTGGAAGAACACCGGGCAGATCCTGGCCGATCACGGTTGGCACGTGATCGCGCTCGACGCACGCGGTCACGGCGACAGCGACCGCTCACCCAGCGCGAACTATTCGGTGGAAGCGCTCTCCGCGGACGTGCAGCACGTGCTGTATCAAGTCGGACGCCCGGTCGTGCTCATCGGCGCCAGCATGGGTGGACTGACCAGCATCCTCGCCGCGCACGAGGCCGGCCCGGAGCTGGTCACCAAGCTGATTCTGGTCGACGTGGTGCCGCGGTTCGAGAAGATCGGCAGCGCCCGCATCCGCGAATTCATGTTCACCAACGTCGACGGCTTCGACTCCCTGGATGAGGCCGCCGAGGCGGTCGCGGCCTACCTGCCCCACCGCACCAAGCCTCGGAGCCCGGAAGGGCTCAAGAAGAATCTGCGGGAGCGTGACGGACGCTGGTACTGGCACTGGGATCCGGCGTTCCTCACCAAACCCGAGGACGATCCGTTCATGCGGGTGGAGAAACTCGAACACGCCGCGATGAACCTGACCATCCCGATCCTGCTGATCCGCGGCAAGCTTTCGGATGTGGTCAGCCCCGAAGGCGTGCAGGACTTCCTGGAGAAGGTGCCCGCCGCGGAGTTCGTCGAGTTGTCCGATGCGGGGCACACCGCAGCCGGTGACGACAACGACGCGTTCTCCGAGGTCGTCGTGGAGTTCGTCGGACGGTGAGCGCCGAGCGTGACACCGTCGGCTTCAACTTCCTGCGCGAACCTGAGCTGCCCGCGCCTCAGGTATCCGACCTGCAGGCCCGTGACATCTTGGCCACGCATTTCGGACTGCACGCGGAGGTGAAACCGCTGGGCAGCCAGCAGGATAAGAACTTCCTGGTCGGTACCGACTCGACAATCGCCGGCGTGCTCAAGATCGCCAACCCGGCATTCAACGAAATCGAACTGGCCGCACAGGAGTTGGCCGCGGACCTGATCGCGACGGCCGAGCCGGAGCTACGGGTCGCCCAGTCGGTGCCCAACCTGCGCGACGAAAAGCTCACAGCGGTAACCGGTCTGGGTTCCGACGGCGCGGCCCACGTCCGGCTGCTACGTCACCTGCCCGGCGGAACGCTCATCGAGACCGGATACCTGCCGCCGGCCACCGTTGCCGAGCTCGGCACCCTGGCCGCCCGGGTCAGCCGAGCGTTGGCCGGCTTCACCCATCCCGGACTGGACCGTGTCCTGCAGTGGGACCTGCGTTTTGGGGCCGAGGTGGTGCGCAACCTGGTCTCCCATGTCGACGACGACGACGCGCGCTCCCGGCTGCGGACCGCGGCCGACGAGGCGTGGGCGCGGATCGAGCCGTTGGCCGACGCCCTGCCCCGGCAAGCCGTGCACATGGACCTCACCGACGCCAATGTGGTGGTGTCCCACGGCGTCGGCGGTGTTGTGCATCCCGACGGGATCATCGACTTCGGCGATCTCGCCGACAGCTGGGCCGTGAGCGAACTGGCCATCACGCTGTCCTGCGTGCTGCAACATCCGGGCGGCGATCCGACCGCGGTACTGCCCGGGATCCGCGCGTTCCACGCCCTGCGACCGCTCAGCGTCGCCGAGGCAGAAGCGTTGTGGCCGTTGCTGGTTCTGCGCACCGCCGTCCTGATCGTGAGCGGTGCGCATCAGGCCGGTTTCGATCCGGACAACGACTATCTCACCGAGCAGGCCGACGGCGAATGGCAGATGTTCGAACACGCCACCTCAGTGCCGATCGACGTGATGACCGCGCTGATCAAGGCCGACCTCGGCCTGGCACCGCCCCCGGCACCGGTGCCGATCGAACGCCCGATGATCGCCGCGCCGCCATCGGTGGTGACGCTGGATCTGAGCGCAACGTCCGACGATCTGGACGACGCGTTCCTCGCCGGCGGTTGGGTGAAGCCCGGCGTCGAGGACGAATTGGCCAGGGCCGCAATCAATCAGGGTACGCAGTTGGTGGTGACCCGGTTCGGGCAAGCACGGATCACCCGGGCGGCCGCCTTGAGTCAGGAGGAGCCCGCGGTCGTCCCGACCGGTATCAGCATCTGGCCGGCAACCCAGTTGGAGCTGGCGGCACCGTTCGACGGTGAGATCATCGACCGTTCCGCGGATGCGGTGACGCTGCGGGGCGCCGAGTACGAGTTGACCCTCACCGGAATCGGTTCTGTGGCCGGCGATCAGGGCAGCATCCTGGGCACCGCCGAGCCAGGCCGATGGACTCACGTGGCGCTGCGTCCGGCCGGCGCACCCCGCGCCCCCGAGCTGACCACGCCCGCTTTGGCACCGGGTTGGCTGGCGTGCGAGTGTGATCCGCGACCGCTGCTCGGGCTGGCGCCCCTGGATACCGAGCCGTCCGATATCACCCTGGTGGCCCGGCGGGACCGGGCATTCGCGCCCGTGCAGGAGCATTACTACCGTCGGCCGCCACGCATCGAGCGGGGCTGGCGGCATTTCCTGATGTCCACCAGCGGCCGCTGCTATCTGGACATGGTCAACAACGTCACGGTGCTGGGGCACGCACACCCTCGTGTCGCGGCAGCAGCTGCCCGGCAGCTCCGCAAGCTGAACACAAACTCGCGCTTCAACTACGCCGCCGTCGTCGAGTTCAGCGAACGCCTCGCCGGACTGCTGCCCGAGCCACTGGACACGGTGTTCCTGGTCAACTCCGGGTCCGAGGCCAGTGATCTCGCCCTTCGGTTGGCGATCGCGGCGGCGGGCCGTCCCGATGTGGTGGCGATGCGCGAGGCGTATCACGGCTGGACCTACGGCACCGACGCCGTATCGACCTCTACCGCCGACAACCCGAATGCGCTTACCACCCGGCCGGATTGGGTGCACACCGTGGAATCGCCCAACAGCTTCCGCGGGAAGTACCGCGGTACCGAGGTGGGCCGCTACGCGGTGGATGCGGTGGCCCAGATCGAGCAGTTGATCGCGGACGGGCGGGCGCCTGCCGCATTCATCTGCGAGACCGTCTACGGCAATGCCGGTGGCATGTCCCTGCCTGACGGATACCTGCAACAGGTCTATGCCGCGGTCCGAGGCGCCGGTGGCTACGCCGTCGCCGACGAGGTGCAGGTGGGATACGGCCGTCTGGGCGAATGGTTTTGGGGCTTCCAGCAGCAAGGCGTCGTCCCTGACATCGTGTCCATGGCGAAGTCGGTCGGCAACGGCTATCCATTGGGCGCGGTGGTCACGAGCCGCGAGATCGCCGAGGCGTTCCGCAGCCAGGGCTACTTCTTCTCCTCCACCGGCGGCAGCCCGTTGTCGTGTGCGATCGGGATGACGGTGCTCGATGTGCTGGCCGACGAAGGGCTGCAAGCCAACGCGGCCCGCGTGGGCGCACATCTGAAGTCGCGGCTCGAAGGGCTGGCGGCCCGCCATCCGATCATCGGCACCGTGCACGGCGTCGGCCTGTACCTGGGTGTCGAGATGATCCGGGACCCGCACACCCTGGAGCCGGCCACCGAGGAGACGGCACTGATCTGCGATCGGATGCTCGAGCTCGGCGTGATCATCCAGCCGACCGGCGACCACCAGAACATCCTGAAAACCAAGCCGCCGTTGTGCATTGACGTCGAAGCGGCCGATTTCTACGCCGACACTCTGGACCGGGTGCTCACCGAGGGTTGGTAGGCGCCGGTCTTATGACGTCGGCTCAGCCCGTTCGGCCTCGGCCAACCGCTGGTGGAGCCGCTCGCGGATGTCGTCTGGGGTGTAGGCATTGCGGCGGCGTTGGTCTCGCGCCACCATGACGCCACCTGCGACGACACCGGCGACACCGGCCAGCCCGACCCACTTCCAGATACTCCGCATGCACTCAGTGTGCCTAAGCTGCGGTTGTGAAAGCGAACACGGTGTCGTTGACCAAGGCGCTGGAGGAGACCCGAACGGGTGACATCTGGCTGTTTCGCGGTGGATCCGGGCCGGACCGGGCGATCCAGACCCTCACCAACAGCCCGGTCAATCACGTCGGCATGACAGTCGCGATCGACGACCTTCCGCCATTGATCTGGCACGCCGAACTCGGCGACAAACTGCTCGACGTGTGGACGGGCACCAACCACCGCGGTGTGCAACTCAACGATGCCCGCCAGGTCGTCGAACGCTGGTCACACAGCTACGGGCAGCGCTGCTGGTTGCGTCAACTCACCCCGTACGCATCGCGCGAGCAGGAGGACCAGCTCCTCAAGGTGATCGCCCGGATGAACGGCACCGCCTTTCCCACCACCGCGAGACTGACCGGACGGTGGCTTCGCGGACGGATCCCCGTCGTCAGCGACTTCACCCGAGGAATTCCCTTTGTGCACAAGAAGATTCGCGAGTCAGCCGAACGCAAGAAGGCACGGACCCGGCAGGTCGGGTTGGAGACCGCGTACTGCGCCGAGACGGTCGCCATCACCTATGAGGAGATGGGTCTGCTGACCACCGAGAAGCATTACAACTGGTTCGATCCGGGCTCGTTCTGGAGCGGTGACGAGTTGCCGCTCGCCACCGGCTACGGGCTGGGCGATGAGATCGCCGTGATCGTCGACTGACCACATTTGCCGGTTTGCCACGTGGCGAACCGGATCGAGGCACAATTGCCTGGTGAGCAGCACCTCATAGGAGGGGAGCCACCATGAATCCCATTGCACGATTAGCAGCCATCGCAGTATCCGGCGGGTTGACTCTGGCCGGCTTGGGATTGGGCGTCGCTCGGGCCGATCCGGCGTTCGGGCCGAGCTATCAGGGCGGGAACTGTCCGGGCGGGATCACCTGCACCCACTGGTGTCCGGGCGACCCGCCGATACCGGGCAGCCAGGTGATCACCTGGGACGCCGGCATCTGCCACGATTGGTACTGGAACTCAGAAGGCGTAGTCGACATCGCCTCCAACACCATCTATCCATGGCACGGCGTTCCACACGAGGCTCCGCCGCCTCCGGTTCTCGGCCCGCCACCACCTCCCGCTCCCCTGCAGCCGCTGCCGGCCGACTGCCCGCCCTGGTCTCCGATCCTTGCCCCATCGCGCTGCGGTGGGCTTTAGCGCCTGACCAAGCGACACCCAGAGCGGTCTTGACCAACTCAACATCCAGCGTGGGGATCTGAACGACGAATGACCCTGCGGCGCAGGTGAGATCGAACGCGGTGAACTTCGGCCCGACGCTCTCCTCCCTCGACTCCGTAAGCGTCACGGGCGGGTCCACCGTGACGACCTTCTTGTCCCGCCCTCGCCAGCTCACGGGCTGACCACTGGTGAGTGAGAGGGTTCCCAGCTTGCCCCGCGATGTCTCACGCTGGGCTCGCAGGAAGCAACTGACCTGCAGCGTCGTACCGGACCGAAAATCGCCGAGATCGGCGGCAGGGGCCGGCCGCTTACCGGCGAACCAGATCTTCAAAACGTCGGTGAAGGTCTGGGTCCCGGCCGCTCGACGGGTGTGCGATGTGACTCGCAACCGGCTCATCCGGCCTGCTCAAGCGCCGCCGCGAGCGCCTTCGTATCCGGGAGGATGGTCTCCTCGACTACCTTGCCCCAGACGATGCGCCCGAAATAACTACCTCGGTACACAACCTGACCACTGCGCTCAGTGTGGTATCGAATCGCCACACGGGTCGACCAAGGACCACCTTCGACGAGGGTCTCTTCAACTACGAACCGAAGGTTGGGCAGCCGCCGAAAGAGTTCCTCTCGCAACCAC
This sequence comes from Mycolicibacterium porcinum, assembly GCA_001942045.1. GTDB lineage: Bacteria > Actinomycetota > Actinomycetes > Mycobacteriales > Mycobacteriaceae > Mycobacterium > Mycobacterium porcinum_A. The sequence goes on from MSTD01000018.1 coordinate 52,019, forward strand.
TTTCGAATAGCCTCAGCACCCCGAATGTCGGCAGACAACGGGTGGTCGCCCAGAAACACGAAATGCATGTCATCGGCCATGGGCACCCGATCAATCTGCTGATCCGATAGCCATTGCCACCCAACCGTTATCTGCCGCCGCACCAGCCAGCGATAGATCATGCGGCGAGAGTATTACTTCGACGGCGCTATCGTGCCGAAACGAGGCTCTAACGGGCGCCGGTACGGACGCTGTCAGACCGTCCCTCGCGCCGCCCACGCCGTGGCGCTCACGGTGAACGGGCCGCTGCCCAGATGGTCGCGAGCGACCGATTCAAGACGGGCCCGGCCGGCGTCGTCGAGGCTCTGGACGTAGTCGCCAGCCGGACCGACGCCGAATGTGTATGGCTCCCACCACTCCTCGAAAGTGAGATGCACAAGCTCGACATTCAGGGGGCGCTCGTCCACATCGCGCAGACCGGCCGCTTCGAAGATCTCGGTCAAATGCCCACGATGCGCCCCGGATACCAGCGCCTCATCCTCGGCATCCGGGTCGATCAGGTGCACAGCCTCCCAGAACGGTGCCAGCGCGCCGGTCGGCCCATCCCACACGCATGCGGCGACGACACCGCCACGCCGGGTTACCCGTGCCATGTTGCCGACGCCGCCCACGGGATCCGTCATGAAGTGCACCACCAACTGTGCGAGCGCTGCGTCGAAAGCCTCTGCGTCATAGGGCATTTCCTCCGCAGTACCCTGGCGCGCGTCGACGTCGGGGAAGTGTGCACGGATCGAGTCGACGAACGGCGGCGACGGATCGATCGCCGCCACCCGGGCACCCACCGACAGCAACCGCGCCGTCAGCGCACCGGGGCCGCACCCCACATCGAGCACCGAGTCACCGGCGCCGACCCCGGAGAACGCCACGAAAGAGTGCGCCAGAGGCTCGGCGTACCGGCCCATGAAGCGTGTGTAAGCATCCGGCGGGACGAGAAAGCCCATAGAAAATGCTACGTCGAAGGGATTCACTGGTAAGGACCAAACGCAGATCCGAGCAGGACTGTTCACGGTCGTGTGATCCGTCGCATGCGGCGGACTCCTACCATCGAGAGCATGGCCACGCGGGAGCCCTTGCCGACGCTCATCGCACTGTCGGGCCTTCCCGGAGTCGGCAAGACCACCCTCGCACGCCGACTCAGCAATGAAATTGATGCTGTACATGTGCGTGTGGACACGATCGAGGCTGCGCTGACGTCGTCTGGCATCGTCGAGATGGCGGGCGGATGGCCCGCAGTTCCCGATGTGGGTTATCGGGTCGCCTACGCGGTCACGCTCGACCATCTGGCAGCGGGCCACAGTGTCGTCGCCGACAGCGTGAATCCGCTTGCAGTCACGAGGGAAGCCTGGGCCCGGTGCGCACAGGCCACTCGCGCGACCCTGGTCAACGTCGAGGTGGTCTGCAGCGATCGTGCACTCCACAGGCGGCGAGTGGAAGCTCGCATCTCCGACCTTGAAGGACTGACGGTGCCGACTTGGCAGGAAGTCGAGGAACGGACCTATGAACGCTGGGATCCACCCGTGCTTCGCATCGATACGGCAGCGAGTATCGATCAGGCTGTACGACAAATCCTGGCCGTGCTGCCTTCTCCCGGTCGTCGAAAGTGAAGAAGATGGCGAGATTTCGCTGAAATCTCGCCATCTTGCTCACGTTCGACGCTGACTCGGCGGCGGCGGGAATTCGAGAACCGCGATCGGGTAGCCAGTCGGCTGTCGGTGAAGTCATCGACGCCTTGTGCTGTCACCAGCTTCGTGGCGAATCTGCCCACATGGTTGCCGTGGACAACCACTAAACCCCGAACTTGGCCCGAGCTTCCGCAGTGACCGGCGTGAACAGATTGACCAGGTTCCCGTCGGGATCCCGGAATAGCAGCGCCCGATTACCCCATGGCATCGTTGTCGGCTCTGTGACAACGTCGTGCAATCGCTCGCGAAGACGCTCGTACGCGGCGTCCACATCGTCGACGATGAACTCGACGATCACGCTCCGGTTGGCTGCGGGCTCAGCGGATCCGACGCCGAAAAGCGGGACCGTCTTATCGCTACCGATGGCCAGTGTGCCTACCGCCGTGGGAATCTCGGCGAACAGCTCATTGGCCCACACTGCCTCAGCTTCGGTGATCGTCTCGTAGAACGAGACGAGACGCTTCACGTCGGCGGTGATGATCCGAATCGAGACAAGCTTCATGTCGTGCACGGTAGACCGGACCACCGACAAGGTGTTCCGCCTTCCCCTACACGTTGAAGTGGAAGTCCACGACTTCGCCGTCCACCCTGACTACTTCTGCCCCTCCAGCAGGTAGGCGTACGGGTCAGCTTCGCCACCAACGGATTCCGGCATCGGGTAATAGGTCTTGATGAGCAGGTTGCCCTCGTCATCCCAAGCGAACGTCTCGATGCTGTGCGCAACCCCAACGTTCGGCTCGGTGCCGAAGTGGTTCTCGCAGACCCATGCCATCTCGTTGCCATTGACCTGAACCGTGATCATCTTGATCTTGAGAATCGACTGGAACATGTCGAAGGCGTCCGACGTCGCGGCAGCGAACCCGTGCTTTTCCTCCGTGCCGACCGGATCGAACATGCGAACCTCACCGGGGCAGATGGTGCGCCATGATTCCACCCACTCGTCCTTCTTGCCCGCGTTCCACAAATCGGCGTGCTTGGACGCATGCGCCAAGCGAGCCTTCCGGCTCGGCACCTTGCTCATCTCTGGCCCCATCTCCGTTCCCATCACCGTGATGGCAACACTAGCTGGACACCTGTCCAGCCGGAAGGGGCTATTTCTGCTGACCACCAGAAGCCAGCGCACCGTATTCGAGCGCTGCGAGCAGGTCGTCGCGCTGCAGGTCTGGATAATCGGCTAACACTTCATCGAAGGTCATTCCGCTGGCCAACAATTCCAGGACAGACTGCACCGAGATCCTCAACCCGCGGATCGCGGGCTTACCGTGCAACATCGCAGGATCGACCGTGATGCGATCCAAACGGCTGACGGGACTCGGCATGGCACCCATTGTGCCCTCCCATTTCGGTGAACGAGACCAACGTCACCGTATGCGGAACCACCGACAACCAGGCGGTGGCGGTGTGGGGAGCTACACGTTGAAGCGGAACTCCACAACGTCGCCGTCGGCCATCACGTAGTCCTTGCCTTCCATCCGGACCTTGCCCGCGGCCTTGGCGGCGGCCATCGACCCGGCCTCGACGAGATCGTCGAACGACACCACCTCGGCCTTGATGAAGCCCTTCTCGAAGTCGGTGTGGATCACGCCGGCCGCCTTGGGGGCGGTGTCGCCCTGGTGGATGGTCCAGGCTCGTGCTTCTTTGGGCCCGGCCGTCAGATAGGTCTGCAGCCGCAGGGTGTGGAAGCCGGCGCGGGCCAGGGCGTCCAGACCGCGTTCGGTCTGCCCGATCGACTCCAGCAGCTCTTGGGCCGACTCGTCGTCGAGCTCGATCAGCTCCGACTCGATCTTGGCGTCCAGGAACACCGCGTCGGCGGGGGCCACCAGCTCGCGCAGCTCGGCCTGTTTGGCCGGGTCGGTCAGCACCGACTCGTCGGCGTTGAACACATACAGGAACGGCTTGGTGGTCATCAAGTTCAGCTCACGCAGGATCGACCAGTCTTTGCCCGTCGAGAAGAGCGTCTTGCCTTCATCAAAAATCGCCTGGGCCGCGACCGCTGCGTCCAGGACCGGCTTGCGCTCCTTGTTGTTACGGGCTTCCTTCTCCAGCCGCGGCACCGCCTTCTCCAGCGTCTGCATGTCGGCCAGGATCAGCTCGGTATGAATCACCTCGATGTCCGCATGCGGATCGACCCGTCCGTCGACGTGCACCACGTCGTCATCGGCGAACACGCGCACCACCTGGCAGATGGCGTCGCACTCGCGGATGTTGGCGAGGAACTTGTTACCGAGGCCGGCGCCTTCCGAGGCGCCCTTCACGATGCCCGCGATGTCGACGAACGTCACAGGCGCCGGCACGGTCTTCTCCGAGCCGAAGATCTCGGCGAGCTTGTCCAGCCGGGGATCGGGCAGCGGAACCACGCCCTCGTTGGGCTCGATGGTCGCAAACGGGTAGTTGGCCGCCAACACGTCGTTACGTGTCAGGGCATTGAACAGAGTCGACTTTCCGACGTTCGGCAAACCGACGATTCCCAGGTTCAGGCTCACAGGGACCACAGTCTAAGCGGGTGTGACAGGCACGCCAGCGCGAGCTGGCAGCACGCGGCCAGACTGAGCCGGTACGGTCTACGTGTGTCAGGACAGCGCGCACAGTCGGCAGTGCCGGCTGACCATCGCTCTGTGCACCCGCGTTTCGCCGGTGTGCCGTGGTGGGGTGCTGTGCTGATCGCGATCACGGCTACCGCCATCGGTTTTGCTTTCGATGCCGGTTCGAGTGATCGCGAGCTCAGCGCGGTATTCGCGGTCTGCTATTCCCTCGGTTGCATCGTGGCCGTTCTGGTGGTCCAGCAGGCCGGCTTGTTCACTGCTGTGATCCAGCCCCCACTAATACTTTTCGTCGCCGTTCCGGGGTCCTATTTCCTGTTCCGCGGCGGCCAGCTGGGTGGCATGAAGGATCTCGCGATCAACTGCGGATATCCGCTGATCGAACGTTTCCCCCTGATGCTTTTCCTCTCGGCCGCGGTGCTGCTGATCGGACTGGGGCGGTGGTATGTCAGCCTGACCTCGCGGCGCGGCGCCGCGACGGCCGAGCCGGCTGACTCCGGAACACCCAAAACGGCGACGGCAACGCCCGTCGCGGGGATTGTGTCATCTGTCACAGAGAAACTTTCTGGCCTCGTTCTCCGCAAACCCGCCACCGCGTCGACGCGCCGGGACCGGAAGGCCCGGACGGAAGCGGCGGCGGACGCCCCGCCGCGACGCCGCCCATCCGAACGGCCACCCCGCCGGCGTCCGGCCGGAGCAGAGCCCGGCACCGGGGCAGCGGCGGCTGCCGCAACGGCCTCCGGACGGCCTCGCGGCGAACGCAGGCCCACCAAACCACGTCCCCGTCCGAGCCGTGCCACCGACGGCGATCTCGGCAGCGAACTGGACGGCGCGATGCCCGAGCGTCCGCGGCGCCCCCGGCCCCCGCGGACGGCGGAAGCCGGGGCCGGAGAACCCCGCCGGCGGGTGCGGACCCAGCCGCGCGAACCGCGCAAGAAGCCGCCGCCGGAGCGGCGTGAGCGTGAGGCCTCGTTCGACGCCCCGCGTGAGCGCCCGCAGCGGCAGCGCCGCCGTTTCGACGACTATCAGCCGTTCGAGGATTCGTTCGAGCAGCCGAACCAGCCGCCCAACGGTTCAGGCCGCTCGACGCACCATCCCGTGTCGCGCGTGCGGTACCGCGGATCTGACGACGAGGATCGCCGGGTGGAGCACCGCACGCGGCCCCGGTCATCAAAGGGCGCAGCCGCCAGGGGCCGTCACTCGTGGGATTACGACGACTGATCGACTCCTAGGCCGATCGCACACCGATCAGGAGCGCGGCGGGCGGATCTCACGCGGCAGGGCGAACACCAACGTCTCGTTGGCGGTGGTGACGGGCTGCACGGTCCCGTAGCCGTACTCGGCCAGTCGTTCGAGCACACCGCGCACCAGCACCTCGGGCACCGAGGCCCCGGACGTGACGCCCACCGTGGTGACGCCGTCCAGCCAGGCCGGGTCGATGTCCTCGGCGTAGTCCACCAGATGAGCGGCCTGCGATCCGGCGCCGAGCGCCACCTCGACCAACCGCACCGAGTTCGACGAATTGCGTGAACCCACCACGATCACGAGTTCACATTCGGGAGCCATCGCCTTGACGGCCACCTGGCGGTTCTGCGTCGCGTAGCAGATGTCGTCGCTTGGCGGGTCCTGCAGCGTCGGGAACTTCTCGCGGAGCCGGCGCACCGTCTCCATGGTCTCGTCGACGCTCAAAGTGGTCTGTGACAACCAGATGACCTTCTCCGGGTCGCGCACGGTGACCTTGTCCACCGCGTCCGGGTTGTCGACGACCTGGACGTGGTCGGGCGCCTCACCGGCGGTGCCGACGACCTCTTCGTGGCCCTCGTGGCCGATCAGCAGGATGTCGAAGTCGTCACGGGCGAACCGCTTGGCCTCGTTGTGCACCTTGGTCACCAGCGGGCAGGTCGCGTCGATCACCTGCAGGCTGCGCTCAGCGGCGGTCTCGTGCACAGTCGGCGCCACGCCGTGCGCCGAGAACACGACGATCGCCCCTTCGGGCACCTCGTCGGTCTCGTCGACGAACACCGCGCCGGCCTTGGCCAGCGTCTCCACCACGTGCTTGTTGTGGACGATCTCGTGGCGCACGTACACCGGGGCGCCGTGCTTCTCCAGGGCGCGCTCGACGGTCTCGACGGCGCGGTCCACACCGGCGCAGTACCCGCGGGGCTCGGCCAGCAGGACGCGTTTGCCGGAGGCCTGCGAACCACCGCCTGACCTCACCGAGCTGGTGGCACCCGGGATACCCATGTTGATTGTCGGCGGCATGTCTCCAGGGTACGGGGCGACAACGCAACGGAGCCAGCCGTGGCTGTGGCTAGTCTGTGCACATGGGAACTGCACCGTACGGGGTCCGGCTGCTGGTGGGTGCGGCTGCGACCGCCCTGGAAGAAACCCGCAAGCTGCCTCAGACGATTCTGACCTACCCCATGACGGTGGCCAGTCAGGCGGCCAACCTCGTCATGCACGTTCAGCAGAACCTCGCTGAGCTGGTGGTCAAGGGTGACGAGACCCTCGAGCACCTGTTCCCGCCCAAGGATGAGCAGCCGGAGTGGGCCACCTTCGACGAGGACCTCGAGGCTGACACCGGCTCCGGGGACGACGTCGACGCGGCCGGTGACGGTGAGCGACGCACCGAGGGACGGTTCGCCCTCTACAGCACCGGGGAGCCGGAGTCGGCCGGCTCGACGAACGGCAAGGCCGCCGGCACGGCGGCTGCGGGCGAAGCCCCGGCCATCGCCGGTGAACTCGGGTACGACACGCTCACCCTGGCTCAGCTGCGCGCCCGGCTGACGTCACTCAAGGTCGCCGACCTCGAGGCCCTGCTGGCCTATGAAGAGGCCGGCCGGGCCCGTGCACCGTTTGTCACGCTGCTCGCCAACAGGATCACCCGCGCGACCGCGAAGTGACCGAACCGGGTCAATCGCCGGAGAATCCCTGGCCGGTCCGCGCGGTGGCGACCCGCGTCGCCAAATGGATCGACCGACTCGGCACGGTCTGGGTCGAGGGGCAACTGACCGAACTCAAGGTCCGCCCGGATTCGAAAACCGTCTTCATGGTCCTGCGGGACCCGGCGGCCGACATGTCGCTGACCCTGACCTGCCCGCGTGATCTGGTGCGCAATGCCCCGGTCAAGCTGACCGAGGGCACGCAGGTGATCATCTGTGGCAAGCCCAATTTCTACACCGGCCGTGGCACATTTTCGTTGCGGGTCAGCGAGATTCGCGCGGTCGGTATCGGCGAGCTGTTGGCGCGGATCGAACGGCTGCGCCGCCTGCTGGAGGCCGAAGGGTTGTTCGACCCGCGGCTCAAGCGGCCGATCCCGTTCCTGCCCAACACCATCGGGCTGATTACCGGCCGCGCCTCGGCTGCCGAGCGCGACGTCACCACCGTCGCCGGCGCCCGCTGGCCCGCGGTGCGCTTCGCGATCCGCAACACGATTGTGCAGGGGCCCAACGCGGTTCCGCAGATCGTCGAGGCTCTAGCAGCACTAGACGACGACCCCGACGTCGACGTCATCGTCCTGGCGCGCGGCGGCGGCAGCGTCGAGGACCTGCTGCCGTTCTCCGACGAGACCCTGTGCCGGGCGATCGTCGCCTGCCGCACCCCGGTGGTCAGTGCGATCGGCCACGAACCCGACACTCCCCTGTCCGATCTGGTCGCCGACGTGCGCGCGGCCACCCCCACCGACGCGGCCAAGCGGATCGTGCCCGATGCGGCGGCCGAACAGGCGTTGATCACCGATCTGCACCGGCGCAGCGCCCGCGCCCTGCGCAATTGGGTTCATCGCGAGCAGCACCACCTGGACCAGTTGCGTAACCGCCCGGTGCTGGCGCAACCGCTGGCGGGGCTCACCGCGCGAGCCGACGAGATCGCGCGTGCCCGGGCCACCGCCCAACGCGACATCACCCGGAAGATCGCCGCGGAGGCCGACACCATCGGCCATCTGTCGGCGCGGCTGACCGCGCTCGGTCCGGCGGCGACGCTGGCGCGCGGCTATGCGGTGGTCCAGGCGGTCCCGGCGTCAGGCGCGCCGACGGTTCTACGTTCAGTGGACGATGCGCCGGAAGGCACCCGATTGCGGGTGCGGGTGTCCGACGGAGTGATCACCGCCGTCAGCGACGGCAATGAGGCTGCAGCCGTCAGCGACGGTAGCGAGTAAAGGGGCGCGAGCATAGTGAGTACGAAGCCTATTAGTGAACTGGGCTATGAAGAGGCCCGCGACGAGCTGATCGCCGTCGTGCAGCAGCTGGAGCAGGGTGGACTCGACCTCGATGCTTCGCTCAACCTCTGGGAACGCGGCGAGAAGCTGGCACAACGTTGCGAGGAGCACTTAGCCGGAGCGCGGCAACGGGTTGAGCAGGCACTGGCCGCACGGGAGGCCGAAGAATCTTGATCCAGCAACTTCTTTTGCCGATCGCGCTCGAAACTGGAACCTGTTTCAGTTAAGCTGCCCGGCATGGGTGACGCATCTCTGACCACTGAACTCGGCCGCGTCCTGGTGACGGGTGGCTCCGGCTTCGTCGGCGCCAACCTGGTGACCGAGCTGCTCGACCGCGGATACTCGGTGCGGTCGTTCGACCGTGCGCCGTCCCCGCTGGGCGATCACGCCGGCCTCGAGGTCATCGAGGGCGACATCTGCGACAAGCAGACCGTGGCCGCCGCCGTCAAGGACATCGACACCGTCATCCACACCGCCGCCATCATCGACCTGATGGGCGGCGCCTCGGTCACCGAGGAGTACCGGCAGCGCAGCTTCGCCGTGAACGTGGAAGGCACCAAGAACCTGGTGCACGCGGCGCAGGAGGCCGGCGTCAAGCGCTTCGTCTACACCGCCTCCAACAGTGTGGTGATGGGCGGGCAGGACATCGTCAACGGTGACGAGACGATGCCCTACACCGCCCGGTTCAACGACCTCTACACCGAGACCAAGGTGGTCGCCGAGAAGTTCGTGCTGGGCGAGAACGGCAAGCACAACATGCTGACGTGTTCGATCCGGCCCAGCGGTATCTGGGGCCGTGGCGACCAGACCATGTTCCGCAAGGTGTTCGAGAACGTGCTCGCCGGGCACGTCAAGGTGCTCGTCGGCAACAAGAACATCAAGCTGGACAACTCGTACGTGCACAACCTGATTCACGGTTTCATCCTGGCCGGCCAGCACCTGGTCCCCGGTGGCACCGCGCCCGGTCAGGCGTACTTCATCAACGACGGTGAGCCGATCAACATGTTCGAGTTCGCCCGCCCGGTCATCGCCGCGTGCGGCCGCAAGCTACCGACGTTCTACGTGTCGGGCAAGCTGGTGCACAAGGTGATGATGGCCTGGCAGTGGCTGCACTTCAAGTTCGCGTTGCCCGAGCCGTTGATCGAACCCCTTGCGGTGGAACGGCTTTACCTAAACAACTACTTCTCGATCGCCAAGGCCAAGCGCGACTTGGGCTACGAGCCGCTCTTCACCACCGAGCAGGCCATGGCCGAGTGCATGCCCTATTACGTCGACCTGTTCCGCCAGATGGAGTCCGGGCCCAAGCAGCCCGTCACCGCGTAGACCGTCACGCCCTCAGCGGTACAGGTGCACCGGATGGTGCGTCGACTGTTCGATGCGTGCCGACGCAGCATGCAGTAGGTCGCTGCCCAGCGCGATGAGCGCGCGGGCCGCGGCGATCTCTTCGCCGATCATCGGCGCTCCCGGATCTCTGGGATTTCGGTAGGCGTCACCGGTGGTGGACATCGTGTCGTCGCGCAGCTGCGCCCGGGCCGATGCGTGGGTGTGGACGTCGTCTTCGGAGAACTCGATCTCGACGAGCCATTTGTTGGTCAGATCCTTGTCATACATGTCAATCACCCTCCACCTCTAAGGGTGCTCCGGATACGTCCCCGACACCAGGCCGGAGCGTGAGGAACAGGTGGCGCAACATGGCCAGGAACACCACCGCCCACACCGCCAGCGCGATCCAGCTCTCGGCGTAGCCGATGTACTCCACGATCGGCAACTGGTCGGCCTGGCCGAGGTAATGACCGCCGACGCCGTACATGCCGAGTGGGAAGACGATGCTCCACAGGGTGGCGTCGTAGCGCAGCGGAATGCGATGGATCCAGTGCCGCCAGATGCCGGCGGCGATCAACGGCGGAATCAGCCAAGTACCGAAGGCCCAGAAGAACACCGAGGCTCCCGCGATCAGGCCTCGGGTGGCCGCCACCATGGGTGCGTCGGCCATCTCCACGATCCGGGCCCCGGCCACCACCGTGATCGCGGTGGCGCCCATCGCCACCCAGTAGGGCGCGGTCAGATCCGCCGGCAGCAGCGGGTACACCAGCATCCTGATCGCCACGAAAATTCCCGCCGCACCGTACAGAAATATCCCCACCGACCACGAGAACACCGCCAACAACGCCAATTCCGGACGGCCCGCCGCGATTTCGGGCTGCAATGCGGCGGCGAGCACCGCAACCGACTGGCTGGCCACCACCCAGATGAACCAGGTTCCGTTGGCGCGCTGCAACACTGGCCGGGCGGCCTGGCCGAGAACCGCGGTCCACGGCACCACGTAGCCCAGCACCATCCACGCCGCCCAGCCGACTGCCAGGAGTGTGAACGCGAGCCCGTAATGGGCGTCGGCAGCCAGCCTGGTGCCGACCACACACGTTGCCGCCACGAACGTGAACATGGCGAACCCACGACTCGGATCGGTCAGGTCGGCCATGAACTCACGGCGGTAGCGGGCAGTGCGCACCACGGTCAGGACCACCAGCACCAGATAGGCAACAACCGCGACCCACAGCAACATCACCGAAAGCGCATGGGCGCGGTGGTAATTCATTGCGATGGACATGATCCCGGTGGCCATGACGAGTGCGAAGTAGCCGGGATGCAGGGTGCGTACGGCATCGCGGACTCTCGGCTCACTCATGGCTCTGGTCTTACCACCGCCCGATCCGGCGAAAGCGTAAATTTCCGGCGACAGGCGCGCGAAGCGCCGTCCTGCCCGTGAGCGAACGCCTAAGGTCGGACTCGGGGTCGGGGCACAACGCAGGGGCAAGGAGCCAACCATGCCAAACGGCAAACCGAACATCGTGGTGATCTGGGGCGACGACATCGGCATCAGCAACCTGAGTTGTTACAGCGACGGGCTGATGGGCTACCGCACACCGAACATCGACCGCATCGCCAACGAGGGCATGCGCTTCACCGATTCCTACGGTGAGCAAAGCTGCACGGCAGGTCGGGCGGCGTTCATCAGCGGCCAGAGCGTGTACCGCACCGGAATGAGCAAAGTCGGCATACCCGGAGCCGACATCGGCTGGTCCGCCGAGGATCCGACGATCGCCGAACTGCTCAAGCCGATGGGGTACGCCACCGGCCAGTTCGGCAAGAACCATTTCGGTGATCTCAACAAATACCTGCCGACCGTCCACGGTTTCGACGAGTTCTTCGGCAACCTCTACCACCTCAACGCCGAGGAAGAGCCCGAGAACTTCGACTACCCGCACGAGGACCGCTATCCGCGGCTGTACAACCTGGCCAAGCCTCGCGGCGTGCTGAAGTGCAAGGCCACCACCGAGGTCTCGACCGAACCCGACGACCCCAAGTACGGGCCCGTCGGCAAGCAGACCATCGAGGACACCGGCCCGCTGAACACCAAGCGAATGGAGACCATCGACGAGGACATCGCCGACGCGACCGTCGACTACATCAAGCGCCAGCACGAGGCGGGCAATCCGTTCTTCGTCTGGTGCAACTTCACCCACATGCACCTCTACACCCACACCAAGCCGGAAAGTCGGGGCCAGGCCGGCCTGTGGCAGTCGCCGTACCACGACACGATGATCGATCACGACCGCAACGTGGGCACCGTGCTGGACGTGCTCGACGAACTCGGCATCGCCGAGGACACGATCGTCATCTACTCCACCGACAACGGGCCGCACCGCAACACCTGGCCCGACGCCGGCACCACGCCGTTCCGCAGCGAGAAGGACACCAACTGGGAAGGCGCCTTCCGCGTGCCGGAGTTGATCCGATGGCCCGGAAAGATCAAGGCGGGCACCGTATCCAACGAGATCATCCAGCACCACGACTGGTTGCCCACGCTGCTGGCCGCCGCCGGTGACCCCGACATCAGCGAGAAGCTGAAGAAGGGCCACAAGGCCGGCGCCGACGGAAACACCGAGTACAAGGTGCACATCGACGGCTACAACCTGTTGCCGTACCTGACCGGAGAGGTCGACGAGAGCCCTCGGCGGGGCTTCTTCTACTTCTCCGACGACGGTGATCTGGTCGCGATGCGGTTCGAGAACTGGAAGATCGTCTTCGCCGAACAGCGCTGCCAGGGCACCCTGCGGATCTGGGCCGAACCGTTCACCCCGCTGCGCGTGCCGAAGCTGTTCAACCTGCGCACCGACCCCTACGAGTACGCCGACATCACGTCCAACACGTACTACGAGTGGCTGCTGCGCCACGACTACTTCGTGTTCTACGCGACGGCGATGGCGACGAAATTCCTCGAGACGTTCGAGGAGTTCAAGCCGCGGCACCCACCGGCGAGCTTCAGCATCGACCACGCGGTCGAGAAGCTGCACGCATTCCTGGCCAAGGACTGAAGGGAGCCGGACCATGCCGAACGGAAAGCCCAATATTCTCGTCATCTGGGGCGATGACATCGGAATCTCCAACCTCAGCTGCTACAGCATGGGGTTGATGGGGTATCAGACGCCCAACATCGACCGCATCGCCCGCGAGGGAATGATCTTCACCGATGCCTACGGCGAACAGAGTTGCACCGCAGGCCGTTCCGCGTTCATCACCGGGCAGAGCGTCTACCGGACCGGCCTGAGCAAGGTCGGCTTCCCGGGATCCGACGTCGGCCTGCAGGCCGAGGACCCGACCATCGCCGAATGCCTCAAACCGCTCGGCTACGCCACCGGGCAGTTCGGCAAGAACCACCTCGGCGACCTCAACAAATACCTGCCAACCGCGCACGGATTCGACGAGTTCTTCGGCAACCTCTACCACCTCAACGTGGAGGAAGAACCCGAACTGCCGGACTATCCGACCAAGGAACAGTTCCCGATCCTGGCCGATTTGCAGCGCCCCCGCGGCGTGATCAGATCGTGGGCCACCGACGAGGTCTCCACCGAACCCGACGACCCCAAGTTCGGCCCGGTGGGCAAGCAACGGATCGAGGACACCGGACCGCTGACGAAGAAGCGGATGGAGACCATCGACGACGAGACCACCGACGCCTGCGTGGATTTCATCAGGCGTCAGGTCGCGGCGGACACTCCGTTCTTCGTGTGGATGAACACCACCCACATGCATCTGCGGACCCATACGAAGCCGGAATCGGTTGGCCAAGCGGGTGTTTGGCAATCGCCGTACCACGACACGATGGTCGACCACGATCGTCACGTCGGTAAACTCCTCGACCTGGTCGATGAGTTGGGAATCGCCGAGGACACCATCGTCATCTACTCGACCGACAACGGGCCGCACGCCAACACCTGGCCCGACGGCGCGACGACGCCGTTCCGCAGCGAGAAGAACACCAACTGGGAGGGTGCCTTCCGGGTGCCGGAGATGATCCGCTGGCCCGGAAAGATCAAGGCGGGCAGCATCTCCAACGAGATCATCCAGCACCACGACTGGTTTCCCACGTTCCTGGCCGCCGCCGGAGAGCCGGACATCATCGAGAAGCTCAAGGCGGGTCACAAGGTCGGCGACAAGACGTTCAAGGTCCACCTGGACGCGTTCAACCTGCTGCCCTACCTGACCGGCGAGGTCGAGGAGAGCCCGCGCAAGGGCTTCATCTACTTCTCGGATGACTGCGATGTGCTCGGATTGCGGTTCCACAACTGGAAAGTCGTGTTCCAGGAGCAGCGTTGCCAGGGCACGCTGCAGATCTGGGCCGAGCCGTTCACCCCGCTGCGGGCCCCGAAGATCTTCAACCTGCGCACCGATCCCTATGAGCGCGGCGACATCACGTCGAACACGTACTACGACTGGTGGCTCGATCACGATTACATCGCGTTCTACGGCAGCACGATCGTGACGAAGTTCCTGGAGACCTTCAAAGAGTTTCCGCCCCGCCAGGAGTCGGCGTCGTTCACGATCAACCACGCTGTTCAGAAGTTGAACTCGTTCCTGGCGGCCGACTAGATGCTCGACTCCTGGAACGACGGGCCCACGAAGTCGGCCATCGTCGACTTCGTGGGGCGCGCCACCGAGCAGGTGGCTCCCGAGGAGCGCGTCGCGGTGTTCGACAACGACGGCACTCTCTGGTGTGAGAAGCCGGCCTACATCCAGTTGGATTTCCTGGTGCGCCGACTGGCCGAGCAGGCCGCGGCCGACCCGGCGCTGGCCGCCAAGCAGCCCTACACCGCTGCTGCCTCCGGCGACCTGGCCTGGTTCGGCGATGCCGTCACCAAGCACTACAACGGTGATGACTCGGCCCTCAAAGTCCTTGCCGGCGGGATCCTTTCGGCCTATGCCGGACTCACGGTGGAAGACCACGCCGCCCGGATCAAGGCGTTCTTCGCCGAGGCGCAGCACCCGACCCTGGGCCGGCCGTACACCCGCTGCGGGTACCAGCCGATGATCGAGTTGCTGCGCTACCTGGAGGCCAACGGCTTTACCAACTACATCGTCTCCGGCGGTGGCCGTGATTTCATGCGTCCGGTGACGACGTCGATGTACGGCGTTCCGCCGGAGCGGGTGATCGGCAGTTCGGTGGGGCTGGACTTCGTCGACGGGCAACTCAAGACGACGGCCACGCCGGAATTCCTGAATGACGGTCCGGTCAAGGCGGTCCGCATTTGGGGGCGTATCGGTAGACGACCGATCTTCGCGGCAGGGAACTCCAACGGCGATATCCAGATGCTCGAGTACACAGACTCCGGGCCGGGACCGTCGTTGAGCATGCTGGTGCGTCACGACGACAGTGACCGCGAATTCGATTACACCGCAGGCGCGGAGAAGGTGTTGGGGCTGGCCACCGAACGGGGCTGGGCCGTGGCCAGTATGCGTGACGATTGGACCACGGTCTTTGACTGAGTTCGCACCGAGGTCTTCGACTCTGCATCCAGGGCGCACACGTGCGAGTAGCCCTCGCCCTCACCGCAGAGTCGATGCATGACGGCAACCGATCTGGTCTGGATTCCGGCGCAGATGACGATCCTCGGCTCCGACACGCACTATCCGGAAGAGGCGCCGGCACGCGAGGTCTCGACCGCCGGGTTCTGGATCCAGCGTCATCAGGTGACCAACGCCGACTACACCGAGTTCGTTGACGCCACCGGCTATGTCACGGTCGCCGAGCGACCGGTCAATCCCGATGACTTCCCCGGTGCGGCAGCAGAGAATCTGGTGCCCGGCTCGATGGTGTTCCAGCGCACCACCGGCCCGGTGGATCTCCGCCACATCAACCAGTGGTGGGCATGGACGCCGGGTGCGTGCTGGAATCATCCCCGTGGACCACGGTCGTCGCTGAAGGGGCGTGAACAGCATCCCGTGGTACACATCGCCTTTGACGATGCCGCGGCGTACGCAGACTGGGCCGGCCTGGAACTACCGACGGAGGCCGAGTGGGAGACCGCGGCCCGGGGTGGGATCTCCGGCGCGGCGTACACGTGGGGCGACGAGCCGGAGCAGCCCGGCCAGCGGCTGGCGAACTACTGGCACGGTGAGTTCCCCTACCTGCCCGACACCGGTTATGGCACAACGAAACCGGTGGGCAGCTTCGAACCCAACGGCTACGGCCTGTACGACATGGCCGGCAATGTCTGGGAGTGGACCACCGACTGGTACGGCGAGGACCGGGCCACCACACCGTGCTGCGCCGAAGACACCTTCGACCCGAGCCAGCCGCAGTTCCAAATCGGCCGGAAGGTGATCAAAGGCGGCTCGTTCCTGTGCGCCGACAGCTACTGCATGCGGTACCGCCCGGCGGCCCGGCGGCCGCAGATGGTGGATACGGGCATGAGCCACATCGGTTTTCGGTGTGTGCGGCGCGCTGAGTGAGTGAACGACGGCGGGCCGCACGTGATCGAGAGGCCCGCCGTCGCTCTCATGTTCCCAACGCCTACGCCGTGGGCGTGACTCGCTTCCCGGTCTGCCCGTTCGTCCCGTTGGTACCGGCCTTTCCGGTGGCACCGGTGTGGCCGGCGGATCCGGCGCCGCCAGTCGCACCGGCCGCACCGGCATGGCCGGCAGTGCCCGCCGATCCGGAGGCCCCGGTCGCACCGGTCGCGCCGGTGCTGCCCTTGGTGCCGGTCTTGCCCGACGTGCCGCTCTTGCCACCCGACCCGAACATTCCTCCGGATCCCGCAGTACCCGCGGCTCCGCCCTGGCCGCCGGATCCGCCGCTGCCACCAGCGCCGCCGGCACCCGCCGTGCCGGCGCTGCCTGCTGCTCCGCCGGAGCCACCTGCTCCGCCGGCACCGGCGGCACCTGCAGATCCCGCCGCGCCGCCCTCGCCTCCGGCGCCACCCGCACCACCAAGGCCGCCCAGGCCGGGTGTCCCTGGAGGTGCTGCAACGGCGCCGGCCGTCAGACCACCGTTGCCACCGTTGCCACCGTTGCCGCCATCGGCTCCGGCACCACCGGAGCCACCGTTACCGGCCGCACCGCCCTGGCCTCCGGCACCACCGTTCCCGCCGTTGCCGCCATCACCGGCGTCGCCGCCTTGACCGCCGGTGCCACCGGTACCGCCTGTGCCGCCTTGACCGCCGTTGCCGGCCGCTCCGCCGGATCCGAAGATGCCGAACAGGCCTGCGCTGCCGCCGTTTCCACCTTTGCCGCCGGCGCCGCCCGTGCCACCGGTCGCACCGGTGCCACCTTGAACGCCGTTGCCGCCGTTGGTTCCGGCCTGTCCGTTGGTGCCCGCTCCACCGGCGGTCCCGTCTGTACCGTTACCGCCGGCTTGCCCGGCCGCGCCCTGCGCGCCGTCGCCACCGTTGCCGCCCTTGCCACCGTCAGCGCCCCAGGCTCCTACCCCGCCGGTGCCACCGTTGCCACCGCTGGCACCTGCGATGTTTCCGTCGCCGCCGTTACCTCCGGCGCCGCCGACATTGCCGGGGCTGACATTGCCGTTGCCATTTCCGCCGTTGCCACCTGGCGCGCCGGCGCCGCCGTCCTCACCGCTTCGTGACGCACCCGGGCCGATTCCGCCGGTCCCGTTCTTACCGTTGGCACCGGCAGCGCCGGCCGGGTTCACGCCATCCGCACCATCGGCAGCGTCTTCGCCATCAGTCCCGTTGGCGCCCGTCTCACCGTCGGCACCGTCCTCGCCGTTGGCGCCGTCGGCCCCCTTGGCGCCGGTCGAGCCGTTCGTTCCGACGACACCCTCGCCACCATTACCGCCGGCGCCGCCGCTTCCGAACAGCGAGAACATTCCGGCATTACCGCCGTTGCCGCCGTCGCCCCCGTTGACGCCGTCCCCACCGCGGCCGCCGTTACCGCCGAACGCGCCGGCGTTGCCACCGCTGCCGCCGTTGGCTCCGGCGCCGC